>NZ_JAMXXN010000021.1 GCF_024129435.1 Acinetobacter lwoffii | reverse complement strand
AAACCTTCTTCCTGCTTTCAGATGAAAAATCACAGGAAGCACCGCACTGGATGGTGCCTAAAACCATGCATAACGATGGCAACTATGTCATCTCGCTCGGCAACGTGGTGCGCTGGTTAGGCCAGAAAGCCGAAGAACTCGAAGTATCGATCTTCCCGGGCTTTGCGGCATCAGAAATTCTGTATCATGCCGATGACACAGTCAAAGGCATCCAGACCGGTGACATGGGCATTGGTAAAGATGGCGAGCCGACGCATAACTTTACCCCGGGTTATGAACTGCATGCCAAATACACCATCTTTGCTGAAGGCTGTCGTGGTCACCTCGGTAAACGTCTGATCCAGAAGTTCAACCTGGATAAGGACGCTGATCCGCAGCACTACGGTATCGGCATTAAAGAGCTTTGGGAAATCGATCCTGCCAAGCACAAATCGGGTCTGGTCATGCATGGTGCCGGCTGGCCGCTTTCTGAAACTGGTTCTTCAGGCGGATGGTGGCTCTACCACCCCGAGAACAATCAGGTGACCCTGGGCATGATCGTGGATCTTTCTTACACTAACCCGTATATGTATCCGTTCATGGAAATGCAGCGCTGGAAAACCCATCCATTGATCAAGCAGTATCTGGAAGGTGGTAAGCGTATTTCTTATGGTGCGCGTGCTGTGACCAAAGGTGGTTTTAACTCATTACCAAAATTCACCTTCCCGGGTGGTTCTTTGATTGGTGATGATGCCGGCTTCCTGAACTTTGCCAAGATCAAGGGCTCACATACTGCGATGAAATCCGGCATGCTCTGCGGTGAAGCGGTATTTGAGGCGATTGCGGCCGGTGTAGAAAAAGGCGGTGATCTGGCGGTGGCACGTGTGGCTGAAGGTGAAGATTTCTTCGTGAAAGAACTGACCGCGTATACCGACAAGTTCAACAACAGCTGGCTGAAAGAAGAGCTATATAACTCGCGTAACTTTGGCCCGGCAATGCACAAGTTCGGTCAATGGATCGGTGGCGCGTTTAACTTCATCGATCAGAACGTGTTTAAAGTGCCATTTACCCTGCATGATCTGGTTCAAGATCATGCTGCGCTGAAAACCCAGGCGGCTGAAAGCTTTAAACCGAACTATCCAAAGCCGGATGGCAAGCTGACTTTTGATCGTCTGTCTTCAGTCTTTGTCTCGAATACCGTGCATGAAGAAAACCAGCCAGCGCATTTAAAACTCACCGATGCTTCAATTCCGGTGGAAGTCAACCTGCCGACATGGGATGAACCGGCGCAGCGTTACTGCCCGGCAGGGGTGTATGAAATCATGGAAAATAATGACGGTTCCAAGCGTTTCCAGATCAATGCAGCCAACTGTGTGCACTGCAAGACCTGTGATATTAAAGATCCGTCTCAGAACATCACCTGGGTAACACCGGAAGGTGGCGGTGGTCCAAACTATCCAAATATGTAATTTGGATAGTTCTTGTGAATTAAAAAAATATATCTATTTCTCTGATTCACTTACCCAATCTTGAAGCAGTTCGTACTAACTCTTCACTTTAATTTTTTAGGTAATCCCAGTTCTCTCGAGAGCTGGGATTAATAAATTTTAAAGTAAATCAAAATAAGCCTGTATCACTCTATCTATTGAAATGAGATAGGAAAATAATCTGGTTTATGTCGTGCTGAAAAAATGGCTGACCCGAAGCCGGATCAGCCATTTTAAAATCAGACCTGAACGACTAAAATTTGAGTCATTCAGGGAATTGATTTATTTTGCGACAAACTTGGCACGCGCAGCATGCAGTTTTTTATAGCTATCAATCAGGCGTAAATGACGATCCAGACCTTCAAGCTTCATGCTGGTTTCAGTCAGGCCATGGAAACGAAGCGTGCCTTCAACTGAAGCCATAACCGCATCCATACGTTCATCACCAAACATACGGCGGAAGTTATGTGCATAATCTTCAATTTCCATCTCGTCATCAAGCAGTACTTCCAGCACCACATTCATACATTGATAGAATAAGCCGCGTTCTACCGTGTTGGTATTGAACTGCAAGAACTGCTCAACCAGATCTTTGGCTTCTTCAAATTGTTGCAGCGCAAGATAAATTAACAATTTTAATTCTAAAATCGTTAATTGGCCCCATTCGGTATTTTCATCGAATTCAACCCCGATCAAGGTTTTGATCTCGGTATAGTCATCCAGCTCACATTCTTCCAGACGCTCTACCAGCGCCTCAAGCTGTTCTTCATCCAGACGATGCAAGTTCAGGATATCTTCACGGAATGCCAAAGCCTTGTTGGTATTATCCCAGATCAGATCTTCGACCAGATAGATTTCAGAATAGCCTGGCACCAGGATACGACAAGCCGTTGCACCTAAATGTTGATAAACCGCCATATAGGCTTCATGACCGAGCTCTTCCAGAATGCCGAATAAAGCTGCAGCTTCATCTGCATTGGAGTTTTGACCATGGTTGGTGAAATCCCATTCCACAAATTCATGATCTGCTTTGGCACTAAAGAAACGCCAAGACACCACACCGCTCGAATCGATAAAGTGTTCGACATAGTTGTTCGGTTCAGTCACGGCATTTGAGCTAAAAGTTGGCTTCGGCAGGTCATTCAGACCTTCGAAGCTACGACCTTGCAGCAATTCAGTCAGACTGCGTTCAAGTGCCACTTCAAAATTTGGATGCGCGCCAAAAGATGCAAACACACCGCCGGTACGCGGGTTCATCAAGGTCACACACATTACCGGGAATTGACCGCCTAATGAGGCATCTTTGACCAGCACCGGGAAGCCCTGTTCCTCTAAACCTTTAATACCTTCAACAATTTTTGGATATTTCGCCAGCACCTGTTCAGGTACATCCGGTAAAGCCAGTTCACCTTCAATAATTTCACGCTTGACCGCACGTTCAAAGATTTCAGACAGGCATTGCACCTGAGCTTCAGGCAAGGTATTCCCTGCACTCATCCCGTTACTCAAGTACAGATTTTCAATCAGATTCGATGGGAAATAAACCGTTTCACCGTCGGAGTGACGTACAAATGGCAGTGAACAGATGCCACGTTCAGTATTACCCGAGTTGGTGTCATAAAGATGCGTACCCAATAACTCATCTTCAGGATCATAAATTTCAAGTGTATATTCGTCTAAGACTTCCTGCGGAAGTTCGCCATTCGGGCCCGGCTTAAACCATTTTTCATCCGGATAATGTACAAATTCTGCATTGGCAATGTCTTCACCCCAGAACTGGTCATTATAGAAAAAGTTACAGTTCAAGCGCTCGATGAACTCGCCCAGTGCAGATGCCAGCGCACTTTCCTTGGTTGAACCTTTACCATTGGTAAAGCACATTGGCGACTGTGCATCACGAATATGCAATGACCATACGTTTGGTACGATATTGCGCCATGATGCGATTTCAATCTTCATGCCCAGACCGGCCAGAATGGCAGACATATTGGCAATGGTTTCTTCCAAAGGCAGATCTTTGCCCGGAATAAAAGTGCTGTTTGCAGAGGCCAGACTTGGCATTAACAAGGCTTGCGCATCGGCATCAATGCTTTCGACTTCTTCAATCACAAACTCAGGGCCAGTCTGGATCACTTTCTTGACCGTACAACGGTCAATCGAACGTAAAATGCCCTGGCGGTCTTTTTCTGAAATATCAGCTGGCAGTTCAACCTGAATTTTAAAAATCTGTTTATAACGGTTTTCAGGATCGACAATATTGTTTTGTGACAGGCGAATATTTTCGGTCGGAATATCACGTGCTGCACAATATACTTTGACAAAGTAAGCTGCACAAAGTGCCGATGAGGCCAGAAAATAATCGAATGGACCGGGTGCAGAACCATCGCCTTTGTAACGAATCGGTTGATCGGCAATCACCGTGAAGTCATCAAATTTGGCTTCTTGGCGCAGATTGTCGAGATAATTGACCTTGATTTCCATGTGGACACCTAAATGTTCTTATGTGCCGCCATGGACAAATAAGATGCTGAATCTGAATGTACAAGCCGAATCACGCAGGAGAACTTGACTTAAAAATAAATCAGGGTAATAACGTAGTCATGAGACTACGGCGAACCCTTTAAGAATGGGCGCTATTATAGAGTCATTTGATGAAATTGATAACGTTTGTGAGTTTTTCCGCGATATTTTCTATAAAGCTAAGAAATAGGAACAACATGAATCAACACATTTAAAATTTGTGACGATCCATGTGTTGCTTTTAATATCGAATGAGCGCTTCTGATGTAGCTTTAAAATATGTATAGACAGATTAACAATAATTTCATCTTCTAAGCTTTAAGGCCTTAAAAATCATAGCTTAAACCGAATAAAGCCAGATTTCGCTGCTTGTCACCGTAGCGGTCATAGCCCCCCAGCAGATATTCGCCTGACACACTTAATTGAGGCAAGATTGCATAACTCAGTCCGGCAGACGCATAACGGAAGGCATGCTGTTTTTGGGTATCACCCAGTTCTCCACCTTCATATTTGCCTTCATCATTAAAATAGCTACCTGCAGCAGTCAGACTGGCATTCACACGATCATTCAATTGATGGTTCAGATTCAGCGTATAAAAGGTATCGCCCTGATTGGCATAGGCCACATCATAAAGATAGGTCGATACGCTCGCGCCAATACTGGTTTTTTCATCCAGCATACGGCTGACATTTAAACCCAACTCATTACCGGTGGTGTTTTCGCCCCCTGGATAATAATAGGTGGCATTCCAGAAATCCCAATCATAATGTTCCGAGCTGTGCGTATAGCCGACCAAAAAGTCATGCTCGAATTTATCGGTGCTATGCCCTCTGCGTCCTTGCACCTCAGCATAGGAATAACCCAATGTAGAACCCCAATAGCCCACATAAAAGTTGCCATAGGCCAAATTCAACCCTGCTTGTAGTGCAATATTATCGTCTTCCGGTGCATTGCTTAAACCGCGTGATACATATTTAGACACCACGCTCAGGTTGCCACTTGCTTGTATTTGATTGTTTTGAACGTCATTTGCAAAACTACAAATACTGGAAAATGTGACACAGCCGAAGAGCAAGGTTTGATTTAAGATTCTCATAAAATATAAAATTCTTTTTGGGTAAATAAAAGGGCTGAAAACATGATGCAGCCCTACTTAAAGATCGATTAATATCAAAATATACAGCTTATTTTAACGCATAATTAATATAAGTTTATGCCTATTTCCACCTGTAAAATAGAAATTTCAAGCTTGGCTTGAGACTCGAGCTGCCCGATAAAACGGCGCAGTCGATGCAGCTAAAGCCGGATTTCCCCGAATATGATCTGCCAGTTTCTCGGCCATCATGATGGTAGTGGCATTCAAATTTCCGGTAATAATTAAGGGCATGATGGAAGCGTCAATGACTCTGAGACCCTGCATTTCATGTACCCGGCCATAACCGTCCACAACTGCCATATCATCCTCGCCCATTTTACAGCTAGAAGATGGGTGATATGCGGTTTCAGCATGATTACGCACAAACTCGTCAATCTGGGCATCTGTCTGTACAGCTTGACCCGGACTGATTTCTTCACCCCGATAAGGATCAAGTGCTGGCTGGTGCATAATTTCCCGGGTAATCCGGATGGCATCCCGGAATTCGCGCCAATCCTGCTCGGTACTCATATAGTTAAATAAAATACTTGGATGCTCAAACGGATCTTTGGATTTGAGTTGTATACGCCCGCGGGAGGGTGAACGCATCGAACCGACATGCGCCTGAAAACCATGCTCATGAATGGCATTGGTTCCATTATAGTTGATTGCAATCGGCAGGAAATGATACTGGATATTGGGCCACTCGAACTCGTCGGAAGAACGGATAAAGCCGCCTGCTTCAAACTGATTACTGGCGCCAATACCTGTGCCTAGAAATAACCATTCAGCACCAATCATCGGCTGGTTATACCACTTTAAGGCGGGATAGAGACTGACCGGTTTTTTACACTGGTATTGCAGGTACATTTCCAGATGATCCTGCAAGTTTTCGCCCACACCCGGCAAGTCCTGAACGACCGGAATGTCCAGACTTTTTAATAATGCGGCAGGACCCACACCTGAACGCTGCAAAATTTGCGGGGAAGCAATCGTCCCGGCACACAGCAGAACTTCTTTATCGGCAAAGACCTGAATGGGTTGTAAGGCATTTTGACCTTCAAAATATTCCACGCCAATCGCCTGCTTCTGGCTAAACAGAATTCTATTGGTCATGGCATGGGTAATAATAGTGAGATTGTCGCGCCCTTTGGCCATATCCAGATAACCGCGCGCGGTACTGGAACGGCGGCCTTGCGGAGTCACGGTACGATCCATCGGGCCAAAGCCTTCCTGCTGATAGCCATTTAAATCGTCCGTTCGTGGATAACCGGCCTGTACACCAGCTTCGATCATGGCATGAAACAGCTCATTATTATCATTTTTTGGTGTTGCGACTGAAACTGGCCCGGCATCGCCATGATAGTCATTGCCGCCAATATCGCGTGTTTCCGCCTTTTTATAATAGGGCAGACATTCTGCATAGCTCCAGTGTTCCAGACCTTTCAAGCTGGCCCACTGTTCCAGATCCATGGCATTGCCGCGGATATAACACATGCCATTAATCAGCGATGAGCCACCAAGGCCTTTACCACGTCCGCATTCCATGCGGCGATTATTCATATGTGGTTCAGGATCGGTCAGATAGGCCCAGTTATAACGGCGTCCCTGTAAAGGATAAGCCAAGGCTGCCGGCATCTGGGTTCTAAAATCCAGACGATAATCCGGCCCGCCCGCCTCTAATAGCAAGACTTTGGTATCCGGATCCTCAGTCAATCGAGCAGCCAGCACATTTCCGGCCGAGCCTGCCCCGATAATAATATAATCGTAATTCATCAAGCGGAGACCTCTTTATGCGCTAAACACGGACTGGAATGGGTTCAACTCCACCTGAACCGATTTGGTCTGGGTATATTGCTGCAAAGTCACAATACCATTTTCACGTCCAACTCCTGAGTGTTTATAACCACCGACTGGCATTTCTGCTGGAGATTCGCCCCAGGTATTTATCCAGCAAATTCCGGCTTCAATCTGATGAATGATACGATGCGCACGGGCAAGGTCAGGCGTGACAACACCCGCAGCCAGTCCGTACTCGGTCGCATTGGCACGGCGAATGACTTCCTCTTCAGAGTCATAGCTTAAAATGCTCATGACAGGCCCAAAGATCTCATGCTGGACGATACTCATATCATCCCGGCAGTCACTAAATACCGTGGGCAAGACGTAGGCACCTTTGGCCAAATCACCTTGTGTGGCACGGCCACCACCACAAAGTAATCGTGCCCCTTCGATTTTGCCCTGCTCGATAAATTTCAGTACTTTCTGCATATGCGCAAAACTAGAGACTGGCCCAAAATTGGTTTCCGGATCGAGCGGATCGCCTATACGGATATGAGGAATACGCTGCAAGATTTTTTCTTCAAAAGCCGCTTTTAAGGTATAGGGAATGAATACCCGGGTGCCGTTGGTACAGACCTGACCTGAGCTGTAAAAATTGGCCATCATGGCAATGTCAGCGGCAAGATCAAGATCGGCATCTTCACAGATAATCAGGGGAGATTTCCCACCGAGTTCCATGGTGACTTCTTTCAGGCTGGAATCTGCGGCTTGCGCCATGACTTTTTTACCCGTGGCAACACCACCGGTAAACGAGACTTTAGCAATATCCCGATGTGCAGTTAAATAAGCGCCAATCTCGCCACTGCCAGTCACGACATTAAATACCCCGTGCGGCACACCGGCTTCGGTATAGATTTCAGCCAGTTTCAGTGCGGTCAAAGGCGTGGTTTCACTGGCCTTAAAAATCATGGCATTGCCTGCCGCCAGTGCTGGTGCAGATTTCCATAATGCAATCTGGATTGGATAATTCCAGGCCCCGATGCCGGCCACAACACCCAAAGGCTCACGACGGGTATAAATAAATGAAGTCTCTCGCAGTGGAATCTGCTGTCCTTCGAGGGCTGGCAAGATGCCGGCATAATATTCGAGGACATCTGCACCAGTCGCAATATCTACCGTAGAGGTTTCACTCCAGGCTTTACCGCTGTCGAGACTTTCAATACGCGCCAGTTCATCACTACGTTCGCGTAAAATAGCGACTGCTTTATTTAAAATCCGGGAGCGCTCGATCGCCGTCATTGCAGCCCAGACCTTCTGCCCTTTTTGTGCAGATTCGACGGCACGATCAATGTCTTCTTTGCTGCAGATCTGGATTTCCGCCAGGATCTCACCAGTTGCAGGGTTGATGCTTTCAAAGCTGCGATGCGATGTTGCATCGACATATTGGCCGTGAATATAAGGACGCTGTAAATGATAGGTAGTCACTGTAATTCCCTCGCCTATTTGTGTGATTTCAATTGCTGCTGGATAAACTGGCTACACAGTTCGATCGGCATTTCTGGATCAATCTCGCCACTGATCAGTGCTCCACGTAGCCAGAAACCATCAATCAGTGCAGCTAGCCCTTGTGCCGCTTTTTCTGCTTCTGATTTGGACAGCACTTTCATAAATTCGTGCTTGAGATTGGAATGTAAGCGGTAATGGTTAACCTGTTGCAACCGATGCAAGTCCGGTTGATGCAAGCTGCTCGCCCAAAATGCCAGCCAGACTTTCATAGCGGCCTTATTGGTTTGAGGTGCAGCAAAATTACCCCGTACAATGGCAAGCAAACGTTGCTCAGGTGTGGCATCCACCTGGGTCTGCATCTCTGCCACGGTTTTACCTAACTGCTGCAATAAATAACGCATTGTTGCTTCAATGAGGCCATTTTTCCCGCCAAAATAATGGCTTATGATGCCGGTCGAAACACCGGCACGTTGTGCAATCTGGCTGATTGAGGTTTCTGCAAAACCTAGTTCATTTACAGCAGCTAGGGTCGCGTCAATAAGCTGTTGACGGCGGATCGGTTGCATACCAACTTTTGGCATAAGACTAACCTGAATAACGAATCTATAAATCGGACTCATGCTGCAATAGCAGAATGAGGTAACATTAAAAAACGTTTTTTTAATTGAACGATCAATTAATAAAAATTATAGTGCATAGCAACCTCAGATGTACAGCGCAGTTTGTTTTGGATTTGCAAATGTTTGTAATTGATTCGGCTTTGACTCTTTAAGTGTCGAACCCTGTGTCAAATCGAACTGCGCTGTAAATCACATGACAATAAAACTACGGTCACAGATTTATGCAAAAGAAAACTGAACAAGTGCAGGATAGTCTGAATAAAGTGGTGTTTTATGTTTCAGCAACACTTATTCTGCTTTTTTCTCTCGTCACGATTTTATTCAATCAACAGGCCAATCTGGTCATCACCAATATTCTGAACTGGGTCAGTCGTACATTTAGCTGGTATTACCTGCTGGCTGCCACTTTGTATCTGGTGTTTATTATTTTTATTGCCTGTTCACGTTATGGGGAAATTAAATTAGGGCCTAAACATTCCAAGCCTGAATTTAGTTTATTAAGCTGGTCAGCCATGTTGTTTTCTGCCGGAATCGGGATTGACCTGATGTTCTTCTCGGTGGCGGAACCTCTCTCGCATTATATGAATCCACCCGTCGGTGAAGGCCAGACTTTCGAGGCGGCTCGCCAGTCCATGGTCTGGACCCTGTTCCACTATGGTTTAACTGGCTGGAGCATGTACGCGCTGATTGGGGTCGCCCTGGGTTATTTCAGTTATCGCTACAATTTACCGCTCACCATCCGATCGGCACTTTATCCGATCTTTGGAAAAAGAATTAATGGTCCGATCGGCCATACTGTGGATACGGCTGCAGTACTCGGCACGATTTTTGGTATTGCCACCACCTGCGGGATTGGCGTTGTGCAATTAAATTATGGCCTGCATGTGCTGTTTGATTTACCGGAAAATATCTGGATTCAAGCTGCACTCATCGCTGTTGCTGTGATTATTACTATTATTTCAGTCACTGCCGGTGTCAATAAAGGCATCCGGATCCTGTCTGAAATTAATATCTATGTATCAATTGGGCTGCTGCTATTCATTCTGTTTGTAGGCAATACCGAGTTTTTATTAGCTGCCTTGATTCAGAATTTTGGTGACTATATCAGCCAGTTCCCGAAACTTTCTTTAACCAGTTTCCCTTTTGAACAACCGAAAGAATGGATGAATAGCTGGACCCTGTTCTTCTGGGCATGGTGGATCGCCTGGTCACCTTTTGTCGGTCTGTTTCTGGCCCGTATTTCCCGTGGTCGTACCATTCGTGAATTTGTCACCGGGACTTTGGTTATTCCTCTGTTATTTACCCTGACCTGGTTGTCTATTTTCGGTAACAGTGCTTTATATAGCGTGATTTTTGATGGTAATACTCAACTTGCTACGACAGTTTTAGAAAATCCGGCACATGGTTTTTATGATCTGCTGGCGCAGTATCCAGGCTTTATGTTTACTGCAGGTGTCGCCACCATTACCGGCTTGCTGTTCTATGTGACCTCAGCGGATTCAGGGGCATTGGTATTGGGAAATTTCACCACCAAATTCACTAATATTGAGCATGATTCACCGCGCTGGCTGAGTGTGTTCTGGGCCATTGCCATCGGTTTGCTAACTTTGGCAATGCTCATGGCCAATGGCGTAACAGCATTACAGAACACCACGATTATTATGGGCCTGCCTTTTAGTTTCGTCATTTTCTTTGTGATGGCGGGACTATATAAGTCCTTACGTCTGGAGGATTTTCGACAGGCCAGTACCAGTCTGAATGCGGCACCTGTGGTCGGCAATGTGGATATATTGAACTGGAAGAAGCGTCTAAGCCGGGTCATGCTGCATCCAAGCCTGTCCCAGACCCGGACCATGCTGGACAATGTCTGCAAGCCGGCCATCGAGGCGGTTGCAACCGAGTTAATTGATAAAGGCATTCAAGTCAATATTCAGGAAAAATCACTTGAGGAAGAACCTGAACTGTATCACCTAGATCTGACCATTCAGCTCGATGAAGAAGAAAACTTTGTCTATGAAATATGGCCGGTACGCTATGACACGCCAAATTTCAGTTCACGTGGTAAACGAACCAAACGTTATTACTATCGTCTGGAAAGTTATCTGTTTGAAGGCTCTCAGGGCAACGATCTGGTCGGTTATAGTAAGGAACAGGTGATCAATGACATCCTGGATAAATATGAACGCCATATGATGTATCTGCATATTAACCGGATCAGCCCAGGTAAACGTCCGCTGTTCCCGGATCGTGAAATCTAGGATCTCTCAACTACGGAAGGAATCAATAATGTCAGAAAGTTTGAATGCATTTGCCCTGTTTTTCTCCCTGCTCAATCCTTTTCTGATGAGTATTTATATGCTCGGAATTATCCGTAATTCCGACGCAAGAATATTCAACATGGCATTGATTCAGGGCAGTCTGATCAGCTTTATTGTGTTCATCATTTTTGCAAAAACCGGTGAAGCCTTCTTTAATGAATTCTTGCATGTACGGTTTGAGTCCTTCCAGATTTTTGGCGGTATTATCTTTTTGGTGATTGGCTATCGTTATGTCTTTGAAGGTGCTGATACGATTGGTGTGATGCGTGGAGCGCCCAGTCATCTGGCGGGTACGATTGCCATGCCGTTTATGATCGGTCCCGGCACCATTTCGGCTTCCGTGATTACCGGGATTCAGCTCAGTTTAATGCAAACCATTCTGGTGATCTTCTTTACCCTGTTTCTGACCTGTAGCTTGCTAATTCTGATGAAATACCTGCATGATCATTTACAACATAAATATTCCAACTACATTGACCTGTATGTCGATATTGTCGGTCGTGTTGCTGCGCTTCTGATTGGTACGATTGCCATCGATATGATTGTGACAGGCGTTACCGGAATTTTAGAAACCTGATAAACCTTTTCTATCAATAAATAAAAAGAGCGGTTTTCACCGCTCTTTTTTTGATTTTAAAAATTAAAATTTAAATGACACACCGGCATAAGTAGAAAAACCTTCACCTGGTGAAGATCGCGCTACATCAGCACCTTTATCATTCAGACCAGGAATCACGACCGCAGCATATTTCTCATCCGTGATATTTTTAAAGTTGATCCAGGTTTTCCACGATTGATGTTCTGGTGCATAACCCACGTCAATGCCCCAGATCTGATAGTCGTCACTGAATTGGCTATTAGCATAATCATGTGCCATCTTCGATGCATATTCGGTATTCAGACCAATATAGAGGCCATTATTTAAAGCATAACTCAGTTGAGCCTGATACAGATGTTTAGGGATTCCTGGCAACTGGTTCTTGCCAAACAATGGATCATTTTTATACTGGAAATCGCTAAGGGTATAAGCCTGTTGCAGACGCAGTTCGCCATATTGGGATTCATGCAAGGGCGTATCCAGACTTAGCTCTATCCCTTGATGAATCGTTGGCGTGGCATTTGCTTCTACACTAATTCTTTCAGATTGAGGAGAATTACTCCCATAATCTTTAATCATTTCAGAGGTTAACAGTTCATTTTTCACTTTAGAATAATAGTAGCTCAGTGCCCAATCTCCAAAGCCTGATTGTCCACGTCCACCCAGTTCAAAGCTATTGGCAGTTTGAGTGTCTAAATAGATTGGTGCACGTACCCGGCCTGAAGCGACACCACTGTCAAAATAATACGGTGAAGACCAAGCCATCGCCCAAGGATGTGCTGGCTCAATGCTGCGGCTTAAATTGGCAAACCATTGCACAGACTCATTCGGCTGATAGGTCAAACCAAGTCGTGGTGCAAAATTCCATTCATAACGGCTGACTTCAGGACTCGCCACAGGATAAGTTACTTCACTTTCCCGATGGGTATACACCGCTGCCAGTCCCAAATCTAATTTGAACTGATCATTTAATGTGGTTTCCTGATCAAATTGCAGGACGTTGTCTGAACCGCGATAGGTATAACGGCGGGTAACGGTATCTGCCGGATACAAAGTTCCATCAATAGTCGTATCACGTCGGATGGTTTCCGTTACACCACTGTCCGGACGATGAGTCGTGCTGCGCAAGGCAATACGCCCCTGATGCTCCAGACCTAGAAACTGGTAAGGTTTTTCATACTGGAAGCGCGCTGTAATATCTTCATAATCGACATTGGTACGATAACTGCTTTCACGTAAATCCAGCGGATAATGATGATAAGCCAGACTGCCAGTCAGTTTTGCATCATCCTGTAAATTCCAGGTCGTGGTATTGGCCAGCCAGGTACTGCCCGGCTGAATCCGTTTGGCATCTACCGCTAAATTAAAGCTATTCGCTGCTTCAGGATCATTTTTGAGCTGTTCTTGTGTAATCCGTCCTGGAGTTAAATGCTTGCTCTCACGGTAACGGGCATAAAAACGGGTTTCGATATCCGGACTGATCTGATAGCCCAAATTAAAAGCCAGACCCTTACCATCGCCTTCAGCATGATCCTGAATTCCATCAAACTGGGTACTCGTCAGCGCCAGATAATAATCCATCTGATCCAGCTTTCGGCCGGTACTAAACTGATATTTCTGATAACCATGGCTGCCCATTTCATATTTGAGTTCAGAGCCATCCTGATCTGCGCCAGTCTTGGATTTATAGTTGATTGTTCCACCTAAGGCCAGTCCACCCTGTTTAAAACCATTGGCTCCGCGATAGACACCGACATGATCAATCCACCAGGGTTCTAGCAGTTCATACGCTGTACCGCCCGGCCCGGTAAATGGAATATAGTCAATCAGGACGTGCGTACCGGATGCGTGTGCACCTGAAGTCCGGTTGATGCCTGAGCCACGGATTGAGACTTTTGCACCTTCATTCCCCGCAGACTGGGCATAAATTCCTGGCTGTAAACGGAACACATCGGCTGTGGTGGCAAGTCGCTGCTGTTCTAACTGCTGCTCGCCAATAAAATTCGTTCCTCCTGAAACCTGAGCCAGCTCTTTCTGATATTGCTGCTGCGGATTGGCATTTTGCTCAGCACTGATCACGATGGTATTCAGCTGTTGAACATTGCCCGGCTCTACGGCAGTTTCAGCATAAAGATGACCTGAGACAATCGACAGAATCATGAGGCTCAGCGGGCTTTTCTTGAGAGGAATTTTTGTCATGTGCATGGCGAGTTTATACAGTCCTGTATAAGTGATTCCGTTTTATGAGAGGAAATCAGTTTAAAAATTATGCTGTAGCATAGATCAACATTGTTATTTTCCGGAGTTATTTTCTGCCAAAAAATTGACTGATCAGCGTATATTTTTTCATTTTATTTAATCTTTTTCTTAGAAATCAACTTGCAAGATCAGAACTACATCCTCACAAGTTCCAAGAACTTAATTTTCAAGTAATTGATATTTAATAATATGCAATTTAATTCTGCACAGATGTATTTCCACTTGGCAAAATGTGATAATTAGAAAAATTTATAATCAACTAAACCAGTTCTTTAATTTCGAAAGTTGGCCGAAATTGTATATTTTCTGATTTAAAGTAGACGAAATTAACCTCATCATCTTATAGGAAAATTGAAATTCTTGAGAGAAAAAAGTCTATTCTTAAAAATCCTGACGATGCAGGATTTTTAAAAATAACGGACTAAATATATTTAACTATTCGCAAATTAGCTGTAATAGACCTGTCTTTTCTTGGAAAACCGATCCAGCTGTTTCAAGAAGCCTTCAAAATAATCTTTCTGCTTTTCTTCTGTGCGATAGCCGGCGTATAAAGTTCGACGTAAGCCTTCAGGTGCCACACAGTCGAGGCGGCGTGAAGTGACCCAGCCTTTCTGCTCATATTCATTTACCACCCAATCAGGTAATGCACCAATCCCGCGACCACTTGCCACCAGCTGAATCAGCATTTGGGTCAAATCTGTGGTGCGAATGTCTTTTGGTAGAATATTAGCGGGAATAAACAGACGCGACATAATGTCCAAACGGTGTTTATCCACCGGATAAGTTACCAGCGTTTCTTCAGCAAGCTCCTGAACAGTAATCTCTTTCGCACGTACCAGTGGATGGGTATTGGATAAAACCAAGCGTGATTCGTATTCGAAAATCGGGAAATATTCAATGCCTTTAAGCGCAATTGGATCAGCCGTAATCAGTAGATCAAACTCTCCGGTTTGTAATAATTCATGCGGATTCGATTCAAAACCTGAAGCAAAGTCCAGGTCTACATCCGGATATTGCATCCGGTATTGATTGAGTAGTGGCATCAACCAGTCAAAACAGCTATGACATTCAGAGGAGAAAACTATTCGTCCGGTCTGGCCATGCACAATACGGCTGATATCGCTCTGTGCAATTTGAACTTGCGGTAATATTTCATCTGCCAGTTTTAACAACCGCTCCCCAACATTTGAAAAACTTACGGGACGACTACGCCGATTCACTACTTCAACCCCGAACCATTGGTCGAGTTCACGTAGCTGATGTGACAAGGCTGATGGGGTTAAACATAAATCACTTGCTGCTGCAACCAGAGAACCATGCTCCCGCAGAGCAGTTAAAGTTCTTAAATGGCGGAGTTCTATCATGGAAAATACCGGAAATTTCAAAAGACGGATGACACTTAATTTGTCTTAAGCATAACCCATTTCTCTTATTTTATTTAGTTTTTCTCATTTTTAAATCATAATAATGAGATATATTCACCTATTGGGTTTGTAGGTTTGAATTGCTATTCCCTTAATTTTTATTAATTTAATTTTATTGATTAAATTAATTTTATTAAATTTGTCTATAAAATAGCGCTTAAATTTACAGCAGCAACAAGATAGAAAACTAACTTCGGTATAAAAGTCACAGAATAATTTTGCTCAATTCATACAATAAAAAGTAGAAAATATTTTAGAGGATGAAAGACTATGTCCAATCCAACCGACCGAAATGATGATGAACTCACTGAAGAGCAACTTGATCCGCAAGAAAAACAGGATCGCGAGATCCAGCGAGGTCAATTAGGTCTTCATGATCCACAGCGACAACGTGATCAACTGCGTCAGGAAAGACAGGACGAAGAACAGAATCAATAAATTTTTCAAGGATTCAAAAATACAAAAACTCCCCGTTCTTAAAAATGGATGGGGAGTTTTTTTTCAGTATTAAAAAGTTAGGGACTAGTTTTCGCATCACAACATCTTATACATCTGATCTAACCTGAACAGCTCACCTTCTTGGATGAGTGCTGTTTTACTATTTCGCTTCTGTAGAGGCTTTTGCTTGTAGGGGCTGCGCCTGTGTTTCTGCCGTTTTTTTCTTGGCCTGAATTTGTGCCGCTATTTCCTGATTTTTCTCAGCAAAACGCAAGCCACCATCTCCGGCGAGACTTGTTTGGCTCATCACCATGCTGCTGCCCAAGATTAAAATCAGCTTAAAAAATTGATTTTTCATGTCTCATCTGCCTTTTTATTCTAATGGTATTAAAAATAAGCAATTATTATTCCAATGTTTTTATGCTTATTTAGTTTTTTGACTGCACTTTCTATTTTATAGGGATAATCTTCGAAAATACAAAGTCAATCATCGTAAAAATATAAAAATCTGCAATAAGAATAAATAGATATTTTGACTACATCTCAGCTTAAATCACTATTGATTTTTTATTTAAATCAAAAAAATCGTTCAACAGCTTATTTGGATTATTTTCATTGGCTAAAATATAGTGCAAATACCCAGAGCAATAACAAAAACAGAATCGCTGTGCAGGATTTCCAGAAAGTGACTGGATGCTTTTCAAGCATAGGACGTGAAACTGATTTTTTAAATTTGAGATCTGGGTGTTTCAGATCATATATAAAGGCTGAAAGTGCTTCATAGCGCTGCTCCGGGCGAATGGAAAGCGCTTTTTTAAAGATGGCGTCCAAGCCATGCGGCAGATCCGGTCGATACTCATAGAGTGGATGATATCGAACCTGTTTTAAGTCCTTTTCGGTCTTACAGCGCGCAAGGTCTGTCCCATAAGGTAATTGTCGGGTCAATAAATAATAACTCATCACCGCCAGCGAGAACTGATCTGATTTTACTGAGGGCGAGTGTCCAATAAAATACTCAGGTGCCATAAAGGCCAGAGTTCCCAAAGGAACGTCTGCATGTTTGGGATTCAGTTCAACCAGACCTCTGACCGCTGTCGATCCATAATCAATCAGTTTCACTTTTAAAGCATCAGCAGGTTCAAGCAGCATGACATTTTCTGGCCGTACATCCTGGTGCAGCATTTCAAGACGGTGCATGGCATTCAGTGCCTTGGCCACCTGCTCAATGATCGGGAGCAACTGCTGTAAAGTTAAAGCTGTTTTTTGACGATGCAGCCAGCGACTTAAGCTTTCCCCTTGCAAGTATTCATAACTTTGAAATAAAATTTTTTTGCTGCCCTTATGCGGATAACATTGCAGCAGATTTTCATGTTTTAAGCGTTTCGATACCCATTCTTCTAACTGAAATTGTTCTACGGCTTTGAGATCATCCTGCACATCGACAGACAAGGTTTTAATGACCAACTGATTTTGTGTCGCTTCATCATGCGCCAAATAGAGGCTGCTGCGATGATTTTGGTGCAGGATTTTATCAATCCGATAACCTTCAAACAGATCACCATGACTTAGCTGTTGTGGAAATAAAACATGACTTTTAATCTGGAAGTATTTTTCCTCTGGTAGTTGATCCACTTTAATGATTTGAATGGTGAGATTGTCATCACTGCCCCGTTTAAAGGCTAGCTCGACTATAGACTTGGCAATGATATCCAGATGTTGTTGCTGTTGCAGCATCTCCGATATGAGCTGCATATCAATAAACTCATAGACTCCATCTGTCATCAAGATAAAGAAATCATCTTCACATAATTCAAGCTGCTGATAATCGACGTCGATACGATGGTCGGCACCCAGTGCACGACTTAAATAATGTTCTGTTGATGACAGGCAAATACGGTGATCAGCCGTCAACTGTTCAATGGCTTGTGTCTGAATGCGATAAATCCGGCTATCGCCTGCATGAAAGATATGAGCTCTGTTTTGTCTCAAAATCAGTGCACTAAAGGTGCAGACATAACCCTGGTCTTTATCAAAACGCCCGCGGCTTTGCTGAGTTTGTGCATATAGCCAGGAATTGGTCGCACGAATGACCCGTGCCGCCGAAGTTTGGGTACTCCATGCATCCGAAGTCGAATAATAATCCGATAAAAAACTGCTGACTGCAGTTTCTGCTGCAATATGGCTGACATTGCTGCTACTGATCCCGTCTGCAATTGCACAGGCAATGCCCTTACTGCTAAGCGCGTGGCCTTCAGGAATATAGACCCCATGAAAGTCCTGATTCTGTTCTTTGATTCCAGCGGAAGAATATTGCCCGATGCTGATCTTTAATTTTTTATTCATTTTAAATACTCAAAAAGGGATCGAATTGATCCCTTTAATCTCAAGGCATAAATCATCATGCTCAGATTAGAATTCTTTTTTATCGCCAGTACGTACATGCGTGGTATAGAGCGCCAGACCTGTCAGTGCCAAACCGCCCACCAGATTCCCCAGTGCCACCGGTAATTCATTCCACAAGAAGTAGTCTGTAATCGAGAAATCACCGCCCATCATCATGGCAAATGGGAACAGGAACATATTCACCACTGAATGTTCAAAGCCCATGGCGAAAAACAGCATGATTGGCATCCACATCGCAATGAATTTGCCGCTGACCGTGGTTGACATCATGGCACCAATTACCCCGAGTGACACCATCCAGTTACACAGCATGCCGCGGATAAAAATCGTCATCCAGCCAGCAAAACCATATTCGGCATAGCCTAAAGTCCGGTCTTCACCAATATGGGCAATTTTCACCCCGACCGCATTCGGTTCAGCGGCGAAACCCATGGTATAGACTGCGGCCATCAACACTGCCACGGTTAAACATCCGGCAAAGTTACCTAAAAAAACCAGTCCCCAGTTTTTTAAAATACGTGACCACGTTACCCCAGGACGTTTATCTAGCCAGGCTAATGGAGTCAATACAAATACCCCAGTGAGCAGGTCATAGCCCAAGAGATACAACATGCAGAAACCAACTGGAAATAGCAGCGCACCGATCAGTGGCATCCCTGTTTGCACCGCAATCGTCACGGCAAATACAGCTGCCAGCGCCAAAATTGCGCCTGCCATAAACGCACGGATTAAAACATCGCGCGTTGCCATATGAAGTTTTGCCTCACCGGCATCGACCACTTTTTTTGCAAACTCTGCAGGAGCAAGATAAGCCATATTTTTATCCCCTTTATATAAATTACTTGCCTGTTTGCAAATAAAAGACGCCTAAGGTCTATTTCAACCCTAGGCGTCTTTGCCTTGCATTATTCAAACAGATCAATTGTGTCATGGCGCCGTTGCCATATTTAATATAGATTAAAGCAAATAGCATGCCATTTATTTTAAATAGCCAATAAAAATCAGATGAATTATTTTAAAATTTAATCCTAATAATTATATTGGCACAATCTCTGCATTATCTATAACGGTCATTTTTTAAATATAGCTATTGGAGAAGATTAATGATTAGCCATCGTCAACAAGTGACAGACATGATTATTTCAGCGAAAGTTTTAAAGTCTATTAAATGGGCAGATGTCGCTGAAACAATAGGCCTTTCTAAAGAATGGGTGACAGCCGCATGTTTGGGTCAGATGGCTTTTAATAAAGAACAGGCAGAAAAAATTGGTGAAATATTTGGATTGACTGATGAAGCCATCGCTTGGCTGCAAATCGTACCCTATAAAGGTTCTCTGCCAACCAGTGTGCCGACAGATCCGCTGATTTATCGCTGGTATGAGGTTGTCAGCGTCTATGGTATGACAATTAAAGAACTCATCCATGAAGAATTTGGAGATGGTATTATGAGTGCAATTGATTTCAGCATGGATATTCAACGGGAGAATAATCCAAACGGAGATCGGGTGAATGTCGTATTATCCGGAAAGTTTTTACCTTATAAAACTTATTAATCCTCCACCATAAGCATAAAAGCCATTATTAAAATGGCTTTTATTTTATCTACACTTATTAAATTCATTTATTTTTTTAAAATCGTTATTAAAATATATATAATCTTTCATCTCAAATTAAAAATATAAACTATAAATGCTTTTATTTTTATTCGATGAATTCAATCATTCTTTCCTTTTTAAATGATAATTTCCCATCCTGAATATATAGTTCACCATTTTATTATTGAGTTAGCAAAAACAACAAAAAGGATATTGCTATCCTTTTTGGCGACTCATTTTAAATCAAGGAGTACAGCATTATTGCTGTGCTTCTGCCAGATGACGTTCAGTCACGGCCTGTTCATATAAACGCTGTTCTTTTTCTTTATGCTCGACAGAGAAGCGGATCATCAACACACAACTTGCAGCAATCACTACCAAGCCACCCAGTACCATCAGAGTAGTTTGAATATCCAGCATGCCTTTTAACAGGAAACCCGCAGCCACTGCGCCGACATTGCCACCTGCACCAATAATACCGGCCACACCACCCAAGGCATCACGGTCGATAAAAGGCACCAGTGCATAGGTAGCGCCACATGCCATATGAGTAAACAAGGCAAAGATGGTCATCGCCATAATAGCCAAGGTCGCGCTATTCATTTGCGAAAATAGAATAAGAAACAGACCTTCCAGCATGATCAAGGCAAACAGAACTTTGGTTCGACCATCCAGACCTTTTTGAATCGCGACTTTATCCGAAACAATGCCACCCAAGGCGCGGGCAAACAATGCCAGTAAACCAAAAATTCCGGCAGCCATGCCTGCTTCTTTTAGGCCAAACTGGAAATTGTCGACAAAGTACAAGGCAATAATATTATGGATAAAAATTTCAATACCAAAACAGGCTGCGTAAGCCCCAAATAGAATCCAGACACGGTAGTTACGTGCGGCATGCATCAGAATGGCAAGACCACCTTTTTTATCGCTACCAACAGAAATACCTTCAGCACGGAGTTCTTTAAAATTGCCTTGTGGACAGTCTTGGGTGAATTTCCAGTACAGTACACCGACAATGATCATCAGAATACCCGGAACCAGAAGTGCAATTCTCCATCCCATTGCCTGTTCTACACCGAACATCACCAAAGCAGCCAGCATTAAAGGCATCAGGGCTTGAGTCGCACCGCCACCGGCATTCCCCCAACCTGCTGTAGTTGCATTTGCCGTTCCCACCACATTTGGCGCAAACATGATACTGGTATGATATTGAGTAATCACGAAGCTGGCACCGATGGCGCCAATCAATAAACGGAAAAACAAGAAAGATTCATAACTGTTGGCCGACGCCACACCAAACACCGGAATACTGCCAATAATCAGTAAGGCGGTATAGGTTTTACGCGGACCGTATTTATCACACAACGGCCCCACGATCAGACGCACCAGAATTGTAATGGCGACTGCGGCAATATTGATATTGGCGATCTGCTCTTTGGTCAGGCTGAATTCACCGGCAATCACTGGCATTAACGGTGCACAGGCAAACCACGCAAAGAAACAGACAAAAAAAGCGAGCCAACTCATATGGAAGGCCCGCATCGCTGAAGTACTAAAGTTAAATAGACTTATTTTTGTTGCTTTATTGAGACTTGTATTTGAAGACATAGCCATTTCCTTACCAGAACTGAACGTATTTAAGTCACTGTGATGCACAAGGCATATCAGTAACGATCAGAACGGACGTCATTGGCCGTCACACAAATGTAGAGTCTTCTTTGACTTTAATTAGATATATGCATAGGTCATGCCAGATTATTTTTAACATAAAATAAACTATTCTTTTATATAAAATAATTTTTATTTCACTTTCAAATTTAGACTTTTCTTTCTTAAAAATAGAGAGAAAAATAGATATCTTCTGAGAAATTATGAGCAAAACAGCGATAGGATGACCTGCCCGGAGTCATTGCTGGTTTAAATCGGTGCAGGGCTGGATCAAATAATTTTTCCCTTTTCAAAATGCAGCAGTTGTGCCTGTAAATACGCCACTTCATCTACATGATGAGTCACATAAATCATGGGTAAATCTGTTTGATGAATCACAATTTTCAGAAAAGGTAAAATCTGGTTTTTCAGCTTTTGATCCAGTCCATTTAAAGGCTCATCCAAAAGTAATAGGTCGGGAGAAGATAAAAGTGCACGACCGATAGAAACGCGCTGTGCCTGTCCACCAGAAAGCTGATGCGCCCGATGCCGAAGTAGTGGCTTTAATTCGAGTAACTCCACAATGTCTTCAAACGTAAATTTCTGCTGACCTTTATTTTTTATATTTAGCTGTTCTGCATATTTCAAATTCTGCATGACATTCAGATGCGGAAACAGTAGGGCTTGCTGAAAAATCAGGGCAATTTTTCTTTGATGAACAGGAATATTCAGTTTCTGCTGATGATCAAATAATATTTTTTGCTGAAAATGAATAAAGCCTTGTGATGGTTTTAATAGCCCTGCAATATTTTTTAAAAAGGTGCTTTTCCCACTTCCTGAGGCTCCCACAATACCAATCAATTGTGTCTGCATATCCAGACTGGCCTGTAGCTGGAAATTTGCGTAATTAAACTGAAAATCACACTTCAGCATCTTAGCCCTCCAATTTACGTTGATACTTCTGCATGATCCAGTAATTTGCAATCAAGGCTGAAAAAGCCAGAATCAGAGATAAAATGACCAAACGCATAGCCATACTTTCTCCATCAGGCTGTTGTAACAGGCTATAAATGGCGATGGGAATCGTGCGGGTTTCTTCTGGAATATTGCCAACAAAGGTAATGGTGGCACCAAATTCTCCCAGACTGCGGCTGAAACATAAAATGCTGCCGATTAAAATTCCAGGCAAAGCCAGAGGCAGGCTAATGCTACAGAATACCCGCCATGGTGCAGCGCCTAGAGATCCTGCCACCTGTTCTAATTGCCGGTTGATCATTTGAAAAGACAAGCGAATTGGTTGAACCATTAAAGGAAATGCCACCATCATGGCAGCGAGTACCGCACCTTTCCAATTAAATATCAGCTGAATTCCCCATTTATGTAGATATTGCCCCAGTATCCCCTGATGGCCAAATAGCAGGAGCAGAAGATAGCCCAGCACTACCGGCGGTAGCACCATGGGCATCTGCAATATCGCTTCAACGAGAAATTTGGCCCTGAATTCATAACGTGCCAGTAGCCATGCTACGGCGATAGCAAATGGCAGACACACCGCTGTGGCAAAGCCCGCCACTTTGGCTGAAAGCGCTAAGGCACTCAGTTCTTCTGGTGTAAGCATGAGCAGTTAGCCGACCTTAAGCTTAAAGCCATATTTCTGGAAAATCTGTTTGGCCTGTGCGCTTGTCTGGATAAATTCAGAAAATTGGACTGCTGCCTGATTTTTCTGGCCCTGCCGGGTTAAAGCAATCGGATACACAATCGGACGATGTGTTCTGGCTGGAAACACCCCCGAAATTTTAACTTTTTTACTCATCAAGGCATCAGTTCTATACACAATACCGACCTGACATTCGCCACGTTCTACAAAGGCGAGAGTTGAACGGACGCTATCCGTACCGACAATTCTGCCTCGAAGCTGATTCAACCAGCCCAGCCGGGTTAAGCTTTGTTTGGCATATTTTCCAGCAGGCACCGATTCCATTTGTCCGGTACATAGATAGCCTTGAAAGGCTTTAGCAAAATTAAAGTCGGCTGACATTTTAAAATGATTTTTTTGCTGAATAGAACTAATCAATACGAGTTCATTCAAAAGCATAGGTCGAATCTGACCGATCTGAATTTTTTGTTTCTTGATCAGATCATTCATCCAGTCTAGGTCTGCAGAGAAAAATAGATCACTGCTCGCTCCCGCCGCAATTTGTTTCGCCAATACCGAAGACGCAGCAAAAACCGGAACGATCTGGATGTCCCGATGCTGTTGCTCATATAGTCTGGAAATATCAGTAATCGCATTGGTCAGGCTGGCTGCGGCATATATTTTAACTGTTTCGGCATACAGCATGGGGCTAGTCAACAGCACGCCAGTGAGTAGAACTTTGAATAAATCCATCTTTCTCATTCTATGTGATTCGAATATTGAGAATTGCGACAGGCATTTCAAATCAGTAAACCTTGTACCACATGCCCGGCTTGGATTTCTGTTGCTGCCGGAATACGTACCAGACAATTGGCCTGCATCAGATTACTCAACATATGCGACTGCTGTTTCGCCAGGCTTTTGAGCTTTAAAGTACCCTGATCAAATTCTGCAGCCATTCTTAAAAAACGTTCACGTGCATCCGCTTTCAAATCATGTGTCATTACCGCACTAAGCCATGCAGGTGACTGCTTTTGCCCTTGTAAGGCATTCAGTAAAGTTGCCGTATAGATTTGCATCCCGACATACACGGCAGCCGGATTTCCCGGTAGACCCAAGAGATAACAGTAACCTTGATCATCTCGACGATACTTGGCAAATAACATCGGTTTTCCGGGCTTCTGCTTCACTTTCCAGAAAATCTGCTCAAAACCCTGCTCCAGGGCAACAGGGCGAATGAAATCATAATCACCCACCGAAACCCCGCCTGTGGTCAAGATGACATCGTATTGGTGTTTGAGTCGGTTCAGTAATAATTGCAGTTCGGACTCACAATCGGGCACATGCAGAATATCTACGTTTTGACCCTGTGACTGAAACCAGGCCTGAATCAGTGGAGCATTGGCGTCAAAGATTTTTCCGGAATTCAGGTCTTCAATGCTGGAAGCGACTTCATCTCCAGTAATCACAACAGCAATTTTAGGATAACGATAGACTGAAACCTGCTTTACGCCTGCCATGCTCAAAGCTGCAATTGCACCTACATGCAGTTTTTGACCTGCATCTGCCAGACGCTGCCCTTGTGCGATTTCCTCGCCTGCATCACGTATATCCGTATGAGGCTTTAGGTCTGTTGTAATAATGATTTGATTGGCATGGCATTTGACAATTTCCTGACGGGCGACCGTTGTAGTTCCTGCTGGAATCCTGGCACCGGTAAAAATCCGGACCGCCTGACCTGGCCGCAGTTCAATTTCAGTACTTTGCCCTGCCCGAATCTCTCCAATGAGTTCAAAAGTGCTGTGAGCACTAACATTTTCTGGACTGCAAAGCGCATAGCCATCTACAGCACTTTGTGAAAACAGCGGCAATGGTATGGCCGAATCAATCGCCTCTGCCAGATAGCGATTCAGAGCCCGAGCAAGCGGCAGGCTTTCAGCTACCAAGATATGCGTCTGCTCAAGTAACATCTGCAGTGCCTGATCAACAGAAATCAGTCCCGGTTCAGCACCGCAGGCTGAATGTGATAGTGCCTGATTCATTGATAGCCCCCCGCATGTGGGATATTTTTTTGCACATCAAACAAGTGCACCAAAGCCGGAAGTACCGCGATCAGAGATTCTTTCGCACCCTGACGACTTCCCGGTAGGGTCATCACCAGACTGTTCTCAATATAGCCAGCCACGCCACGACTTAATGCTGCATAAGGGGTACGTTTTTGCCCAAAACTACGTGAAGCTTCCATTAAACCGGGAATTTCCCGTTGCAGCAAAGGTTGTAGGGTTTCGACGGTCAGGTCTTTAGGACCTAAGCCAGTACCGCCCACAGTTAGAATCAGCGGATACTGATTTTTCTGCTGTTCAATCAGGGTCAAGAGCTGTTCTGGGCTATCGGGAATAACCTGATAACTAATAGAATCAAAATTGGCTTCTTTTAAAATTTCCATTACGTTTTGTCCGGCAGTGTCCGGCTTTTTGCCTGCTGCAACCGTATCGGACAGCACAATAACCGAAGCGGACAGACTCTCTTTAAGTATGCGGGTAAAATGTGATTTTCCGCCTTTTTTCTGCTGCAACCTGCATTGATCCAGCGACAAATCTTCCGGTTCACAATGCGGCTTCAGCATGTCATACAAGGTCAGACCTGCCAGACTGACCGCTGTCAAAGCTTCCATTTCCACACCAGTTGGTCCAATGGTTTCAACAGTAGCAATAATTTCGACATGTGCATCACACAGTTCATATTCCACATCGGCACGATAAATCGGTAATGGATGGCACAATGGAATCAGCTCATCGGTCCGTTTGGCACCTAGAATGCCGGCAATGCGTGCTGTTTTCAGGGCATCACCTTTTTCAGTATTGCCATTACGTAGCAGCTCAATGCAATGTGGCGGTGCATGCAGGATTCCAGTGGCAATTGCTGTACGGTAACTTTCTGCTTTCATCCCTACATTTTTCATGATTCATCCCAGGCTAATTTTTAAAATCTGTTTTAAAGTGATTCATCTTATGCATCCTCATTGGACGCATTTAATTAGATGATGATTGGCAAGCGTGTTCTGCTACATGGTGATGGTGACAATGCGCTTCTTCTGCATGATGAGAGTGATTAGTTTCAGGTCCATGATCTTTTCGAATACAACAGCCTTCCACATACTGGCTGCTACCATCCAGATAAAACTCTTCTTTCCAGACCGGAACTTCATGCTTCACCCGTTCCACAGCTTCCTCACAAGCCGCAAAGGCCTCACGACGATGGGCCGCATAAGCCATAGCAATGATGGCTGTTTCTCCAATCCCCAACTCACCAATCCGATGCACCACCCGCACATAAGACACCTGGTATTTGGTCTGAATCTGCTGTTCAATTTCACGAATCATTTTTTCAGCCACAGGCGCATAGGCGGTATATTTCAGGGCACGCACAGCTTTACCCTGATGATGGTTACGTACTGTTCCGACAAAGATGCCGATTCCACCACATTCCGGAAAATGCTGAATACCATCAAAATCCTCCAGCTTAAAAGCAGTCTGCTGGATTCGGGCAAATTGTTTTAATGGTTTGAGTTGCATCTCAGCCTCCTGCTACCGGCGATAACAGCACCAGCGTACTGTCCCGATTTAAAACGTTCTGTCTGGAAATAATGTCTTCACCGATTGCACATGCACAACGTTCCAGCATGGTCTGTATATCAGGATAAATGGATAGCAACTGGTTCAGGACTTCAGAAACCTGAATTTCAGACTCGCATTGCAAATTTAAATCTGCTGGAAGTTGTCGTTCAATCGCACCGAAGGCTTCTATTTTGATATGAATTAATTTTTGCTGAGTGAGAGACATATTTATCCTCCAATGCTGTGCATGCTGATTTTGCGGATCGGCTTTTGTATTGGTGTTTGCTGGATCGCATGGAAGCCGGCTTCCTTATGCCAGATATAAGCGTGGAGCTTGTGCTGAAATGTCTGTGTGGCGAAATGATCCAGCGCCAGTTGTTCGATATCTGCCTTAAGGTTCAGGCCTTGTCTGGCAAATAAACAGTTATAAAATTCACCTTGGGCATTGAGGCGCAGGCGGTCACAATCACCGCAAAATGAATGGGTAATGGTAGAAATAATCCCCAAAGGCTGCCCATTGACCAGATAGCCACGGGCTGGATTGGCGCCCTGTCCTTGAGATACCTGGACATCAAATTCAGTTTTCAGTTGATCCAGGATATCCTGCTCACTGATGACATCAGACGGATTCCATTTCTGATCGCCATCGAGGGGCATAAACTCAATAAAACGCAGTTCTACAGCCTGATACTGTGCCCATTTCACCAAAGGAATAATCTGATTGTCATTGATGCCTTTGATGAGCACACTATTTATCTTGACGGACAACCCTGCCTGCTGCGCGGCAGAAATACCTTGAAGTACAGGCTGTAACTGTTTTTGGGTCAGTTGCTGAAATTGCTTTGGATCAAGACTGTCCAGACTGATATTCAGATCATCGAGTCCTGCCTGTTTAAGCGCTTGAGCATAATCTTTTAAATAATGGCCATTACTGGTCATGGAAATACGTTTCAGGCCAATTGCTTTCAATGTCTGTAAGCAGGCAATAAAATGAACAATACCCTGACGCATCAACGGTTCGCCCCCCGTCACGCGGATCTGCTCAATCCCGTGTCGCACCATAAACTCGCAAAAAGCATACAGGGCTTCAAAACTGAGCAAATCTTTTTTATTTATCCATTGCGGATGTTCAGGCATGCAATAGCTGCATTTAAAATTACAGCGGTCAGTCACCGAGATCCGCAACTTACGTTTCTGGCGTCCAAACTGATCCTGAAAGATACTGCGAGGTGCTAAAGCTGTCATGCTGTTCATTGCTGCGGTCCATGATGAGATCTGCACGGTTATTTAACAGTCTTGAGTTACTGCCCTATTTCTTCACAATGAATGAGCAAAAAGTGTTCCAACTTTGCACAAATTTATTTTTAAATAATATTAATGGATAATATTTGTTCTTTTTTAGTCCGAAAGTTTGCTCGAAAAATAAAAAAAGCAATATTTTGGTGAGCCAGAATATGATAATTCGGCTTTTAGCATTGTAAACGCTATAGAAAGTTAAGCTGTTGATGCTGCTGTAGCTCATCAAATGAATTAATGCTGTGGAAAAACAGGGCACGATTTTTAAAACTTGCCCGCTGCATGTGCATGTCAGCAAAACAGCGTTTTAAACTGCGCTGATCCTGTTCAAGATGTTGTATAAGAGTGGGTAAGCTGCTGCGCTTCATCAGACAGAATGGAAACAATGCTTTTTCATTGATTTCAACTACCGCCACTTCAGATAAAGGATGTCGTTGCAGGGCTTGATGTAAACGTGAAATGACTTTTTTGGGAATATAGGTCACATCACAGGGTACGAACAGCACATAATCAGATTGTACATGTGACCAGGCACTCTTCATGCCCATCAATGGTCCCTGAAAACCGGGTTCATCGTCCTGATAAAAGTCGATCGAAGGAATCATCCGTTTATAAATGGAATGATCCCGATGGCTATTGACCCAAACTTTGCTTGCCCGGGACTTCAACTGATGATGGATTTTAATGAGCTGGATTTCATCATCAAATTTGTGCAGCAATTTATTGATGCCATTCATGCGCCGCGCTAAACCGCCGGCCAGGATCACCACATCGGTTTCCGGATAAGACACCGTTTTAACTGCTTTTCTTTTCATTCTATGTACTCCGTCTGGCAGGCTTTAATCAGGCCTCTAATTTCTGGCAAACATGAACCGCAATTTCCTCCGGCTTTTAGACATGCAGTCACCTGTTTTTCATGCGTGATATTTTTATCTTTAATGGTTTGGATAATTCGGTTCTTGCCAACTTTAAAACAGCTACAGACCAATGGACCTTCACTATTTCCCATCGACATGGCCTGACCTGCCAGCAATGCTTTACGATGCAATGCACTCAGACGTTCACGTTTAAACAGGCCTGCCACCCAGTCACGATCTGGTAATAGTGCCGCCGGTGCGATATAAAAACTGGCAATTAACTGGCCATCCTGAAGAACCACAATATGACTGATGTGCGCCGTTTGATCTTCGAGATTCAGCCATTCAAAGCTTTCATCATTAAAGTTTAAGAGACTCTTGATCTGCCCGGTGATGTCAGAAAACCTGCGCCGGTCTGCCAGTTCATACCGGATGGCCTGAGTGGTTTGAGTTTTGCTCCACCACACCGTATTTTTAATCATGGTCTGGATTTTCTGCTCAAAGCCTTCCCGTACATACAGCACGCCCTGCCACTGGGTATAAAATGGCTGGATCATCACCGGAGTATGCTTAAATTCTGGCTCGCCGGAAATCGGGTCAACCACCGGATTCACCACTTTGCCAATCCGCGCATCGGATGCAAACTGGTCGTTCCAGTGAATCGGTGCAAAAATCTGGCCACGTCGTATATTTTGTGAAAATTGCACACGGAGTACACAACTTCCCCAAGCGGATTTCACCTCGACCAGCTCGGCATCTTTCAGGCCATACTTCAGTGCATCTTGCGGATGCAGCTCGCAATAAGGCTCGGCACGATGCTGGGACAAACTGGCAGATAATCCGGTACGGCTCATGGTGTGCCATTGATCGCGAATGCGTCCAGTATTCAGGATCAGAGGATATTCAGCAGAAATAGCATGTACCGGATCGGCTGCAACTGTTGGCACCAATCTGGCTTTGCCATCTGCATGGCTAAACTGGCCTTGACTAAATAGTTGATCAACCTGATAAACTTCTTGCTTATCCCAGACTGGCCACTGAATCGGTGTTAGATTCTGATATTCCGCAAAACCGAGATGAGTTAAACCTTGCAGGTTGAAATAGCGAAAATTCGGTGTATCTTCACGTTGCGAAAGCGAACTATTCTGATAGGCAGATAAACGGGCATGTTCCAGAAAAATGTCATGACTGTTGTTAAAGTCAAAACCGCGAAAACCTAAGACCTGAGCCACCCGGGAAATGGCCCACCAGTCTGCTTTAGCTTCACCCGGAGCCGGCAAAAAAGCCTTTTGCCGGGAAATACAGCGCTCCGAATTGGTGACTGTGCCATCTTTTTCGCCCCAACCCAGTGCCGGTAACAGTACATCGGCATATTGCGTGGTATCGGTGTTGAGACAAATATCGGAGACCACCACAAATTCACACTTCTCCAGAGCGCGTTTAACCTGATCTGCATCGGGCAAACTCACGATCGGATTGGTGGCCATAATCCAGATGGCTTTGATTTTCCCGCTTTCCACCGCTTGAAATAAATCGACTGCTTTTAATCCGGGCTGCCGCGCGATGACCGGGCTTTGCCAGAAATCCTGCACCAGTTGCTGATGTTGCGGATTATCCAAATCCAGATGACTGGCCAGCATATTGGCCAGCCCACCGACTTCCCGTCCGCCCATCGCATTCGGCTGTCCGGTCATGGAAAAAGGTGCTGAACCGGGTTTGCCTATTTTTCCTGTCAATAAATGACAGTTGATAATGCTGTTGGCCTTGTCTACTCCTTGAGAGGATTGGTTTACACCCATGGAAAACAGGCTCATGATTTTTTCGGTCTGGGCAAATTTCTCAAAAAATAAGGTTAATTTTTTAATAGCAATACCAGTACGCTTTGCCACGCTTTCAAGCGATGACTCTGTCGAGCTACTGGCAAGCGCCTGCTCCAGACCTTGAGTATGGTGTGTAACAAAATCCAGATCGGCATGACCATTTTGCTGAAGATATTGCAACAAGCCATTAAACAGCGCGACATCCTGACCGGGTAAAATGGGTAAGTGTAAGTCTGCCGCTTCACAGGTTGCGGTAAAGCGTGGATCAATCACTACCACGAATAAATCCCGCTCTTCTTTGGCTTTCATAATGCGCTGATAAAGCACCGGATGGCACCAGGCGGTATTGGATCCGACCAGAACCACCATTTCTGTCTGCTCAAAATCTGTATAGCTGGCCGGTACCAGATCTTCGCCAAAAGCCCGTTTATGCGCTGCCACAGCAGATGACATGCACAGTCTTGAATTGGTATCAATATTGGCAGTACCGAGATAGCCTTTTACAAACTTGTTCACCACATAATAGTCTTCAGTTAAAAGCTGGCCAGAGACATAAAAGGCGATGCTGTCGCGCCCATACTGATCAATACATTGCTGAAATTTATTGGCAATACTTGAAATGGCATGATCCCAAGTGCTTATTTGCCGCTGTTCTTTTCGACCAGTCATCGGATGCAGAAGTCGGGTTTTTAAGCCAAGTGTATCGGCGAGATGACTGCCTTTAATACACAACTTGCCCAAGTTCGCAGGATGCTGAACATCGCCTTCAACCTGAACCTTTTCACCCATAGGGGTTTGGCTTACGTGCGCGATGACGCCACAGCCTACTCCACAATAAGGACAGGTTGTCTGAGCGGTTTTTATTTGGGATTCAGTAGAGCTATGTAGTTCCATAACCGGAATACTATTCATTGCTGCTGTGCTCCTTAATCATCCAAATTCACGTGTTTCACCAAATCTCTGATATCTAGCTTTTACAGGTTTGATTTAAATTTTTTCTATGTCTCAAAAGCTTTAATCCTCCCCAACCCTCCTTTAATAAAGGAGTGAGGGTCCCCTCTTGTTTAAAGAGGGGTTGGGAGATTGATCCGATTACCCTGCCTTTTTTAATGCAAAATCCCGACCAAAAAGCAGTTTGCTGCGGATATTACTAATCGGTGTCTGATCTGCAATCAGTTCTGCATACCAAGCTCCATCTTCGGTATCGCCAAATAGCACCGCACCAATGACCTTGTCCTGCTGGATAATGATCCGTTTATAGATTTGACGTTTTTCATCATTCAGCACGATATCTTCAAAATCATCCTGAGGTTCAAAATTTCCGGCTGAGAAGACATCACATCCGCTAACCTTGAGTTGGGTCGGAACAGTCGGTGCCTTAAAGGTCAGTCGGCCATGTTCAGCCAGATGCGTCGCGCAGATAAAGGCCTGTCCCCATAATGGCTCAACCAGTCCAAAGGTCTGGCCACGATGCTCAATGCATTCACCCACTGCATAAATACTCGGGTCATAGGTTTGCATGGTGTCATTCACCAGCACCCCACGATTGCAGCGCAGACCAGCCTGTTCAGCCAGGGTTTTATTTGGTCGAATCCCGACGGCGAAGACCACCAAATCGGCATCCAGCATTGTCCCTTCTTTTAGTCGCAGTTGAGTCACGTGACCATCAATACCGAGCAGCTCTTCGGTGTTGGCTTCAGTGATGATTCGGATGCCTTTATCTTCAATTGATTTTTTCAGCATTTGACTGGCTTTCATATCCAGTTGACGATCCATAATACGGTCCATCAGATGCAGCACAGTTACATTCATCCCCTGCTGCTTCAGTCCATAAGCTGCTTCTAGACCCAGCAACCCACCTCCAATCACGACGGCATTTTTCTTGGTTTTGCAGTAATCCAGCATGCGGTTAACATCCTGAATATCCCGGAAGCTAATCACGCCTTCAAGTTCAGCACCCGGAATAGGTGGCATGAAGGGTTTGGAACCAGTGGCGAGGATCAAACGGTCATAAGCAACGACTTCGCCTTTTTGGGTGTGGACCTGTTTACGCGAACGGTCGATAGCGATGGCAGCATCCCCAGCAATGAATCGAATGCCTTTTTCAGCATACCAGTCGGCTGAATGCAGCATAATTTCTGCAAAGCTTTTCTCACCAGACAATACCGGTGACAACATGATCCGGTTGTAATTGCCCCATGGCTCTTCCCCAATCACGGTAATGTCATAACGATCTGGCGCCATATCCAGCAAGTCTTCCAGACAACGCATACCCGCCAGTCCATTCCCGATCAGTACCAGTTTTAAGCGCTCTGTGTTTTGACCATTACTGGAAATATAAGTTTTTTGTGGAGTCGGACTCACCAGAACTTTGCCATTTTCAATTCGGGTTGGAAATACCAGTAATTTCTGCTCTTGTTCTTCCAGACAACGACCGGTCACCAGACTGAAATGCTGCTTGTAAATTGGGGATGCGACTACACGCTCACCTTGCAGATCACCCAGAATGCCACGTGCCATGACATTGGCCAGACTAAACGGATCCTGATTGCTGAGTGCATAAACCCGCTGTTCCTGACCCACGCGAAAAATTGCAATCTGCTGATCTTCAATCAGGGCTGCCACACCGGTATTCGGAGTGATCTCATCCAGATTGCAGACTTCGTACCAGTTCAGTTCGTTCATGTCTTTTAAAATTGTCATTTTCATTCTCCCTGACTGTGGTATTTAGGCTTCAACCACTGGAATACGGTTTAAATCACGTTCAGCTTCTGTCTTTGGACGAATCTGGCCACGTACAGGCGCAAACTGAATATGCGGGTCATTCTGCTCGGCTACTTTGGCATTAATAAAAGTCTTAAAGCGTTTGCGCACTTCAGGATCTTCAATCGCAGTGCGCCATTCATCCTGATAAGTGCCAATCACATGCTGCATACGGCTTTCCAGTTCAGCGGCAATGCCGAGCGAATCATGCACAATGACATCTTTCAGATAGTCCAGCCCACCTTCCATATTGTCACGCCACACACTGGTGCGCTGCAGACGGTCTGCTGTCTGGATATAGAACATAAAGAAGCGGTCGATATATTTGATGAGTGTGGGAGTATCCAGATCCGAGGCGAGCAGTTCAGCATGGCGCGGTTTCATGCCGCCATTTCCGCATACATATAGATTCCAGCCTTTTTCCGTGGCAATGACACCGACATCCTTGCTCTGTGCTTCTGCACATTCACGGGTACAGCCGGATACTGCCATTTTGGTTTTATGTGGTGAACGCAGGCCTTTATAACGATTCTCCAGGAAAATCGCCAAGCCGACAGAATCATCGACTCCAAAACGGCACCAGGTACTACCCACGCAAGATTTCACCGTACGTAAGGATTTGCCGTAGGCATGTCCAGATTCGAAACCGGCATTGATCAGTTTTTCCCAGATTTCAGGCAGTTGATGTACCTGCGCACCAAACATGTCAATTCGTTGTCCGCCCGTGATTTTGGTATATAGACCATAATCTTTGGCGATCTGACCAATCGTGATCAAGCCATCTGGGGTAATCTCGCCGCCTGCCACACGTGGCACAATCGAATAGGAACCATCTTTCTGGATATTGCCGAGGTAGTAGTCGTTGCTATCCTGCAAACCAGCATGACTTGGTTTCAGCACAAAATCATTCCAGCAGGATGCCAGAATATTGGCTACAGTCGGTTTGCAGATATCACAGCCCATGCCGTGCCCATGTTGCTGAATCAGGTCAGAGAATGTCTTGATTTCATGCACACGTACCAGGTGATACAGTTCCTGACGTGAATAGGCAAAATGTTCACACAGGTGATTGTTCACCGTGACACCCTGACGCTGTAATTCAGATTTGAGAACCTGCGTCACCAATGGCGCACAGCCACCGCACGCCGTTGCAGCCTGGGTGCATTTTTTCAGTGCACCCAATGAAGTTGCACCGCCATCAATGGCTGAACAGATATCAGCTTTGGAAACGTTATTACAGGAACAGATGGTCGCACTGTCAGGCAATAAATCGATGCCACTACCACCCGATTTGGAAGTTGACTGATCAAAGCCCGGCATAATCAGGCTTTCCGGTTGCTCCGGTACAGCCAGACCATTCAGCATCATTTGTAAAAGATCGCTATATTCTTTGGCACAGCCCACCAGCACCGCGCCCAGCAGCTTGGTCTTGTCTGCTGACACCACGATTTTTTTATAAACCTGCGCCGCTTCATCAGCATAGAAATAGCTCAAGGCACCTGGGGACATGGCGTGTGCATCACCAATAGAGGCAACATCCACCCCCATCAGTTTAAGTTTGGTGCTCATGTCTGCACCAGCGAATGCATGACTTTCTTGTCCTAGTACGTGTTTCACCGCGATACGGGCCATGTCATAGCCCGGTGCAACCAGACCATAAATTTTATTATCCCAAAGTGCACATTCACCAATGGCATAAATGTCCGGATGTGAGGTCTGACAATAATCATTAATGATGATGCCGCCACGCTCACCAATCAGTAAGCCGCTCTGGCGCGCCAGTTCATCACGCGGACGAATCCCAGCCGAGAACAGGATGATATCGGTTTCAAGTACCGAACCATCTCCGAACTTCATTACATGCTGAGTGCTGTCACCATCTTCAATACTCGACGTGGCCTTTTGAGTATGTACCTTGACACCAAGGTCTTCAATTTTAGAGCGCAATACCCGGCCGCCCAGATCATCAATCTGCACCGCCATCAGACGCGGAGCAAATTCTACGACATGGGTTTCCAGATTCAGATCCCGCAGAGCTTTCGCTGCTTCCAGCCCTAGCAAGCCGCCGCCAATCACTACGCCAGTTTTTGCATTCAGGCTAGCTGCACGAATGGCATCCAGATCTTCAATAGTACGATAAACAAAGCAATTCTGACGATCATTGCCCGGGATTGGGGGTACAAAGGCATAAGAGCCGGTAGCGAGAATCAACTTGTCAAAACTCAGCACATCACCCTGGCTGGTGGTGACGGTTTTATGGAGCTGATCAATTTCAACCGCTTTAGTATTAAGTCGCAAATCAATGCCATAAGCATCGGCAAAATCACTACGACACAGACTCAGATCCTTGACCGACTTGCCGCTGAAATATTCGGTCAAATGTACCCGGTCATAAGCTAAATGTGGCTCTTCTGCCAAAATGGTCAGCTCAATGTCATCACCGGCCTGTTCCAGTACAGATTCGATGAATTTATGCCCCACCATGCCATGCCCAATCATGAGAATTTTCATATCTGCACTCCAACTATTGTTTTTTTAAAGATGATAAAAAGCCACATATCACGTCTAGGCATTGATATGTCTGCTGATTGAATATGTTGTAAATACCGCGACCCAGCGCTTTGTAATGCTGGAGGAAGGGTTGAAACGCTTGTACGTTTTGTATTGCTGAACAACTGACCATGTCATTTATCCTGTGCTGAACGAAATACCAATCACATTTTTTGAAAATGCAATTACGATCAGAACGGACATCGTTGGCCGTTGTTAGTATTGAAAGTCATCTTTGACGATTTAATAAATGCAGAAACCGTGCCAACTTTTTTAATAGATAAATGCCTTGTTTCAGGCAGACGTTTAATATAAATGCTTCATTTTGATGAGCTATCAGCTGAAATATCTAAAGCTGTGCACTAAATTGAACAGAAAAATAGAATTTTATGCACCAATTTAATGGCATGTTTTTTGCTTTAATCCTGCTTGAATATTCCTTAGGCCTTACTTGAAAATATTCCATGTCCAAATTACGAATTGCTCTTATTGATGATGATTTGGAGCGCGCCCAATTCATCCAGGAATCCCTACTTTTACATGATTTTCAGGTGGTGGCCTGTTTAATCCTGAATGACCTGAATATGGTGCATGTCAAAGGTATTCATGCAGATGTGATCCTGCTGAATATGGATCATCCGCATCGGGATATTATTGAAAGCTGTGTCAGCCAATATGAACTTCCGACCGTGCTGTTTACCCAGAACTCCAATAAAGACACCATCAAAAGTGCAATTGATGCCGGAATCACGGCTTATATTGTCGATGGTATTGATCCCACTAAACTAGAAAGCATTCTGGAAATTTCAATTGAACAGTTTCGCAAACATAAAAAGCTGCTGGATGATTTAAAAGAAACCCAGGACAAGCTGATTGATCGTAAAGATATTGATAAAGCCAAAGCACTGCTCATCCAGCTACATGCCTTAACGGAAGAACAAGCCTTTGCTTTATTGCGTAAAAATGCCATGAGTCACCGGATTACCATTGGTGAAATGGCCAGACGCTTACTGGATGCACAAAAGCTGTTATTGGGCCAATAAGGAAAAGCATATGTCCACATTAGAAAAAACTGAACTCAATATTGGCTATATTCCTTTACTTGATTGTGTCGCCATTCTCTGGGCCGAAAAACAGGGGTATTTTTCCGAGCAAGGATTAACCATCAATTTAATCCGTGAAGCTTCCTGGTCAAGTTTGCGTGACCGTCTGGCCTATGGCTTTCTGGATGCTGCACATTGTCTATCCGCCATGTTGCCCGCTGCTGCCCTGGGCACAGACCAGTTACAGGTGGCTTTGCAAACCCCTCTAGTACTGAGCGTGAATCAGGCTTTTATTAGCCTGCGCCAGGATTGGTGCTATGAACTCGGCATCCAGCCTGGGGATGATGAACAGAGTACCTCAAAAAAACTGGTGCAGGCTTTACAACAGAATCATCCCATCAATCTGGCCTATGTCTATAAATATTCAATTCACCATTACTGTTTAAAAGAATGGTTGGCGCTGACTGATCCACAACTGGCCAAGAATATCCAGCTGATGACCTCTCCACCGCCTTCCATGGTAAAAGGAATTTCGGAACAAGTATTCGATGGTTTTTGTGTGGGAGAACCCTGGAATATTCAGGCCAAACTTGAAGGCTATAGCTTTATCGTTGCGGCGAGCCAGAATGTCATTCCAAAAGTTGCCGATAAAGTCTTGGCCATGACCCAGGAATGGGCAGAACAGCATCCATTTACTGTAGAGGCAGTGGTCAAGGCAGTACAAAAAGCGCAGAATGATTTAAAGCAGCGCAGTGATTTATCAGAAGTATGGGACATGCTGGTGGATTATCAGATTATTCAGTTTGAATGTTCCACCCAGCGGCATGTTTATGACTTTTACAAGATCAAGAATATTATCCGGAATTTTGTTGGAGAAAGTGCCAAACCGAAAGTCGATGATTTTATCTGGCTCCTGCAGCAGATGCAGAAATGGGAAGATATTGATCTGTCAGTGGATGATCAGCTACAGATTGCACAATCCTGTATTTATCAACAAGAATCTAGCACTGTTTAATACTTTGTATATTCCCATAAAAAAGACCCGGGGAAATTCCGGGTCTTTTTTATTTAATGTTTTATTTAGCTTAATGCCCGCTGTAAATCCAGTTGCATGAATTTCTGCAAGGACAATTTTCCAGCAATAATCTGATTGATGAATTGTGACATTTCATCATATAGCGCCTCATAGAGCTGTGGCTCCAATGCCATATGTCTCAACTGAATCTGCAAATGCATCAAAAGTTCCTGCTGCCCGCATTCACCCTGCTCGAGAGCATAGACATAACCGAGCACCGCTCCTTTTAATATAACATCATAAGCTAAGCTATATTTAAGCAAGGTGGCCAATGACCCCATAACACGCTCATTATACTCAAGTTTTCTTAGGGGTTCACGACCTACACGCGCGCATGGATCCTGATAAGCATTGGCACAGGATTCACTAAAGCTTTGAGCCATACGTTCCAGGTCTGAGGCATGTTTTGGAATCTGGTAGCAGAGACCATGCTTCACCTGAGCTAAGGCTTGGTGCATAAATTTTCTGACTGTATGATCAGACATGGCAACACCAATAGTCTGATGTCCACGCAGACTGGCATACCACGCCATCATCGCATGCACGCCATTCCATAAGCGGTTTTTAATCAGCTGGATATTGGCAATATCATCCACCAGAATCATCTGCCGCATTTTCGCCAGTAACGGACTGTTATTTTCTACATAAATCGGCATATCTGTTTCAGCATTAAACAGAATCAGATCCATAGACTGCAGAATATGACTCGGCTGGAAATTACGGCGCAGGTCTTCAATATATAGCCCAGCCTGATGTTCCTGTTCTGCATTCAGTGCCGTAGCATCATCCAGATCAACTACGGACAGATCCTCATCCAGTTGATATTGCTTGAACATGTTGTATTTGATACGCAGCTGACGGTACAGTTTCTGGTCTGACAGCTTGGACACCATACGGTTGACCACGGTGTCACAGAAATAATGTTGATCCATAATTTTCTGGGCTGTCTGTCCATCAGTAATCATTCGCAGACTATTCAGAATCTGCTGCATTACCCGTTGTTTAGCGCCGATTTTATTCAGGATAATTAAAACTGTCAGTGGCTGATCCTGCTGCTCATAAGCCAGATAACGTGCGTATAAGCCCTGTGCAATGACCTCTGCTTCAGAAACCAGCGCTTCCTCAGGTACGCAGACTGCTACAAGACTGGATTCAATATACATGTTCTGCATTTGTTCCAGATCATGCGCATCAATCACGCTCATATTTTCAATACGCTGGTCAAAAGAATTCTGGCCATAGCGAATACAGTAAGTGCCAAAAGCATTGACGCTAGATTGATACAGCGGATTACGTGTCGAAGCAATAATTTTGCGCGGACGAGTGTATCCATCCCAGTGTGATAATACCTGAGCCAGATAACCGCCCCCAATTGCACCAAAACCGTGAATCCCGACAGTCAGCTGATTGAGTGTTTGCGGAAAAGCAGTATTCAGTTCCGGCATGTCCAGAACCGGAACAAACTGGTTCAGTTCCATTAAAAAATCTTCGACCGTTTCATAATAATACTGGGCTTGTGCCAGCATGGACTCGTTCGGTATTTTGATATCCTTGAAAAGTACCGTCATACCACCTGCATCATAGGCAGAACGCAAACCGTTTTCAGAATCTTCAAACATCAGGCACTGGGCCGGGCTTAAATTGATTTTTTCGGCTGCACTGATAAAAATTTCCGGATGAGGTTTCCCCTGTTTAATCTCATCGCCACACACCAGCACATCAAAAAACTTATAGACATTGGCATTGATCAGATATTCTTCTGCGATTGCACGGCGACTTGAAGTCGCCACCGCCATTTTCAGGCCTGCCTTGCGTAAGCGTTCCAATACCTGCAATAAACCCTTTTTAATGGGAACACCGTGATGACGTACATGTTCCAGTTCCAGCACATCGGCACGCTGGCGAATCTCAGCATAGGGCACATCCTGTCCATAACGCTCTTTGGCTAGCTGCTCTGCACTACGGGCACTGAGGCCCAAACACTGCATTAAATAACTTTCAGAAAATTCGACACCAATCAGCTCACGTGAAGCTTGCTGCAAGGTTTGAAAGCGCAAGCGTTCCGTATCGAACATGGTTCCATCCATATCGAAAATTGCGCCATGTACGATTTGATTTTTAAACTCTAACATTGCTCCCCTTTTTATAATTCAATGAGTTAAGAAGTGAGCAATACCTTAAAGAAAAGCTGGGTCGAATTAAACCGATGTAAAGATATGAAATAGTTTGGATCAAAAAATAACCAATAAAGACTAAAATTCCATGTTTTATGTTTCTACATGTAATCAGAATGTTAACTTAAGTAAGTTGCCATCCTTACCTTTCATTTTAAATTTTCTTTTTAAATATAAGATTATTTTAACATTTTGGCTGTTTCCCCTCATCATGGCATCCATTTTGCTTAGTCAGTATTACGTTTTATAAAATTTGTAATATTGAGGGGCAACACTATGAGTTACGTTGCACGTGAACTCAGTCAAAGAAATAAATTGCTGTTTGGCTTGGGGTCTTTTTTAATACCAATTTTAATTTGGTGTGCAGTCAGCTACTTGCCATTTATCTGGCATCCACAAGTCCAGATTACTGATTCAGGTAGTGTTGCCTATTTACAGGTCGAAAGTCGTATTGATAAAGACCAGTTTTTTTCTGCTGCTCAGTCTGCGGTAGATCAGGGTCTGGCTCCGCCGCAGGGTATTCTGGTCAACCCGATTTATCTGCCTGCACCGCATCAAGTGGCAATTGCACTGATCACAGCTTTTACCACGGAGCCTACCCAAGCCAATGCACCCTGGTTTCATGAAAGTCTGTGGCACAGTATCAAGTTGGTCTTTACCGCGTTCTTTATTTCTTCCTTGGTTGGTATTCCACTCGGTATTTTATGCGGATTTTCAAATAAAATTTCCCAGCTGACCGAACCCTTTGTTGAGTTTTTCCGCTATTTACCTGCTCCCGCCTTTGGTGCACTGGCAGTGGCAATTCTCGGAATTAATGATGCACCCAAAATTGCCATTATTGTGATAGGAACCCTGTTCCAGCAAATCCTGATCATTGCCAATACCACACGTCTGGTGGATCGCAGCCTGATTGAAGCCGGTTTTACCTTGGGCACCAATAAACTGAAAAGCCTGTTGCATGTGGTGATTCCAGCGGCCCTGCCTGAAATTTACCGCAATCTGCGTGTGCTGCTGGGTTGGGCATGGACATACCTGATCGTAGCAGAATTGATCGGCAGCACCTCCGGAATTACCTGGTTCATTACCCAGCAAGCCCGCTATCAGAACTTTGATAATGTCTTTGCCGCGATCCTGATTATCGGGGTGATTGGTCTGCTGTGTGATGTGATCTTGATGAAATTGGGACAACGCTTATTTAAATGGAAACCGGGAGCTAACTGATGCAAAACACTGAATTTAATACCCGCGAATACTTTGACAAGATTTATAGCCGTCCGGTGATTCTGGAAGCCAAACAGCTGACCCAATCATTCAGTCATGGCAAAACCGAGCGTACGGTTTTAAATGCCCTTGATTTGAAAATTCATAAGCGGGAGTTCATCTGTGTGATTGGGCCTTCCGGTTGCGGCAAGTCAACCTTTAGCCGTGTAGTCGCCGGTCTGGATCCTTATAGCAGTGGTGAGATTCTGGTGGATGGCCAGCCAATTACCGGCCCAAGTCCGGAGCGTGGCATGGTGTTTCAGGGCTATACCCTGTTTCCATGGAAAACCGTCAAGGAAAATGTCATGTTTGGCCCGCGCATGAAAGGCCAAAGTAGTGCAGCGGCCGAAGCGCAGGCACGTGAATGGATCAATATCATTGGTCTGGAAAAGTATGAAAACCAGTATCCGCATGAGCTGTCTGGCGGGATGAAACAGCGTGTCGCGATTGCCCGGGCTTTGGTCAATGAACCGAAGATCCTGTTGATGGATGAACCCTTTGGAGCACTCGATCCGCATACCCGGCAAAAAATGCAGCGTCATCTGATGGATCTTTGGCAAAATATCGACATCACCATCATTTTTGTGACTCACGATATGGATGAAGCCATTTTACTGGCCGACCGTATTGTGGGGCTGAAAGCCAATCCGGGTGAAATCAAGGAAATTATCGAAGTTGATCTACCTCGTCCACGCCATCCAGACGTCATGCTTAGTCCTGAATTTAAACAGTTAAGACAACGTGTCGATTATCTGGTGCATGCTGAAGAAGATGAACTGGATCCGGCACTGGCAGAACTGCCGGTCATTCCGCGTATGACCAAGGTCAGCAGCAATAAATAATCTTATCCAAAATGCCTTTGGGACGACCCGAAGGTTTTAATCGCTGTGTTGGACGACCAACATTAGAGGTGATTATCATGCAAGCGCAATATGTACTCCCACTGGTTGATATTTCAAAATTACAAAGTCCGGATTTAGCCGATCGTATTGAAGTTGCTCATGCTCTGGATCATGCCTGTAAAGAAGTCGGATTTCTTTATCTGCAAGGTAGCCAGTTTAATTCTGATTACGCCAAAGCCCTGATTGAAATGGCCCAGTCCTATTTTTCTCAGGATCTGGACACCAAAATGCAGCACTATATTGGCAAATCAAAAAACCATAGTGGCTATGTGCCGATTGGCGAAGAACAGTTTGCCGGCAACAGTTATGATTTAAAAGAAGCCTATGATGTCAATTATGATTATCAGGGGGTAAGAAAAGACTGTCCTTTACTTGGGCCCACCTTATGGCCAGACCATCCGGATTTCAAGTCTATTGTCAGCCAATACTATAGTCATCTGCGTGAGATCAGCCGGCAGATTTTTTCTGCCTTTGCACTGGCGTTGGGCGTTCGTGAGGACTTTTTTGAAAGCAAAATTACTGCTGCACCAAGTCAGCTACGCTTGATTCATTATCCCTATAATCCGGAAGTGCAAGATGCCGAAGGCATTGGCGCACATACCGATTACGAATGCTTTACCTTGCTGTTACCAACCGCGCCCGGCTTACAGGTTTTAAATAAAACCGGCGAATGGATCGACATTCCTCTGATTGAAAATACCCTGGTGATGAATATCGGTGACATGATGGAAATTCTGTCGAATGGTAAATATCTCGCCACCAAGCACCGCGTGAAAAAGGTCTCGGAAGAACGTTATTCATTCCCGCTGTTTTGCGCCTGCAATTATGACACCGTGATTGAACCGGTTATTCACACTGAAAATTCCAAATATTCTGCCCTGATCGGGGGTGAGCATCTGTTTAATCAGACCGCCCAGACCTTTCAATATTTAAAACAGCGCATTGCTAGCGGTGAACTGATCTTAAAAAATGCTGTACCACTTTCCTCTTTTGGACTTGAAGAACAGGCGGAGACAGCATCATGAATCTGTTTGAAGTGATTAAGACTTTAAAGCCCACCACCCCTCAGCCAGAGATTATTCCGGACTTTTTATACGGTGCTTTCCGGCGTAAAAGTATCAGTTTTTATAATGGCCTGACTGATGAAAATACCATTGTGTACTGGTTTCAGTCGCGCAGTTTTACTATTGATCTTCGTCTAAAAAGCCAGACGGGAACTGCTGTTCAGGAACGCCAAGGCTGGATTGGCAATACACTTTGGGATAGTGCCAGCCAACTCTTGTCCTGGGAAGTGAAAGACTACGCCAATTACCAGAATCATGTGCAATGGCCGGAACCAGCTAAGCTACATGCGATTGGTAACTGCATTCTGGAATTTTCTCCCAGTAATGTTTATGTCGAAGACTGGCGACAGCAGGTACAGCACGGTTTATTTTTAGGCCTGCGTCTTAAGTCTGCGTTTGATGTTCAATCTGGTCAGGAGCTGGAAATGGATGGTGGCCTGATGATTTGTGGCAATCATATTGCCTATGCCCTGACGCGTTTACCAGAAGTGCAAAGTACAGTCGCTCAAATGGACTTTAAAGCTGTCGAACCGACCGTGTTTACCTTGTTAGAAAGTTTTGAGGTATCTATTGGGACTGATAGTCAAAGCAAAACTTATAGCACTCGCAGCAGTGAGACAGGCAAAGCCTTTCATCTGGAAAATTTTGAAGTTCTCGATGAAACCCGTCTGGTTCAGCACGTCATTTTAGATGGTCGCGACATTGACCTGATTTTTGCGCTGGATATATATCAGCCGGACTATGAATTTCAATACAGGACGCCAACGACTACAGAAGCTGAAAGCTGGCTCAATTCAGAACGGGAACATCTGATGCAGCATGCAGAACGGGTGCTATAGGGAGAAATATGTCTTTTTTATATCTGTCGATTGCCATTATTGCAGAGGTTATTGCGACTTCTGCACTTAAAGCCTCTAATGGTTTTAGTGTGCTCTGGCCTTCGCTTGCTACCATTTTGGGTTATGCCATTGCCCTGTTTTTTCTGTCACTAACCATGAAAACCATCCCGATGGGCATTGCTTATGCGATCTGGTCAGGAGCCGGCATTATTTTAATTTCAACGGTTGGTCTCTTGGTATTTAAACAGCAACTGGATCTTCCTGCACTGATCGGGCTGGCATTCATGATTATTGGCATTATTTTTATCAATGTCTTTTCTAAAAGTACGCAGCTTTAATTTTTTGATATTGATCTGATAATAAAAAATCCCCAATCTGGGGATTTTTTATGGGTTTAGATTACATTCCTAAATGAGGATATATGCTCTATTTGAGTTCTTGTACCAAGGTCGGAACAATCACACCATCTACATTCATTTCTGTCGTATAAATGCCGTTGGCCACATTGAATTTATTGACATGGTAGCTGGAACCATAGATCGAATCGAAGCCATCACCCTTGGTAAAGACTTTCTTGTTCGCTGCTAAATCGAGTAAATGGGTGCCGTCAAGAAACTGCATATAAGTTTTCGCATCGACCCCGACACGTTTAGACATGATCTGTGCGGCATCTTCACGAGTCGCCGGGTCGTTGATGTATTTCACCGTTTTATCCCAGACCTGAATCACCTTTTTCCATTGCTCTTTATTGGCTTCAAGATGGGTCGGATTAACGGTTAAAGTATCGTAAATCAGACCGGGCTTGTCTTTAGATGTGAAAATAATCTTGGAACCGGCCACCGCGGATAAAGCCTGATTCGCCACTGGCTGCCATACCGCAATTGCATCAATATCGGCAGTTGCAAATACCTGTGGCAATTCATTGGTCATGGTATTGACCAGTTTGACCTCATTCAGGCCAACTTTGGCATCATCCAGTGCCGTAGACAGCAGTAAGTGATCGACCAGACCTTTTTCAGTGGCTACGGTTTTACCGCGCAGATCCTGAATCGAATTAATACCATTCTTGGCAATAATCACGTCATTCCCGGCTGAATAATCGGTCGCCATGATCATCACGCCTTTAGTCCCACCAGAGCCAGTGACCAGATTATCACCATTAGTGACCATGACCGCATCCAACTGGTTGGCGGCAAAGGCTGAAAGTGAAGCTGAATAGTCAAACCATTTAAAATCAGCATTGACTCCAGCTTCCTCTAACCAGCCTTTTTCAATCGCTACCTGCCAGGCCACAAAGCCCGGCCAGTCGCTATAACCAATACGGATGGGTTGAATATTTACAGTACCTTCAGCCTTGGCATTCGGTTCAGGAACTTTGGCAGTATTGTCACAGCCCGCCAATAAAATTGCAGACAGTACAGAGACTGACATCAATGCTTTTTTGATCATTTTGCGATTTCCCCTATGCATTCACATTTAAATTTAGTATTTGAAAGCTGTTTTGATTTCATAAATTCGCGCCAGCCACCGAAATGGCTAATATCGGAAGCATCTTCAAGCGCATAGCCTTCACAGATAAAGCCTTTAACCCATGTACCATCAATCAGTTGGGCATTGCCAATACCCAATGGTGCTGGCACTTCTGCAACAATGTCCCCGAACAGTGCACGCGGAATGTCCCAGACTTCGACTTCAATTGAAGAACCTTTCGCGTTGTATTGCAGGCCAGGTTTTGGCGGTGTGGTATTTTTTAAAGCGTAGAGTTTGTAATGCGAAGTAGTCCGGGTCTGCTTGATCAGGGTGCCACCACGTGTGGTCAGCTGAAAATTCAGCGGCATTCCGGTCAGATGTGCTCCGACGACAGCCAGTTTCACGTTGTGACCTGATGAGATTCCAGTTGTTTTTTCATACAGGCGTTCAGATGTGCCTAACTTTAACTGGCTCGCCTGCTGCCATTTTTGCCCGAATTTGGCCAGTGCTTCATCCATCCAGGCTGACGCAATAAAGGTCACACCCGTTGGCAGACCATCGGCACGAATACTATTTGGTAATGCCAAAGCCGACAGGTCGGCAAAATTGACAAAATTGGTATAAGCGCCCATGTGGCTGTTTTTCACCAGAGGATCGGCTTCTACCTCTGCAATGCGATAAATGGTGGGTGCCGTAGGCACCATCAAGGCATCATAATCTGCCAGTGTATTTTGAATAACACGGCTCTGGCGGGCGCGTTCATATTCATCCTGCATGGCATCGACCGCACTGAACCGGTCTGCCTGTGCAATAATCTGGCCAATTACCGGATGGGTCTGCTCGCGTTGCACCATTTTTTCCACGGCACTGGTACGTTCAGCTACCCAAGAGCGGTTATACAAGGCCGCTGCCAGTTGTTGAAATGGAGCAAAATCAATCGGCTCAACCGTATAACCCAAGCTTTGTACACGTGCGATCGCCAGCTGGAATGCTTTTTCAGTTTCAGCATCGCCATAAAATTCCAGTGTATCTGGAATGGCAATTTTCCCTTTTGAAAATTGGCTAGGAACATTTTGAGGATGCGTTCTGGAATACTCATCGCTGGCATCATAGCCCTGCATGACTTGCGCTACCTGCCAGGCATTATCCACCGTTAAGGCAAAAATCGAAATCACATCGATGGTGCGGCAAGCCGGAATCAGGCCGGTAGTCGAGAACCAGCCTTTGGTCGGTTTGAGTCCGACAATGTTATTGTGCCCTGCCGGTACACGTCCTGAACCTGCAGTATCTGTACCCAGTGAAAATGGCACTAAGCCGTTTGCGACGACTACACTGGAACCCGAACTCGAGCCGCCACTGATATATTCAGGATTAAAGCTGTTCTTTACCGCGCCGTATGGGGAGCGCACACCAACCAGACCCGTCGCAAACTGATCCAGATTGGTTTTACCCACGACAATCGCGCCGGCAGCTTTTAATTTGGCGACTGCTGTTGCATCGGAAGTTGCCAGATAAGCTACCTCTTTACATGCTGCTGTGGTATAGAACCCTGCAACATCAATATTGTCCTTGACTGCAAATGGCACCCCATAAAGTGGCAAGCTTGCACTATCTGCACCAGTTAATGGATCAATTTGTGCCTGTAATTGTGCTGCTGTTGCAATTGAAATCCAGGCATGATCGTCATTATTCAATCCGGCAACATACTCAATCAGGTCACTAAGCTGGATATTGTTATTCTGGTAGGCGTGTTGCCAGTCCTGTACAGTCCATAAGTTGTGCACAGCTGTTCTCCTTAAGTGTGTTCGGTATTTTGTGGAATGGGTGGCATGACGGCATCCATCAGTTCGAGATGCCCTTTAATCACGCCTTTCAGTGCAATAAATTGTTCGCTTATTTCTTTCAGATCACTGCTCGCGCCCTGCATCAGCATGACTTGCAGGATTTTTTCATCATCCAGCTGGATATGAAGTGAGTTGATCACTTGCGCCAGATACTGCTGTTGCAGATCGACCAGCTGACTGCGTAGCGGTTTAAGGCTGACGTCATAGAGCAAAGTAAGTGTGCCAACCATGACTTCATCGCGAATCACCAGATCATCAATCAGGTGACGGTTAATCATGTCGACAATGGCCTGCGAACGGCTTTCATAGTGCTGCTCGACAATTTTTTGATCCATCGCATGTAGCGTGGTTTCTGGCACGGTAATACTGATCCGTGCCAATTTTTGTTTAGGCACGATGTTGATCCTTGGGTTGATATTGGGAAGACTGTTTAATGTGAAAGCCTGCACGTACACTGAGCAGCTCAACCAGAAAGTGAAGCCATGGATGCATTTTTTTATTTGATGTCGGATTGTTCATGTGCATCTCCTAGGGATATTACAAAACCAGAATTTCGTATTACTTAGGAAAATGCAGAAAGCGTGCCAATTTTTAGTTATTTGGATGAGGTAAATAAACTTGCTTAAAAGGGCGAAAAAAAGCCCCATAACATTGAAATGGGGCTTGTTCTAAAGCAAAAGTAAGTTTTGTATTTCACCGGTTTATTCCATTTTGATTGCTCATGTCCTTGCTATTCTTTTTATACATGAATGGTTAACCGATGTTTGTGATTATGAGTGATCAAGTGTATGTCTATCCTCTATTTATGTTGTATATAAATAAAAGCATTAAGCGTGCCACAATATAAAAGTAGAATAGATTTAAACAGAATGCGTGGGAAATTAATTACATACGTAAAAAGAGGCAAAACAAGAATGATTTATTTTTTAAGTATGCCTAAAAAATAGACCATTTTGCACCATTGGGGTTCGAGGGTGCATCAAAGTGTGGCTGAAAGATGTTTTAGCAATGGCAAGCACTTCCAGAAAAAATTTTCACATCTTTTTATAGATGGCATCTCGACGATCTACATCTAGTACCAAAACGACAATTTTGAAGTCGATAAGCTGATATACTAAGCGATAGCCTGCCGATCTAAGTTTTACTTTAGATAAATCAAATGATCCACTAAGTTTATTTTTGGAATCTTAGAATTTTCCAAAAAAATGGTTTCGAGCTTACGAATGAACAATCGTAAAATTTAAAACCGTTATTTAATTTCTGAAATTAATTTTTTTGTAAGTTAAAAGGCTCTAAAGAAACCTCTCGATTTAAATAACTAGTTTCATCCTTAGGTAGAACCTTACACTTATATTCTATTCTACCTTCTTTATTTTTTGTTTTTTCAACCACCTCAAAAAGAGGATTAATAATGGTAGTTTTTATATAAATCTTGGTTGACTTAACCTTAGTGTCTAACAATATAAAATTACTCAATTTTCTATTTTCAAGAATAATAATTTCATAGTCTTCTTGTGCAAAGATTGCATCTAATTCTTGTTTTTCATTATTTGGAATAAAATTACTGAACGCAGAAAATTTCTTTTCGTGACTTTTATTTGCTAACAACTCAACTATTTCGTAAGAATTGTTAATTTCTGTATTATTTAGTGGAAAATCAGACCTAAAAAAAACATCTACCTTTAATTTTTCACTGATTTTTCTAGCATTTTCTACATATTCTAATAATATATACATAGAGTTTATCCAATCTTTTTGAAAATTTTCAGTAATTACAGATGATATTTCAATTCCATTTACTGAAAGTCTAACCTTTAATTGATTACATTCTGCGAGAAGCTTATATACTCTTTTAATCTGATTAAAATAAGTTAGTCGTTCGACTGGTATATCATCCCAATTTTTAAGATGGATAGAAATCTCAAAATGTATTTTATTCGGCTCTCCAATTTTGATAGGTGAATTTTTATACTTTATGGTCATTAAACCGTCAAATTTCGTAATTTCTAAAGAATGTGATTTTTCTCCATAAACCACCTCAGAATTACCACTCAAGATAAGATTTTCTTTTTCATCAAAAAACTCTAACTCTCCTCTTAAATCGCTATTTTTCTTAACATATAGCTTTCCATCCTTTATCTGAGAAGGAAAAATAACATTTAAAGCTTCTGAATTAGAACTAATGGCATCAACATCTATTTCAAAAGTTTCCCCACCTTCAATTAACTTAGTATATTTCTTGGTAAACTCTTCAGCACTATTAGGTTTAAAATTAATTTTTACTGACTCTTCACTATCTTCTGCCACATCTATTCTATAATGAGTTGTGCTATTGATATAGTCACAGGAAATATTTAGTCTTGGATCAAGTATCCTAAGCTCTTCTTGAACTATTTTAGAAATAGTATTTAAAGAAGAATTTGCCACACCTATAAAGCTTTGACCTGATCTATGACTTTCAAGCACCCTTAATTGTGCTTCCTTTTGAAACTCACTTTCCGCATATAGAGGACTATTACTATTCGCCAATAATTTAAGCTCAGCTTTATTTTTCTACTCTTTTAATAACTCAACAGAATATGCATCAGGTTCTATATCAATTTTTCTAGCACAATGATTACATAACCAAATTCCATTCTCTATAGATTTTCTCTCTTGCTGAGACATAGTTTCATCATATCTTGGTCCTCCTACACTTGCTGCACATATATGTGCGGCTGTACCAGTAAGATTAATTTTATCTAAGGTAGCTTTTTGTGGCTCAATTGTTTGCTTACCACAATCTGGATTAGAACAAAGATTATTTACCCGTTCTCTTAATGCTCTCACAACAGGTTTTGAAAAATTATCTCTTCGTGTATTTGTCATAACATTAGAAAATTTATTGTAAGTATAAATATCATTTTAAACTAAACTATTAGGGTCTGTTGACATTTACTGTTCATAATTAACCCTATAAAGGTAGCCATAAAAATATACAGGCTAAAGCAACAGAACTTTGATAAT
>NZ_JAMXXN010000020.1 GCF_024129435.1 Acinetobacter lwoffii | reverse complement strand
ACGAGGCATAGCGAATAGTAAAATTGGGTTTGGCGATTTGATTTTACTACTTCGCTATTTTTTTAAGCTAAAAGTGTCAACACACCCTAGACTTTTTGATGACCGTCTAAAAAGCGATCCACACAATAACTGATGTATCTGTCGATTTCCTGATCATCTTCCTGTACCGGAATTCCCATCAGAATACGCCATTCCAGATTGCGCAAAATACCAAAATACAGCTGCGCCGAATATTGCGGATTCTCGCAATGCAATAAACCTTGTGCATCTGCCTGTTCTAAAGCCGTGGCAATGGCACTTTGCACATGCACCGGGCCTCGCTCATGAATATGCTGCGCAAGTTCAGGATTACGCTGACTCTGTTCCAGCACCAGACGCATAAAGGCCGAGTTTTCAGGTTGCATAATCTGGTGATAAAAATTGAGTAGCGTGTGTACTAAATAACTACGAAAATCTAGTGCCATCAGTTCGATCGGAATACTGATATCTTCAAAAAACTTGATACGACGATAATCGCAAATGGCTTTAAACAAGCCTTCTTTATTGCCAAAGTATTTATAGATCGAAGCTTTGGAGCCTCCGGCATGCTGGACGATATCATCCAGAGACACAGCGTCATAACCCCGTTCCAGAAATAGCTCGGTTGCACTGATCAGCAGCGCAATACAACGCTCATGACCACGTTTGGTCTGTGGCAGATCTTTGGCGAGCGGTTCTAGGGCGAGGTCTTGCATAGGAGATAGTACATCAACATGTCAATAGAGATTGAAACGCCATCATAGCAAATATATGCACATATTTCATAATTGCGCCGGATAAGTGCAGTATTTGCTGGATTAGGTAAAGCAAAACTTAAAAATTTGACTAAAGTTTTAGAGTATTTGTTCTATCAGGTTATGGAATGAGCAAGCCAAATGAGTATACTCGAATTTCAATAATTATAGCCAAGACTGTGGAAAAGGAAGATGACAGAACAAATGTCTGCAGGTTTAAGATTTAGACAAGCGCTTGAAGTCGAGAAACCATTGCAAATTATGGGCACGGTAAATGCCTATGCTGCCATGATGGCCAAACAGGTCGGTTATAAAGCCATTTATTTATCAGGTGCGGGTGTCGCGAATTATTCTTATGGTTTGCCTGATCTGGGCATGACCAGCCTGGATAATGTTCTTGAAGATGTACGCCGGATCACTGAGCGTGTGGATACACCTTTACTGGTTGATATTGATACCGGTTGGGGCGGTGCATTAAATATTGCCCGCACGATCAAACAGATGATTGCAGCAGGAGCCGCTGCGGTTCATATTGAAGATCAGGTTGCACAGAAGCGTTGTGGTCATCGTCCAAATAAAGAAATCGTATCACAGCCGGAAATGGTTGATCGTATCAAAGCTGCTGTAGATGCGAAAACCGATTCAAACTTTGTGGTGATGGCGCGTACCGATGCGCTGCAAAAAGAAGGCCTGCAAGCTGTGATTGATCGTGCTTCTGCCTGTGTTGAAGCGGGCGCAGATGCGATCTTTGCTGAGGCGATGACTGATATTACCATGTATCGTACAGTATGCGATGCGGTCGGTGTGCCAGTCTTGGCGAATATTACCGAATTTGGTGATACGCCGTATTATACGGTAGATGAACTGGCCGAGCAGGGCATTGGCATGGTGCTGTATCCGTTATCAGCGACACGTGCAATGCAAAAAGCCGCACTTGAAGTGATGCGTTCAGTGCGCGAACATGGTACTCAGGTAAATGTGCTGGATATCATGCAACAACGAAAAGAACTCTATGAATTTTTAGATTATCACAGCTTCGAAGATACATTAGATAAACTGTTTAAACAGGAGAATTAAAAAAATGGCTGAAGGAAAAGTACTCACTGGCGCAGGATTGCGCGGACAAGTGGCAGGTAAAACCTCACTTTCAACAGTAGGCAAAAGTGGCGCAGGCCTGACCTATCGCGGTTATGACGTGCAGGATCTGGCTGAACATTGCCAGTTTGAAGAAGTCGCTTATCTGATTTTCTTTGGAGAATTGCCGACAGCAGAGCAATTGGCAGCCTACAAAGCCAAACTGAAATCCTTGCGCACTTTACCTCAGGCATTAAAAGAAGTCCTTGAGCGTATTCCAGCCGATTCCCACCCAATGGATGTGATGCGTACAGGCGTTTCCATGCTGGGCAATCTTGAAACTGAGCAGTCTTTTGAGCGGCAACAGGATATCGCAGACCGTATTTTGGCGACGCTACCGGCCATCATTTGTTACTGGTATCGTTATAGCCATGACGGCGTGCGTATTGAAGAAAATACCGATGACGATTCAATCGGTGCACAGTTCCTGCATCTTCTGCATGGTGAAAAACCAAATGAGCTACATGAACAGGTAATGAATGTTTCCTTGATTCTGTATGCAGAGCATGAATTCAATGCTTCGACTTTTACCGCTCGTGTGTGTGCATCAACGCTGTCAGATATGCATTCCTGTATTACCGGTGCAATCGGTTCCTTGCGTGGCCCTCTACATGGCGGTGCCAACGAAGCTGCGATGGACATGATCGAAAACTGGAAGTCGCCTGAAGAAGCTGAACGTGAAATGCTGGGCATGCTGGAACGTAAAGAAAAAATCATGGGCTTCGGTCATGCGATCTATAAGGACAATGATCCGCGTAATGGCATTATTAAAGTCTGGTCGGAGCGTTTAGCCAAAGATGTCGGTGATACCGTACTTTATCCAGTGTCAGTGCGCTGCGAAGAAGTCATGTGGCGCGAGAAGAAATTATTCTGTAATGCGGATTTCTTCCATGCATCTGCCTATCATTTTATGGGCATTCCAACCAAGCTGTTTACCCCGATCTTTGTTATGTCGCGTGTGACAGGCTGGGCCGCACATGTGATGGAACAACGTGCAGACAATCGTATTATCCGTCCAAGCGCGGATTACACTGGGCCAGAGTTGCGTAAAGTAGTGCCAATCGCTGAGCGTTCTACTGCGGCTTAATCTGTTTCTGTAGTAAAAATAAAAAAAATAAGGTTTCAATTGAGACCTTATTTTTTATCGGTTTCGTTATCGGCTTAACAGTGCCGGATCTTCAATGCTATAACCTGTTTCAAAAGGAATACCCAGATACTTTACTATTACCAGAGTTTTATTTTGTCTCGGAACTTTATAGGCTTGGCTAATTTTCAAGCCTTGCTGATAGCTGACCGCTTGCTGCCCCGGGCTTTTTTGTAAGCCAGATTTCACTTGATATTGATAGGTCCATTTTGGCACTTTTTCATTCGGATCATGCCAGGCAGGCGCGCTACCTTTCGTTGTCTTTAACACCTTAAGCTGTGGCTTTGATTTTTGAATCGGATTTAATGGAACTAAACGTTTTTTGATTTTTGCAATGTTCTGATCAAACTTGCGACTGTCTTGATCATAATCGATGCGCTTGGTTTTAGGGTTGATATATAAGGAATTGACCTGAACCAGTTGATTTGGTTTTTGGGATTTAAAATTATAATAATACAGTTGAGGCAAGCGTCCACGACCATCAAGATAATGACGCATGATATAAAGCTTCTGTTCTTTGACTTCATAGCCTAGAACTTCAATATTTTGTGGACCGCCTACGGTAGCGAAAGCCAGAGTGGGCAAGCTCAGAGGGAGCAGGAGCAGTGCAGTTTTAATATTCATGGTCATTCCACCCTCAAAAAAATAGATTGGCATTTGATCATGCCAATCTATCTTAAAATACGGTAGAAATAATGAAGCTTATTCAGGCTATACAGTAACTTTGAAAGCTTAGATGTTATTCAACAGATTGATCATGTCATGTGCAACCACAGCTGACAGTTTGTTGAGGCGTTCAAGTGGCGAGCCTTTGAGATAATACTGGAACTGATGGATTTGCGTGCCGTCATTAATGGCCACAAAAAATGTTCCTTCCGGTTTCTCTGGTGTCGCGCTACCACCTGGTTTAAGCAATCCTGTACAGGCGATAATCCAGTCAGCATCACGGAACATTTTTTTACCTGCTTCCGCCAGAGCAACCGTTACCGGCATAGATTCCGCGGTATGACTATTGATCAGATTCTTGGAAATGCCCAATACAGAAGTCTTGACACTTACATCGTAGCAGATCAAACCACCAATCAGAATTTCGGCACCTTCTCCTTTACAAATGGAGAACTGGCTACTGAGATATCCAGAACTTGCGCTTTCGATAAAGGCAATTTTTATGTTTTTCTCTTCGAGTAAGCCGCAACAGGTTTTTATCATAGTCTCTATATTTTCTTTTCTTTGTGGGAGTGATTTTAGATCAATTTAGACAGATTTTTTCTGTCGATCAACTCCAAGTATATTTATATTTTTATGAAAGTTAAAATTTTTTTCATAGATTAGTGTAATTTCATGTTGATCTGATCGCAAAATCTGAATGGTTAAAGCTTGGGCTATTTTCAAAAATAGAGGTTTCTTCTCAGGCGGAACAGTGGTAAAAATAAAAATAAAGTGCTTAGTGAAAGTAGGGTGTTGGAATGAAAACCACAGTAAAATATGTAGTCTTAAAAAGTCTTGACTATCAATTGGGTACACCATTATTTCAGGAAGAAATTGACGCTGATGGTCAATATTTTGATCAGATACCAAGCACAATTTCTTATCAGAACTTGCAGTTCAAAGTAAAAAGCAAAGAGCTTAAACGTTTGCATCTGGCCGAAGAGCAGGAAGATACTCAAACGATTATCGTCAAAGTAGTCAATATCTAATAAAAACTGAATAGAATAAGCCTCTTTTAAAGAGGCTTATTTATTATAAATAGATTAATAAATATAATTACAAACAATGATTTGATCTAAGTTTATACCAAAATAATAAGTAAAAATATTTGAATTAAAGTCAAGGTAAATTCGAAACAGCTTAAGTTTTATTGGTGAGGTCATGTTAAGTATCGTATTTCTTCACAGTTAATAATATTCAAAAAGAATTGTATTTTTAATGTTTTATTTAATTTTTTAAAAATATAGAAGATTTAGATTTATTTTTATATATTTATAAATATCAATAGCATAGTTATTAAGTGGTTCTATTTAATAACACTTTTTAAATTTTATTAAAAATTTTCCTATATATGAAATAGGACTTAAGTTATTCCTTTTATTGGATAATATATTTTTGACCTATAAAATCTTTCATTATGTTTCTGTTGCATTATAGTCAGGTAATTTATGTTGCGCATTAATCTCTACTTCAAGTACTTAGCTTACTATTTATTACATTGAATTAATCTGTAACAGGTTAAAGGTTGGCGAAATCTGAAAAATGCGTAGAGTAGATATTAAGTCGAAACCTATCGGCTTTTAATTTAAAGCAAATAGTAAGGAATACCACCATGGCTAATAATCAACAGCAAGACCAACAGAAACAGCAACAACAGCAAAATCAAGATCAGCAGCGTCAACAAAACAACCAGCAAAACCCAAATCAGCAACAAAATAACCAGCAACAACAACAGCCGCAGGGTGGTCAACACAACCAGCAACAGCGCGACCAGCAGCAACAAAACCAGCAAGGCCAACAGCAACAACAGCCACAGCAAAACAGTAACCAGCAACAACAACGTTCACGTAATCAACAAGATCAGTGAAAGCCACAGCGTTAATCTTTTTTAAGATATATGCTCTTCATAAAAAACCGCCTGATTCAGGCGGTTTTTTTTATATTTCATTGCACGATTAGACTAAGTATTTATTAACACTGAATATTGGCTTTTAGCTTGTAGAAATTCAAGGCATTGTCTAGGTCTGTGAGCAACTCTTTTTCTGTATATTCCTTGGGTGCAAGTTTTAGCAGAGCAGGCATGTAGTTATTTTTATATTCTTTAGGATATTGTTCACACAGGATGCGTGTTCTTTCTTCCAGACTAATTGTTGAAGAGTCGAGTTTGTCCAGATAAGCACTGAGTTGATTATCTGACTGTTCAAACTGCGCTTTAATGTTTGCATCAGCCTCGGCTAAACTCTCTGCTTGATGTTTTTGGCAGCCGCTTATTGCCAGACTCATCAATAAAGTAATTAGTATGCGATTTTTCATACTGCCAAAATATTGTTATTGCTCATATGAAAAATTATAGAGAGAAATGACTAAAAAGAAAGCAATGATCTATAAACTTTATGAAACATTGAACATTCATAACATCCGATATTGACTGAAATAAGGAATTTTCTCCTACAAATCTGAATTAACCTATTCTCATTTATAGGTTTAGCAATTCTTTTTGGGTTTTGGTTATTTAATCGTCTTATTTGCTCATTAAAAAGATTTTTGGATAAATTACAGTCATTTAATTAACAAAAGTAATGGTTTTTTCATATTTTGAAACATTGCATATATATATCCTACACAGATTGGCTGCAGGGCTAGTGATATCTTGGCGTCATTCTAAGAACTTAATGAAAATAATTAAAAATCAGCACATTATAAGGCCTGTTTAATTTAGGAGAGTTAAACAGGCTTTTTCTTTTCCGTCTTAAATCTGGTTTTTTCTTTGCTGATTGTATTTTTTGCTCATTCTCTTTCACATAAGTTTTCATACACAACATAAAGCCTGAAAATTCCCTCAGGAGAGATACATGAATAGATGTTATTTATATATCTCTTTTCACGATAAAGACAGGACAAAGCTATGATGAGATGTATATGCGCATTTGGCATGGGCGTGATGGTCGGCTGTTGTTTTAAATCTTGCAAAGAGAAAATGTGTCAGATGATGAGCAGCAAGCATTGTAAAAGTGATCATTGTAAAAAGGATCAGACGACTCAAGCTGAAGAGCCTGTACGAACTTAGCCCCAAAAGCTTCAATTTTACTTAAAGGCTAAACAGAGCTGAGTACTGAAGTTGTTCTAGATCGCTGATCCAATCATTTTGTATTGAGTCATTCTATATTTAAAACAATAAAGCTTGATGTTGGATCGAGCTTTTTACACTCAGGAGAAAAACATGATGCAATTTATATTTTGTTTATTTGGTCTTCATGGTGCGACTGAAATTAACTACACGTGTGACCATGATGAGGTCAAACAGTGTCGTGATTGCTTGAAAAATATTGAATAATGTGCCAAATCATCAGACATATTAATGAAGATCAATCCCCGTTCAATCATCAGTTGGCGGGGTTTTTCTTTACTGATAAAATTTTTGGATCTAAACATAATTTCTCACAAGGAATACTTTATAAGAGAATCATTTCAATAGGATTATATTTTAATAGATTCTTAGCTGCTTAGAACTGAAATAGCAAAATACTATAAAATATATGTAGGTGAGCATCTACGCTCGAATTCTTGAAGCAATTCAAAAGAGGCCAAAGGCTGAAACTGCATTAGATGGTTAGTATCGAATGATTAAGGCCAATCATCCTAAAGGTTTTGCTGAGATGAAAAGACTTTTTCCGTCAGTGGATAAGGTTAGAAAATTTCATGTATTCGATATCGGCTCGCACGCGAATTCATATTCTTTGCTGTATCGTCTACGATCAGGCTGAACAGCTTATTTGCTCAGATGAACAACAAGAATTGTGAAATGTCAAAGAGCACTTGAAGGAAAGTTTGTCTCTTTATAAAACTGAATGTGCAACATAAATAACATTGATGTTTAGCAGCAGATATCATATTTATTTATTAATAGATATATGAAGGAGATGCATATGACAAATAAGCCAGAGCAAGAATCAAATCCGCATAAAGAATCAAATGACGACAAGGGTAATCAGGCATCTTATAAGCATGTCAAACCAGAGAAAAAACCCAATGCAGAACCGGAAAATCCATTGAGAGAGCAAAAATAGCTTTTTCACATGGACGAAGCCCTAACTTGGTTTAGGGCTTTTTAATTTCCCAATAAGCGTTGATCTCTAGGCTTTGCAATAAATTCATCTTTTATTTCAAAGAAAAATTCATGGGCTTGTTCATGATCGCAGTGCAACCAGTCATGTCGTGATTTTTCCGGAATCACAATGATCGAGCGTTTTTCGTCATTCGGATCATGAAACTGTTTCATAAAGGGATGTTGATCTGAATTTATGGTTAGCATCGAAAATGATCTGATTTTCTCACCATAAATGTGTGCGTCATCATAAATCGCCGCCACGGTAAAAGGATTGCCATCTTCACGTGAAATACCAAACCAGTGCGGTTTGCCGTCTATATATTTAGGCTCATAGAAGGTATCGACCGGTACTAAAGCAAACTGGTTGTTTTTCCAGGCATGTCGAAAACTCGGTTTGGATGCCACTGTTTCAGTCCGTGCATTATAGGTATGCCGGCCATATTTCAATTCTTTCGCCCAGGCTGGAATCAGTCCGAAACGTGCAATATCCAGCTCAAATTCGTCAGCACCGCGCATAATGATTGGAGCAGGCGCTAAAGGATAAACATGCCTTTTTATTTCCAGTTCGAGTTGATCTTCATGAATATCTAATAAGGAAAGACGTTTTTTTGAGGGGAATTCATAGTTCGAGCACATAAATAACCTCTTTCATTCTAATTATTGTCTGCTAAAGAACTAAGGTATAAAAATGATGGGCTCAAAACAATTCGAAATCGTAAGTATAGTTTTAACAGAAAGTAAGAATACGGATTAATATCAGTTTATCCTCTTTATAGAATAGTGCTTATTTAAAGGACTATTCTATAAATATGAAGATTAAAATATTTGAGGCTTTAATGATTAAATGCAAAAGCTCGCCGGGTTATTTTGTAGCGCAGGTGCTCAAAGCTTTTCCTTGTTCAACTGAATGGATAAAGTTTCCAATCAGAAATTCACTCTGTCTTAAGGAATCACGATGATCTCCATTTTTGACGAGATGTAAGGCGATAGATTTCTGCTTTGTACATACCTGCTGGTAGTAAGCATAAGTACCACGATCATCGACCAGTTGATCTTTCTCACCTTGTACCAGCAGAACCGGCACAGTCGGTATCATATTCTCAATAGACTGTTCTTTTAAATAATTGGTCAAAGGTGCCAGATTTACATTTGATTTAAAGACAGTCTTAGGTGCTTGTTTTAGTTCAGATTGTAATTCTGACAAACAGCGACTGCGTGCATGATTAAGAATTTCTCCCATTTCTGGGCTAACTAAATTTGCTGGAGCAAGCATCGGATCTGCAGCTTCTGCTCCTAAAAGCACAATTGGAAAAAATGCGGCGACATCAGTCGTGATTTGCGAATTGCTGGCAACATATTCAGCGATTCCTTCATATTGATAACCGCCTGGCGCCAGTGCAATTGCCCCGCGAAGATCAAATTCAGGCGCATCTTTTTGACCGGACGCTGCAACTTTAAGAGATGCTGCACCTCCTTGACTATGACCCATAACATACCAATTTTTACTAAAGCTATAAGGCTTTAAATGGTGGATCGCTCGTACAGCATCAACGACAGTATGCAACTGGCTTCGCGCATTCATATAAGGATGACCGCCCGGAGTGCCTAAGCCTTGATAATCAGGTGCAACGACTGCATAGCCGCGAGCGAGCCAGGCATTCAATGCCTTAGCAGCGATTTGCTGATAGACATGGACTGGCCCACCCAAATAATCGCCAGAGGGTGCACATGTATCAGCAACGCCAGCTGTACCATGCGCCCAAGCCAGAACAGGCCATCCATCTTTAGGGACTTTGCCTTTAGGTAACAAAATATAGCCTGAAGTGACGATGGGCTCGGATTTTGTGCCACGACTGCGATAATTGATTAAGAAACGTTGTGAGGCATTTGTAAACAGATCAGTATTTTGTTCTTGTATAGATAATATTGTACCCGGTATTTTTTTCGAAATATGAGATGCTTGGATTTTGCTGTTATCGGGAAGTGGAGGAGAGGCTATTGCATATGTTGAACCTAAACATAAACAGCTCATGATCAATTTAATAATAGGAGGTTTAATTTTCATCACTGAAACCATTTTCCTTTTTATAATGTCATTTTTAATGTAACAGCTTTATTTATGTTTCTAAATTAACTCTGCACAAAGTTTGTAAACTAAAGCTTTTAAGTTAAGGCGAATGAGCAGTACAACTGGTTATTTTAGTCTAGCTGATAGCTTCATATAAGCACTTATATTTTAATGTGGTTCTGATCTGTGAGTAGAATTCAAATCATGTCTAAGCTGACTAATACGATCATAAATCACTTTTCGCATTCTGTTTATTACTCCTAGAGGTTTGTGCTCTGGTAGTGTATGCCATGGTGTAAAAGAGAGGTTTTCACAAAACTTGTTTTGTTCAGGCGTATCAAAAACTTGTTGAGGAATCCGGATAGTGGCTACCTTGTAAAAAGGTGCCTCACTTTCTTGCCATTCAGTCATGGAATCTTCGACCGACATGGTGTTTGATGTTCTAGGCTGTACCAGAAACTCCATACATGCTTCACTTTTTTGCAAATGTTGGCGCAGTTTTTCTCTTAGAAAATTATGATGGGGAGCATGTGGAAGAGGATCTATCACTGTCGAACATGCTTGAGCTGAATACTTTACAGCTTGACGATCAGTGCCTATTCCTAATTGATAGGGCACCATAGACCAATATCTAGTTTGCAAAGGATTAGAAATTTTATTTCTCGTATTTAAGGCAATCCAGGTTCCTTTAGCTCCTAATGCAAAAGGAATATGCAGTTTATTAAAAAATCTATCGCTATTTATATCTTGCATAAATGACATATATCGAACTGGATCATTCACAAAAAAGACAGGATGATTGATCATAATGAAATCTTGAGTAGATGTTTCATCATCTAAAAGCTTTTCTCCCGGTACTCCCAAAAGTTTTATCGCCATGCCACGGGCATCTTTTTTAATATCTGCTTGTTGGGCATCTTTAGAGCCATTAGAGAAACGAATCCAGGCTTGATATGTTTTTCCAGGAAGAAAAACACCTTGAGCCAAGTTTTTGGGAAGAGCTTCATCTACTTTGAATTCTGCACGTACACAACCGTGTGCTTTGGGATGGGCATCACGTAGCGCGATACCTGTGGAATACTCTTTCCGAATCGATAGCTCAATGATATCTGCGATTTTTTCAGTTATGTTTGCTTCATTAGGATAAAGACTTTCACTTAAATGATGATCTATATTGGGATGAATATTCTCTTTCGGAGAGTTAGATGCTATAGGGGAAGCGTTAGCATATGCCGCACTACAAATACTTATTGCCATTAAAGGGAGGAAGACTAGACCCGAGCATATAGGTCTTATAAAGTTAGGCATTGATTTTCTCCTTGCTATAAAGCTAGAGTTGATTTTAATTTTTTAGCCTATGATCTGAAAATTCTTTGGACATACTTTAGCCATAAAATAATGAGAATGTCTGTATGATTATTGATCTCTAGATTTTAAGTCCCTCCATACTCCTTTCTAAAATATTTCCGCCCTTTATCGTGTGCTCAATATAGAAGCCGATTTATGTTCTTACTTTGATTTAACTCAGCAAAGGGTTTTTTGCTTTAGTAAAATTTATTCATAAACTTATGTAAATTTATTTTTAGACTAATACGAGATGCTCGTAGCAAAATCAAGAGTTGTCGAATACAGTGCTATAGAAATTGATTGAGTTTAACATTTTGAAAATATTAGGATATATAAATCAATGCCAGTTCTAGCAATCCAGCATAGACTCAGTGGATTTTACTTTTTTTACTATGCGATTGTCGGGGCGTTCATGCCTTTTTGGAGTCTGTATCTTGAAGATCAAGGCTTCAATTATCAGGAAATCGGCATTTTATCTTCTATTGCGATTGTTACCCGATTCTTTGCGCCGTTGATCTGGGGGTGGATTGCAGACAAATCCGGTAAACGCATGCTGCTGGTGCGTATTGCCACCTGGATGGAAGCCTGTATCTGGTTCATGATTTTTATCATTCCCAATAGCTTTCAATCTGTAGCTTTATTGATGCTGATTTTCAGTTTCTTTCAGAATGCTATTCTGGCTCAGTTTGAAGGCGTGACTTTATTCTGGCTCGGGGAAAAAAGAGCAGAACTCTATGGCAAAGTACGAAAATGGGGATCTGTCGGTTTTATTATTGGTGTATTCGGCTTAGGCGCCGTCTTTGAAATTATGAGCATCAGTATGTTGCCCGTCTTGTTGCTGTGTATTTCATTTCTGGCCTTTCTCTGGTCATTTACCATTAAAGAGCCCACGACAGCACCTACCGCACAGAAACAGCTCGAACCCTTATGGCCGATATTCAAACGCCCAGTCGTCTATAGCTTTTTCCTGATTGAATTGATTCTGCTCTTTTCACACGCGCCATTCTATAGTTTTTATAGCAATTATCTCAGTCAGTCGGGATTTAGCACCAGCCAGATTGGGCTGCTCTGGTCAGTCGGGGTCATTGCGGAAATCATCATGTTTGCCTATGCGACGTTCTTTCTGACACGCTGGTCATGGCGCCATCTGGTCACGTTATGCTTATTGATGACCGGATTAAGATGGTTCATCGTCGGGGTCTTTCCTGCTTCATTCATGGCACAGTTTTTTGCTCAAACGATTCACGCTTTAAGTTTTGGTTTATTTCATATGATTGCGATGCGAGTGATTTTCCAGAATTTTTCTGCAGGGCAGCAAGGACGTGGACAAGCGCTATATAGCACGATGTGGGGCGTTGGCGTGGCGAGTGGCAGTATTCTGGCTGGGCATTATTGGGATCAAGTCGGCGGCACATCTATTTTTATCGCTGCTGCAGTATCGACTTTGCTTGGCTTGTTACTGATTTTCGGATTGCCAAATAAAGTCGAACTGCAAAAACAGGCTTGAAAATATCATCTCAGTATTAAATACGGATTTTGGCGTATTGCCCAAACCACGGTTGTGCCTGTTCCAATTGGGCTGCCAGTTGTAATAGCAGATCCTCACGGGCAAACGGCGCAATAAACTGTGAACCGAGCGGCAGGTTTTGTTCATTCCAGTACAGTGGTACAGACATCGCTGGGAGTCCGGTAATATTGGCCAACTGGGTAAAAGGCACCCATTTTAGATTTTCTTTCACAATCTGGTTTACTAGTTTCCCTTGCGCCAGTAAATGCGCTTTATTCAGTTTCAATAAACCTTTAAGAATCGGTTTCTGCCAGTTTGGTGTTTTGACCTCACCATTTTTCGGCGCCACTGTCGCCGTTGCAGGCGTTAGATAGAGGTCATAATTATCAAAGAAATGATTCATCTGGGTCACATACTGGCCCCAGTTATTCAGGTTCTGGATATAATCAATCGCGCTGGTTTTGGCCCCAAAAGCCGCCAGTGCTAAAGAGTCCAATTCAAAATCATTTGTTTTAGACGGATAGCCTTTCTGGATTTCATCCAGCATAAATGAAAATTGGCTAAACCAGGTGGTAATAAAATCCTTGGCCAGTTGCATTCCATCAATGGCTGGGCGGTCTTCGACCACCTCATGGCCCAAAGATTCTAGCAATTTGGCTGTTTTTTCAATGGCTTTAATGGCATCCTGGGAAACAGGTGTGCCAATCGTAGAATAAGTGCTAAACGCAATTTTCAGTTTTTTTGGCGGTTGCTGAATCACATCCAGATAATGATGCTGTGGACGCTGAATCTTAAACAGTGAACTATGATCTTCACCATGGGTGGCATCCAGCATTGCAGCACTATCCCGTACCGTTTTGGTCAGTACATGCTGAATCGCGGCGCCATGCATGGCTTCACTCATTTGTGGTCCCCAAGGCGTGCGGCCACGACTCGGTTTCAGGCCAAACAGGCCGCAATAGGAAGCGGGGATACGTATCGAGCCGCCACCATCACCAGCACCCGCAATTGGTACAATTCCGGCAGCCACGGCAGAAGCGGAACCACCGGACGAGCCGCCGCTATTATGCTGTAAATTCCACGGATTTTTACAGCTGCCCCAAGCATCTGGTTCAGTAATACCTTTAATCCCAAATTCAGGAGTATTGGTACGTCCAAAAGTCACAATCCCGGCTTTTTCCCAGCGATTGACAATCTCGGCATTGGTCTCGGCGATATAACCAATCCGTTTTAAGCCCTGACAACCATAAGAAGTTGGATAACCGGCATATTCCTGAAACAGGTCTTTAACCAGAAAAGGCACACCGGCAAAAGGTCCGGACAGATTTTGCTGGCTCCGTTTCAATGCATGCTCATGCATCGGAATAATAATTGCATTTAGCTCGGGATTGGCAATTGAGCTACGCTCTAGTGCAGCAGATAAAAGTTCACTTGAATGTACTTGTTTATTGGCGACCAGATCAGCCAGTCCTAAACCGTCATATTGCAGATATTCTTCAAATTTCATTGCCATTCCCTAGTGTTGCTGCTTCAAGGTTGTAGATCATTTAGGCTCAAGATGCAAGCACCACCTGATTTCGCCCACGATGTTTGGCCTGATACAAGGCTTGATCTGCAATATTGATCAGGTTTTGCAGGTCTTGGGCCTGCGGTTCATTTTGATGAGTGATGCCCACACTCACGGTAATATACAGGGGCGAGCCATCTGATTGATAAATCGGGGTTTTTTCCACCAGATCACGAATCCGTTCTGCAATAAGACGTGCTTCTGATGGTTCGGTATTCCAGAGTAACAGCACAAATTCTTCCCCACCAATTCGTGCAAACAGATCTTCAGCACGTAAATTGCAGCGAATGATTTCCGCAAAATGTTGCAGCACCTTGTCACCGACATGATGGCCAAAATCATCGTTCAGACGTTTGAAATGATCAATATCCAGCATGATGACCGAAAATTCCATTCTGTTGGCATATTGCAGTAAATATTCACCTTTCTGAAAGAAAAAATGACGGTTCATGGTGCGGGTCAGACTGTCATGATTGGCCAGATAGAGAACCCGTTTAAACAGCTCATTGCGGTTTTGACTAATAATACAAAGAATAAGCGGCGATAAGGCCAGCATAAACAGCCCGATCCGGAGCGAAATATAAATCGTAGAATCTGCCAAGGTGTCATGCGTTGTGGCATAAAACCGCGTCAGGCTGTAATAGGTTAAAATAGTCACAAACGCATTAATCAGTGTCATGCTAAACAGGCGATAGGTCAACGCAGCCCAGATCAGTGCAGCCAGAGGGTAGAGCATTGCGCCGGGGCCTGCAAAAATATTGGTAATGATGACACAGGCCACGACTGAAGATGCAGGTAAAAAATAGCTGAAGTAATTACGTTTTTGACGACGGTTTTTAAATAGATACTGCATGTCTTTTATTCTTGGGAATGCCAAGATTAAAGGGAGAAACACAATATAATTCACCATTTCACCGGTCCACCACAGACCAAAATCAATCCATAAATTCTCTTTGGTCATGAATGAATTGGGTAGATTTGGCAAGGTGAGAACTGCAAAAGCCGCACTGGCCAGACAGCCTGCAAAAGCGAAGATGCCAAATAAATGAACGAATGTATAACCAGTATTATAGTATTTGTAATTAATCTTGAAATATCGAATAAAAAATATCGAGACAATAGTGCTGATCAGATTAGACAAGGTAAGAAACAGGCTTTGTAATAGGCTGTTCCCGGTGATCAGATCTGCAAACATAAAAGCGCTGAATGCACCAAGCCAACCTCCCATATTATTTAAATGTGGAAAGCGTAAGAACAGGGCTAACAAGGCAGCATTGGCCGGCCACAATAAGGCCAGATACTCAATTGGTCTGGTTGCGATCCCAATAAAACAACAGACTAAAACAGCGAAAACAATGACAAAATAAGCATAGGTTTCATGATTTAATTGTTGTTCTGTTATTCGAGCTAATTGCAAATTTAAAATCCTATTCAAATTTTTAAGTGTGAATGATCACTTTGTTCAGCAACTAAGTTTGACCCAAAATATAATTTTATTGTTTGATTAATCTGTTATTAATGCGAACTATTAAGATTCTTATATACGAAATATATACAAAAAAAGTCAGAAAGGAAATCCATGTTTTTAAACAATGTGATAAATAATTTCTGACTCTGTATTGAAATTGCGTTAGAGCGGGACACGATCCCAAAAAATATGATAATTTAGAATCAATTGTTAACAAGATGCCGGTAAATATGAAAAAAATATGTCTTAGCCTTATCTTACTCATGAGCTCACCTTGGCTAATGGCGACAGAAAATAAAAAACCAGCGAATGCTCCTGCTAAAGCTGCTGAAATCCCAAATACATTTACTGTGAAAACCCGTCCGGAAATTGTCGGATTGTGGGGAATGGAAATCCCGAATAATAAAAAATGTATCGAATATTATAATTTTAAAGGCAATAATAATGTGGTGATTAAAAGTGGCGATGAGTGGACGTCGGGGCTATATGACTATCAGCCGGCACAGGATCCTTCGCAGCAGATTCCAGCGCTGATTCTGCAAGTAAAATATGACAATAATGAAAAAGACTGTTCAGGCAATCAGGTGGATCAGTCTGGTGAAATTTCGCAATATTTTGTGAAATGGCAAAACCCTTATACCATTAACTTCTGCGCCAATGAAAAAGCCGAACAATGTTTTGCTGTGCTCAGACGCGTATTGCCTTAAATTGCAAACAATAAAAAAACCGCTGAATGACAGCGGTTTTTTTATGAGCTTTGATTTAAGCTTTGTCTTCAGCACCTTCAAGCTGCTTTAACAAATGCTTCTCTAGGTAATGAATATCCATTGCCTGTTTGCAGAAGTTTTTATCCTGAAGGATTAAATCTTTATGCAAAGGAATATTGGTTTTAACGCCAGTCAAAATCATTTCTTCCAAAGCATTTCTCATTCGAGAAATAGACGTCTCACGATCCTTACCATGCGAAATCAGTTTGGCAATCATCGAGTCATAATACGGCGGAATGCTATAGCCTGGGTAGATGTGCGAGTCTAAGCGGATACCTGCGCCGCCTGGTGCATAGAAGCTCTCAATCTTGCCGGGTGAAGGCAAGAAGGTTGATGGATCTTCTGCGTTAATACGGCATTCAATCGCATGTCCTAAAACCTTGACATCTTCTTGCTGAATATCCAGACCTAAGCCGCCAGCAATACGCAATTGCTGTTCGATAATATCGATACCCGTGACCATTTCAGTTACCGGATGCTCAACCTGAACACGCGTATTCATTTCAATGAAGAAGAACTCATCATCTTCAAACAGGAATTCGAATGTACCTGCACCACGATATTGCATCAATTTACAGGCATTGACACAGGCTTCTAGAATATCAGCACGTGCTTGCTCTGGTAAGTTCGGTGCTGGTGCTTCTTCCAGTACTTTTTGATGGCGACGCTGTAGTGAACAGTCACGATCATACAGATGAATCGCATGACCATTACCATCAGCAAGTACTTGCACTTCGACGTGACGTGGCTTTTGCAGGAAACGTTCCATATAGACCGTATCATCACCGAACCACATTTCTGCATCACGCTGTGCAGCCTGAACAGATTCCAGCAGGGTATCGACATTTTCTACGATACGCATACCACGACCACCACCGCCAGAAGCAGCTTTTACAATCAGTGGAAAACCGATCTCTTTGGCTTCAGCCATGGCATTGTGAATCGTTACGGCATGGTCGCAGCCCGGTACTGTTGGTACACCAGCTTTTTTCATGGCAATAATGGCAGAAACCTTGTTTCCCATTAAACGAATATGTTCCGGACGCGGACCAATAAAGATAAAACCAGAATTTTCTACGATTTCTGCAAATTCTGCATTTTCAGCGAGGAATCCATAACCAGGATGGATTGCATCTGCGCCGGTAATTTCAGCAGCTGTAATAATCGCAGGAATATTCAAGTAGCTGTCACTGCTCGCACCAGGGCCGATACATACTGCTTCATCACAGAAACGTAAGTGCATCAGGTCCTTGTCTGCGTCAGAATAGACACCTACAGTTTTGATCCCTAAAGTTCTGCAAGCACGGGTGATGCGTAACGCAATTTCACCACGGTTTGCAATTAAAACTTTTTGCAACATTATAAATCCCCGGGGTGATTAAGCGCGGTAGCGGAAAAGTGGTTGACCGAATTGAATCACTTCACCATTTTTCACCAGAATTTCTTCAATCACACCGCTTTGAGTAGCTTCAATCGGGTTCATGATTTTCATTGCCTCGATAATACCCAGCGTATCGCCTGCAGAAACGGTCTGGCCAACTTTAACAAATGTCGGTTCACCTGGGCTTGGTGCTGCATAGAACACGCCGACCATTGGTGAAGTTTCAACAGCACCGCGAGGAGATTTTGCTGCTGGCGCTTCGGCTGCTGGTGCAGGCATCGCAGGAACAGCTGCTGCAACCACTGGATTACGACGAGTTAATGCAATCGATTGATCGCCTTCTTTAACTTCGATCGCCTGTAAGTCAGATTCAATCATCAAGTCGATGAGTTTCTTGATTTTACGGATATCCATGAGACAGTATTCCTAATTAAGATTGTGTAGAAGGTTGTATTTTTTCAATGATATAGTCGAGGGCAGCAGCATAGCCTTTTGCACCTAGACCACAGATCACGCCGATGGCTTTATCGGACAAGTATGAATGATGTCGGAATGCCTCACGTGCATGCACATTAGACAGATGGACTTCAATGAAAGGAATGGCAACGCCAAGGAGGGCATCGCGAACAGCAACAGAGGTATGGGTCAATGCTGCTGGATTAATAATGATATATTGAATGCCGTCTTGCTGGGCTTGATGAATTCGGTCAACAATGGCACCTTCCCAGTTGCTCTGGAAAGTATCGAGTTGTAAGGTAGCTTGTTGAGCCTGAGCAATCAGTTGCTGGTTAATATCGTCAAGACTAAGGTGACCATAAACTTCCGGTTCGCGCTTCCCAAGCAAGTTTAAATTCGGTCCATGAATAACCAAAATGGTCGAACTCATCCAGCATGCTCCAATTAAAAAGTATCGGGGTTTGTTTGCAAGATGTCTGCAAACTCTGCTTATTATTGCATGATTTTCTACATTACTATTTATAATTTCTTTGAATTAACGTAGAAAGCATATAGCAAACAGTGGCGCTATAATGAAAACTTTGCAGAGATTTGGCAATGTTAAAAAATTACAATTCGCTGGGTATTCAGATTATTTTCATTGTAAACCCAATTGGCAAAAACAGTTAATATCCTTTATGTAACTGTATCTTCATGTTAACGCTAAATTCTTCCTTTTAGTGATATTTTTAGTTTTGAGCAAGAGTTGTCTGGCTGATTTTACCGCAATGTTCGACTTCTATAGCATAGAAAACTCTTTACATTCTGACTTTAGAGTTGTGCTGATTATCCTCTTTATATATAAGCTATCGACCGTTTCTCAAAACTTGATGAAAATTTAAAAATATAAGATAAGACAATATGTTAATGATGTTTTCTCTTATTTTACTTGGATTTTTCTAGGTCTGTTTTTCCAATAGATTGGAATTAGTTACATCACTTTCAATTCAAGTATTCATGACAGACATTGTACAAGAATCTATTTCTTCTTCCGGAGATAAAGGTTGAATCTCAGCAGGTTTAAGATAAAACGCTCGACCTATATGCTTCATGTGTATAGATGGGCGAAGTGACGAATGTGTTCATCTTCAAGTCTTCTATATAGTGAAGCCATTAATTGCCTAACGCTTAGATAGTGGCAAAAACGCATACATTTGTTGCAATTTTGCGCACCATCATCTTTTCAAGAAAAGTTTAAAAGTATTGAAGAGCGTAATGATTGAACTAAATAGGCCTGATTGAAGCGGAATACGAGCTTAAAGTAAAATTTGCTCTATAGTTGCCTCATCTAAATTAACTTCTTGAGCTAATCTTTATATAATCATGCGATTCCTCTCAAACAAGACTTTCTATGACACCTGCATGCAAACTATTAAAAGCCAATAAAATCGAATACAGCATTCATGAATATGAACATGATGCCAATGCCAAAAGTTTCGGGTTAGAAGCTGCTGAAAAATTAGGGCTTTCGGTGGAAGAAGTCTTTAAAACTTTATTAGTCACGGATGATAAACAGTATTTTGTTGCCATATTGCCGGTACATCATCAACTCAATCTGAAAAAAGTAGCGCAGGCCGTAGGATGCAAAAAACTCCAGATGGCAGATCCTAAACATGCAGAACGCTTGACCGGTTATCTGGTCGGCGGAATCAGTCCCATTGGTCAAAAGAAACGATTAAAAACGGTGATTGATGCCAGCGCAGAACAGTTGGATAAGATCTATGTCAGTGGCGGTAAAAGAGGCTTGGATATCAGCTTAAAGCCGGCTGATCTTGCTAAAGTGCTCAATGCACAGTTTTTCGATGTGCTCGATACATAAGATCGAAGCACGATGATCACCTAAATTCATAGAAACTGAAGTGATAGATTTAAAATGGCTGCATATTTTTTGGTCGGAAATAACAGTAAATCATTTTATACGTTTGTATATTAGATAAGTTAAAACATAGCCTGACTGTGTACACAACAAGGAATGAAAACAAAAATATAAATTATTATGCGGAGCATAATGCATGAAAATTCAAAATAAAAAATGGCCACGGTTCTGCCTGACATTATCTGCGATGGCGATACTATCGGCGTTGCCGAGTGTACAGGCCGCTTCTGCACCTGCCAATTCACAGCAGGTTTTCTTTGTCGGAAATAACTGGGATGGCACAGTAACCGTGATTCGTCCATCGGGTGATTTTGGCAAAATAGGCGTCATTAACATGATTCCTGATCGGAAAGAGCGGCTTAAGGAAATTCACCTGAATCCAATCAAACTGATTGCCTATACTTATATTCAGACCACAGCCGGTGAAGGCAATGACCAGCTGGTGGATGATATGTACTCGACACCAGATGGTCAGTCAGTTGTTGCATCACGCCCAAGTTTCGCCGATGTGGTATCAATTAATATCAAAACCGGCAAGATTAACTGGCGGATGCCAGTTGAAGGTTTCCGTGCCGACCATATGGCAGTATCACCAGATGGGCAGCGAGTCGCCGTATCTGCATCTTCAGGAAATGTGGTGCATGTATTGGATATCCATACCGGTAAAGAGTTAGGCCGTTTCAGCACTGGCGATAAACCGCATGAAAACATTTACTTCGATGGCGGCAACAAGATCCTGAACTCTGCCATCGGCAATGTTGAAACCTCAATGGATGCACAGTGGCAAGACTTTACTAAAGGTAAGCGTTTTATCACTATCGCAGATGCCAATACGCATCAGGTGGTAAGAAAAATCGATTTCAGGCCTGCATTGGATGCATTTGGTCGAAAAGATTTATCTAACTCCGTACGACCAATGGTATTTAGCAAGGATGAAACTAAACTATATGCCCAAGTTTCATTTTTTAATGGTCTGATTGAATACGATCTGAACCAGAACAAGATTAGCCGGATCGGACAGCTGCCTGGTAGTGACAGTATTCCGAAAGACCGGACAAAATGGGTGAATGATTCGCGTCATCATGGCCTATCAATCAGTGCTGATGGTGAAAAGCTCTGTGTTGCCGGGACCATGGATAACTACGCTACGATTGTAGATCGCAAAACGCTGACAGCCGGGAAACTGATTTCTGCAGGTAAACCTTATTGGGCGACGCGAAGCCCGGATGGTCGTAGCTGTGTGATTTCAGAAAGTGAAACAGATGTAGTCACAGTGATTGATTTTGCCACAGGCAATAAAGTGCTGAGTGTACCGGTAGGAAATCATCCACAACGCGTTCGGATTGGTTATGCACCAGCAGACTGGTCAACGCCGTAGTCAATCGTCGATTAGCGAAAAAGACAGCTTCTTAATAAATAAAGACTGTCTTTGTTGAGCTGAGGACATAAAAATGAATGATAAAACAATTCTGTTCTATGTAATGATCGGATTGCTCTTGTTTGGGACTTTAGTGGGTATTGGTTATCAGGTACGACAAGAAATCTATCGGACGAATTTTACTGATCAGACCCATTCTGATCCGGTCCTGCCAGCTGAAAAATCGGCAAGCTATATATCTGTTAACTCTCCTGAGAATAGTCAAACTACGAATAAGGAACAGAATGATACGGTTGCAAAGCAAAGCGAATTATCAAAGCAACAAGAACAGTTATATCTGGACTTTACTCAGATCATTAACGCTTTAAGTGAGGGACAACGACCAGATCCTCACCAAGTCAGTTTGTTGATCACTCAGCAGCAAAAACTGGTAGAGGCCCAACTGGTGAGCAAGGCCGAAGCGAAAGCACAAATTGATTTTCTGATTAAGGTTCTGCCTGAAATGGATCATGAATTGCATCGGGCATTGCGAGTATTAGAACAAACTCGAATTTGAAAAATTAGATCCAGATGCATCTTTCATTATTCTAAGCCTAAAAATTGCTCTCATAAAAAAGCCCAAAATATGATTTGGGCCTTTAAATACATACTTTAAAAAGCTAAGTATCTTTATAAACAGTTCGCAGGCTTGGGTACACCAGCCAAACGGCTTAAGTGACGGGCAACTAGACCAGTATTAAACTTTTCCTGAAGCATGGCATTATTGATATCGGCACTGACAGTTTTCATTAAAAATTTAATAAGTGGTCGTGTTGCTGGTGAATGACCAAACTGCTGATAGAACTGACGTACCGCTTGCAGAATTTCAAAATGCCAAGGAGTTAAGCTCAGTTCCAGACTATCGGCCAGCACTTGAGCGACTTCTTCATTCCAGATGGTATAGTCAACCAGATGGCCATCTTGATCCAATTCTAAATTCATATCTAACTCATTTATTATTTCATTGAAATGCAGCGATTAAACTCGAGGCAAAGATCTGCAAAATCCGCATAATTCAAAAGCTTTATCTGATCAGGCAAAGGCTGTACTAATAACTCCGCATCATTTTTCAGTATGTGAATTTTCGGCAAGCTTTGAAGAAATGAATGCTCTAGCAGCAAAACCGCTTCACCCATCAGCACGACCTGATCACCCATTGTATAAGTTTGAGCCAGTTGCTCTAGGATCTGCGCTGTTGCCGAATAGCTGGATTGGATCAGATAAAGTGTGTGATTTGACATTTTTATATCCTTGTTCCTTACCAATACATCACATGATCAAAGCTTTGAATAAATTCAGAATTAAGCTCAATAAATTCGATTTCTTGTTCGCTCTGTGCCACAAATGAGGAATGCTGGTTTTTTTTCTCAATCAGAATCGGAGTGAGATCATAAAACTCGAAACTGTCGACCATATTTGATGCCAGTTTGAATGCATGATGCACCTGGTCAAATTGCAGGTCTGAATGCAGCAAACTGAGGGCAGCACTTTGTAGCAGGACTTTAACTTCTGCGCCAAAAGTTGCCAGGACCATCGTAGCCGATAGGCTTTCATGCACCTGCAGACTGGTCAGATTGGCTTGGGTTAATATAACAAGTACAGATTTCACACAAGATTCCTTGGAAAAGCAACACATTCTAAAAAATGAAACATCTAGAATTGAATGAGACGTTGTGAGGATTGAACAGCATCGGCAAGTTCACCTAAACCGACCAATTCAAAGGCATCTGCCAGATTATGCTGCTGAATATTGTGACGTTGAGCATTGTCCGGATCTGTAATGCCACGCGCCAATGCTGCACTTACACAGACTGGAAGGCGAATCTGTAGCGCTTGCCATGCGTGTGTAAGATGACGTTGATCGTCGGGTACCCATTGCAGTGCATTTGCGACCGATACGCTGTCCTGATAGAAGAATACACGGAATGTTTCCTGTTTATCTTGCAAGGCCTGAGCCAAACCCAGGGCATGCCAGGCATAAATGGAAGTCGGTGCGGAGGTAACAAGAATTAAGGTGCTCATCGAAATTCACTACAGGCTTGATCAATAGCAACAGATTGATCTTGGCTTCATCAGAAAGTAGGTAGTATAAATGATTTTAGTGACGGGTGGATTAGGCTTTTTAGGCTCACATATTGCTTTAAGTCTGTTAGCACAAGGACTAGAGGTCATTGTGGTCGATAATTTGGCCAATGCCAACTTACAGACTCTGGAGCGTCTTGAATTTATCTCCGGCATGTACGTACCTTTTATCAAGATTGATATTCGCAATACCCCAGCATTGAACAAAGTCTTTGAGCAGCATTCGATTCAGGCTGTGGTACATACCGCAAGTTTTAAGTCACTGGAAGAATCAGTATTAAAACCACTTGAATATTATAATGATAATGTCAGCTGTATTATGAGTCTCATGCGTGCCATGCAACGTACCGGAGTGCGTCATCTGGTACATTTATCCAGTCTGGCGGTATATGGACAATCTGGCACAGATTTAAGCGAAGATCTGCCTTTTAACTATACCTATCCGAATCCCTATATCAAATCGCAACAGATGGTTGAGGAAATTATCCGCGATACTGCCAAAACTGACAATGAATGGCGGATTGCAATCCTACGTCTTTCCAATATCGCAGGTGCCTTTGAACACGGTGTACTGGGGGAAGCAGTGCCACCTTTGCCAAAAAATATTTTGCCTTTGGCGATGCAGGTCGCTGCACAGCAACGTGAATATCTGGAATTACGCCGTCAGGCTCATACTGCGGATGGCACAGTAGAACGCAGTTTTCTGCATGTCGCAGACTGTTGTGATGCCGTGATCAAGTCCTTGCAATGGCTGTCACAACAGCAGGAATTAAAATGTGAAGCCTTTAATATTGCCGGTGAATTGATTTCCATACAGGATTTACTAGATCAGCTGGCTGAAGTGACTCAGTCTGCAATCAAAACCATGGATGCTCTGCCATACCCACATGCGGAAATGGATCAATTGGGGGCGAACATTGGAAAAGCGCGAAATATCCTACATTGGCAACCTCAGCGTTCACTCAGAAAGATGCTTGAGGATGAATGGTTGTTTTATCAGAATATGCTCAGAGGGCAGTAAGTAAGAGTATTTAGCTTATATTTGATAATAATTATCATTTACATTATTGCTGTAATCGATTACTTTAAATAAATAGATTAAATCATTGATATAGAAATTCCTAAAATCAGTAACAGGCAAGAAGAATTGAGGTTGAACATGCAAACACGTATTGAACATGACACGATGGGAGAGGTGGCTGTACCGAGTGAGGCTTTATGGGGCGCTCAGACTCAGCGTAGCTTGCAAAATTTCAAAATTGGCAATGAGCGGTTGCCACGGCCAATGATTCGTGCCATGGGACTCGTCAAAAAAGCTGCGGCCTTGACCAATGCCGAGCTAAACCAGATTCCCCAAGAACTGTCACGCTATATCGTGGATGCGGCAGATGAAGTCGTCAGCGGGAAATGGGACAGTCAATTTCCACTGGTAGTCTGGCAAACTGGTTCAGGTACACAAAGCAATATGAACTGTAATGAGGTGATTGCCAATATTGCCAACCAGAAACTGGGCAATCATTTAGGGGCACAAAAACCGGTTCATCCGAATGATCATGTCAATCGTGCCCAATCTACCAATGATTCATTTCCGACGGCGATTCATGTGGCTGCGAGCTTGCAGATCAATGAACTGTTAATTCCGGCAGTCACACGCTTGCGCAATACTTTATATGCCAAATCTCAGGATTTTGCCGATATTGTAAAAATTGGCCGGACACACCTACAAGATGCTACGCCTTTAACCTTGGGGCAGGAATTCAGCGGTTATGTCTCTCAACTTGATCATGGACTTCTTCGTCTAGAACAGGCCTTAGTTGGCTTATATGAATTGCCATTAGGCGGTACAGCGGTTGGTACCGGTCTAAATGCTCATCCTGATTATGCTGTTCAGTCTGCTAAAGTTCTGGGACAGTTAACTGGATTGCCATTTGTGACTGCGCCAAACAAATTTGAAGCGTTGGCAGGCCGTGATGCTGCGGTATTCGCGTCTGGTGCATTAAAGACTTTAGCGGTTAGTCTGAATAAGATTACCAATGATATTCGTTGGCTGGCCAGCGGGCCACGTTGTGGTTTTGGTGAATTGCGTATACCTGAAAATGAACCGGGTTCTAGCATCATGCCGGGTAAGGTGAACCCGACGCAAAGTGAAGCGATGACCATGGTCGTGGCGCAAGTTCTCGGCAATGACACCACCATTAACGTGGCAGGTGCATCAGGGAATTTTGAGCTGAATGTGTTTATGCCGGTCATTGCCTATAACCTGTTGCAATCCATCCAGCTTTTAGGCGATGCGTGTAACAGTTTTAATGATCATTGCGCCGTAGGCATTGAGCCGAATCATGAGAAAATTGAACATTTCCTGCATGATTCTTTAATGCTGGTCACGGCATTGAATCCGGTCATTGGTTATGAGAATGCAGCTAAGGTTGCCAAAACAGCTTATAAGGAAGGAAAAACCTTAAAACAGGTGGCTGTTGAACTGGGTTTAGTCACCGCTGAACAGTTTGATGAAGTGGTGCGTCCTGAACAGATGGTCTCACCGAATGCTAAATAAGGGCCGGAGCACTTTTATTTTCAATCTTTACGCCTGTTTTATCATGGAATAGTCAGCAGTGGTTTTTATCTCAGGCAGAGTTGCGTACAATAGTGTTAGATGAGATTAACCACTGATGATTGTTTTATGCTTGATATTTATTTAACAGATGTTCAAAGAAAGGTGCAATTCAAGGATTATCCAGGTGAGCATCCTGTTAAATTTATTCTGAATTTTAAAAAGATTTTTCCGAGTGTCATGGAACTTCTTTTACCTGTGCTTCCGGATAATGAAAATCTGGAAGAAATGTCTTGGGAATCGACCAGCGATGATTTTGAGACTTTCCAGATGTTTTTAACCGGATGGGGCATTATTGAACTGCGTTTAAAAGCGATTACCCAGTTTAAAGATAAAGCATTTGCGGATCGTCTGGTTAAACAAGCCCAACAAAAACGCAAAGACTATCAAAAGCAGCAGGCTAAACTGACTACAGTTGAACTAGACTATCTGTTTATGCATGAGATGCATGCTCTGATTGATGCAGAACTGGTGGAACTCGGTGAGAAATTCTATTTACCGATTTTACGTGAGCTGTGGAAGACTAAAGTATCTGCTCAGGTGTTGAACGCGAAGTTTTAAACGGGTTTTTTAGCTTTTATTTATAAAATTAATCTTCCAATTTTGGGGGATTAATTTTATCTGCAATATAAGATTTATTTCAAAATGCATGATCTCTTGAAATAGCCTAAGTAATATTAAATGTGATCATTGAACTGCTTTATTCTTAAAATTTTGATCAATAATAGCGCATGTTGAACCATGGTTTAGCGTCAGGCACTCGCATAGGGCAGTAGTTTTAACGATTGTTCAAAAAATATATAAAAATATCAATTAAATAGCCTAGTAATTCAGCCCATTATTTTTTAAGGTATAAAAGCTTTATCTCAAGATGAGCAAAAGCTTCATTGATTAGCTATCCTTCATAAAAATAACTGAAGGTTCAAATTTTCCCGAAGATATATCCCAGGATTTTCAAAAATGTCGAATCAGTTTTTAGATTTAATTACTAAACGCCGTACTATTTATGCTATTGCCAAGAATGTTGAACAATCTCCTGAACAATTGACTGATTTGATTCAGACTGCAATTAAGCAAAGTCCATCTTCTTTCAATTCTCAGTCTTCACGCGCCGTCATTTTATTCAATTCAGAACATGAAAAGTTTTGGGGCTTCGTCGCAGATAAATTAAAAAGCTATGCCAAAGATGAAGAAAGCGCTGCAAAAACCACAGCAAAAATGGCCAGTTTTGCGGCAGGGGTAGGCACTGTTTTATTTTTTGAAGATCACACAGTTGTAGAAGGCTTACAGGAACAATTCCCATCTTATGCTGATAACTTCCCAATCTGGGCAGAGCATTCGACTGCGATCGCACAATTTGCAACATGGACAGCATTGCACACAGAAGGGCTGGGCGCATCATTGCAGCACTACAATCCGATCGTGGATGAGCAAGTTCATGCGGAATGGGACATTCCATCGAACTGGAAGTTGCGTGCACAGTTGGTATTTGGTTCGATAGAAGGCGAGCCACGTGCCAAAGATTATCTCGCGGATGAAGAGCGCTTTAAAGTCTTCCAATAAGTTGAGATCCATATCTGCGCTTAACACGGTTTAAGGGCAGATATTTTTTAGATCTCGATGAAATCCCAATCAGCTTCATTAAAATTAAGTTAAAATAGCGCGCTAATGAAAATTGATGAGTAAGACCGAATGTCGAAAAACACGCAAAACCTATCACCTTTACAAGAACTGATCGCAGAGCAAAAGCTACTTTGTGAAGAAGTAGGCTCGGCTTATGTTGAAGTCACGGGTGATGATGTTGTTGCGGTGGCCGTACATACCTTAAAGCAGGATCCGATTGTTGGCATCCGTAAAAAGCCTGAAACGGCTGAAAATATCAGCTGGTACATTTATGGTGGAGAACCTTCAAGTGAAGAGGCTTTCGAAACCATGACAGTACGTGAATTACAGGACATCGCACCAGAAGTTTTACCGTATCTGGCTCTGGAAACAGGTTTTCGTTTCATGATTGATGCCGATGATTATGAAGATGTCTGGAAAGAAGAAATTTAAATGCTAAAAAAATCATCTTTCATTTGTGCTGGATTATTATTAGGACTGAATAGCATGGTCTTCGCAGAGCCGCTTTCACAAAGTGCCTATGACGAGTTTATTTCAGCTCAGACTAAAATCGTGAATGAAACCAAGCATATTTTAGATGAAGATGATCAAAAGGTAGATGCCCAAACTCAACGTCAGGCTTTCTGCAAACGACTGAAAGCCTATCAGGATATTCAAAAGGTGTCCGAAGAAAACAGCAGTCTGGATATGGCGCCCACGATGGTCATGGTCGCCAAAAGTTTTCTTAAGAGGCAGGATCAAAGTTTGACTCAATCTGGAATGACCACAAGCGTATTTTGTAAAAATAGGAATGTAGAATAAATTATAAAATACTTTTCTATCTTGAAAGTTTTTCGCAGTAGAATAAAAATTAAGTAGGTAAGTCTATTTCACAACCAGATTTTATAGATATTAAAACCTGAAAGACCATTTCCTGAATATCATGTAATAAAAAATCTGTTAAGTTAATTTAAATTTATTTTGATGTGAATATCTAATATCTCGGGTATATATCCACTGTTTTTAATACATTGATAAGAATAAATGAATAATCGTAGTTTTGTAATTTCTTGAACAGGACGATTTAAGTAGGATAGCGTGATTGTACGCTGATATTTAAGCTAATAACTTGAATATCTTAAGATGCTAAAAATAGCCTAAGCAACACATAAGTTTAACAACTTTCTCAAGAAAGGGAGAAGGGGGAATTGATAATACTGATATTTACTGCCTGTAACTCATTTGGTCTTAAAACGTATTATTTTTAAACAGAATTAAGTCGATTAATAAGCTACTTATGAATGGTCGATCTTTAATAAATTATGAGCAGTAAATATTAAGGCAGATTATTTAAATTACCTCAGTCTATTTGGATAATCACAGCGAGTTAATTTAAGAAACACTCCGACCTAAAAGTGCTTTACATGTTATTAAATCCCAGTTTTAAGGTTTTCATTAATTTTATTTGGTCTGCATCACAATTTAACCATCTTCGTTCATATTTATAGCCAGATATCCATCCAGATCTTAAATCGTAATTTTAAAAACTTATGAATCGATTAAGTTTTTTTAGCCTAAGCAAAATATACTTCCATAAAATAGCCTAAGCAAAATTTTATATTTAAAAATTTCGCAATTGATTAATTCCCAATATAAATCCATTATAAACACTTAAATAAAGAAAGAAATCACGGAATTCTCAAATGATCCTAAATTATCAACTCCAACACCACGAAACGTCAGTACTATCTCCAATGATTTTTATTCATGGTTTATTCGGTAGTTTAAGTAATTTAGGAATACTAGCTCGATATTTTTCTGAGCAAAGAACCGTGCTTCAAATTGATGTACGCAATCATGGTCTTTCTGGTCATAGTTCAGACTTAAATTATCAGTTCATGGCGGAAGATGTCCTAGAAACTTTATCAAGTTTAAATATTCAAAAGTTCATAGTAATAGGGCATTCTATGGGCGGAAAAATTGCTATGAAATTGGCTGATTTAGCCCGAGTACAAACTGAAAAGTTGGTCGTTCTTGATATTACACCAATCCAATATCATGAGAGTCATCATACTGAGATTTTTAAAGCCTTATTTGCTGTGCAGCAAGCAAATGTTGCTTCACGACTTGAGGCAGCAAAAATTATGCGTGAATACATTCATGAAGAAATGGTAATTCAGTTTTTATTAAAATCCTTTAATAAAGGGCAATGGCTCTTTAATGTTCAAGCTTTATTTGATCATTATCCAGATATTATGGCTTGGGAAAAGGTCGAAAAAGTTAATCAGCCAGCTTTATTTCTTCGTGGCGGTAATTCTTTTTATATCTCAAAACCTGAACATTTTGCGGCAATCAATGAACAATTTTCTCAGGCGAAAATTGAATGCATTGAAAATACAGGACATTGGCTGCATGGTGAAAAGCCAGATGAAGTCATTAAACATATGCAGACTTTTCTAAATTAATTTACGATTTCGCACTTAAGGCTGAAATGTTTGAGTCTGTAATTGTCCTTCATGAATGAGTTGATGCGCCATTTCAGCTGTTTTCTTTAAACCGGGCATACGATATTCAGTATGTCCAAAATCTTTAATGGATTTCCAGCGACCGCCCCAGGTTAAACCCACCGATTCTGCAATCTGGCCAAACAGTTCATAACCACGCATGGCCCATGGATCACGTTCACTAATCACCACCTTGCCATTCCGCTTAAAGGCAATATCCGCGGCCAGACCAAACTGATGATAACTTTGAAAGCCTTTGGCCTTGGTAATATTACTGTTGGTCGCCAAAGAGTTCTGCCTTTCCGGACTTCGATAACCTTCGAGTAAAACCAGCTCATAACCATGCTGTTCGCGCATAATTTTAAAAACCATCAGTAAGCGCTGTTTAAATCGCGGATTCATCTTATTCCATTTACGGTCTGCTGTGCTGATATTTGGATTTATATGAATGTCTTCAATATTCAGATTAAGGCTTTGCGCTGAAATTACAGAATGATTTGCTAAAGATTCTTCTTGTAAGGCTTCGATATTAAGCTGTTCATCAACTTCAGTTGGAGCTGTTAATATTTGCCCATCTAATAATGCATAAATCTGTGGATCAACTTTCCTTAAATATTCAGCTTCAAACCTACTTGCAGTAAGTGGCTGAGTGAAAGCGAACATTAAAATACTGGCAAATAAGCTAAATCCTGAAATCAAAATCCACCATTGCTGCAAATACCATTCAGACTGAAGATGCTCAGGCGATGCCGCCTGATGAAATTTCTGAACAAACTGTTTTGCTTGAGAAAATTGTTGTTTGCTTTGTGAAATCAAATCAAGAAAAAAATCCTGTATTCTTAATCGAAACTCGTAAGACAGCAAGGCTAACATAGCTAAGCTTAATAGAATAAAGCTGCTCAATATAATCAAAATCATCAGTTGAATGATTGATCTAATAATAATTCAAAATTTTTTTTTTATTCATCGATATAAATTTTCCAACGGCGTCATTTTTTAAGTCTTTATTTTTATAAGTGTCCATCATATTTATTTGAAAATTGAGTTAGGGTAAATGAATCGTAATATAGGCTTGTTCAGCAGGCGCGCTAATCAAATTTTGATATTGAGAAAAAACAGCAGCTTGTTCTGTTGACAAGGCATATTTAAAAACCACAAAGCTGATCACGGCAAATAATAATAAAAATATCAGAATCCAGAAAAATGGTAATTCACGATGGATAATATGTCGGATTTGATCTGGAATTGCTGAAAAAGGAGAAAAAGCAACTTTTTTACCCTTGAGATAATCAATCTGATCTCCGATACGAGCAATCAGACTATTTAAATGCTCAATAGATTCAATTCGATATTTTCCATGGAAGCCCAATAAAAAGCAATAATGATATACCTCTAATACTGCCAGACGTTGCTTATCTTTATGGCGTATTTCTTCCAGATATTCAAAGAAGCGATAACCTGCAAGTTGTGAACCAAAAAGGCTTAACTGCAAGGGACTGATCATCCAGGAATTTTGCAGATCAAAAAATCGCTCATCCTGTTGGGTGACAATTGTTTCATCTATTAAAGCGCAATAGGCATATTTTGCATCTTGAATATCTTCAGCTGAAAATTGCATCTGGCGTGCCTGATGTTCAAAACTTTTCAACATCTCCAGAATTTTTTCACGGAAAGACTCTATATTTACAGGGACATAGTGATTTTTTAACAGGAAAACAATATAGAAGCCGTCATGCAGTAAATCTACCAGACTATTCGTAGAGGTAGGGTAGGTTTCTACAGGTTGCATGGCTGTATAATCTACTCCGATTTGATCGCCATCAAAGAGTGAAAGAGGAGTGTTAGAGATTGTATTCATTAATATTTTTATCCATTCATGACAGCAATAAGTTCAATCGCGATATCCTGAAAGCCATTCGGGATATAAACACAAATCGATTCTGAATCCAGCATGCGCTGATACAGTTCATTATTGGGTTCAATCTCAAAATAATGAACGCCGGAACGTACCGGAATTGCAGTAGGCACCTGCATGAGATGCTGAACGGGTACAGCCGGTAAAGCTGCAACCACGCGTTGTTCTACATCTATAGTACTACCAATTTTAAAACGGATCAGAACATAGGCAATCAAGTCATGTGCAGGCATAACACTACTTGATACAGCAAGATATAACCGCGTATTGTGACTGATCTTATCGGTCTCCAGACTGCCAAACCAATAGGATGGGCGAGTTTCTTTTAAGCTGATACTGATATATCGATTCGAAATAATTGTATCGAGTAAATCTCTGAGAATAATATCCAGCTGATTGAAGCTGTCATACAAATGGTGATGCTGATACTGCGGTAGTTGATCAATGTCATAGGCTGTTGAAAATGTGAGTAAGGAGCCGCTTAGTCTTAAAAGTTCCGCATATAGCCGTTCCGGATGAATTTGGGGATATTGCAAAATATGATTTAAGGTTGCATAAGCAGTATTTAAGGCATTCACTAGCCAGAAAGAGACGATATCCCCAGAACGGAATTCAATCAGTTTCTGTTCATTTTCCCGATTATTGGATTGAATCGTTTTAATCTTGGCCCGGATGATATTCAAAGTTCGCTTTAAATTGTCTAGCAGATATTCACAGGCCTGAATATGTAAAATTGGAGGAATGAATTTATGATCAAAAATAAAATTTCCAGAACTTTGTCGTTTGATTTGAGCAACCGGAAGATATAAATAACCATCCAGAGGCTGCTGAGGTTCTTGGCCAACTTCAAAAAGTTTAAATTCTGCCCGACGGCGTAACAGGGTGATCTCTGCAGTAGTGGCATCGGTGAATAAATCATGGGTCGAGATTAAATGTGAGTGATAACGACTAGATTGAGTGTTTTCGACATGACTTACATTTTGCTTGTTCGGCTGTAGCATTGGCAAAGCCAAATAAATTTGCATTTCACCACGCAGGTTTAAGGTATCCAGTTGTACAGGTTCTGGTAATAAATCCTGTGCAGGCGCCTGATAAATTTCACCATCTTGCCAGATCATTTCAATTTTACTTAATGCCAATATATGCATATTGAATTGAGCTTCATCAAATTGAATGGACTGGATCCCGTGAGCAAAAGGAAATGTCGCCCGAATCATATGACTCAAGCGTTGCTCATGATAGGCATCCTGTAATTGAAAATGTTGCGGTCTTAAAAATAGACCTTCGCCCCACAGTACTTTTTCTGCTTTAAACATTTTAATATTTACCACTCATTCTTGGATTCATCATTGGCATATATACCCAGTAATTCATGTACGTTTTCGATCGGATTCTCGTTCTTGATTACTTGAGCCAGCCATTCATGTAATGGCATCTGACTCCATTTAATCGTCTTTTGCAGCATGTAGCTCACTGGACTATGCGGTTCATGAGATTGAAAATATCGAGCGATGTCTTGTAATAACTGCATGGCCTGTTGACGGTTGGCCAGATGGTTTTGGGCTTGAGGTCGAAATTCTTGTATATTTTCAGGCGAGGTATTCATCACTATTATTTCAGGTATTTTGAGAGTGCCGAATTGCGGTGTATTTATTTGATCCTGAGATATTGAAGAAATATCAGTTTTATAAATGCGCTTAATACTGGAGAAGATCGATTCAAGTTGAGAATCTGTGCTCGCGTAACTCGGTGCATTTAGACCCAGTAAATGATCCAGTGTATTTTTAAGATACAGCCATTGGGTCTGAGTCTCGAGAAGAAAACCTTCATTCTGGCTTAAAACTGTTTGAGAAGTTTTCAGCAACGATTGCTCAACATGCTCCAAATCCTGAACAGTATTATTTTCAGAGTAGTCATCTTGCTGTTGTTTGAGTTTAATATTGCGTTGATGTAAGAATGCCTCATAATCACCTAAATTATAAAAAGGCGCAGAGCTGACCAAAGGCACCTGTTTCATCAGCATTGGCAGTTGCGTAATCAAACCTTGTAATAATCCAAAACGTTGATCAAGATCATCCTCTTCGATTTGAGGATGTAACGTGAACCAGTATCGCTCAAGGCTTTGCTGGGTCAACTCTAATCCTCGAGCAATTCCTTCAAAACCATAGAGATGACTCCAAGCTTCTATAAGCCAGGTATATAGACGGATATCCTTGGTTTTTTCAGTTAATAATTCAATCGTTTTATCATGTACAAGTTGCCAATCGGCCTGTTTCGGTTCCGAGACCCAGTCACCTTGCTCCAATAAAGGATCATCACGAGTTCTGGCCTTGTTAATCACATGAAAATCATTTGAAAATGAATAGTCCACACCGCACGGCTGATCGACTGAAATGTCTTGCAATAAATATTCAAATTCCAGGCTCATCTTTATTCCAATTATTATATTTTATTTGTTTTTATTTTTAGGTTACTTCAACTAGGCAGCATCTGCTTTATTGCTTTTAGAACGTACTTTTTGCGCTATTTTAACTTTCGGATCTACGCTATAAAAAATTTCATCATTCTTGATCTCAATGTGAATCAGTTTAGGAATCTTTCCCTCACTCATGGTTCTCAATATTTCTGTAGCCAAAGCAGGCAATACTGAAGCATTTAAAATATGATCAATATTGCGCGCACCACTATCAACCTCGGTACATCGGCTGAGCAGAAGTTCGAGCAAGTCCCCACTATAAGTGACCTGGGTGACATATTGCTGCTGAATGCGTCGGGTAATTTTCCCCAGTTTATGCTGAATAATCTGGATCAATAGCTCATCGTGTAAAGGATAATAAGGCACAATCTGCATACGCCCTAAAAATGCCGGTTTAAATTGCTGATATAAACTTGGTTTGAGCAGTTCAATTAATCTATTTGCATCCGGCCAGTTTTCGACGGGTTGATTTAAACAGGCCTGCATAATGGCACTAGAACCGACATTTGAAGTTAATAAAATTGTCGTATTTTTAAAATCAATCAGCCGACCTTCGCTATCTTCCAGCATGCCTTTATCAAAGACCTGATAAAATAATTCCTGCACATCAGAATGAGCTTTTTCGATTTCATCCAGTAAAATCACACTATAAGGATTACGACGCACTGCTTCAGTCAACACACCACCTTGACCATAACCGACATAACCTGGAGGAGCACCTTTTAACGAAGACACGGTATGTGCTTCCTGATATTCCGATATATTGATCGTGATCAGATGCGACTCACCTCCATACAATTCTTGAGCCAAGGCCAGGGCAGTTTCAGTTTTTCCCACACCGCTTGGACCAAGCAATAAAAATACACCTTGTGGTTTGTTCGGATCATCCAGTTTTGCTTTAGATGTTTTAATACCTTGGACCAGTTGATGCAAAGCAAAGTCCTGACCCATCACACGCTGCGATAATTTATCTTGGAGTTTTAAGACCTGTCGGATTTCATCATTCATCATTTTACCGACTGGAATTCCGGTCCAGTCAGAAATGATCTGATGAATCATAGGGACTGTTACACGCTCGAACACAAGTGGGTGATCAGCCTGAATCTGGGTCAAACGCTGCTGTAATACTTTAATTTTATTTTTATTTTCAATTTTTTTGGATTGAACCTGTAATAATTTTATTTCCTGAACCAGTTGAAGTTCTTGCTGCCATTGCAGGCTTATCTGAGAAATTTCTTGTTCCAAATTTGAAATATTTTCTGATAATTCAATTAAACGTGTCTGATGACACGGAAAATTTTGATGCTCCTGATTTAAAATCTCATGTTCAAGCCGAAGATTATGCAGCTGTGCCTGTAACTGGTCTAACTTTGCAGGTTGTGCATTTTGGCTCAAAGCAACTCGTGCCGCGGCTGTATCTAATACACTAATGGCCTTATCCGGTAATTTCCGTCCACTGATATAACGATGCGAGTTACGTACCGCAGCAGCAATTGCTGCATCATCAATCTGCAACTGAAAATGCTGAGTCATGACCGGAATCATGGCACGCAACATATCGATGGCGACTTCCTCAGTAGGTTCTTCTACCTTCACTACCTGAAAACGGCGGCTAAGCGCAGCATCTTTTTCAAAGTATTGTTTGTACTCCGCCCAAGTGGTAGCGGCGATAGTACGCAGTTCTCCTCGTGCCAAAGCTGGTTTTAACAGATTGGCGGCATCATTCTGACCAGCCTGACCACCTGCACCAATCAGCGTATGGGCTTCATGAATAAACAGGATAATAGGATAACTGCAGGACTGAACTTCTTGAATGATTTGCTTCAGGCGATTCTCAAACTCGCCTTTTACACTGGCACCTGCTTGTAATAAGCCCAGATCCAATACATGAAGTTCTACATTTTTGAGTACATCAGGTACCTGATCATTCACAATTTTCAGGGCCAATCCTTCTACTACAGCAGTCTTACCGACTCCCGGATCGCCGGTAAGTATGGGATTGTTCTGATGACGGCGCATCAGAATATCCAGCATCAAACGGATTTCAAACTCACGACCGATCACCGGGTCGATTTGGCCTTGGCGTGCTTTTTCAGTCAGATTAATGGTGTATTGATCGAGTGCCAGTGTTTTATTTAATTTTAGCTGTGCGTTAGGTGAATCTTCTTTTATCTTAGTAAGCTGAGCATAGCTCGGGTTTTCAATACTCTGCTCGCAGAGCTCCAAAAAATGATGTTTGAGATGATCAATTGGAAATAGCTCAAATAAAGTAGAAGCACGAATCGTCATTTGATATAGATCAGGTGCAGTGAGCAGGGCAACCAGTAAATGTCCGCTGCGGATCATCGGATTCTGTTCTGCTGAAGCCAAAAGCCAGGCATGTTCTAATGCACGAATAATGGATTTGGCAAAGATAGGCGTACGAGAATTGCCTTTAGTCATTTGCTGAATGCTCTGATTCAGATCATGGGTGAGATCATCTTCGGAAATTTTATACTTTTTGAGCAATAATTTGAGATCGTTCAGGTCTGGCTGCTGTAGCAATTCTAAGAGAAAATGCTCAATTTCGATTTCATGATTTCGCTGTTTGATGCAGAAATTCGCTGATTTCTCAAGGCATAGGCGTGCATGTTCAGATAATTTTGTAATCAAAATTTTTAAATTACTCATATTTTTCTCTTTGAGAATATACAGCCTGATATTTTTGAAATTTATAGCTATATATTTCTTATTATTAAATTTATTTTTATTTATTTAGTTTTTTCTATGAGCGATGAGGATATTTTGGCTCAAGATTTTTGGCATATTCTACTCAAGTTTCTCCAAATGTCTGCATTCATTGGTCGGAATCTTACTATTTTTAAAATTACATAAAATATTTAACAAAAACGCATTTATGTATTGACTTTCTGTGATAATTTTTTGTTAAATCCGCAACTAGCTTTTTAAATTATAAAAACAGAAAAATCATTTTGATTATAAAAATATAAAACAATAACTAAAAATTGAGGCTTATTTTGAAAAATAATCTAGGTTTTATTGTATTGCTCATCTCAGGGATGGCGCAGCTATGTTTTGCTCAAATCCATGCAGCAGAATTAAAAAAATCATGTATCAAGAGCTATCCACAAGCAAAAAATGATACTGATTCAACTGTCATTGATTTATACCAGCAGTTGTGTGACAAGACAGCAAGAAAAAATATTCTGTTTCAGCAGCAGTTGTCTACCCAAATTGCCAAACGCTATGTTGAAGTAGGTGATCACCTGAAAGCACTCAATTTAATCGAGCAATTACATCAGCAAAATTATACTCATCAAGATTTAACTGATCTAGAATTCCTGGCAGGAGTCGGGATATCTTCCCAAAGTCTGGAACAGATGCGTAGTACAGAAGTCCGTGCCTTAAATGACTCTACCTATCCACAAGCCAAGTCGCTAAGTGAACATATTTATCTGGCACAGCCTGTAGCAAAATTTTCTGCATCTGCCTTAATGACAGCGCGGAACTCAAAAGTAAAACAGACTAAAAATAAACCAAATATCCCAGTAAAACAAAACCTAAGTCAAAATAAAAATAAAGCATCGAAAAGCAATCTAAAAAATAATACGGCTGCTATCAGTAGTAAAAAAACAGAAAGTATCAGTACACGAACCCACACTCCTAGTACTAATCCATTTGGATCATTAAATAATAATTAATAAGGAAAATCATGATGGCTAAGCGTGAAAGTGTACAAAAAAAATTACAGCGTATTCGACCACCACGTGTGCAATTGACCTACGATGTTGAGGTCGGTGATGGCCGTGAAATTAAAGAATTACCCTTTGTGGTAGGGGTTTTGGGAGATTTTTCAGCAGCATCGGAACTTGAAAAAACCAAGCTCAAAGATAAAAAATTTATCAATGTAGACTTGGGAAATATTGATGAGGTGATGCAGTCTCTGGCGCCTCGTGCCAGTTTTCAGGTGGAAAATAGTTTGACTGAAGAGAGTGGCACAATATCAGTAGATTTGGTTTTTAATGCGATGGATGATTTTCGGCCAGAACAGGTAGTCCAACAAGTCGAACCTTTGCGAAAACTGGTAGAAGCACGAGAGCGTTTAACTGATTTACGCAATAAAATATCCAATAATGAACGTCTAGAAGGTTTACTGGATGATATTTTAAAAAATACCGACCAAATTCGTAAAATGAGTATGGAGGCAGACAATGAATCACTCTAATGCTGCAACTAGCACAGATATTGCTATTGAAGGATATTCAATTCTGGACTCTATTGTTGAACGTAGTCGAATTGCGCGTACTGAAGAGGAACATGGTCGTGCCAAGAGTCTGATTGGTGAACTGGCCAAGGAAGTCATGGCCGGTACAGTTATAGTTTCAGACAATATGACCTTGGCTTTAGATAAACGCATTGCAGAAATAGATGCGCTTATTTCTACCCAGCTGAGCAAGATCATGCATCATGAGCAGTTTCAAAAAGTCGAATCCACCTGGCGAGGGCTGTATTACTTTTGTCAGGAAACGCCCTCACACTCTTTAATCAAGATTCGGATGCTGAATACGACTAAAAAAGAACTGATTAAAGATTTTCAGAGTGCCAGTGACTTTGATCAAAGTACGCTATTTAAAAAAATCTATGAAGAAGAATATGGTTCATTTGGCGGTGCGCCTTATGCGACCCTCATTGGTGACTTTGAGTTTGATCGCACACCTTCAGACCTGTATTTGCTCGAGCAGATTTCACATGTAGCATCAGCGGCACATGCACCGTTTCTCTCAGCTGCAAGTCCTTCCATGTTCGGATTGGAAACTTTTACTGATATTGATCGCCCACGCGATGTTTCTAAAATTTTTGAAACAGCTGAATATGTGCAATGGCGTTCATTCCGGGAAAGTGATGATGCTCGTTATCTGGCATTGACTATTCCACGAGTATTAGGCCGTTTACCTTATCATCCTAAAGATGGCAATACGACAGCAGGCTTTAACTATGTAGAAGAAGTTTCAGGTGAAAATCATAATGAATACCTGTGGATGAATGCTGCTTATGCTTTGGGGACGCGTTTAACCAATGCCTTTGATATGCATGGCTGGTGTGCTGCGATTCGTGGGGTTGAGGGTGGCGGTTTGGTCGAAGGTCTGCCAGTGCATACCTTTAAAACCAATGATGGAGAAATCATATTTAAGTGCCCGACTGAAATTGCGATTACGGACCGTCGTGAAAAAGAACTCAGTGATCTTGGCTTTATTCCATTAGTACATTGTAAAAATACCGATTATGCCGCGTTCTTCGGTGCCCAATCTACCCAAAAACCAAAGAAATATGATAACGATATTGCCAATGCCAATTCCGCATTATCCAGTCAGATACAGTACATTATGGCAGTCTCGCGAATCGCTCATTATTTAAAAGCAATGATGCGAGATAAGGTGGGAAGTTTTACATCTGCAGGAAATGTCGAAGCATTTCTAAACGACTGGCTGTCTCAATATGTACTTTTGGATGACGGTGCTTCACAGGAAGCCAAAGCACAGTATCCACTGCGTGAAGCTTCGATAAAAGTTGTAGAAAATCCGGATGAACCTGGACACTACAAATCTGTGGTCTTTTTGAGACCGCATTTTCAGTTAGACGAGTTGTCTGTATCTTTACGACTGGTCACTGAGTTACCGCAGTCGAGTCATTAAGACCGCTGCTAAAATTATAATAATATTTATAACAACAGGAAAATTATTAAAATGAAAGACATTTACATCCAGTTTCGCGGCAAATATAAAGTTGATGGTGAATCTCGTGATTCGGAACATAAAAGCTGGCTAGAAGCAAATTCTTGGTCGCACAACATTCGTCAGCCAAAATCTGCAACATCTTCTAGTGTAGGCGGCCATACTGCAGAACGGGTTGAACATTCCGACATGATTTTTATGAAAGATCTGGATGCAACCAGCCCAAAACTTTGGGAAGCATGTTCAGCAGGTTATACCTTCGATGAAGTACAAATCGATTTTTATCGTGCTAATGGTGATAAACGCGTTAAATACCTGCAAATTAAATTAAAACATGTGCTGGTTTCTCAGGTCACTCCAACCGTAAATCAAGAAGGCGTTCCAACAGAAGCTTTTGGTTTGAAATATGCAGCAGTTGAGTGGACGTATAATCAGCAAGATATTAATGGTACACAAAAGGGTGCCGTGACCAAGAAATGGTCATTATCAAATAATACTGCTTCTTATGCAGCGTAATTTGATCTTTTAGAGGTTGGTCTTGATCAGCCTCTCTGATATTTATAAAAATAAATAAAATTAGACTATAACAATATGAATTTGGATCAGCTTTATCCTTACGGATTTAGAACAACATTATTTGACCGTCTATTGTCTCAGGATATTCAATGTTCTCAAGGCCTTTCTTTACAGGCTTTGAGAGAGTCAGTGGCTGCCGATCTGGAAGATTTATTAAATAGCCGTATGGTTAATCTGGATGCGATGGTTAATGGTTATGATCAGGTCAAACGTTCAATTCTTCAATTTGGCATCATTGATTTTGTGGGGCTCTCAACAGCGAATCCAATGGAACGGGATAAAATCTGCCGCTCGATTGAACAGTCTATTCACGCGCACGAACCTCGTTTAAAGCAGGTTAAAGTCGAGATGCTGATGGATGAGCATAACAGGGGAAGTCTGTGTCTCAGTATTCATGCATTCTTAAATATTTATCCCCTATATGAACCGGTAATTTTTGACGCATTCCTCAAGCCTACTACGCAACAATACGTAATTTTGTCTAAAACATCAGCAGGTGTGCTGTGATCGAAGAATTATTACCTTATTACGAAAAGCAATTACAGGAATTTGGGCAACAATCACGAGAGTTTGCCAATAAATACCCAAAAATTGCCCAACGCCTTTCGTTGAATCAAGAGCAGATTGATGATCCGCATATCGAAAGACTGATTCAGGCATTTTCCCTGATTTCTGCCCGGATCGATAAGAAACTGCACGATAGTTATGAAGTATTTACACGTGCTATTTTTGAGGTGATGTTTCCACAGTACCTTAAACCTTTTCCAGCATGTTCAGTGGTCAGTTTTGACGATGCCATTAAAATCCGACAGCTTAAAAGTAGCCAGCAGATTCCCAAGCAAACTGTATTAAAATCAAAAAGTATCCGTGGGGTACAGTGTGAGTATCGTACGACAAACCAGGTTAATTTATTACCAATCGCCTTAAAATCTGTTAATTTTAAAACGCATGCTTCGACTCATGTTCATTTAAATCGAAATGCAACCTTGAGCTTTGGTTTTGAAATTTTTAACCAGCAGCAGCGACTGTTGGAACAACAAAAATTACCTATTTATCTGGATGCAATTTCCAGCTTTCCATTGCAAGTACTAGATTGTATTTTTAAGCCAGAGACTGGTTTTTCTGTAATAGTACAGAATCAAGAGATTGATATTCAAAATCCATTTGAACTAATGGGATTTACTGAAGCGGAAAGTGCGCTCCCAGTTGATCAACATACTCATCATGCCTATCGTTTATTAATCGAGTATTTTTGCTTTCCAGAAAAATTTAATTTTCTTAACCTCAATCTGAGTTTTTTAAGAGAATTAAATATAGAAACCGCAGAATTTGAGCTACACATTCATTTTAAAATAAATCTGAATGATCAAGCTATGATCAGAAATTATTCAGAATTAAATAGCGCTAATTTCAAATTATTTGCGACACCAGTTATAAATTTATTCCCTAAACAGGCTGAGCCACAAAAAATTGATCATCTGCGCCTGGAATATTCATTAATAAGTGATGTACATCATCCTGAATATTTTCAGGTATATGCGATCACCGAAATGAAGTTATTGAGAGAGAAACGCGAGAACAGTCAAAAAACTTATCCCGTATTACCTTTTTTTGCCATGAGTCATTATCATCAGGCTGATGCTCAATTTTATTATCACCTGTTGCCCGAGCAAAGTAATACCGAGCATACAGAACTGAAATATTCGATTATTTCCAAATCTTTAGAACCACAAAAAATTTCATCAGACTTTATCAGTATGCAGTTGTTATGCAGCAATCGGGATTTACCTTATGAAAGTTATAACAAAGATCAGAATAACTTATCTCTCAATGACAATAGTTTGGCACGTAAAGCCATATTATTAAAAAGACCCAATTTACCTTATTGTTTTGATCAAAAGCAGCAAGAACAGTGGCGAATTATCTCGCATTTATCATTGAATAATCTTTCTTTAATGAAAGCAAATGCAGTCAGTCACATTAAGGAATTACTTGAACTGTATAACTTGCCGCAATCCAAAGACAACCGGCTAATTATTAATTCAATTCAATCGATCCAGTTTTCTCTGAGCCAGAAGTTGCGTGAGCATAAACCATTTCCACTTTTTGTACGGGGTGTCAAAGTTGAAATCCAGATCGATCCAGAAGTCTTTAGAGGAGCCAGTCTGTATATCTTTGTGCAACTTTTAAATCATATTTTTAATTTGAAAGTTCAAATGAATAGTTATGTGGATATGCACGTCATAGATTCAAAGTCAAAACAGGAGTTATACCAATGCATACAGAATGTTGGTGGCAAAAGGCTTCTGTAGTTGATCGGCTCTTTCAGCAGCCGACCAGCTTTGAATTTATTCAAGCCACGCGATTATTAAGACATGCACCTGCACGGAACAGACATCAAGAATGGAGTAAATCATTTGAATTTATTAGTTCACTCAATCTTAATTTTCCAACTTCTGAAATTGAATCATTGCAATGTCAAGATCGTAAAGTTCAGATGACCAATTTAATCGTGGGGTTGACTGGCGTACAGGGCGTATTACCTTATATCTATACACATAAAATTAAACAGAGTACCGGGGCACACCGAGAAGAAAGCTTACACTTTCTCGGACTGTTTAATCATAAATTGTCTGCACAATATGTCGATGCCTGTCTGAATTATCATTTACCACTGCGTTATGAAATTGAGCATGAAAATCATTATCTAAACATGCTTCATGCTTTGAGTGGCTATAGCGGTCAACAACATGAACAGCAACCTATAGATGACTATTTTGCTGAGTTTTCAGGCTTGATGCAGGGGCAAAATAATACCCATTATGCGTTAAGCAGCATATTGTCTTGTATTTTTAAATATCAATTTAAGATTAATGAGTTTATTCCGGAAAGCTTTCAACTGGATGATCAGCAAAAAAGCGGTTTGGGAGCTTTGCAACCAGTTTTACTGGGAATCAACAGCTTCTGTGGAGAGACCATTCAGCAAATTGATGAAAAAATTGAAATCGTCATTGGTCCATTAAAACGTGAAGACTATATAAATTTTTTATCTGAAGGAATACATAGCGCCAAATTGAAACAGTTACTTCAAACCTGGTGTAGCCCGACCATGTTAGTGGATCTTCGGTTGATTCTAGACAAAGATGAATTATGCCCAGCCCAACTTGGAGAAGTACATTCGATGAGGCTAGCCAGAGGAGCTTTATTAATGCTGAATCCGGCAATCCACAATGCGGAAACCTGCTATAGCCTGATAGGAAAAATGTCATGATTAAGCGTATTATTCAGACTTTTATAGTTTTATCCGTTTTAAACAATGTTCTTGTCATTTATTACTGGCGAGATACTCAATACGATCCATCAAATATTGATTTCCTATTATATTTTGGCATTTTACCTTTGTTAATTTGCTTGTTGTTATTAACACCTTATTTTATTTATAAAGCTGTAAAATCCTATAAACAAAGACAGCAAGAACAAAAGGATAGGGCTCATAAATCTCTTCAAGCACAACAGCAAGAATTAGAAAATAAAGAAGAATTGGATCAAGCGATTGAGGATTACACGCTCAATATTTTTTCAGCTGCCGCTTGGCACAGTTTTGGCGAAAATGCAGAGATCTTGCAGCACATGAAGCAGTTCAAGAGTCCTGAGCTGGACTCAGAACTGCTAAATCGTTTTGGTCTACCTATATTGACATATCGCATTCATTCTGTGGACCGCTTACTTGAAGAAAACGGGACTAGCGAAGAAATGCTTCCAACATTACAGGAACAACGAATTCAACAGTTGATTCAACAACAACTCGAACAGCATGAAGAAAGTCTGAGCTTAATTTCAGAAAAGTTAAAACGTTCAGCACTATTTTATGATCACGAACTGGCTTATGAATATCGAATGCATCCGGGATGGATACAGGAGAACTACTGTGAAGATGAAGGAAATATTGCCTCTAATCTAATAGCAGTAAGCCGATTAAATAGGTTGAATCTGCATATTTTATTGGCGGATCATATGACTGGGGAGTGGAGTAATCTCTATCAAGAGCAGCTTATAAGTCAAATTCAACGACAATACGCATTGCTGCCTGTCCAAATTCATACCAAGTTTTATCTCCTATCTGCTGATCATGCTTATTCAGCTTTGCTGGAGCTATTACAGGAAATTTCAGGTCAATCACATGAGATCAGCTTGATCATTATGGCGGATTCTGAAATTGATCAGGATTGTCTGGATCAGCAATTTTGGCAAAATGAAGAGTATATTGCTGCAGAATATACTGCCAGCTGGTGTTTATCCGCACATGACTTAGAGGTTGAGGGGATGATGCCTTCACGAATATTGACTCTCAGCAAGTACGTCACTGACCTATATGCGTACTTGGGTCAGAATCAGGTTGATCTGTCCTATCAGCTGGAACAGGCACATCCTTTTTTAGTGTTATTAGACGACACTACCCAACCTAAAATAATGAAAAAAATACAAGAAAAATTTACAAATATTGATTTTGAGCCAGAACCTACCATTTATCCTCAAAGCTATGTGGGGCATACTCAACATTTGGCAGTAGTTTTTGCAGCAATGATGTCATCACATCTATCTGACAATGTCATTACAATAGGCTATAGCACACAACAAGAATCAAGCTATTTATATTTTAAAAATAAAGAAAGTGATCAACTGAATGAAATCTCATTAGTAGCCTAACTATTTATAAAAATTAAAGAAAAAAGAGATAAAAGTGAATACATTATTTTATACAGTCCTGGGGTATGTCTGGCAGTACATTAGCAACCCTAAAACAATGATGGCCTTATCCTTTTTAGTGGTCATTCTTTCTATAAAAAATACGGTTTCTGATCGCATTTTCTGGATATTGCTGACTGTCTATATCGCCATATTAATGGGCTGGGGGATTTATGCACTTATCCGACGTTATGGGCATGCTAAAAAGGGCAAAAAAATCGCAACCGTCTTATCTCAAAGTTCTACAGCTGAAAGCAAATACAATAATAAAGAAGAACTTCAGCTGATCAGTCAGCAAGTCAAACAATCTATTCAGCTGATTCGTAAGTCGAAGTTAGGCGATCGTAAAGGTCATGCGGCACTATATGAACTTCCTTGGTATATGGTCATCGGTAACCCAGCGGCTGGGAAAAGCTCGGCGATTTACCATTCTGGTTTGCACTTTCCTTTTGAAGAAACTCATCAGAAAATGGTCTCTGCTGGACTCAGCGGAACACAAAACTGTGACTGGTTCTTTTCAACTCAGGGCATTTTACTGGATACAGCCGGACGCTATTCAGTCTATCCGGAGGAACATTCTGAATGGTTAGGCTTTTTGAATATTCTCAAGAAAAATCGTTCTAAAGCGCCCGTAAATGGTCTTATTGTGATTGTAAGTATCGCTGAGTTGGTCAATCAAAGCCCGGAGAAATCTCTACAACTGGCCAAGAACCTGCGTGCCCGTATTCAAGACCTGACTGAACGTCTAGAAGTTTTTGCGCCAGTTTATTTAGTATTTTCCAAGATGGATCTGATTGCCGGCTTCACGGAATTTTTTGATTGTTATCATGGACAAGAATTGGATCAGGTTTGGGGTGCAACTTTGGCTTATCAACCAAACTCGAGTGAAAATGCTGTTCAGCTATTTGAAAAGCATTATGGCATTTTATATGAGGGCCTGAAAAATGTAAGTATGACCCATTTAACCCGTCGGCATTCACAGCATATTTCACCCAGTGTAATGACCTTTCCATTGGAATTTAAGAGTCTCAAACCGGTATTAAGAACCTTTATCTTCACTTTATTCCAAGACAATCCTTATCAGTTTAAACCGGTTTTTCGTGGATTTTATTTTACCAGCGCCTTACAGGAAGGCTCCATTGAAAGTCCAATGACAGAACAGATTGCTGAGGACTTTCATCTGATCCGTAGCGATAATCATGATCTTGGCCTGTCTAAAGAGTCTGTATCACAGAATCATGGTTATTTTCTGAAAGGTTTATTTTCTGAAGTGATCCTTAAAGATAAAAATCTGGTGAAGCAGCATATTAATCCGGCACGAAAACGCCGACGCTTTATGGCTTTTACCGGTGCTTTACTTACTGTGTCGATGGTGTTGAGTCTATGGGTGTGGTCTTATCGAAATAATCAGCAATTACTGGCCGAAGTTCAGGCGGACTTAAATAAGGTCGTACAGATACAGAAACCGTCAGGAACTGAGCTGGCCACGCAAATCGATGCATTATTAATTTTGCAAGCTCATCTACAACAGTTAGATCAATTTGATCAGAAGCGTCCATTAAAATACAGTTTTGGTCTATATCAAGGACAACAGATCAGGGAGAAACTGCAAGCTGAATATCTTAAAGGAATTGAGCAATTAGTATTGCAGCCCAGCCAGCAAAATATTGCAGAATATCTACAACGGGTAAAAAGCAATGCAGCAGTTCTTAAAGAAAATCATATTCATGTGCAAATTAATCCGACTGCACAAGTTCAGCAACTCGCATTAGAACCATCTGACCAAAATCCGCAAGATGCTTATAATGCACTTAAAACATATCTGATGTTGAGTAACCGTAAATCTATAGATTCCAGTCATCTCAGCGATCAGTTGACACGTTTTTGGCGGACTTGGTTAGATCAGCATCGTGGTCAGCTGCCACGTGCTGAAATGCTGCAAAAGGCCGAGCAGTTACTTAGCTATGCCATGACACTGACAGATTCGAGTTCATTTCCCCAGCTGGATTCCGATACTGTTCTGGTTGAACAGACTCGCCAGGTTTTAACCGCGATGATGACCGGAGTGTCTGCACGAGATCGTGTATATAACAAAATTAAAATGCGGGCTTTGGTACGTTTTCCTGCATTAACGATCAAACAGATGGTCGGGGAGAATGCTCAGACAACCATGTTGGGAAGTTATGCCTTACCCGGTTTTTATAGCTATCAAGCTTGGAACGAATATGTACAACCTGCCATAGAAACCGCGGCGCAAAGCCCAACTGAAAGTAAAGATTGGGTACTTAATACATCACAGTCTGATGATTTGAGTTTTAGTGGCAGTCCTGAACAAATTCGACGCCAGCTGACTGAAATGTATAAAAAAGAATATATCAGCGAATGGCGTAAATTCTTGGGTGCCATTTATTATGCCAAGGCCGGTGACTTTAATCAGCAAACATATCAGATAGATATTCTTGGCGAACCAGAAAACTCACCGATTCGTAAAGTCATACAACGGGTAGCGCAAGAAACCAGCTGGGATAATCCAATGGTACAAGCTGAGTTGGCGGTTCCACAAAAAGGTTTTATTGCCTGGTTTAAACGCAAGATATTGCAACGTCATGATGGCAAGTTGGCACAGAATTCTGCATCGACTTTCTCTCAGGGGATGATTGCCAAAGACTTTCAGATCTTCTACCAGATTGTACGTACACGAGATGATTTGCAGAACCGGTCGCTGCTGGATGAGTATATGCAATCTCTGGCCAAGATACGGAGTCGCTTTAATGATCTAAAAAGTTCTGGAGATATTGGTCCGGCGAGCATGATGCTCCTTAAGCAGACCGTTGATGAACAGAATTCTATCTTTAATATCACTCAAAAGTTTGTGGATGAGAAAATGTCGGTAGGAACCCATGAGCTGGATCAACAGCTGATTAAAAAGTTGTTTAGTGTTCCTCTCACACGTTCCTTTGAAAGTCTGATGCTTCCGGCACAAGCTGAAATGAACGAACTCTGGCTAATACAGGCCTATCAACCATTTAATGCAAATTTATCGCAAAAATATCCGTTTAGCAGTCAAGGTAGCTTACAGGCAACCTCTCAAGAAATTAATCAGATTTTTGGTGAAAATGGCAGTATTTCCCGTTTTGTCAAAGAGCATCTTGATCCCTTAGTGATCCGTCGTGGCTATAGCTTAAGCTCGAAAACCTGGCAAGATTTAGGGCTTAATCTAAATCCTGTGTTTGTTGCAAACTTTCAAAATTATGTCGCGCCTGTGAATGGTATGGCAACTGGTGAGTTAAATAATACCAGTCGTCAGGCAGTGAGACCCAATCAATCTAATTTCCAGTTTTACCCACTGGAACAGGCTCATTTATTGGCTTATACCATTGATATTGATGGACAAAGAATGCTATTTGAAAACGGAATTCAACAATGGGTGAATTTTATCTGGCCAAATTCCGGCGCAATTCCAGGCGCACGGATCACGGTGATTGATTTGGAAGGGAAGACCCATACCATTTTTGATGAGCCTGGGGAATATGGAATCAATCGTTTGATTGATAGTGCTCAGCGTACACAAAAAGGCAATATTTTTGAGATGGTCTGGCGCAGTAAAGAGAATCCTGAACTATTTGTGAAGACCAATTTTCGTTTGGTGAGTGGAAATAATGCAAGTTCTATCGGAAGTAATCCAAGTTATAGCAATTTACAGTTGGTGGATCAGGTTGTTTCGAATAAAGCAGTAAGAGTGGTCGCAGCACAGAATACGACGATGTCAGGAAAAACAGCTCAGATAACTAAGACGACTGCTGCAAACACAGGAACTTTAGCGCCATGATACTCATCAATCATATTGTAAATGGATCACGTGGGTGAATTGATATGAATTAAAAACAACCAATTTTAGTGTAGAAAATAATTCAAGGTTGGCGGTATTAGAATAGTCTTTAACTGAGAGTCAGATAAGCCTGACTCAAAGCATTAAATTAATTAAATAAACATTTATAGAAGCATAAAATGAAAATAAAAAATAAATACTTAAAGTTAAATAAAATCATTATTTTATTCTGTTTTTTAATTGGTTTTAATGTGCATGCACAACCTGTAATTGCTGAAGGTAATGTACCGAATAACAGTAGTAAGCAAGCTATTTTGGCGAAATTGTATTCAATTTATGGTCAGGAAAATGTGATAGATCGCATTCAGATTCGTCAAGTAGTAGCACCAACGGATTGGTCAAATATAGTCACTGATGTGATTAATGAAGACCTTAAAAAGGTTAAACACGGAATGTTAACAATTAAAGGTTCTGATATTCAGCTAACGGGTAAAGTATCAAATTCTTATGAAATTCATGATACTACAGAAAGATTTAAGGGTTTAACACCCGAAAATTACCGTTTAAATGCACAGCTTTCAGTCAATCAGGCAGAACAGAAGATTATTGATGCTGCCTTAAAGAACCGGATTATTGAATTTGAATCTGGCAGTGCAATATTAGCAACTTCAGGTATACAGATACTGGATGAAATGGTCAGTGCCTTAAATAAAGTTAGCGGAAAAAAGATACGGATTATTGGACATACGGATAGTTCAGGCGATACTAATAAAAATCTCATGTTGAGTCAGCAACGTGCAGAAGCAGTAAAAGCTTATTTAATCGCAAAAAATCTTCCAGCGCATTTACTGAGTACTGAAGGTTCAGGTTCAAGTAAACCTGTAGCGGATAATGCAACAGCTGAGGGTCGTAAGAGAAATCGTCGGATTGAATTTGAAGTGCTTTAACGTTTAAGTTGCTTGAGCAGCTATAAGTATATGGTGAATGACCTGTATGAGTATATTAATAGTTGTTATTCACCAATTAAAATGTCTATGCGAAAAACCATTTAAAATGTCCTGTTTTTAACCACAAGAGTCAAGCACAGGATTTAAATTTCTT
>NZ_JAMXXN010000019.1 GCF_024129435.1 Acinetobacter lwoffii | reverse complement strand
TACGAGGCATAGCGAATAGTAACATTGGGTTTGGCGATTTGATTTTACTACTTTGCTATTTTTTTAAGCTAAAAGTGTCAACACACCCTAATAAAAAAGCCCTCATTAATGAGAGCTTTTATGTCAATTCAATCTAGCAAAATAGCCTAATAAGATATTTAAAATGGGGTGCAATTAATCGTTAAACGTCTCATTTAAAGCAGTTTGAACCGCTTCAACCCGGGCCTTGCAAGCTTTATAGGCAGTCATGGATTCTTCCACGATTTTCATCAAGTTATCGATATCCGGTTCTTGCTGAGATTCGAGCAATTCCGCATTCTTTTTCAAGATGTCATAGCCTTGTTGGAAGCTTAAAATATCATGATTCATGAGGAAGTACCTGTATAAGTTGTGCTGAAAAAATGCCGTCATGTAATTCGACTTCAACCAGATCATTGGGCTGAATCTGTTGAATAGATGCAACCACATGTTCTTGCTGGCGCACGATGGCATAACCTTTGGATAAAACATGTTTAGGATTTTGTAGTAGCGTTTCCCGCATTAGGGCATCAAGCTGCTGATTAATCAGCTGGGTATGCTGCTGGGCCAGACTGGCAGTATTGGCCTTGATCTGTTGCAGACGTTGCAGTGCATCCAAAATCTGGTTGTTGGCCAGACTTTGAATCAGTTTCAAAAATTGATCATTCTGATTTTGATAAGCCTGAATCTGTTGCTGGGATAAACGCTGAATCCGTTGTAGATAATTCAGCACATCCTGAGTCAATTCAAAGATATGATTGCGGATTCCTGCAATGACTTTACTCGGAGTATCAAAGGAGCGATGCGCAATTTCATCCAGAATAGTGCGGTCTTTTTCATGTCCGATGCCGACCCAGACCGGCACCGAACGTTTACAAAGCAGGGCAGCCAGATCATAGTCATTCAAATAAGCCAGATCATTAACTGCGCCACCCCCTCGTATAATCACAATCAGATCCGGTGCTGTATTATAAGTCTGTGCCCATTGTTTGAGCGCTTGCGCCAGACTGTACATAATACTTTGCGGGGCGGTATTTCCCTGAAAAGTCGCACTGTGATAGACAAACTCACACACCTGCGCACGCTGTAGTGCATCGGCATCTTTTTTGAAATCTCCCAGTCCTGCTGCATTTTCGAGAGCAATCACCAGAATCCGGTTCAGGTCAAAAGGGCTGGGCAAGTTTCTATTGCGCTGAATCAGTCCTTCAGTCGTCAACCGCTCAACAATCTGCTGATAACGCCGGGCAATATCTCCTAAGGTATAGCCCGAATCAATCTCGACAATATTTAAAGAAAAACCATATTGCGGATCAAAGTTGGTTTTGACTTTAATCAGCACTTTCAAATCACGACTCAGCTCAATTCCGCTTTCACGTTCAAACTGGGTGACAATTTTCTGGGCACTAAATTTCCAGATGGTTGCTCGGCAACTGGCAATCACCTGATCGCTGTCGGCTTCTTTTTCTGCTAGCTCAAGATAATAATGGCCTGCTTTAATACTTAGATTTCGAATTTCGGCTTTGACCCATACCGGTGTATCGAAAGTGAGTTTAATCACTTCCTGAACCGTAGCAAGATATTCCTTGAGGGAGAGTTGAGGATCGTCTGTCATGCCAATAGAAAGTTTAAAATTCAATCAAATATTAAATCAATCCAGCACAGATCACAAATCCAAAAGTGAAGTCATATTTGATTTGTGTAATGACAATGCAATGCTATTGGAATGCATAATCACTTAGTTCAGGCGACTCATCCGGAATTTTCGCATTTTGTAGAGGTTCTTCTCTTCATCTTCTCCACTAAGAAAGTTTATAGAGCTGAAGTATTTGATTCATAGATGTCTTATTTCCATTCTTTAATGAGAAAGTACGGTTAAAAATGTACACAGACTTGTGTCTGGCAAGAACAAGGAAATATGCTAAATTGGTGAAGAATTATTGAAGAAGAATAGGCTCTCATGAAAAAAACAATGCTGTTCGGTTTACTGGCTCTCGCTCTAAGCGCATGTACCACCACGCCGCAATCTGAGACGGAAGCTCCTAAAATAGGTTCAGTGAATCCTGCAAGCGCTTATTGTGTCAATCAGGGCGGCAAGCTTGAAATTCGTACTGAAAGCAATGGTCAGGTCGGATATTGCCATTTAAAGAATGGTCAGGTGGTCGAGGAGTGGGAATTACTGCACATGAATCAACCTAAATGTATTGCTGATCAGGCGGCGGCTTTGGTCGGTCAGTCCAATTTGACTGAAGCGCAAATCAAGCAGAAAACCAAGGCACAAATTGTACGTATGGTCGAACCGGGTCAAGCGGTGACCATGGATTATCGTGAAGAACGAGTGACTGTAACGGTGGATCCTACAAGCAAAAAGATTATCCAGGCTTCATGTGGTTAATTACACAAAATGAAAAAGCCCATTAGTGGGCTTTTTTAATTCCATACAACTCGCATTTTGAAATGACAAATCTTCCCCGATCTTTTATATTGCCCCTCGGAAGGAGAAATTCATGAAAAAGTTATTGGCTTTATCGTTTATGCTGGCGCTGGCCGGTTGTGCCGAGAAGAAACCCTTAACCCCTGAAGAGCAGTGGCAAGGTTATTGTCGAAGTGTCGGAAATGCGGCACGTACCATTATGCTGGATCGTCAGAATGCGATTGAGAAAGAAAAAGCAATCGAGCATGCCAACAAGATCGACGACGAAACCACCAAAGGTTTTATCCTGAATATTATTGATGAAGTCTATGCAATTCCAGCCGACGAGATTAAGGGAGATGTAAAAGCAGCACGTGAAAAAGTCCGCGCTGAATTTACTGCAAAGTGTATTGCGACACCGCATGATGAATTACCAGATTACAAACCGTTCTAAGGAACGGTTTTTTTATATCTGAATAAAATTATCCAACCCATATTTCCCATTAAACGTATTTAAATATATACATCTTTAAAAGACTGAATAATAAAAATAGCCTAAGCAAAATGTACACTTTGTGACAATTTCTAAATCTAAAATATAGAAATACTTATCTTTATATTGAATAATGAATTTAACTCCAACTAACCGAGGAGGAGCGCAATATGGAAGTCGTCAGATATTTGCATCATTCTGATCTGCTGCTGGAAGATGAAGAGGGTTTGGTCATTATTGGCGGCAGTCGCTATGTAATCAGCGTCGGTGACAAAGTTGTTTTAAAGAAGATGCTAGAACAAGATAAAAAGCTTTATCAGGTGGACATTTCCTTTGCCAGCAATAATCACAGTACCACCTATGAAGATGAATGCGTGGTGAAATTCCAAGGCTGCCGAGACTCATATCAGCAGTATTTAAACTCGACCACTGTACACTAAGGTGGAGTATCTTTTTAACGTCAAATCAGGCAACATCAAGGTTGCCTTTTTTATGCATTAAATTCAGTTAAAAGGGCCTATTCATGGGCTTGTTTCGTGTGGTGTAAGCTGTAACTGATTATGGAATAATCATTAAGAGCATCATTTAGTTATAAAATAACGAGCATCACGAAGAAACACTTGAGTTGCATTAACTTTTAACTGGAAATTTAGTAAAATTTCGGAGTCCATATTATTTATGAAGCTTGGAATAAGCAGGAATTCATAAGTAATTTTTTAAAAAAGAGGAATAACACTGTGCTAGAAGCTTACCGCCAACACGTTGAAGAACGTGCCGCACTCGGAGTCCCACCGAAGCCACTTGACGATGCCCAAACAGCTGCATTAGTTGAACTACTAAAAAACCCGCCAGCTGGTGAAGAAGCATACTTGGTAGATTTGCTTGAAAACCGTGTACCAGCAGGTGTTGACCAAGCTGCATATGTAAAAGCTGCGTTCTTAGCTGCATTGGCAAAAGGCGAAGCAACCTCTCCACTCGTTTCTAAAGAACGTGCTGTTTATTTACTAGGTACTATGCTTGGTGGTTACAACGTAGCGCCTTTAGTTGAACTTTTAGACAATGCTGAGCTTGCTGAACTTGCAGCTGAAGCATTGAAAAAAACGCTTCTTGTATTTGATGCATTCCATGACGTTGCTGATAAAGCAAAAGCTGGTAACGCAAATGCTCAAGCAGTTATGCAGTCTTGGGCTGACGCTGAATGGTTCACTAGCCGTAAAGACGTTCCTGAAGAAATCAAACTGACTGTTTTCAAAGTAACTGGCGAAACCAACACTGACGACTTGTCACCTGCACAAGACGCTTGGAGCCGTCCAGACATTCCATTGCACGCAAATGCAATGTTGAAAAACGTACGTGACGGAATCAATCCAGAAGTTCCTGGTGAAGTGGGTCCACTTAACCAGATTAAAGAACTGATCGCGAAAGGCAACCAGGTTGCTTACGTGGGTGACGTTGTTGGTACAGGTTCATCTCGTAAATCTGCAACTAACTCTGTACTTTGGTTCTTCGGTGACGACATCCCGCACATCCCGAACAAAAAAGACGGTGGTTACTGCCTAGGTTCTAAAATCGCTCCGATTTTCTTCAACACGATGGAAGATGCGGGTGCGTTACCGATCGAGATCGATGTTGCTAACATGAACATGGGCGACGAAATCGTTCTTAAGATCGATCACGCTGCTGCTAAAGTAACTGCGTTCAAAGACGGCGCGCAAATCGCTGAAGCTGAACTTAAAACTCCAGTTCTTCTAGACGAAGTTCGTGCGGGTGGTCGTATTAACCTGATCGTAGGTCGTGGTTTGACGACTAAGGCTCGTGAAGCTTTAGGTCTTCCAGTATCTACAATGTTCCGTACTCCGGTTCAGCCTGCTGCAACTGGTAAAGGTTTCACTCAAGCTCAGAAGATGGTTGGTCGCGCTTGTGGTCTTCCTGAAGGTCAAGGTGTACTTCCAGGTACTTACTGTGAACCTAAGATGACTACTGTTGGTTCGCAAGATACAACAGGTCCAATGACTCGTGACGAATTGAAAGACTTGGCTTGCCTAGGTTTCTCTGCTGACCTTGTTATGCAATCTTTCTGTCATACAGCTGCTTATCCAAAACCAGTTGACGTTCAAATGCAACACTCGCTTCCTGATTTCATCATGAACCGTGGTGGTGTGTCTTTACGCCCAGGTGACGGTATTATTCACTCTTGGTTAAACCGTATGCTTCTTCCGGATACCGTTGGTACTGGTGGTGACTCGCATACACGTTTCCCAATCGGTATTTCATTCCCGGCGGGTTCTGGTCTTGTAGCGTTCGCTGCAGCAACTGGTGTTATGCCACTAGATATGCCTGAATCTGTACTTGTGAAGTTCAAGGGTAAAATGCAGCCTGGTATCACTCTACGTGACCTTGTACATGCAATTCCTTACTACGCAATTAAGGAAGGTGACCTAACTGTAGAGAAGAAAGGTAAGAAAAACATCTTCTCTGGTCGTATCCTTGAGATTGACTTAACAGAAATGGAAACTGACCTGACTGTTGAGCAAGCATTCGAACTTTCTGATGCTTCTGCTGAGCGTTCTGCTGCTGGTTGTTCTATCACGCTTTCTGAAGAGAAAGTTGCTGAATATCTTCGTTCAAACATCACCATGTTGAAGTGGATGATTTCTGAAGGTTATGGCGATGCGCGTACGATGGCTCGTCGTGTTGAGAACATGGAAAAATGGTTGGCTAACCCAAGCCTGATCAAAGCTGATGCTGATGCTGAATACACCAAAGTGTATGAAATCGATCTTGCAGACATCAAAGAACCTATTCTTTGCTGCCCGAACGATCCAGATGATGCGAAACTTCTTTCTGACGTTCAAGGCGCGAAAATTGACGAAGTATTCGTTGGTTCTTGTATGACTAACATCGGTCACTTCCGTGCAACTGGTAAGTTGCTTGAGAAAGTTCCTGGTGGTGCATTGTCAACTCGTTTGTGGATCGCTCCACCGACGCGTATGGACGAACATCAGTTGATGGAAGAAGGTTTCTATAACATTTATGGTAAAGCTGGCGCGCGTACTGAAATGCCAGGTTGTTCATTGTGTATGGGTAACCAAGCACGTGTAGCTCCAAACACAACTTGTGTGTCTACATCTACTCGTAACTTCCCGAACCGTCTAGGTCAAGGTGCTAACGTTTACCTAGCATCTGCTGAGCTTGCTTCTGTTGCTGCTGTATTGGGTAAATTACCTTCTCCAGAAGAATACCAACAGTACGCTGCTCAAATCGACAGCATGTCTGCTGACATCTATCAATACTTGAACTTCGACAAGATGAGCGAGTATACAGATGCTGCTAAAGACATCGATACTAAGAAAATTGCTGCTGCTCAATTAGCTTAATTTGTTGATAATTAAATTAATTTGAGTTAAGAATAAGGGCTGAGTAATCAGCCCTTATTTTTTTGAGAATAATTATTAATGGAATTATCAAATTTATCAGTTTGGTTTTTTAGTACATTAGGTTCTACAAGTTTGCTTGTTGGCATTGGATATTTGTCTAAAGATATTATTTTTAAGTACTACGAAAAGAAAATTAATATTAAATTTGAAAAAGAAATGGAAGAATTTCGACAAAAAATAAGAGAAAAAGACAGTCATATAGCATTAATAAGTAATTATTTAACTGATTTAGAAACAAATCGTTCAAAAGTAAGAAATGATAAGCAATTAATTGCTGCGGAAGATTGTTTAAAATTAATAAAAGTATTTAATAAAACAAATTTCCTGATTCAAATACTAATAAGAATTAATTTTAAAAAAGTATATGCTGAAAAAAGAGAATTAGAATTACAAGGGGTTAGTGAGCAGCTATACCGTGACTGCAACATTGAAAATATTTTAAAAGAAATTAAAGACTTAAATAGTGATTTTATAGACCTTTATTTAGATCATCAAAGTTTAAATAGTTTGCGTATTTTTCAGGGAATAACAGTTACTGCAATAACATTAATAGCGGCTTTTAAAGACAAAACCACAGAATTTTTAAAAAAAGAAGATAAAGAGCTTGTTGAACTAATAATTAAAGACTTACCAAGTACTAAAAGTTCATTTGAGAAATATGGTGACGAGTATATGTTTATTTGGCACGACTATTTTTATGAGAAAACTTTAATCTCATTACGCAGTTTTGTTAGTGGTGAAAAAATCAATGATGATATCGTCAATATTCAAAAAATAACCATGACAACTAGAAAAATTTATAATAATTTACCTGATGATTTAAAAGTGCAAAGTAGTTGAAGTAATCAATGCCCAAACAATCCCGATTCCTCTGTATTGGTGGGTTCCTCAATGGAACCCAAGTCAAAGACCAAGGCGACAGTTTTATCTGTGTCGAAAATGGCAAACACGTGTCTTACCATAAAAAAGAAATCTTCCATCAAGACGCTTGGGATCATGATTACTATGTCTGTGAAACCACCACAGACCAACAAGCACGCAACTGGGTTTATGATATTCCATCGCATTAATTAAATCTATTTAGGACATAAATTAAACAATTACTAGAAACAATAACTTGCATAACATTTCTAAAATTGATTTTTCATACTGTTTTCCTAAAACTGTATGAAAATAAAGCCAATAGGGAATGTTATGAATTATGAAATCGATGCCTTTGGCACCTTGGTGATTGCAGTATTTTTTCTTTTTATTGGGCGGTATCTTGTTAGTAAAATTGGCTTCTTTAGAAACTATAACTTACCTGAGCCTGTAATCGGCGGTCTAATCGCAGCGATTACAGCTTTTATTCTCTATAAATTTTTTAATATCAGTGCCACATTTGACTCAGAAATTCAAACCATTCTGATGCTGATGTTCTTTACCTCTGTGGGTTTAAGTGCAGACTTTACCAAGCTCAAAGAAGGTGGGAAATCACTGCTGATCTTTCTGGTCTGTGTCATTCTATTTGTAGTTGTACAAAATGCGGTTGGCATGAGTTTAGCCACAGCAATTGGGCTTGATCCATTGATTGGTCTGATTGTCGGTTCTGTTACCTTAACGGGTGGACATGGTACTGCCGGTGCTTGGGGTGAAGTGCTTGAAACTCAATATGGAATACAGGGGGCAATTGTCCTCGGAATGGCAAGTGCTACTTTTGGTTTAATTATTGGTGGGCTTGTGGGTGGTCCGGTTGCCAAATTCTTGATTAAACGAAATCAGTTGGCAGAGACAGTAGCGCAAGAGACCAATGAACAACAACTCGATACTAGCATCAACACCGCACCCTTCGAATATCCAAAGAAAACCCGGTTGATTACAGCTAGTAATGCAGTGTCGACTTTGGGGATGTTTGCACTATGTATTTTTGTTGCGAATGAAATGACAGAGATTAGTCAAGGACGATGGTTCGAACTGCCGACCTTTGTCTGGGCCTTAGGGACAGGGGTGATTGTACGTAACTTCCTAGAGCATGTACTGAAAGTCGATATTTTCGACCGTGCCATTGATGTATTTGGCAATGCGTCATTGTCCCTGTATTTATCTATGGCTTTACTGTCACTGCAACTCTGGTTGCTGGCCGATTTGGCAGGCCCGCTCATTACCATTTTGTTTGCGCAGACAGCGGTACTGATTTTATTTACCGCAATTGTGACCTTTAGAATCATGGGAAAAAATTACGATGCAGCCGTATTGGTAGCAGGGCATTGTGGTTTTGGTATGGGAGCAACCCCGACTGCGATTGCCAATATTCAGGCGGTCACCAATAGCTATGGTCCATCACATAAAGCTTTTTTAATCGTACCGCTGTGTGGTGCATTTTTTATTGATATTGTGAATGCTGTGGTGATTCAGAGTATCATTGCATTTTTCGGTTAAATTTTAATACGACTTCAAAATCATATAGACATTAAAAAAGCCCCATGGTTAGGGGCTAGTCGTATGCACATCTAAGGCACATACTGTAAGAGGCTCATCTCATACTGAGCGTATTAAAGCACATTAACCTATCAATAGCCATTTAAATCATCTTTAGGCAGATAACTGTTGCTCAATCACTGGCCATAAGTTTTGATGTGACTTCTTAAACATCAGCATATGGCCAATCCCTTTATGACCATATTCCTGGGGTTTTAGCTCAATCATTTCTGTGGCTGCTTTTGGATATAAGCGCAGCAAGTCTTTGACATTTGCTTGAGTGGCGATTTCATCATCTGAAGCCCAGATTGATGTGATCGGGCAGGTGATCTGGGCATGATAGTCATATACTGGTGCGATCTTTTTACCAATTGCATTCATGACATAACCCGGTTGACTACAAAATTCTGCCCATTCACGCGCCACATCTTTTGGCAGGTTTTCACCCATACCAATCGCTTGGGTTGGACCATAGCCTTTGGTGATCCGTGCCAATGGGAAAATGATATTGAACATTACTGGTGCCAGTAATTTGGTGCGGCCCCTTAAACCTTTAACATGACCAGTCGATCCCGCAATTGCCACGACTTTTTCCACTTTGGCATAGTTTGGGACAATACCCAGCAGCTGTCCACCAGCACTATGACCAAGTAAGATGACCTTTGCTGCCTGAGTTTTAGCCAATAGCGCATCAATTGCAGCCGGAATGTCCAGTTGTCCCCATTGCACAATACTGGCTTTAGACTGCTTAACCGAACCTTTTAAAGATTCGCCGATACCTCGAAAATCAAATACCAGCACTGCATAACCCTGAGTTTGCAACCAGCAGCTAAAACTATGATAAAACTGTTTGGTAATGCCAGTTGCTGGACAGACTAATACTGGAAGTTTGTCAGTTTCAGAAATTGCTGCATAAAAACGTGCACTTAAGCGATAGCCATCCTGACACTGGAGAGTCAATGTTTCAAATTCAGACATACGTTACACTATATTTTTTAGAATCCTGATGAAGCTTTTACTGTATAGATTTTTAGCAGGGTAGCTCGGGGAAAACATGACTTTAAAGTCAGTCAAATAATAAAAATGGAATGATCTTATGCAGCTAATGGAACTTGAGCTGGCCGTTAAAATCGCCATTATTTTTAGTGGAATATTCTTGTGGATCGGGATGTTCACTGGCGTCTGGAAGTACTGGCAGATTCGTCAATCGCCTCAGTCGCGTGCACATTATTATGTCGATATTGCCCATCGCAGCAGCCTGCTTTATGCGCCCGCGACCTTAATTTTGGCAATGCTGGCCTATTGTTCAGTGTTGCCGAGTATGGTGAATCTGATTTGCATACTAGTCAATATTCTGTTTTTTAGCTTCTCGATTGCCGCTTATATGTTGCATGGTTTCCTGAAAGACACGACGAATCAGTTTAAACAGCCGCATCAACTGGGTAAATTTCATTTGCCAGGAAGTTTGATGACTTTCGCCATGCTAGGTTTAATTGTCGCAGAATTGGGCGGGACGGGGATCTTGCTCTATGGAGCATTTATCGGATTATTTTAATGTTCTTTTTATAGTTATTCTGAAAGGATGCTGGAATTCTTGAAAGTTAAAACACTTTTTTCACCAGATGGATGACTGGCCAAATCATCCATCTGGGCTAATTAAAAATTTGTTTATCGGTATTTCTGGTCTATGGCAGCCCATAGGAAAAACGCAGCTGAGACAATCAGTGCATAGCCAAAGTATTCAAGTTTTAAATTACCTTGAATTAAGCAATGGACGGTTAAAGTCAGCATGAGTGCAAAAGTGGTGCATATAAATGTCACCAGATTGGTGTTGTTGGCTTTAAGAGCGTCAATGAAGACTTGCTTGTTGAAATGTAATGATAACATCTCCATCCCTCCCATTTATTTATGTTATTGAAGATTAAAGCAGATTTAATCAGTCAGAATTGAATATATAGTTGTACTGTTTAATTTGGACCTTTGCAACTGCTGTGGCAGGCTTTTACAGTCAAAATGGCCATCTTTAGTCGTATAACTACATAATCACTTGATTAGGCAAGAATTATATTTTCAGATTTCACCTCCAGCTAATTTTGGAAATAAGATGTAGTCATCATTTGATTAATGCGACCAGATAGAAAATGCAAATTCTACGCCAAAGATATGTAGTGTTAATCAATACTTTGTAAGCCTGCGTATGACTCGGAGGGGGACTTGGTTTAAGTTGGCAACAATAGGTATCTAAAATCAGGAAATTAAAGTTTTGTTTATATTTATATAAAAAATAAAATAATTAAAGTGCAATTCTATACATCATATTTTATAGAAAATCTTAGTATCAAGATTTACAGCGGTGATTTGATGTCATTATTAAGAAACAATAAATGTCCGTTTGGGTAAAACCTGACAATTATTGATCACGCTCAAACCGGATTTTGGGTAAAAATACGATTTTTCAGACATCCTAGAAGTTTTAGTTTCTAATACGGTCAATCACAGCTGTAATCAGCAATACAATCATGGACGGGATAAACCAGGCCAGATTCTGATCTGATAGAGGTAAATTTTGCAGTAATGCAGGCAATTCAAAACCAGCGACTTTTAATCCATCAAAAATACCAAAGATCAAGGCCACCAGGGTCACTGGCGCAATCACATGAGATGGTTTCTTGAAGAAGTTTGCACAGAAGCTCAGCATAATGACGCTAATGGCAGGCGGATAAATCGCACTTAAGACTGGAACCGAAACAGCGATCAGTTTGGTTAAACCCAGATTTGAAATCACCAGTGAGAAGCCCACCAGAATAAATACAAAGATCTTGTACGGAATTTTGGTCAAGCTGGAAAAATACTCAGCGCAGGCACAGGTCAGACCAATTGCAGTGACCATACAGGCAATAAAAATCATGCCGGACAGGAAGTAAGCACCCATATCGCCAAAAGCATGTTGTACATATGCATGCAGGATAATGGCACCATTGGCTGCATTTGGTGCAATCTCATGGCTACCTAGTCCAAGTTTAAACAGACTTAAATACACCAGAGTTAAACCAATACCAGAGATAATGCCGGCATTGACCGCATATTTGGTAATCAGTTTTTTATCGGTTACGCCACGTGAAGTAATGGCTTTGACAATCACAATACCGAAAACTAAAGCGCCCAAAGTATCCATGGTTAAATAACCATTTACGAAGCCTTCAGTCACTGGACTGGTAACGTAATTATCGATCGCTGCAGGCGGATTGCTGGCAGGAATCATCACGGCTGCTACACCCAAAATGATCAAAGAAATAATTTTAAGTGGCGACAGGAAATAGCCGACGGTATCCAGAATCTTATTGGGATATAAGGACACGATGGTCACCACAGCAAAATAGATGATGCTGTAAATGAGCAGACTGCCAGATTCATTGCCAAAGTAAGATGAAAAACCGATTTCATAAGAAACGGTTGCGGTACGTGGCGTCGCAAATAAAGGGCCAACAGCTAAGTAACAGATTACAGTCAGCAAAATACTGGCTGCTTTGCCCAGAGGCGAGCTTAGTGCCTGAATGGAGCCTTCAACGCGAGACAACGCAATAATGGTAATCACGGGTAAGCCGACTGCTGTAATAAGGAAACCTAAAGCAGCGAGCCATACGTGTTCACCGGCTTGTTGAGCCACAATCGGTGGGAAGATAATGTTGCCCGCACCAATAAACAGTGCAAAGGTCATAAAACCTAGGGCGACAATATCCCGGGTACGCAGACTTGTCATAAAGGGAGATCAATAGAACAAAAGAAAGCGATTTTAGTGTATATGTCCAATTTTTTGGAGTTTATTTTAAGGCTGGAAGCCTTGATTCTAGTGAGTTTGCGAATCATATAACCAGTCATTCAAATCTTGGTAGAAATATATGTTTGATAAATCGCTGAAAAATATATTTTTCCTTATAAGCTCAATAAATATCTGCACTTGCTATCAAAATATGTCAGTTATTGTTTGTACAAATAAGCAGCAGTGAAAAGTCCTATTTCAAGGAAAATTACTGTACTGAAACTCAACAACTGCGACATATTTCGCAAAAAAGGGATTATAATTCAGGGATTCATAGTGAGGATAGGTATATGCGAGCTCCAGCGATTAGTCTTAAAACTGAGCAAGATGTTGAAAAACTGCGGATATCTGGGCGTTTGGCTGCAGAGGTTTTAGCGATGATCGGGGGGCATGTCAAGCCAGGTGTCACGACTGAATATCTGGATGATCTCTGTCATGATTTTATTGTCAATACATTAAAAGTGACGCCAGCCAATATTGGCTATTATGGCTATACCAAAACCACCTGTATTTCACCGAATGAAGTGGTTTGTCATGGTATTCCATCTCCAAATACCGTATTACAAGACGGCGATATTATTAATATTGACGTGGCGATCATTAAAGACGGTTATTTTGGCGATACCAGTCGGATGTATTATGTCGGCACACCATCTCCTGAAGCCAAACGTCTGGTCGAAACTACTTATGAAGCTATGGTTGCCGGAATTCATGCCGTTAAACCGGGTGCAACCCTAGGCGATATTGGTTATGCAATTCAGTCTGTTGCACAGCGTGAAGGCTATACCATCGTGCGTGAATATTGTGGTCATGGGATTGGTAAAATTTATCACGAACAGCCAAACATTCTGCATTACGGACAACCAGGTCAGGGCATCAAACTGGTACCCGGTATGGTCTTTACCATTGAACCGATGGTGAATATGGGTAAAGCGCGTGTTAAAGAGCTGAAGGACGGCTGGACAGTGGTGACTGCAGATAAATCCTGGTCAGCTCAATGGGAACACATGGTAGTTGTAACCGACACAGGTTTTGAGCTGTTATCACCATGGCCAGAAGGTACAGGCGAGTATCCGGAAATTTAAATTATTTTTCATGTTATGCATTGAAATACAGTAGCTTACATAAATTACAGCTTGCTTGCTATTAGTGACGAAAGCTTACAAAACACTACATGAAGAAGTGGTTTAACCAGCCAAATCCTCTTAATCTATTTATAGTTAGTTGATGTTTGCTTTGTTAGATTTCTGATTGCTGTATATTAGATTTGGCTTGGCGGTAGTAGTTTCCTTTCGTTCACTTCATGCTGTAGTGAATCGTTTTTATTAGCTCATTTTTCCCCAAGAATGAGCTATTTTTTTTGCCTGAAATATTCCTTTTATACAAGATGCAGGTGTTCAACCAGACAATCAATAAATACCCGTACAGCTGGTAACAGACCACGACGGGAAGGATAAACCAGATGAAAAATGCCATGAGCAGTTTTCCAGTCTGAAAGTACCCGAACCAGTTCGCCACGTTCTACATATTGCTGCACGACATTATCGGGCAGTAATGTAATACCACAGCCTGAAGCTGCCAGCTGTGCCAGCATATTCAGGTCTGATCCCATTACGGTGGGGCTGATCCGGATTTTCTTCTGTTGCTGTTGCTCATTCTGCAATACCAGGAACTGTTCAGTATGTTCCTCAGCCATGCTTAAAATTTTATGTTCAGAGAGTTGTTCAGGCGTTTTCAGATCGCCAAATTCGTTTAAGTAACCTTGACTGGCGAATAGATGTTGCTCAATTTTTTCAAACTGGCGAATCACTAGATTCGGGTCATCATCCAGGCTGGAACGGACACGTAAGGCCAGATCAAAGCCTTCATTGATAATATCGACCCGGCGATTGGTGATCATCATCTGAACTTTAATTTCAGGATATTTTTTCAAAAAATCCGGCAGAATTTTTGCCAGTTCGTTCTGGGCAATAGACACTGGCAGACTGACTTTAATAGTTCCGCGCGGTTCAGTGCTTAGATGGTCAACCAGATCATGCGCTGCCTGTGCAGCATTCAGCATAACTTGGGCATGCCGATAAATATTCATGCCAATATCGGTGACGGCAAAATGACGCGAACTGCGCTGAATCAGACGTACACCCAGACGCTCTTCCAGATTAAACACCCGGCGGCTAAGTTTGGATTTGGGAATATCGGTTGCACGTTCGGCTGCACTAAAGCCGCCATGTTCCACCACCTGAGCGAAACAGTAAAAGTCATCCAGATCAGACAGCATGGTTTAATTCCATTCTTGCAACGATAAGCTGATTAAAAATTGATTGTTGCATACTGTCAATCAGAGAATGTAGTGCATAAAGATTTTAATTCGCGGATTTCAGTAAACCTAGCAGTGTTTGCATGCCATCGGTCGCGTTTTGGGGGATTTTGTAAAACTGTGCAGGCAAATACTGCTGTTCGGCTTTCGGGTCGATGTAATAGGCCTGACAGTACGCAGGAATATCATGAATTAACCCGGCGACCGGATAAACCTGTAGGCTGGTGCCAATCACCACAAAAATATCGGCATCCTGTACACAGTCTTGGGCTTCTTCATACGCGGGCACGGCTTCGCCAAACCAGACCACATGCGGACGTAACGGATAGCCTGCCTTACAAAAGTGTTGATTTAAATCTAATTCAGCACCTTCAATTGGATAAAACTCGGTCGTGCTTTGTGCATCGGGGCCTGAGCTTTTGGCCAGACGAATATTGCCATGTAAATGGATCACCTTGGAGCTGCCGGCACGTTCATGCAAGTCATCAATATTTTGAGTGATTACATGCACATCAAAGTTAGCTTCAAGATTGGCGATCAGCTGATGGGCTGCATTTGGCTGTGCTTCCAGAATGTTTTTACGGCGGGCATTATAAAAGCGTTGTACCAGTTGTGGGTTTTTGGCCCAGGCTTCGGGTGTGGCGACTTCTTCTATACGATGCTGTTCCCAAAGTCCATCACTGTCACGAAAAGTATTAATGCCACTTTCGGCGCTCATGCCTGCACCGGAAAAGACCACCAGCTTTTTCATTATTCTGTCTCCTGAATCTTTAGGTAGCTGAACCGCTAGATTGCGAATTTTCTTTCAAGAAGATGCCAAGTTCTCGGGAAAATTTTAGCGGTTCAGTCAGTAAAGGCGTATGGCCAGACTTGCTGAAAATTATCTGTTTGGCATGAGGCAGGCTTTCTGCAATCAGGCGCTGACCTTCAAAAGGATACAACTTGGATTGTACACCGCTAAAGAAGGTCACCGGACAGCTAAGCTGAGCTAGAGCCTCGCGGTAATCTTCACGATGATATAAATAATTATTGATATACCACGCCATATAATCCACCCGGCTGGAAGGTAATAACAGGCTTTGCAGGCGAGGTTGATTTAGGATAAATGCGAAAGCTTTCAGACTATATTTTTGTTCATTTTGTAGCTGAATAAACTTTAGCCATAGGGCAGCGATTTGTTTACGTACCGAAATGTCGAGATCGCGGATCAATTCAACTTGCTGGTATTGTGCAAGTAGGGCAGAGAGCTGCTGCAGGATGTCGATAAATTCCTGATGACGTGGACCAAAAAGTCCAAAAGCCCAAGCATCATCGACCGGAATTTTAGGTGTTTGATCGATATGTAAATAAGCAGAAATCTGACTGGAAAAGTTGCCATAATGTATGCCGTGCATTGCTGTGGTTGCGCCCATAGAGTAAGCAAGCACAATGAATTTATCTAAATTGAGCTGTTGAATTACCGACTGAATATCCAACCAGTGACTGGAAATCGCATCCCTATCTGGCGGAATTTTACAGCGACTGGAAGCCCCAAAGCCGCGCCATTCTGGAATAATGAAACGGAAATTTTTCTGATGCGGATAGAGAAAAGCTTTCCATTGCCAGCTCAGCATGCCGAGTCCTGAGAGTACCAGTACCGGCTGTCCCCGACCGTATTCGCGTACAAACAGCTGTTCACCATCGGGCATGCAATAAAAGGGCATGTGTGTCTCCGTATTTATAATTGTTGTGCGTCAAATTGTTGCAGTCGCGGAATAACCTGTTCCAGCCAGGAAATCCAACCCAGTTCCTGATCAATTCCCAGTTGCAGAATCATTTTATGAATATATAAGGTACGGTCAGTTTTGTCCGCTTGAGCAAAGTCTTTGGCAAAAATCTGCTGATAGGTTTTCAGTTTTTCTTTATGCAGTTCCAGATGGCGTTCCAGTTCTGCCAAGGTGTTATTGCCACCAAGTTGGGCTTCGGCACGCAGACGTACCATTAGTTCTTCGCGCAGTTGTGCCGGTGGGCTTTGTTGTAGCATCCAGTTGGCCAGTTCTTCCCGGCCCAGACGTTTTACCTGATAAGTTTTTTTGCGGCTATTCGAGTCTTCCTCTTCTATCGTCGAAATCCAGCCTTTTTGCAGCATGGCATTCAGCTCGCGATAAATCTGCTGATGAGTGGCATTCCAGAAGAAGCCCATGGATCGGTCAAAACGGCGGGCCAGTTCGATTCCGGTGCTGGGCTTTTCAATCAGGCTGGTCAATAAAACATGCGCTAAAGACATAAGCGTCTCAAAAAAGTGACTCAGGATTATTATGCAACATGTTGCATAAAAATCAATTCTGGCATATAAATTAGTGCAACAAGTTGCATTAAACTGGAAAGTTTGAGGGATCAAACTGCCAGTTGCTAAAACAATAGCCAGCCTAAACGCACGCTCAGGAGTTGAAATGTCTAAATATCCGAATTTACTTGCCCCATTGAACTTGGGTTTTACCACGCTTAAAAACCGCGTGTTAATGGGTTCCATGCACGTTGGTCTTGAAGAGGCACCCGGCGGATATGATCGGATGGCAGCTTTCTATGCAGAGCGTGCCAAAGGTGGAGTCGCTTTAATCGTCACCGGCGGGATTTCACCAAATGATCATGGGGTGACGTTTCATGGTGGTTCCAAACTTGACACTCTTGAAGAAGCTGAAAAGCATAAGGTAATTACCCAGGCCGTACATGAGGCGGGCGGGAAAATTGCCATGCAGATTTTGCATACCGGACGCTATTCTTATCAGGCTGAAAATGTCGCGCCATCCCCAATTCAGGCACCGATCAATCCGGTCAAACCGCATGCTTTAACTTCGGCTGAAGTGCAGCAAACCATTGATGATTTTGCCAATTGTGCCAAGCTGGCTCAATACGCCGATTATGACGGTGTAGAAATCATGGGCTCGGAAGGCTATTTGATTAACGAGTTTATTGCCGCGCGTACCAACCATCGTGATGATGAGTGGGGCGGAAGCTATACAAACCGCATCCGTTTCCCGATTGAAATCGTACGCCGTACCCGTGAAATGGTCGGTGAGAACTTTATCATTATTTATCGCTTGTCTATGCTGGATCTGGTCGAAGGCGGTTCAACTCTGGAAGAAGTCATCCAGTTGGCCAAAGAAATTGAAAAAGCTGGTGCGACCATTATCAATACTGGCATTGGCTGGCATGAAGCGCGTATTCCGACGATTGCCACCAAAGTGCCACGTGCAGCCTTCACTTGGGTCACCCGTAAACTGAAAGGTCAGGTGAAGATTCCTTTAATCACTTCAAATCGTATCAATACTCCGGAAATGGCTGAATATGTATTGGCATCTGGTGATGCTGATATGATTTCTATGGCTCGCCCAATGCTGGCTGATTCGGAGTTTGTTCTGAAAGCGGAGCAGGGTCGTAGCGATGAGATCAATACCTGTATCGGTTGTAATCAGGCCTGTCTGGATCATATTTTCTCAATGAAAATTGCCACCTGTCTGGTCAATCCACGTGCCTGCTATGAAACAGAACTAATTTTTAAAGAAACCAATGTAGCAAAAAATATTGCCGTGATTGGTGCGGGTCCTGCAGGTTTAAGCTTTGCTGTGTATGCTGCAAATCGTGGTCATCAGGTGACGGTATTTGAAGCCGCTGCTCAGATTGGTGGACAGTTTAATATTGCCAAGACTATTCCAGGCAAGGAAGAGTTTTATGAAACCTTGCGTTATTTCAAACGCCAGATTGAATTACAGCCACGTATCAAATTGCAACTGAATCATAAGGCGAGTCTGGAAGAGCTGGCTCAGTCAAACTTTGATGACATTGTGGTGGCAACAGGCGTGACACCGCGTCAGCTTGAGATTCCAGGCATTGATCATGCAAAAGTATTGTCTTATCTGGACGTTTTGAAAGAACGTAAGCCAGTGGGTCAGCGAGTTGCCATTATTGGTGCAGGTGGTATTGGCTTTGATACAGCCGAATTCCTGAGTCATGAAGGAGAAAGTGGCAGTATCAATCCGGAAAAATTCTATGATGAATGGGGTATTGATACTGACTATGAAAATGTCGGTGGCTTAAAAGCCGCAAATGTAGAAAAACCGCAACGTGAAATTTATTTATTGCAACGTAAAGCCGCTTCAGTCGGCGCGAGTCTGGGTAAAACCACAGGCTGGATTCATCGTACCGGTTTAAAACACCGTGACGTAAAAATGATTGCGGGCGCCAATTATGAAAAAATTGATGATCAGGGCTTACATATCGTCGTGAATGACAAACCTGCAGTGCTGGAAGTCGATCACGTGATCATTTGTGCCGGTCAGGAATCTTATACCGCCATGTTTGATGAGCTAAAAGCGGTGGGTAAAAATGTGCATCTGATTGGTGGAGCAAAAGAAGCGGGTGAGCTGGATGCCAAACGTGCCATCCGTCAGGGTGCTGAATTGGCAGCGGTGATCTGAAAATATTAAAACTTGCTTTTTTTCCCTCTCCTTTATTAAAGGAGAGGGTTAGGGAGAGGATTTGTAAGAAAGAATCCTCCTTGTGAAGCAGTACTTCTCACCTTTAAAAAGGGATGAGTATTTTAATACTAAAACAAAAAAGGAATCCAAAATGACCATCGAAAATACCAGAAAATCCATTGTACGCTGGCATGAAATGCTAGAAACCCGTGATATGTCGATCTTGAATGAACTACTTGCTGAAGAAGTGGTATTTCGTTCACCCGTAGCGTTTCAGCCTTATCCTGGAAAACAGATGGTATTTTTTATTTTGACCAATGTCATTCAAGTCTTTGAAAACTTCACTTATCACCGTGAATTTATAAGTGAAGATGGTAACAATGTCGTACTTGAGTTTTCTGCCAATGTGGGTGATAAAAAACTAAAGGGAGTTGACATGATTCAGTTTAATGAAGAGGGTCAGATGATTGATTTTGAAGTCATGATCCGACCTAAGTCCGGACTTGAAGCCCTGGCTGTACAGATGGGCCAGCGGATGCAATCATTCCAAGCTAAAACTTAATTCTAACTATTGATTCAAGTCGGCATGAAATTTGTAAATCACAGCTAGTACAACTAGAGGGGGATGACAGATGAAAATGTTGCTTAAAAAATTGGGTCAGCTTTCCAGTGAATATCTGGATCGTTTCAGCGGAGCAGATCAGCCGACCCTGTATTACAATCCGAATGGTGTATTTTCAGGACTCATTGAACGCTTACCGCAGTTGCAACAAAAATATCGTCCTACGCCTTGGTTAGCCAATGCACATGCACATATTCTGTATTTCGATTTAATTAAAAAACGTACCATTAAGCTGAAATATGATGCGCTTGAACAGCTGAAAATGTCAGATGGCGGCATTACCGGTATTGCCTGGTATGGACTGGATCTTCCGGCAAATACGCCAACGATTGTCTTACTCCATACCATTACCGGTTCTCCTGAATCGATGCGTGAACTGGTTCGTGATCTGCATAAACATACCGGTTGGCGTGTGGCATTGTGTTTACGCCGTGGTCACGCAGACTTACCCATGCCTGTGCCTAAAATGAACCTGTTTGGTTCAACTCAGGATTTGCGTGAACAACTCTTGTATATACAGGACAGATTTCCTCAATCCGATCTCTATGGAGTTGGCTCTTCTGCGGGTACGGGATTGTTGGTGCGTTATCTGGGTGAAGAGGGTGAACAAACCCCACTCAAAGCAGCTTTTGCTTTATGTCCTGGCTATAACACTGAAACCGGTTTTGCCAATGTGCATCCGTTTTACAGTAAAGTCATGGCCAAAAAACTGATTAAGCGCTTTATTCATCCTTATCAAGAAACCTGGCAGGTCTGCCCAAGCTGGAAACAGTTATTAGAAGTTAAAGATCTGTCCGAATTTGAAAAACTCTATTTTGAACTGGCCGGATTTACGGATTATGCCAGTTATACCCAGGCAACCAATCCGATTTATGTGTTTGAAAGTATCAAAATTCCGCTGATGATTTTAAATGCGGAGGATGATCCGGTTTGTCACATCCGAAATTTAGAACCTTATAAAGAAAAAATTCGGGCGATGTCTAATATTATGGTGATTACCACCAAAAAAGGCAGTCATTGCGGCTTTTATCAGGGCTTGATGCAAACCGAATCTTGGGCTACCCGACTAATGGCAGACTATTTGATTCACTTATCTCGTGCACCGGCAACAGTATCCGCTTAAAAAGTTCCAATAAAAAACCCAGCATCTGCTGGGTTTTTTGATGAATGATACTGTAATTAGTCAAGTGCTGGCATCGCTGCGGCAATTGCGTCAGCAACCGCATCATCCTCAGACTTGTTTTCTGGATTTGAATTGGTTTTAGGTGTGGTCGCAGCAGGCTTTGACGCAGGTTCTTCGCGGGTTTCAGGCACTGGTGCCGGCTCAGTAGTTTCTGGTTTTTTGATTTCACGACGGATTTCAGTCGTGGTGTTTTCAGTTTGCTCACGTTGAATTTCAACCGTTGGCGCTACTTCCTCTTCAATTGCCGCTGGCTCTACAGGTTCAAGCGGTTCAAATTGCGTTGGTTCTGGAGTCGAGATTTCAGATGCTGGAGTAACTTCTACTTGCTCTTCTTCTTTTGGTGCTTCTTTTTTTACACACGCAGTTAATGTCAGGCCAGTCAGGATTAGGGTGGAGATTAAAAGTTTCTTCATCATCATTGCATCAAACATAAAAGTGTGGAGTGGATACACTATTATAGCAGCAAAATGCAAGATAGAAATCATATGAACTTACTGTAATTTTTTATAGGAATTGCTGTTAGAATAGTCAATTGTTTATTGTTCTTTGAATTGATGCGGATTGACTTTGCTTTCTAGGTACAAGGTAAAGTAAAATTGCGCAACATTGCAGGCCGATTTAGGCTCGATTGTACGAGAAACCCAATGACCCATTTTATTTTCGTTACTGGTGGTGTAGTTTCATCACTAGGTAAAGGTATTTCAGCTGCTTCTGTTGCTGCACTTTTAGAAGCTCGTGGTTTAAAAGTGACCATGGTAAAAATGGATCCATACATTAATGTCGATCCAGGGACAATGAGCCCATTCCAGCATGGTGAAGTTTTTGTTACAGAAGATGGTGCTGAAACAGACTTAGACTTGGGTTACTACGAACGTTTCTTGCGTCGTGCGAAAATGACCAAACTGAATAATTTCACATCAGGCCGTGTTTACCAGGATGTTCTGAACAAAGAACGCCGTGGTGACTACCTGGGTGGTACTGTGCAAGTTATTCCACACATTACTGACAATATCAAAGAGCGTGTACTTCGTGCAGGCGAAGGTTATGACGTTGCGATCGTAGAGATCGGCGGTACTGTAGGTGACATTGAATCTCTCCCATTCATGGAATCTGTACGTCAGTTAATGGTTGAACTTGGTCATAAACGTACCATGTTAATGCACTTAACGTTACTCCCATACATTAAGTCTGCAGCAGAATTAAAAACCAAACCAACACAGCACTCTGTTAAAGAACTCCTGTCGATTGGTATTCAGCCAGACATTCTCATCTGCCGTACAGAATACGATGTAGATGCAGATACGACGCGTAAGATTGCATTATTTACCAACGTTGAAGCACGTGCCGTTGTGGTATGTAAAGACGCACGTTCGATCTACCAGATTCCACGTACATTCTACGAACAAAATGTTGACGATTTAATTTGTGAACGTTTTGGTTATAACGATCTTCCTGAAGCTGACTTAACAGATTGGGATAACGTTGTAGAAGCACTGCTGAATCCTGAATACACCGTACGTGTTGCAATGGTTGGTAAATACGTTGAACTTCCAGATGCTTACAAATCTGTCAACGAAGCACTTTTACATGCGGGTATTCAAAACCGTGTGAAAGTTCAGATTGACTACGTAAACGCTGAAGAGCTTGAAAGCCAAGATGTAGCAGAAGTATTGAAAGATGCTGATGCGATTCTGGTTCCTGGCGGTTTTGGTGAGCGCGGTACTGAAGGCAAAATGAAGGCGATTCAGTTCGCACGTGAGAACGGTGTGCCGTTCCTCGGTATTTGCTTGGGTATGCAGTTGGCTGTGATCGAATACGCACGTAATGTTGCTGGTATTGCAGATGCGACTTCGACTGAATTTAACCGTTCAACGAAATCTCCATTGATTGGTTTAATTACTGAATGGTTAGATGAGCGTGGTGAAGTTCAGCAACGTTCTGCTGATTCTGATCTGGGTGGTACGATGCGTCTTGGCGCGCAAAAATCTGAACTGGTTGCAGGGACTAAAACTGCAGAAGTTTATGGTTCTGAAGAAATCATCGAGCGCCATCGTCACCGTTACGAGATGAACAACCGTTATATCCCAGTGCTGGAAGAAAAAGGCATGAAGATTTCTGGTTATTCTCCGGTACAGCATTTGGTAGAAACTGTTGAAATTCCTGCACATCCTTGGTTTATTGCAGTACAATTCCACCCGGAATTTACCAGCTCGCCACGCGATGGTCACCCATTGTTTGCCGGTTTCATTGATGCTGCGAAAAAGCAGTACCAAAAAACCAAATAATCGGTGCGTAGGACACAACTAGGGAAGTTTAAATGTCGCAATTAAAACCACAAGAAATTGTACGTTTGGGCGATATACAAATGGCAAATCATTTGCCATTTGTATTATTCGGCGGAATGAATGTACTTGAATCTAAAGACCTGGCTTTTGAAATCGCAGAGACTTATGTCGATATCTGCACACGTTTGGGCATTCCTTATGTGTTCAAAGCCAGCTTTGATAAAGCCAACCGTTCAAGCCTGAACTCTTTCCGTGGGCCTGGCCTGGAAAAAGGTCTCGAGTGGTTAGCTGACATTAAAAAACACTTTAATGTACCGATCATCACCGATGTGCATGAGCCGTACCAAGCGGCTCCTGTTGCAGAAGTGGCAGACATTATTCAATTGCCAGCTTTCTTAAGCCGTCAGACGGATCTTGTTGAAGCAATGGCAAAAACCGATGCGATCATCAACATCAAAAAAGCCCAGTTCCTGGCTCCACACGAAATGCGTCATATTTTGCATAAGTGTCTGGAAGCCGGAAATGACAAGCTGATCATTTGTGAACGCGGTTCGGCATTTGGCTATAACAATCTGGTTGTAGACATGCTGGGCTTCGACATCATGAAAGAAATGAATGTCCCGGTGTTCTTTGATGTAACCCATGCCTTACAAACCCCAGGCGGCCGTGCAGATTCTGCCGGTGGTCGTCGTGCGCAAATTACAACGCTTGCACGTGCGGGTATGGCAACGGGTCTTGCAGGCTTGTTCTTGGAAGCACATCCAGATCCGGAAAAAGCCAAGTGTGATGGTCCATGTGCGCTGCGCATGTCTCAGCTTGAGCCGTTCCTGGCACAGCTAAAAGAATTGGATACCTTGGTTAAAGGTTTCGAAAAGTTAGATACACACTGAGTTTATCACTCTTGCGCTGCCGTATAGGCAGCTCATATTAATCAACTGAGGAATAGTTCATGAGCCAAATCGTTGACATTCGTGCACGTGAAATTTTGGACTCTCGTGGTAACCCTACCATCGAAGCAGACGTAATCTTAGCATCTGGCGTAGTTGGCCGTGCATGTGCACCATCTGGTGCTTCAACTGGTTCTCGTGAAGCTTTAGAACTTCGTGATGGCGATAAAGCGCGTTACTTAGGTAAAGGCGTTAAAACTGCGGTAAATAACGTAAATACGTTAATCCGTGACGCTTTGGTCGGTAAATCAGTATTCGAACAAAAAGACATCGATAACACGATGATCGCGCTTGACGGTACTGAAAACAAAGAAAAACTAGGTGCAAACGCAACTTTGGCAGTGTCTTTGGCTGCTGCTCGCGCTGCTGCTGAAGAAAAGAAAATTCCTCTTTTCCAATACATCGCAGATCTTCGCGGTCAAACGATTCTAACCATGCCTGTACCAATGATGAACATCATCAATGGTGGTTCACATGCAGACAACAACGTCGATATTCAAGAATTTATGATTGAGCCAGTAGGCTTCACTTCATTCTCTGAAGCGCTACGTGCCGGTGCTGAAATCTTCCATTCACTTAAATCAGTTTTAAACAAAAAAGGTTTAAACACTGCGGTAGGTGATGAAGGTGGTTTTGCACCGAACTTACGTTCAAACGAAGAAGCAATTACGGTTATTCTTGAAGCAATTGGTCAAACTGGCTACAAAGCAGGTTCTGACATCATGCTTGCGCTTGACTGTGCATCTTCAGAATTCTACAAAAATGGTCAATACATTCTTGCGGGCGAAGGCAACAAAGCGTTCACAAGCAACCAGTTCTCTGACTATTTAGCAGGTCTTGTAAACCAGTACCCAATTATCTCGATTGAAGATGGTCTGGACGAATCTGACTGGGAAGGCTGGTCTTACCTGACTTCAATTCTTGGTGACAAGATCCAGTTGGTAGGTGATGACTTGTTCGTAACGAATCCGAAAATCCTGCAGCGTGGTATCAACGAAAAAGTGGGTAACTCTATTCTGATTAAATACAACCAGATCGGTACCTTGACTGAAACTTTAGATGCCATCTACCTTGCGAAAGAAAATGGTTACTCTACGGTAATTTCACACCGTTCAGGCGAAACTGAAGATTCAACGATTGCTGATCTTGCAGTAGGTACAGCAGCGGGTCAAATCAAGACGGGTTCACTTTGCCGTTCTGACCGTGTAGCGAAATATAATCAATTACTTCGTATTGAAGAATTGACTAATGCTGCATATCGCGGTAAAGCTGAGTTCAAAGGTTTGAACTAAGCGACTTATGTCAATGTTAAATGTATTCGACTCGACTGCGAGTAAAGTACTGTTGGGCCTTGCGATCATTTTGATCGCAGGGTTTCAATATTTATACTGGTTTGGTGAAGGTGGTTATCATGATCATCAGCAACTGACCCAGAAAATCCAACAACAAATGGAATTGAATGATGAGCTAAAAGAGCGTAATCGCGTTCTGGCAGCAGAAGTTTATGATTTGAAGAATGGTATTGAAGCCATCGAAGAACATGCGCGTTTAGATCTTGGTCTGATTAAGCCACGCGAAACTTTTATTCAAATGAGCACGATCAGTACTCAATATAAACCGATCTATCTTAATCCTAATTCTAAAGTAGACCTGCGAACCAATGAGTCAGCTGAAGCACCAACCACACCTTAAACTTTGGGTCATTCTTCCAGCTGCAGGTTCCGGTAGCCGTTTCTCTAAAATAGAACTGAAACAATATCAGATGATTCAAGAGCGAACTGTTCTTGAACATACGGTGGCTCGTCTGAATCAACTGCCTTTGATGGGTTATGTCCTGGCGATTGGTGCACAGGACAACGTGGCAAAAACATTGCCATTTTCCAGTCTGGAGAAAGCCCATTTTTGTTTGGGTGGTGCCGAGCGGGTGAATTCCGTGTTAAATGCGCTGAACTATTTATCTCAAATCGCTTCTGAAAATGATTGGGTGCTGGTACATGATGCGGCGCGTCCCTGTGTCAGTCTGGATTGTCTGCAACAGTTAGTCAATACGGCGATTACAAATGATCAGGCTGCGATTCTGGCGATTCCGGTGCGAGATACACTTAAGCGTGTAGTAACCAATTTTGATATTGAGGAAACAGTGGATCGCTCGATGCTCTGGCAGGCACAAACGCCACAAATGGCCAAGCTAGGTGTGTTGAAACGGGCGCTTGAGCAGGCTTTGCAAGATGGTGCCACGATTACCGATGAAGCCAGTGCGCTGGAACATATCGGTAAGCCGGTGAGTGTAGTACAAGGTCGTTCCGATAATATTAAAATTACCTATCCGGATGATCTGGAACTGGCCAGGCTGATTTTACAGGCTCAGGCTTAAAAATATATTCAAATAATATTTAAATAAAAGCAGAATAAATCTGGCTATAGCGATCTATTCGCTATAGCTTTCACTTATAATTTTGCCATCATTCTTTTTCACCTTTTGGCCAATGATACCTTCACAGCAGTATCGGTTTTTACGTCACTCTTTGCGTGATGGACGTAGTATTAACCCGCAAGATTCATCTCGATGGACCAAGTTGCACCTTGATCCCTGGTTATTGTGCTTTCTAGTTCTCAATGCAATCCTGGGTTTAATGGTGGTGTATAGCGCGACATCCGAAGACTCTGGCATGGTGGTGCGTCAGGCGATCAGTTTTGGAATTGGTTTTGTGCTGCTATTTATCTGTGCGCAGATTCCACCGAAAGTCTATCAGGCGATTAGTCCATACCTGTATGCCTTCGGGATCTTCATGCTGCTTCTGGTCTTTGTGATTGGTGAAAAACGTTTGGGTGCAACCCGCTGGATTACCTTGCCAGGGGTGGGAAGCATGCAACCGAGTGAGGTGATGAAATTTGCCATGCCTTTGATGATGGCATGGTATTTTGCACGTAAGCCATTTCCTCCCAAATTTTTGCATATTGTCGGGGCTTTGATTTTATTGGGCGTACCATTTGTTTTGGTGGCACTTCAGCCTGACTTGAACATTGGCTTGGTAATTCCTGGTATTTTTGTTCTATTTTTAAGTGGGATGTCGTGGCGTCTGATTGGTGGTGCAGCAGCGGCGGTAGCTGTGGCAGCTCCGGCTGCATGGATGTTCGTGCTACAAGAGTATCAAAAAAAACGTATTACTACGCTATTTGATCCGGAGTCGGATGCCTTGGGTGCAGGCTGGAATATTATCCAGTCCAAAATTGCGATTGGTTCAGGTGGTTCCACGGGTAAAGGCTATACTGAAGGTACGCAATCACATTTAGGTTATCTTCCTGAACATCATACTGACTTTATTATGTCGACTTATGCCGAAGAATTCGGTTTTATCGGTGTTTTCCTACTGTTTAGTTTATTCACTGCCATTATTATTCGCTGTTTGATGATTGGTTTAAACAGCTTTCATAACTTTGGCCGTTTATATGCTGGAGCCATGGGGCTGACTTTCTTCTTCTTTGTATTTTTAAACTCAGGCATGGTGAGCGGGATTTTACCTGTGACCGGAGATCCATTGCCGCTGATGAGCTATGGCGGAACGGCGGTGATTTCCATGTTGGCCGGGATGGGCATTGTGATGTCGATTCATACTCATCGATAATTATTCTAAAAGTCGGACTAGTTCCGGCTTTTTTATTATTCTTAAAACAAAACATAAATAATCTCTATTAAGTATAAAAAGGAAGTTAAGTTTGAGTAATATTTTTCGTGAATCAGAAAAAATGTTGGTAGAGCTTGGGAGTGAATTAAATAATTCAATATTTTTGGAGGGTGGGCCTCGGCTTGAGATAGTTTATCAATGCTGTGAATTGTCGATTGAGCATGGTGTGGCTATTCTCAGTTTACTGGAAATAAAAAGAGATATATCTGCGCTTGCCTTGTTTAGAATTCAGTTTGAGGCGGTCGTTAGAGCTTACTGGTTACTTATGGTTGCCTCAAATCAAGAAATACAAAAGTTTGAATTAAATAATGCAGATGACCTTTTAAAGAATATTAAAATCCCGACAGCAGTAGAAATGATAACGAAATTAGAGAATATTGTAGAGATAGCTCATATAGTAGAGATATTTAAAGAGTTTAAATTTTACTCATTAAAACATTTGCATTCTATTGTTCATACAGGACGAAATTCATTAATTCAAAAAAGAGCAGGATTAGCTGATGAGCAAATGCTTGTGATTATTAAACAAGTAAATGGATTTATTACGATGGCTGCACAAATATTGTTAAGACATGCGGGTAAAGAAAAGTATATTCATCACATTCATGCGCAATATAGAAATTGTTTCCAGATGCAGAGTGATATAACAGTAGAACAAAAAGCAGAAATCGATAAGCGATATCAAAAAGCCCTCACTTGAGGGCTTTTTTAATTTCATACTTTAACTGAGAAACCAGGTGTAATAGCCCCAGATCATTAAAGGCCATGCTAGGAAAGGGCTAAACAACCATTTCCAGAACCAGTGGCGCGGCATAAAGCCCACACCATGGACAAAGCCTCCAGAAATACCAATCATGATATACATCATGGCACTATGGCTATATTCACCATTGGCATCCAGTATTGCGGAAGGATGAACCAATAACACGGCTGCGAGAGGAAAAGCCAGGAGGCAGGAAATCATCATCGCAAATTTGTTTGGTTTCTTGTCTACAACGGTTTTCTCAAGCGCAGCTTCTGTCATGTTTTATTCCTCATCCAGGTCTTGGTGTTGTTCTATGTAAATGGCAGCAATCACACTGGCAAAACATGCCATCAGTACACCCAGAATCCAGGCAAAATACCACATAGTTGTCTCTCCTTAAGACATAGCCTTAGTACAGGCTATGTGAATTATCTTCAATGTGTTTGTTGGTAATCACGCCCCACATCTTGTAATAACACCAAGTGGTATAGATCAGGATCAGTGGAACAAAGATACAGGCAGCAACGGTCATGACCGTTAAAGTATTTTTACTAGATACCGCATCCCACATAGTCAGACTTGCAACCGGGTTAATGCTTGAAGGCATCAGGAAAGGGAATAGGGCAAAACCAGCAGTTAGAATTGCACCGATGACAGCCAGAGATGAACCCAGGAAGCTCAGGCCTGCTTTGTTTTTACCTGCTGCCAAGACAATGATCAAGCCACCCAAAATGCCGGCAATAGGCGCTGCCATCGTGATTGGATAAGTCGAATAGTTGTTCATCCAGCCTGGATTAGCATTGGTCAATACTTCTTTTGCAAGCGGATTGGCAACACCATTGGTATCAAAAGGTGTAACCAAGGTATAGCCTTGAATACCACCAAAATACAACCATGCACCGGCTGCCAGGAAAGTTGCCAAATACACCAGACCCATGATTTGCGTTGCTTTGGCAGAACGCTGACGTAGGTCACCATCTGTGCGTAACATCAGCCATGCACCACCATGTGCACACAGCATCGATAAACTGACCAGACCACAGACAATTGCAAACGGATTCAGCAGGGCAAAGAAGCTACCTGTATAAGTAGAACGTACAGTTTCATCTAAAGTAAATGGTACACCCAGGAACATGTTGCCGAAAGCTACACCAAAGACCAATGCAGGAACTGCACCACCAATGGCTAGACCCCAGTCCCATGAATTGCGCCATTTGGTATTTTCCAGCTTTGAGCGATAGTCAAAGCCGACCGGACGCAGAAACAGGGCAAACAGGACTAGTAGCAGGGCCCAGTACATGCCGGAGAAGGCAGTTGCATAGACCATTGGCCAGGCAGCGAATAACGCACCGCCGGCAGTAATAAACCAGACCTGATTACCGTCCCAGTGCGGCGCAATGGTATTGATCGCTGCACGGCGCTCGCTATCATTTTTGCCCACAAATGGCATGATCGCCATGGAGCCCATATCGAAGCCATCGGTGAGGGCAAAGCCAATCAGCAATACGCCGACCAGCACCCACCAAATGATTTTTAATAATTCATATTCGATCATGCGGGAGTCTCCTCATTTGCCTTCTCTGCAGCTGCAAGCTTTTCAAAATGGTATTTACCGGTATGCAGTGAGCTTGGGCCAAGACGTGAGAACTTGATCATCAGATACATCTCGATAATCAGTAACACGGTATAGAATGCTGCCAATGCAAGGATTGAACCCCAGACATCACCTGTACTTAAGCTTGATGCTGAAAGATGCGTCGGTAATACCTCACCAATGGTCCAAGGTTGACGACCTACTTCTGCCACATACCAGCCAGTTTGCGCAGCAACCCAAGGCAGAGGAAGTGCAAATAATGCAAATTTCAATAACCATGGTTTGTTTTCAGCATTACGTTTTGCTACCGCAAAAGTTGCCAGTGCAAATAGAAGTAGCATCAAGAAGCCAGAAGCAACCATGGCACGGAAGGCCCAGAACAGACTTGGTACGTGTGGAATGGTATCTTTAGCAGCTGCTTTGATTTGCTCTTCAGAGGCATCAACGACATTTGGCGTGTATTTCTTCAGCAGCAGACCGTAACCGAGGTCTTTTTGGCTTTCTTCAAAAGCGGTTTTCAGTTCTGGAGACTGATCACCAGCACGTAATTTTTCCAGTTGCGAATAGGCCACCATACCATTACGGATACGCGCTTCATGCTGAACCAGCAGGTCCTTAATACCTGTAACTTGTTCAGTCGTAGAACGTGTAGCAATCAGACCCATTACATAAGGAATTTTCACTGCATAATCTGTAGTCATGGTTTCCTTATTCGGGATACCGAACAAAGTAAATGGCGCAGGTGCAGGGTGAGTATCCCATTCTGCTTCAATCGCTGCCAGTTTGGTTTTCTGTACATCGCCCAGCTCATACCCTGATTCATCACCCAGTAAAATCACTGAAAGTGTAGAAGCAAGCCCGAAGATGGCTGCAATGGCAAAAGAACGGCGTGCAAAAGGCAAGTCACGTTTTTTCAGCATGTAGTAACTTGAAATAGCCAGGACGAAGATGGCACCTGTGACATAACCGGCAGATACTGTATGCACAAATTTAACCTGAGCGACCGGGTTAAAGATCAATGCAGCAAAGTCCACCATTTCCATACGCATGGTTTCATAGTTAAATGCCGAACCGACCGGGTTTTGCATCCAGCCATTGGCGACCAGAATCCAGAGTGCGGACATGTTCGAGCCTAAAGCCACCAGCCAGGTTACTGCCAGATGTTGCACTTTGGACAGGCGATCCCAACCAAAGAAGAACAAGCCAATAAACGTCGATTCAAGGAAGAAGGCCATCAAACCTTCAATCGCCAGCGGTGCACCGAAAATATCACCGACATAATGCGAGTAATAAGCCCAGTTGGTTCCGAACTGGAACTCCATGGTCAGGCCGGTGGTTACCCCTAAGGCAAAGTTAATACCAAACAGTTTTCCCCAGAACTTGGTCATGTCTTTATAGATTTCTTTGCCGGAAATCACATAGGTGGTTTCCATAATGGCAAGCAGAAATGCCAGACCTAGCGTCAGTGGAACAAAAATAAAGTGATACATCGCGGTCATGGCGAACTGGAACCGCGAGAGATCGACCACGCTTTCAGAAATCATCAACGTGTCTCCTGGATTTGGGAAGGATTGCCGGCGATACGCTCGGCGACTTGGTTGTCAAAATTTTTAGGAATCGTAGGCGCATCAAACCAGATATTTTTAATTATCATGAGTAAAATAACCTTGATAATTAAAATGGCAGTTATTTCTCTAACCACTCTCTGGTTTAGATTTTTGGGAACTAAGCTCATTCGACTAAGCCTGTTATATGACTTGTTGTATATTATTAATCTATTGTAAATAAAAAATAAATAGACGATACAGTTTAAATAAATATATATTTATAAATGTTTGAAAATATTAAATATATATTTATATGAGTTAAAATTTATTCTAAATATTTTTTATTATTTTATGTAATTCTATCGGTTTTTAAATCCGACTAAAATGCTTATATTTATATATTTTAATGTAGATTATTTTAGTTGGATTAATATTTTTTAATCTGATTAAAATGCTTGGTTTTAAAATAAAGAATAAAATTAATCAAACTAAACTGGTTGGTTTTATGAGGGTTGAATATCAGTGTCACAATCTTTCTCACTATATTTATATTGATAAAAAACACACCAAAAAAAGAACATGCTGGAGGCATGTTCTTTTTAAGCTTTGTGAGGGAGACTGGACTTAGAAGTCGTAACGCATGCCTAGGGAAAGTCCTAGACTGTCTTCACCGCGTACGCCACCTACAGTATTGGTACGACCTTGTGCCCAAGGGGTAAGGTTTGAGTTTTCATCATTTAATACAGTTGCTATGTTGCCATAAATGCGGACTGTTGGATCTAAACGGTGCTCAAGTCCGATTGCCAGTAAAGTTGCATTCGCATCATCGGCATCGACATCGCGGTGGAATACTTCACCACGGAATGAGGTTTTTGGTGCAAATTTATATTCACCGGCTACACCAAATACTTGTGCATCTGGGTTTGCTTCAGAATTATCATGTTGAAGGAATTGGTATAAACCGCCCAGATTGAATTCAGGGGTGATTTTGTAAGCACCAGCAATACGGAAACCATCGCGTTCGCCACGACCTGCATCTTCTTCATAATGTTCATAGGCAGCAGCAAAATCAACTTTACCTTCTTTATAGGTTAAAGCGAGGTCGTATGCTTTATCATCGCGATTATCTTTATTGGTAGTAGTTGTGGTTCCCGGTACGACTACTGTTACTGGACCATTCACAGTTTCAATTACAGTAGTTTTTGGTGAAGACGTTGACACGCTATCAGGGCTATTACCTTCGTGTAAAGAAAGTGCTGCTAAAACATTAAAGCCGCCGCCAAACTTAGGTGATTTATATTCAATGGTATTGTTATTACGTTCATCAAAACGCAAGTTGCCAGCACGTGTGACGTTACGAACATCACCGACCATATCACCAAAGACGTTGACCGGGCCACGTGCTACTTTGAATGGGCTGTCAAAACGACCGATACGTGCTTGACCGAAATCACCTTTTAAACCAACAAAAGTATCACGAGTTGCAAATTCAACATCATCATTTGCAGAACCACTTGCAAAGTTAATTTCCTGTTCGATTTGACCAAATACGGTCATACCATTTTCTAGTTTTTGTTCAGCTTTAAAGCCTAGGCGTGAAGAGTTTGAAGAAAGACCTACTTCGTTATAATCCTGGCCATCATCCAGATAATCTAAAGAAACGTGTGCACGACCATACACTTTAACATCAGCAGCAGCTGCCATCACTGGTGTTAAAATTGTTGCCCCGATTGCTAATGCAGATAACGTTTTTTTCATGTGTTGCTCCAATAAAGACTTTTTTATTCATCGTCTTAAAAACAAGTTTCAGTATTGTTTTGAAACATCTACTGCTCTATTGGTGCCAAGTATTCATTACAAATAAGTCAATATGATTAAGGAAATATTTCAGAAATATTAAAGACAATCATTGTCTTATTTTTTATAGGATTACGAGTGGGGTAAGCAGGATTGATGCAAATACAGCTAAGCTCGGTGTTTGCTGCAAAACTTAAAAATAGGCTAGGTGACTTTTACTGATATTTTATTGGCTTAATCAAGAGTGAAATACATTAGACATAAAAAATGGAGCCGAGGCTCCATTTTTAGGTATTAAGAATAGCTTAAAGGGCAGCTTTAATTTTCTCAGCCAGCGCTTTAATTTTTTCCTGGTCGCCCATTTGTGCTGCATGTTTGCCCAGATTGTGCAAAGAGGTAGGAACCAGATGGAAATGTACGTGTGGTACGGTCTGACCCGCTGCGGCCCCTGATAATTGCATCAGCACGATACCGTCCACACCTAAACCTTTTTCAATAGCTTTTGCAACTTTCTGTACGATCTGAATCGTATAGGCTGCAGCTTCAGGGGGTAGATCCAGTAAAGTGATCGCCGGAGTTTTCGGAACCACGAGAGTATGACCTTCTGCCTGAGGCATGATGTCCATAAATGCAAGAACCTGGTCATCTTCATACACTTTTATCGCAGGAAGTTCACCGCGTAGAATTCGTGCAAAAATATTCTGATCATCATAAGTCATAAGTATATTCCTTGAGCGTCATTAAACTGAATTATTTACAGTTCAATTCTTTCTGACGATCTTTGATCGCGTCAAGACGTTGTTGCTCTTTTTCCGAGAATTTTGGCTTGGTTGTATAGCAATTGTCATTACCAAACTTGGCTTTTGCTTCAGGATCTTTGAAACAGAAACCTTTAGACGCATAAATCACGTCATGATCATTTTTTAATTTTTTGCACTCTTGTTCAGATGCAAGAACCGATGTTGAAGCCCCGAACAAAGTTGCAAAGCCAATCAATGCTGCAACAGAAAATTTCTTCATGAGAGTTTCCTCTGGGTTATCCACTATATGTGCCTGCCTACTAGTCACAATATGAGGTTTCGTTATCATTATTCAATGGCGAGATATTACTCGATGGTAATATTACTCCATGATTCATACATTTTCACAGCACTGGAAAAATCACTGTTTTTATCCGACAGATCGCTGGCCGCTTGAATCAGATTCTGGGTCAACGAGAGCACAGGCGCAGAAAGTTTGGCTTCACGCGCAAGGTCGATTGCAATGCCTGTATCTTTGGCCAAGAGTGGCAGGGCAAAGGTTACAGGAAAACTGCGGTTTAAAATACGCTGCGGCAAAACGGTTTCAGTCACCATACTTTTACCGCTGGAAGCATTAATACAATCCAGTGCTTCATGCAGGTTTACCCCATGCGCTTTCAGTGTAGTAAAGCCTTCTGCGACAGCACACAGGTTTACAGCCATTAACATATTATTTACGGCCTTCACTGCAAAACCCGCGCCAGATTCACCGACATGCTTGATCAGTTTGCCAAAAGCCTGCATCGCAGGAAGGGCTTTTTCATAACCCTCTGTATTACCGCCCACCATCACAGTTAACGTGCCATTTTCAGCGCCAATGGTTTGACCGCTGACCGGTGCATCCAGAAAGATTACCCCATGTTCAGCCAGTTGTACTGCCAGTTTTTGGGCAGAATCCGGTACACCACTGGTGCAGTCGACCCAGACTGAACCGGATTTAAGCGGTAAATTTTCCAGAAGTCGTTCAACGTCAGCGCTAGTTGGCAAGCATGAAAAAATCACATCTGCCTGTACGGCCTGTTCCAGTGTGACGGCTTGGGTGCCATATTCAGCAGCATGTTGCTCTGCTTTGTTAAAGCTGCGGTTCCAGACATAGACCGTATCAAACTGCTTGGGTAAATGTGCAGCCATACGAAAACCCATTGCACCTAGGCCGATAAATGCCACTGACTGAATCATGCTGTACCCTCTGAATATGTTTAAAGCTATTTAATATTTTTTTCTGGTGCGGGGAATCTACACTAAACATCAAGACGTGTAGAGCGCTGCACCAGCCAGGTCGTCATTTTGGGCCAGAATGTATTTGCCGTTTTCTGGTTCGACATTAGTCCAAGATGACCACCCGGTATAAGAGTAAACGTCTTATCTTGGCTACTTGTCAATTCCATCAAAGGCTTAGCTGACTGTTCTGTGACAATCTGATCGGTTTGACCTGCACCTACCAACAGGGAGCAGCTGATATTTTTAAGATCAACGACACGGCCATCCAAAGTGATAGAACCCTGTTTTAAAGGATTTTGCAGCCATAAATGCAGCACCATGTCCTGATTAATCCCACCTGGATAATCAATCATCTTGTTCAGGAAATTTCCCATGGTGGCATGTTCATAGACATCTTCGACATGATCCAGATTCAGCAAAAACTGCTTCTGGCTTTTGAGCCAGCCGATCGGATCGAGTAACTTGAAGCCCAAGGCATTTACAATACCCGGCGTATGAATATATTGCTTCGGGATCAATCCTTGATGAATGGCCTGTTGCAAATTCTTATTTTTAGAAATCAGTTTATTGGTCGTAGAAAAAAGTTTGCCGACACGTCCTGACGCATAACTGTCGATAGGACTGCCCACCACGATCAGATTCTTGACATGTTCAGGCGAATGCAGGGCTGTATAGAGCGTGACAAACACCCCAGCCATACTCCAGCCGTGTAAGGAAATGAACTGACTGCCTGAATGCTTGCAGATGGTTTCAATGGATTGAGGAATGGCTGCATCGATAAAAGATAAAAAATTCAGGTGACGGTGCTTAAAGTTAAAGCGTTTCCATTCCACCAGATAGACATCAAAACCGCTATGCTGAAAATGCTTGACCAGAGAGCGATAAGGATACAGATCATAGATATCCATATTAATGGCTAACGGTGCGATGAAAACCAGAGGCTCCTTATATTTTTTCTCAGGTGAAGCGTAATAACGAATCTTGCAAAACTCGGTGCCGGCAATATATTCAAAAGGGGTTTTTTGCGACAGGATCAGTGAGGAGGCATTAAACACCCGGGTGCTGAGGTGTTTCAATTTTTTTTGCTGGCGCTGAAAGTTTTGTTTTAACTGAATCATGTAAATAAAATATCCGTATCCGCGGGAGGATTGATCGAAGTCTAAGCAATAATCGCTTATTATGCCTTGACCTGAAATAGCTTAGGCGCTCAAAATGTTGGCAAATTTTTACAAAAGGCAGCCTGAGGGCTGAGGTAAAGTGATGAGCCAGCAAGACGATATTTCTTACCAATTAGAAACTTTAGCCATTCGTACCGGTCATACCCGCACTTTTGAAGGTGAGCATGGCGAACCGATTTTTCTAACATCGTCTTTTGTGTATGAAAATGCTGCAGAAGCCGCAGCTAAATTCTCAGGCCAGGAGCCGGGCAATATCTATTCTCGCTTTACCAATCCGACCGTTGCCATGTTTGAAAAGCGTCTGGCTGCACTTGAAGGTGCAGAGCGCGCCGTCGCCACCAGTTCGGGTATGGCAGCCATTATGGCAGTGATGATGGCATTCTTAAAAGCCGGCGATCATGTGATTTGTTCACGTGCAGTCTTCGGTTCTACGGTTTCCATGTTTGAAAAATATGTCGCAAAATTTGGTGTCAGTGTTGATTTCGTCGATTTGACTGATCTTGATGCATGGAAAAATGCCATCAAGCCTGAAACTAAAATTCTCTTTGTTGAGTCTCCATCGAATCCTTTAGCAGAAGTAGCTGATATACAGGGACTCGCCGATATTGCGCATGCCAATGATGCTTTATTGGCGATTGATAACAGCTTCTGTACACCGGTGTTACAACAACCAATCAAATTTGGTGCAGACCTGGTGGTGTATTCTGCGACTAAATATCTGGATGGTCAGGGCCGTGCCTTGGGTGGTGCAGTGGTAGGTAATCATAAGCTGCTGGAAGAAATCTTCGGCTATGTCCGTACCACCGGCCCGTCAATGAGCCCATTCAATGCCTGGGTTTTTCTAAAAGGCTTGGAGACACTACGTTTGCGTATGCGTGAACATTCAGCAAGTGCACAGCAATTGGCTGAATTTTTGAACCAGCATCCAAAAGTGGAAAAAGTATATTATGCGGGCTTGCCTGAACATGTCGGTCATGAACTGGCAGCCAAACAGCAGAGCGGTTTTGGCGGTATTGTGTCTTTTGAAGTCAAAGGTGGCCGTGAGGAAGCATGGACTGTCATCGACAATACCCAGTTTATCTCGATTACCGGTAATTTGGGCGATGTGAAATCGACCATTACCCATCCGGCAACCACGACACATGGTAAATTGTCGCCTGAAGCCAAAGAAGCTGCCGGTATTCGCGAAGGTTTGATTCGCGTATCTGTTGGTTTGGAAGAGATTGGTGATATTATCCAGGATATTCGTCGCGGTTTAGACCTGATTTAATTTTATAAATTTATGTTCGGAGATATTTATGAACATTAACATGTTGATGCAGCAAGCTCAGCGCATGCAGAAAGAAGTTGAAAACAACGTAAAAAAAGCCAAAGAAGAGCTTGCGCAAACTGAAGTGCATGCCGAGGCGGGTGGCGGTCTGGTGAAAGTAACCATGACTTGCCGTAACGTAGTGAAGCGTATCGAAATCAATCCTGAATTACTTCAGGATGATCCAGACATGATCGAAGACCTGATTGCAGCAGCAATGAATGATGCAGCACGTCAGGCAGAAGTGGTATCTGACGAAAGAATGAAAGCAGCGAACTCAGGTATGGGTTTACCGCCTGGTCTTGCAGGTATGTTCTAAGGAAGAATGCGCAATGTTTAGTGATCGTTTTGATCAACTCGTTCAAGCATTACGCATTTTGCCAAGCGTTGGGCCAAAATCGGCTCAACGTATGGCATTGCATATGATCATGAAAAATCGTGAGGGTGCTATTGGTCTGGCACATGCGCTGACTGAGGCAACCAATCACATTCATGAATGTTCAGTCTGTCATTCTCTGACCGAAGACGAAGTCTGCAATATTTGCAGCTCTCTGGATCGTGATGATGAACTGCTCTGTGTAGTGGAATCACCTGCAGATGTCATGGCGATTGAGCAAAGTGGTAGTTTCAGAGGTAAATATCATGTATTGGGCGGACATTTATCGCCACTGGATGGTATTGGTCCCGAAGAAATCGGTATTCCGTACTTATTGCATCGTTTGGCCAATGGTCAGGTGAAAGAAGTGATTCTGGCAACCAATGCCACGGTAGAAGGTCAGGCTACGGCGCATTATCTGGTTGAGGCCAGTAAGCATTTGCCGATCCAGATGACCCGAATTGCCCAGGGCGTACCACAAGGTGGTGAGCTGGAATATGTCGACAGTCATACCTTGAGTCAGGCAGTACATAACCGGATGCGCATGAAGTAAGCTAAGCTTAAATATCTTGTTAGTTTTAATATAAAAAAGATATTAATTAGAATATAAATCCTGATAAGTAAGCGCCATTTTTTAGGAAATAGGGCAGAATTGACGTTATTTTTTATACAAAAATTCTATAGATCAGTTAATATGGATCTATCGAGAATCTAATCTTAGACTCAGTTCTATGTTTCAATTTATTCAACATCAAAACGACTTAACTCATGTACTGAAGCTGATGGATCAGAATTCAGTTTATGGGCTGGATACCGAGTTTATCAAGGTTGATACCTTATGGCCTAAGCTGGGTGTTTTTCAGATTAACGTAGACAACAAGGTCTATTTGTTGGATGGAACCACGCTGGATCTGACTGAGTTCCTTAATAAAATTTTTAACGCACAGCAGAATATTTTTCACGCTTGTAGTGAAGATATCGACCTGATCTATCACTATACCCAGAAGAAATCGCTGAGTAATGTATTTGACACTCAGGTTGGCATGTCTTTTCTTGGGCATGGTCTGCAAGTCAGCTATCAAAATGCATTGAAGCAGATGCTGGAAGTCGATATCGAAAAAGACCAGACCCGTTCTGACTGGTTGGCGCGTCCACTCAGTTCCGAACAGTTGCTCTATGCTGCCAATGATGTGCATTATCTGGTGCAACTGTCAGAGAAAATTAAACAGGATCTGGATTCGAAAGATCTGCTGGATTTTGCCTTGCAAGATTGCCGTTTTCTGACTCAGGAAATTGGCGAAGATACCCCAACTGCCTTGTTGTATCAGGATGTCGGCAATTACCGGCATTCACGCCGTCAGCTGATGCAATTGCAGCAATTAATGGTTTGGCGTGATCAGATTGCCAAAGCACTGAATCAGCCACGCAGTTTCATTTTGAAAAATGCCAGCATGATTGATCTGGTGGAAAAATTCCCGCGCAATAATTTCCAGCTGAGTCATGTGAAAGACATTCGTTCGAATGTGGTTCGTGAGCATGGCAAAACCATTTTAGATTTACTGAAATTCCTGCCGGAGCCGGCAAACTGGCCTTTACGTCTGGCACGTCCAATTCGCCATTCTTCCAAAGATATCGGCGAAAAAATTGATTCAATTATTCAGAATGTCGTCAATGAAACCTCAATTCCGAAAGAAGTCCTGATGCGTAAGAAATGGCTGAATGCCTTGTATCAGCATGTAGTCTTTCATAAGGACGAGCAGGATCTGCCGGATTATCTACTTGGCTGGCGCTATGAGTTATTAACTCAGCCACTGATTCAGGTATTGCATCAGGATGAATCTTATCTGTCTACCCAGATGAAAGTCAGCGAGTGATTGGTTGCAGGATTGGTTAAAGAAAAAGCAATTATACAAAATCACGACTGATGCATGAGACGTGGCTAATGTTTCTGTCTTTTTTTTGATGTATCCTTGCGGTTGTTTTTCCAGAAAAGTCGTTTGAAATATGCAAGTGTCTATCTACAAATCCAGCAAAAAAAGTGAAATGTATCTGTATGTGGCGCGTCCTGCGAATGAAAGCGAAGCTGAAACATTCGAGCCTTTAAGTGTATTAACTGAAGCAGTACAGGCAGCATTTGGACGTGCGACTTTTGTCATGCATCTTGAATTAAGTGAATCACGTAAACTGGCACGTGCCAATGTCTTGCATGTTATGGATTCTATTGAAACTCGCGGTTTCTTCCTGCAAATGCCGCCAGAGGGCTTGATTGATCCAAATGCGGTCGCACCAGAAGGTTTACGCGGTGCTTAATGTTAATTCAGGAGTTGTGAAATGAATGGTTATGTGGCTGTATTAGACTCAATTCCTGAACAGAGCATTGCCGTAGCAGTTTATTTGCTCGGCAGCCTGATTGCTTTATGGTGCTGGTATGGCGTAACCAAACGTCTACCTAAACCTATGGGCGGTTTTTTGTGGATTGTGGCCTTTGCCATTCTGTTGACACCGACGGTATCTGAGGGGGCGAATGCTTCTATTGCACCTGCGATCTTCGGTCTGTTATTTGGGGTGTTGACCAAAGAGCAATCCCTGGTTTGGATTAATGCGTCACTTATTTTATTTGTCATTGGGATCGGATCTGTGATTGGCTATTGCTGGTCGACTTATGTGTCGAACAAAAGCAATATTCGTGTTCACGAGAAAAGTTCACCGCTGTAAGTAAAAAAATAAGGTTCAATCATGTCTGCTGATATTCAACAATTTTCAGGTACCGATCAGTACATCGCGACTGACAGTTTAAAACTTGCGGTGAAAGCTGCACGCAGTTTGCAAAAACCGTTGCTGGTCAAAGGGGAGCCGGGTACAGGTAAGACTTTACTGGCCGAGCAAGTTGCAGAAAGTCTGGGTTTGGAACTGATCACCTGGCACATCAAGTCTACTACCAAAGCACAGCAAGGTCTGTATGAATATGATGCAGTATCGCGCTTGCGCGATAGCCAGTTGGGTGATGACCGTGTCTATGACATCAAGAACTACATCAAGCCGGGCAAATTGTGGGAAGCATTTACCAGTGAAGAACGCTGTGTTCTGCTGATTGATGAAATTGACAAGGCAGACATCGAGTTTCCAAATGACTTGCTGCATGAACTCGATAAAATGTCGTTCTATGTGTACGAGACAGGCGAGACCATTACCGCAACTCAGCGCCCAATCGTGATCATTACCTCAAATAATGAAAAAGAATTGCCAGATGCTTTCCTGCGTCGTTGCTTCTTCCATTACATCGAATTCCCAGATGAAGCCACCATGCGTGAAATCATTGATGTGCATTTTGCCAATATCTCGACCACACTGGTGAATGAAGCCTTACAGGTTTTCTTTAAATTGCGCCAGATTCCGGGTTTAAAAAAACCACCTTCAACGTCTGAACTGATCGACTGGCTCAGTCTACTCATGGCTGACGACATGCCGGAAGATATTCTGCGCAATACTGATAAATCTAAAGCAATTCCACCTTTGTACGGTGCATTAATCAAGAATGAGCAAGATGTGCAGTTGCTCGAACGTCTAGCATTTATGTCACGTCGTTAAGGGAGAAACACGCATGTTTGTGCGACTGTTTTATACCTTACGCAAATACGGTGTACCGGTATCGACCCGCGAATTGATTGACCTGAATCAGGCAGTTGCTGCAGGTCTGGTCTTTGCCGATCAGGACGAGTTCTATCAGCTGGCCAAAACTGTAATGGTCAAAGACGAGCGCTATTTCGACAAGTTCGATCGCGCCATGAAAGACTATTTTGATGGTATCGCGACCTTTGATCTGGATGACTTGCTAAATCAGGTGCATAAGCTGCCCAAAGACTGGTTCGATCTCGAATTGCTCGAGAAGCATCTGACCCCGGAGCAGCGCGAAGAGCTGAAAAAGGCCGGATCGCTGGAAGAACTGATGAAAATGCTGGAAGAGCGTCTGCGCGAACAGCATAAAAAACATCAGGGCGGTAACAAGATGGTTGGTACCGGTGGCACTTCACCCTTTGGTGCCTATGGCGATCATCCCGAAGGTGTGCGTATTGGCGGGCCGGGGCGTAAGCGTTCTGCGGTGAAAGTCTGGGAGCAGCGTCAATACCGCAATCTGGATGATGAACAGATTTTAGGAAGTCGCCAGATGCAGATGGCATTGCGCCGTCTACGAAAATTTGCCCGTCAGGGTGCAGCAGAAGAACTGGATATTGACGGCACCATTCGTGAAACGGCCAAGCAGGGCATTCTGGATGTGCAGTTGGTGCCAGAGCGTCGTAACCGTATTAAAGTTTTAATGCTGTTTGATATCGGTGGTTCGATGGATGCGCATATTGCTCAGTGTGAAAAGCTGTTCAGTGCTGCGAAAACCGAATTCAAAACCCTGGAATATTTTTATTTCCATAACTGTCTGTATGACTATGTCTGGAAAGACAATGTTCGTCGTTCCAGTTCACGTATGAATACCTGGGATTTACTCAATACCTATGGCCGTGATTACCGGGTGATTGTGGTCGGTGATGCCAGTATGGCGCCGTATGAGCTGAATTCTGTCGGTGGTTCGGTTGAATATATGAATGATGAGGCTGGGCAAGTTTGGTTGCAGCGTCTACGTCAGCATTTTGATAAAACCGCTTGGCTGAATCCTGAAGAAGAAAAATACTGGCATTACACCCATACTATTGGTCTGATCCAGCAAATATTTGAAAATCATATGTTTCCAATGACGCTGAAAGGCATTGAAGACATGACTAAATATCTGGCGCGTTAATTCCATTTATCTATAAGTGACTTTAGTTAGAGTTATTAGTGATTTAAAACAAATTATTCTAGTATAAAGTCACTCATTATCTCTTATTTAAAATTTCAGGCATGATTATGGCTCATCAAATTAATGGTATTGCGTTACCGAATGAAGAGGGTTTTTTTGGTCAGTATGGCGGTCAGTTTATTCCACCCGATCTGAAACAGGCCATGGATGATATTAATGTGGCCTATCAGGAAATTCGTCAGACTGAAGAGTTTCAGAATGAACTGAAAGACCTATTTGCTCATTACGTCGGTCGTCCAAGTCCACTATTTCATGCCAAACGCCTTTCTGAGCAGCTCGGTGGAGCACAGATTTATTTAAAACGTGAAGACCTGAACCATACCGGGGCGCACAAGATCAACCACTGTCTGGGTGAAGCACTACTTGCCAAATATATGGGTAAAACCAAAGTTATTGCAGAAACCGGTGCCGGCCAGCATGGTGTTGCTTTGGCAACTGCATGTGCCTTGGTGGGTATTCCATGTGAAATTCATATGGGTCAAGTGGATGTTGAAAAAGAACATCCAAATGTCGTGAAAATGAAAATTCTGGGTGCCAAACTGATTTCTGTGACTCGCGGTACAGCCACACTCAAAGATGCAGTCGACAGTGCTTTTGAAGAATATTTAAAAGACCCGAAAAACTACATCTATGCCATTGGTTCGGTGGTTGGACCGCACCCATTCCCGATGATGGTACGTGATTTTCAGTCGATTATTGGCGATGAAATTAAAGTTCAGGCCAATGAGCGTTTCGGTACAAATCCTGATTATATCGTTGCTTGTGTTGGTGGTGGTTCTAATGCAGTCGGCGCATTCACTGCATTTTTAAATGAACCGGATGTGAAGCTGGTTGGCGTTGAGCCAGCAGGTCATGGTTTAGATACCGATATGCATTCAGCTACTTTAACTCTAGGTAAGCCGAGCCAGTTACATGGTATGGCCTGTTATGTTCTGGAAGATGAACAAGGCGAGCCATTGCCAGTGCATTCAATTGCTTCTGGTCTGGATTATCCAGGTGTGGGGCCACAGCATAGTTTGCTGAAAGATTTGGGGCGGGTCGAGTATACGACTGCGACCGATCAGGAATGTCTGGATGCATTCATGACCTTGTCACGCGTAGAAGGCATTGTACCTGCATTAGAAAGCTCACATGCGGTGGCTTGGGCCATTCGTGAAGCAGGGAAACTGCCAAAAGATACCAAGATTGTAGTGAACTTATCGGGTCGTGGTGATAAAGACTCAGATTACGCTGCAGAAAAATTAGGTCTCAACTGATTTTATTCAGAAGGTTAATCTAGAAAATCCCGGTACACGTACCGGGATTTTTTATGGATCAGATATAAAACTTTATCTTGGTGTCACTTAAGTGATCTTCAAATGCCTTAGAGAAAGCTAGATGGTGTTTTAACCTGAAATATATTGCTGTAACTGTTCAATTAATTTGCGTTGGTCATCCATGGCGGCTTTGACCAAATCCCCAATTGAAATCAGACCGATCAGTTTTTCATGTTCGACTACGGGTAAGTGGCGTAGGTGGCGTTCAGTCATCAGAGATAAACAGTCTTCTACGCTAGTAGCTGTATTTACGGTAATCACTTTAGAGGTCATGATCTCATTGACAGTGGTGTCGAATGAGGTTCTTTGCATCAGGGCGATCTTACGCGTGTAATCCCGCTCTGACAAAATCCCCACCACATTGTCTTCATGGGTTACCACAAGCGCCCCGATTCCTTTATCCGCCATCAAGGTGATGGCTTCTAAAACAGTAGAATCTGGACGGATGGTATAAATAGCTTGATGCATTTTTTCACTGAGCACCTGTGCCACATTGGTCATGCTTAATCATCCTTATTGGTTAATTTATTATTAATCCTAGAGTATGTATTCAACCTGAACATCTCTAAGTGTTTAGGTTTTAGTCTTTATAAATAGCATGTTATTTAAGCAATGTGCAGTCTTTGTTGCGAAAAAAACAGATGACGCATCTGTGCAGCAGTCAGTTTGAGTTTGGTTCCATTGGTGTTGAACAGGGCTGGCGTAACATTCAGTCGCGACAGGGTCGGCAATAATGCATTTTCAAAATCTTCAGAATTGATTTTACGCGGGATGTAATCCGGCCAATGCTGCTGGGCATAATTTTTAGCATCCAGCGGATTGAGCCAGAATGGGAAGATGCAGTCTTCCTGGTCACGCATCATCGCCCAGCCTTGGTGATATGCGCCCCATAGCTCGCCACAATTCATCAAAGATTTAAGCATCGTGATCTTTAACAGAAAGTTTTTGCAGATCGGATCAAATTGAATAATTTTTCGTGGTTTCATTAGAATAAAGTGCTATTGGAGTTCAGGCTCTATTCTAGAAACTTTATATGAAATTACTGTTTCAGCTTTGCAAGGATTCGTAAGAAAATATGTATTGATTGCTATTTATTGAAAAAAGGGCTGAAAAAAACGCCACCTAGGTGACGTTTCTTTATGCTTGCATGGTGGCCATGTTTTGCCAGTACTGGGCTTTGAGTGAATCTCGTTCTACACGGAAACCTTGATAATAAAGTTCTGCTAAAAAAAGCGCTGCTTTACCATGGCCAGCACGAGCGGCTTCTTCAAGCTGTTTTACTGCATCAGCAAAGTTCATTTGCGATTGAATGGTATTCACGGCATCTGCGTACAGATGTTCCAGATCGTGTTGAGAGAGTTGTTGTATCATATAAAAACTCCTTAATTTTAATTATGATTACAGGATAGACTATTTAGTCTAAATACAAATATAAATTAGTATTGTTAAACTAATATTACAAAATAATGGAAAAGTCAACTATTCGATTTTATTTGTTTACTTAAGTTATAGTTTAACTGATTAAACTATACACAACTATAAATATTATTAAGCTACATTGTAAATGGATAGCAAACAATAAGGAGAAGGCCATGATGACAAGAACTTTAGATGGTGTGAAATTTGATATGCCTCCGACTGCAGGTCAAATTATGGAACTTGCCGATTTGCATCGTAAAAAACTCGATCAAGCTATATTCAGTAAACATACCCATCTGGGTGATTATGGACTGGCACAACGTAAAGAAGTCTACGACTTTACCCGTGCGCTGGATGAAAACCAGCGTGAGCAGTTTTATAAGCTTTATAATGGTGAGCTGGTCCGCATTGCAGATGAGGATCGTCTGCATCCGCCTGAAGCAGAAGCGGGTTTAAGTAAATTTGCAATTGCACTGGTATTGCTTGTTGTTGCATTGGTGCTGTATTCAACAATTATTACCAGAATCATGAATTAGTCCTCGAAATAGCAGGATTCAGCTCTTGTGAATATTCAGTGCGCTGACTTGAACTTATGTAACTGCGACCATACACTACCTCTAACCTGAGGTAGTGTATGTCTATAGATACAGAAAAACTAAGCCAATTTTTCAGCAGAATCAAACTGGAACAGATTTATAACAGTGTGGTTATTTTTATTATTGCGATCATTCTACTTTTAGCCGCATTTGCTTTATATCGTCCGCTTAGCCTTTCCCAAGTCACCCAGATTCAACAACTGTCTAAACAGCAAAACCTTCCCCAAACCCAAGATATGGCACTCGCCTTGTTAGAGCAGCAGCATATCCGTCGTGGGCAGTACCTTAAATTGATGCAGGCTTATCAGCAGGAATCGCTTCGGGCACGTCAGCTTCCGCCGGTCTCTGTGGAGATGCCTTAGGCATAGGATTTGTTGGTAAGTAATAATTGGCATCCATTAAATTTCGCTCCAAACGCATTTTCAAGGCATTTTGATCCAGTTCTTTGTTGACGACGACTAGGGTTAAGTGATCAGGATGAAAATGCTTGCGCACTGCATTTTGTACATCTGCCGCTGTGATTTTAGCCAAGCGTTCTGGATAACTGGATAAATAATCAGTTTGCTCACTATAAAAACCCATATTGCCTAGCTGGGCATTAATGGTGGCATTACTGCTGTAATTATTAGGAAAAGCACGTAACATGCCTGCTTTGGTTTCTTCCAGACGCTGAGTATCAATAGGTTGGCTGACAAAGTGGATAAATGCTTGATGTGCGACCTGAATGCTGTCTAGCAGTTGATCCTGACGCGTGGAATACTTAAAGCTGAATACGCCGGGTGCCTGACTAAAGCTCAATGAACTATAAGCGCCATAAGTAAAACCACGTTTCACCCGTAGTTCCTGCATCAATACCGCATTAAATCCGCTACCGCCAAACATGCGATTGGCGACCTCTAAAGCCAGTTTATCTTCAGTAAAGCGAGTTGGGCCTAAATGCCCAAAGGTGACATGCGCCTGAGACGAGTTATAGGGTAGATGTACCACTTCAAAACCAGATTGAATTTCAGGCTGTGGCAATGTTTCTGCTTTTTGCCCTTGAGGTAAGTTGCCGGCAATTCGTTCAGACAGTTCGAGTGCCTGTTTCGGGCTGAGTTTGCCAGTAATGGCAATATTCATATTTTGCGCCACCAAAAACTGATCACGAAATTTTTTCAATAATTCTGCATTAATTTTTTTGGTGCTGCCTTGGGTGCCGCTGATTGGTTCTGCATAAGGGTGCTGACCATATAAAGCGCGATAAAAACGGATATCCATCAGTCGGCTTGGGTTTTCCTGCAGCTGTTTTTGTCCCACTTGGGTATTGCTTAAAGCCAGATTAATGCTGGACGGTTTAAATGACGCATTCTTAAGAACCTCCATCAGCATGCTCAATGCGGGTTCCAGTTTTTCCGGGTCTGAAAGCGTACGCAGACGGACCACAAACATGTCCCGATAGGCTTGTACGCTGAATTGTGCTCCGGTTTGGTCAAAAACTTCCGCCACCTGATTGGCGCTATATTTGTCGGTTCCTTCACGCATCAACTTGGCTGCCATATTGGATAGACCATATAGGCCTTTGGCAATTTCCTGATCACGGGCCGAACCGGCATTAAAGGTCAGCTGGATATCTACCATGGGAAGATCTTGCGTTTCAACAAACAGCGTGCGTACTTTGTAGCGATTGTTCAGATCATGAATATAAGGCGCCTGAAAATCCCGTTGCTGATTAATATTTTTTAAGCTTTGCAGCAAAGGGATAGACTGTAACTGACTCGGATTATCATTTTGGTTAGGCTGGGGATCCAGATAGTTTTTTGCATGGGTAGCCGAGCTAAGACTTAAAATTGAAATAAGCAAAAATGAACGAAGTTGAAGCATTATAATCCCCGTTGCTGGGTGTTTTGTTCAGGAGAGAGATAAAGCGTGCTGAGATTTTCACGTACAAAATAGGCGTTTGCGACACGCTGGATATCCTGAATACTGACACTTTCAAAGTGTTTCGGTAATTCATCCATCAGGCGATAACTCAAGCCATTGACCTCCAGATTACCAATCATTTTGGCCTGGCCGGCAATATCATCCTGGCTATAAATCAAATTGGAAATAAAGCGGGTACTGATACGATCCACTTCCTGTTGGGTTATGGCGGTAGTTTTGAGTAAATCCACTTCATCCTGAATTGCTTGTTGTGCCTCTTGTAAAGAGATACCCGGCGCAGGTAAGGCAGAAATACCAAACAGGCTGTCGCCGCGATTATAGGGATCATAAGAAACGCTGACAGAGGTCAGAATTTTACGATCACGTACCAAACGGTCTTGCAGGCGCGAAGAAATGCCACTGTCCAAAAGACTGCGAATAATGGTCAAGGCATAAGCATCTTGGGGGTTTTTGGCAGTGCCAAGGGATTTTACATTCCAGGTCATGTACAGATTGGGCACATGAACATTGCTATTAATCTCCATATGGCGATAACCCAAACGCTCAAACTCCAGTACATCATTGCGTGCTGGTGTTGGGCGTGCGGGAATGTCAGCAAAATATTTTTGTACCTGAGCCAAAGCAGCTTCAGATTCTACATTTCCAACAATCACCAGAATGGCATTATTCGGACTGTACCAATCCCGATACCATTTTTTGACATCATTCAACTGAATATTATTCAGGGTTTTCATATGTCCAATCACCGGCTGACGGTAGTGGCTGGTCGGATAACTGATCCATTTAAACCGTTCAAAGGCTTGCGCACGCGGATTGTCATCGGTGCGCTGGCGCCGTTCTTCCATGACGACTTTAATTTCTGGCTCGAAGTCCTGCTGTCGAAGTAATAAATTACTCATCCGGTCAGATTCAAGTTCCAGGGCCATAGGAAAATAGGCCTTAGGATAAAGCTGATAATAATTGGTGTAATTGGTAAAGGTGGCCGCATTGATACTGCCGCCATAAATCCGGCTAAGACGGGTAAATTCATCATTTGGGACTTTATGAGTGCCTTTGAACATCATATGTTCAAGTGCATGGGATACCCCCAGAATATTTCCGGATTCATCACTACTGCCGACTTTGTACCAAATTTGTGTCATTACCATGGGCGCACGATGGTCTTCCCGAATAATGACTTTTAAACCGTTACTTAACGTGGTTTCAAAAGTAGTCCGTGACAATTCGCTTCGGGTTTGTGCCTGAACCGAGTTAAAACTCAGGCTAAGCAAGACTGCTGCACCGAGTGGATAAAGCGTCTGTTTGATCATTTGCGAGAAAGAGGAGATAGTCAAAAAGGTGATGAACACTAGATCTCCTGAAATAGGCGTTTGTATTTAGAGTTATTTTTAATAAATGCGTGCTTGAAAGCAACCGAGAGCTGTAGCTTTTTGGTATGTTTGTCCAGCATTTGCATTGCTAGCTGCAAAGCAGGCAAGTTATGGTAGAATCTGGGTTTTTAACGCAATGCTTTTCAAGGATTCGGCATGCAACAGCAATCTAATGGGCAAAACAAATTTTTGATTGATGCTGATATCGGAGATGATGATGTCACATTACCGAGCTTACCTGCGGTCAATGTGCCTATCGTAGAAACGCCAAGCGAAACAGCTGTAGTTTCTGCACCTGTCGAAACAGAAACTGAAAATGAAGATTCTGCGGCGAAAGGTGGCTTCTTTAGCCGTATGAAAGTGGGTTTAACCAAAACCCGTAAAAACCTTGCCGATGGGATGGTAAATATCCTGATCGGTGGTAAAGAAATTGATGATGAATTATTAGAAGAAGTCGAAGAGCAGCTTCTGGTGGCCGATATCGGTGTGGAAGCCACCAAGACCATTATCGCTAACCTGACTGAACGTACGGCACGTGGTGATTTGATCTATTCGCATTCACTCTATAAAGCGCTTCAGGAAGAACTGGTGGCTTTATTGGCACCACGGGTAAAACCGCTGCATATTGATCCGAATAAATCGCCTTATGTGATTCTGGTAGTTGGTGTGAATGGTGTCGGTAAAACGACTACCATTGGCAAGTTGGCAAAGCGCCTGCAAGGTGAAGGCAAGACCGTCATGTTGGCAGCAGGCGATACTTTCCGTGCGGCTGCAACTGAACAGCTCCAGATCTGGGGTGAGCGTAATAATATTGCGGTTGTTGCTCAGGGTCATGGTGCTGACTCAGCTTCAGTGATTTTCGATGCTTTTGAAAGTGCGCGTGCCAAAGGTGTGGATGTATTGATTGCAGACACAGCGGGCCGTTTGCATAACAAAGGTCATTTGATGCAGGAATTGACTAAAGTAAAACGTGTAATGCAGAAAATTGATGCCACTGCACCTCATGAAGTGATGTTGGTGGTCGATGCCGGTACTGGTCAGAATGCTATTAATCAGGTCGAGATGTTTGATGAGGCGGTAGGCTTGACGGGCTTAACTATTACCAAACTTGATGGTACTGCCAAAGGTGGGGTACTGTTTAATATCGCCAGTCGTACTCATGTGCCGATTCGCTTTATTGGTGTCGGTGAAAAAATTGATGACTTGCGTCCATTCTCTGCCAAATCTTTTGTTGCTGCATTATTTGAAACTGAAAAATAAATAATGCGCAATGCTTCACATAAACTCCGCCAAGTGCGGAGTTTATTGTTTTTAGCCAGTTCGAGTGTTGTAAAAACCGACAGTAAAACCACCACTAAATCTGCCTATCTTAATAAAGGCCTTATAATTTTAGGGGATTCTCTAAGCTGATTTGGCTTGTTTTTTGTGGGGTAGAAAATGGCATTGCTAAATAAGATTGGTCAGGTATTAACAAGCGATATAACCAAGGATTTTAAATTTTCAAGAAAAAATAAACTGAATGATGATTTAGAATTGACTTTTGTCGATCAATTGAAAAAGCGCCGTAGTATCGATCAACTCGGTAAGCGGGTACATTCTAGTCAGGCTTATCTTAGCGAAATCATTCAGGAAGCAGTGCGGAGTTGTCCTTCGGCTTATGATTCTCAAACTACGCGCATTGTGGTGTTATTCGCAGATTCTCATCATTAATTCTGGAAAATTGTGAAACAGGTACAGCGTCAGCATATGCCGGCATATATTTACGAAGGGATGGAAATCAAGTTAAATCAATGTGCTGCTGCCTATGGCACGGTTTTGTTTTATGAAGATCAAGCCGTGATTCAACAATTACAAAAGAAAATGCCATTAAATAGTGAAGATTTTCCAGCATGGTCGGAACAAACTTCCGGTATGGCGCAATTTGCTGTGTGGACGACGCTGGCAGATTCTGGCTTAGGGGCATCCTTACAGCACTACAATCCACTGATTGATGAAAGGGTCGCTGAGCATTTTGAAATTGAAAAGAACTGGTTGTTGCGAGCCCAACTTTGCTTTGGATCAATTGAACAAACAGTAGAAGAAAAATTACAAAAGCCGGATCAGCACCGTTTCAAAGTATTTAATTAAAAGTTTATAGAGAACTTTATATGTGACAGCATGGAAGCTGCGGATAAAATCAGATACAAATACGCTACCCAGATCTAAATCTGATTGTTCTATAAATAAAACACATTGTTATCGAAATGCACCTGTCTTGGGTGCTTAAAGCACGTAGTATGACTTTATCGATTTTTTAATAATCAAAATATATAGAGGTGAATTCATGGCATTTTTAGATCAAATCAAACAACGCCGTAGCATTTATTCAATTGGAAAAAATGTAGAGCTGGATCAAGCAGAAATTGAGAAAATCATTAAAGATGCGGTGAAGCACAGTCCGTCATCTTTTAACTCGCAAACCTCGCGTGTGGTGATTTTATTTGGTCAATCACATGATACTTTCTGGCATATTGTACGTGAAACTTTACGTGATCTGGTTTCAGCAGATGCATTTGAATCAACCAATAGCAAGATCAATGCTTTTGCTGCAGGTTATGGTACCGCACTGTTTTATGAAGACCAGAACGTGGTGAAGTCGATGCAGGAGCAGTTTGCACTTTATGCCGATAACTTCCCGGTCTGGTCTGAGCATTCTTCTGCTATTGCACAGTTTGCAACCTGGACCGCTTTGGCAGAAAGAAATATTGGTGCTTCATTACAGCACTACAATCCAATTATTGATGAAGAAGTTGCACAAACTTTCGAAATACCATCTCACTGGAAGCTTCGCGCTCAACTGGTATTTGGTTCGATTGAAGCTCCTGCAGGGGAAAAAACCTTTATGGATGATGCAGAGCGCTTTAAGACCTTTGCATAAATAATTTTAGATTAAAAAGTAGATTTAAAAGAAGCACGTTGATGCTTCTTTTTTATGTCTTCGAGTTGTATTTAGATGTGATGTAATATGTCTAGCCAAATAAATGCTAAGAACACAGGCTGTATCGCTCCAGCTTTTGTCATAAGATTGTCATTTAGACGCGGCATAGTGCAGCTAATTTTTAATAAACAACCAAAAATGAGTATAGGATATGGGTTTACGTATTGCGGCAACTGCAGCAGTGTTTCTGTTTAGCACACCAGTTTTTTCGGCAGTGACCGTCACAGTACCTGAAGAAATAAAAATTGTTGCCGTAAATGATCAAGAGGTGAACTCGGGTCTATTACGTTCTAATCAGACTTATAGCTTGGATGCAGGTGTAAATGCGATCAGCGTACGCTATAACGAATTTTTCCAGCATTCAGACAATTCACATGACATTTTAAAGTCAGGTGTGGTTACGGTAAAAACACCAAGCCTTAAAGATGGTGAAACTTACCGTTTAGCACTTATTCAGGCGCCTAAAGATTTTGATGCAGCGCAAAAATATAAAGATCAGCCCATTATTGGCCTATATGATGCGAAAAATCAGCTCTTAGTCCAGCAGGCGGGCGCTAAAGATGCAGCGAAACCATGGTTTGGAAATCGCGTGTTGACTAAAAAAGTAGATATGACAACTCAAGCTGCGACACCAGTTAATCAACCTTCAGCTGTATATACTCAGTCAGCAGACCAGAATGATCAGCAGCTGATTCAATTATGGCAGAAAGCTTCTAAAGCTGAACGTCAAAAATTTATGACTTGGCTCGCTGAGCAGACAAATTAAAATATTTTGATGAAGAATCAAAAAGATCACCATTAGGGTGATCTTTTTTTATGAGATGAGGGCTGGAAAATTAACATTTGCTTAAACTTTTCATGCGGAATTAGCTAGAAAAACGCAAAAAAAGTGTTAAAAATAGCCTTTTAGATTAAAAAATAAACGTATGGTTGGTTTTTTTGGATATTTTTAAGAAAATCCCTTGCGCTCGTTTTGAAACTGTATAGAATACGCAGCACACCAACGCAATGCATGAAACGAAACGTTAAATGATTGGGTTGGAGCTTAAAGCTGATGAGGTTTTAAGAAAGATCATTAAGAGATTATGAAGAACAACTTGTGTGGATTTTTACTGGTTGATTGATCGAAATTATTTTCATTGATTGATGGTAGAAATTA
>NZ_JAMXXN010000018.1 GCF_024129435.1 Acinetobacter lwoffii | reverse complement strand
ACGTGCCATTGAAAATATAGAAATAAAAATAACTCAAAGGAGGATTTTAAGTATTTAAAACCAATTCTTCAAATGAGGACACGCCCTAATAAAATGATCAGCATAAATAGAGATCCTTTTCTTTTCGCTCCAATGCTAAAATATCGACATACGCTCATTGATCTATTTGAAAAGAATCATACTTAAAAGGTATAGAGACTTAAGCGATTTCCTGGATTTTTATAAAAATTTTCTCAGCTAACTCAATTAATGACATCAGATTTAACTGGATATTCTATTTCTCTAGCAGTTTTAAACAATAAAAAAGCGCCCCGAAAGGCGCTTATTATGACTTAACAATTAACACGGACACTTCTTCATATCACCGCCCGCAGATGGATAACGGGAATCCACACAGTGACGATAAAATGTTTTCGGGTCCATGGCTTCCAGATCCGGATGATGCTTGCGCATATGTTCCACATAGGTTTGATAATCAGGTACACCGACCATCAGGCGGAAACTTTGCTGCAAACGTTGCCACAAGGTCGCAATCCGCGACCAGTTTTTCGGATTCAGGATTAAATCCTTTTGTGACATCACGGTCATCTTGATGATTTTATAAATCATCGTTTTCCCGCTTTTGGCAAACTTCAGATTCATAATATTCCCCTTAATGACCTTTCGCTGGCTGAATCTCTTCAGGATCGCGATAAATCGCTTCTGCTTCATGTACAGATGGCTCAGGATTTGCCAATGCACGACGAATCACGCGAATTGCAGCAAACAACATGACAAAGGCTACAATCATAAAGAAAGCACAGAGCGCAGCATTAATCTGGTTCGACATCGCTACCGTCTGCATTTCTGCCACAGTTTTCGCTGGTGCCAGGATTTCATTATTGGCAATCGCCGTGTTGAAACGATCAGCCTGCGCAAGGAAACCAATCTTTGGATTTTCGTGGAAAATCTTCTGCCAGCCTGCTGTCATGGAAGTAATGAACAGGAACACTGTCGGGATAATTGTCACCCAGACATATTTCTGCTTCTTCATCTTAAACAGGATAACCGTACCAAGAATCAATGCCATTGCAGCCAAAATCTGGTTACCAATACCGAAGAGTGGCCATAAACTGTTAATACCGCCGAGTGGATCGACGACGCCCTGATAGACGAAGAATCCCCAGCCTGCAACTGCAACCGCAGTACCTAACAGGTTTCCGAAGAAGTTATGCGACTGTTTCACCGCAGGAATCACGATACCCACGGTATCCTGAACCATAAAGCGACAGGCACGGGTACCAGCATCTACAGCAGTCAGGATGAATAATGCTTCAAACAGAATCGCAAAGTGATACCAGAATGCCATCATTTCACGGCTGTTGAAAATTTCGGTGATGATATGTGCCATACCGATTGCAAAAGTTGGCGCACCACCAGTACGCGACAGAATCGAGTTTTCACCCACTTCCTGTGCCAGTAAAGTCAAGGCTTCAGGGGTTACCACAAAACCAAGGGTTCGCACTGCTTCTGCTGCGCTTTCTGCGGTAGTACCGAGCAAGGCTGCTGGTGAGTTAATCGCAAAATAAATTCCTGGATCCAGAATTGCAGCACAGATCAAAGCCATGATCGCTACAAAAGATTCCATCAACATACCGCCATAACCGATCATACGGATATCGCGTTCGTTGTTGACCAGTTTCGGTGTCGTCCCTGAAGAAACCAAGGCATGGAAACCGGAAATCGCACCACACGCAATAGTAATGAACAGGAATGGGAACATAGAACCTGCGAATACAGGACCAGTCCCATCAATGAATTTGGTAATCGCTGGCAGTTTCATTTCAGGCATGGCAAACAGGATACCCACGGCCAAACCGGCAATCACGCCAATTTTCAGGAAGGTCGACAGATAATCACGTGGAGCAAGCAATAGCCAGACTGGCAGTACCGATGCAATGAAACCATAAATGATCAGTGCCCAAGTGAGTTCAGTGCCAGAAAGCGTAAAGAACGGACCCCAATATGGATGTTGTGCGATGTTTTCACCGTAGATAATGCCCAGCATCATCAAGACAAAACCAATAATCGAGACTTCAGCAATTTTACCCGGGCGGATAAAACGCATGTAGATGCCCATAAAGATCGCAATCGGAATGGTGGCTGCAATACTGAATACACCCCATGGACTGTTAGTCAGTGCTTTAACAACGACTAGCGCCAATACTGCCAGAATGATGATCATCACGCCCAAGGCACCGAGCATCACGATAATACCGGCAAAAGTACCCAGTTCCTGCTTGGCCATCTCACCGAGTGATCGACCGTCACGACGGGTGGAAATAAACAGTACCAGAAAATCCTGGACTGCACCGGCAAGCACCACACCGACTAACAGCCAGATCGTACCGGGTAAATAGCCCATTTGTGCTGCCAAGATCGGACCGACTAAAGGACCTGCACCGGCAATCGCTGCAAAGTGATGGCCAAACAGAACGCTTTTGTTGGTCGGCACATAGTCCAGACCATCGGCCAGACGATGCGCAGGCGTTAAACGGCGTTCATTCAGCTCAAATACTTTGGTGGCGATAAACAAACTGTAGAAACGGTAAGCAATGCTATAGACACAGGCGGCGGCAAGTACCAGCCAGACTGCATTGACATGCTCACCCCGACTCAGTGCTAGAACTCCAAAAGAGACTGCACCCACAATGGCTACCAAAAGCCAAATCATTTTCGAAGTCAGCGTCGACTTCTTTTGTAAAGTTTCCATTCAATCCCTCATATTGTGATGCATACAAATCAGCGTGATTGTTGTTGTTCGAGGTACTGCTGTTTTCCCTTGCGACTTTACGCCTGTTCTTTTGCTTTTCCTCTACGACTTTGGCATAAAAAAAGGGATGATTTAAATCATCCCTCTCGATAATAGTCTATTTTCAAACCATTATGCACGTTCTAAATAGTCGCCAGTACGGGTATCTACACGAACGCTTTCTTCTTGCTGTACGAATAATGGAACACGTACTACAGCACCTGTTTCAAGTTTCGCTGGCTTACCGCCACCGCCAGAAGTATCACCACGAACACCTGGATCAGTTTCAACGATTTTAAGTACGACGAAGTTCGGTGGAGTCACGTTTAAAGGCACGCCATTGAACAACATGATGGTACATTTTTCATTTGAATCATCTTTTAACCATTTTGCAGCATCGCTCATTGCTGTTTTATCAGCTGCGATCTGTTCAAAGGTAACAGGATCCATGAAGTTCCACATTTCGCCATCGTTGTACAAGTATTCCATTTCTACTTCAACGATATCAGCCGCTTCTAGGTTCTCGCCTGATTTGAAAGTTTTTTCCAGAACTTTACCTGATTTAAGGTTACGTAATTTTACGCGGTTAAAAGCTTGGCCTTTACCTGGTTTTACGTATTCGTTTTCCATGATTGAACATGGGTTGCCATCAAGCATAACCTTAAGGCCTGACTTGAAATCATTCGTAGAATAATAGGCCATGACTGGCGCACTCCAAACTTACTAACTTTAATCTATTGATGCTATGGGCTGTTGCGATGTCATTTAGCAAGTCTGACACGAACATTGAGTTGCCACATGCACATTCATTTGATGTTGCGTATTCTAAATGAGCAATACACTTTGCCGCAATGAAAAAATCCGCTTTCACCCACTCAGGCTGTTTAAGTTACAATCAGACATGAAAATCCTTTGTTTATTCATGTCTTGCTCAACGTTAAAATACCATCAGGCGAGCACGAAGATCAGCATAGCTTAATCACTCTTTATTTTATAGCGCAGTGGATTATTGCGCTTCCGCACAAACTGTTAAACTGTGCCCATCAGGCTTTGTCCTCTCACTTATTATTGTTAATCTTCCGGCATGACGAACTATTTATATCAAGAACAAAACTGGCAATCACAGCTCAGCGACCTGATCACTGATCCACGCGAACTGCTTAAAGTGCTGCAACTCGCACCTGAACAGCTTCTCTCAGGCGCCATTTTAGCTTCTGAACAGTTTAAACTGCGCGTACCACGTGCTTTTGTGGGCAAAATGCAGACCGGAAACCCTTTAGACCCATTGCTTTTACAAGTGCTGCCCCATCATCTGGAACTGGAAGAACATCCAGGATTTGTTACCGATCCCTTGGGCGAAGAACAGGCCAATCAGCAACCCGGCGTACTGCACAAATATAAATCCCGTTTCTTGCTGACCTTGACGGGCGCCTGTGCTGTACATTGCCGTTATTGTTTCCGCCGGCATTTCCCCTATCAGGAAAATCTGCCTAAAAATGAAGACTGGATAAACATCAAGCAATATCTGGAAAGCCAGCCTGATATTAATGAAGTAATTCTGAGCGGCGGTGATCCACTAACCTTATCGAACAGGAAATTAAAAATCTGGATTGAACGACTAGAATCAGTACCACATCTCAAATTCTTAAGAATACATTCACGAGTTCCTATTGTGATCCCCAACCGAGTCGACGAAGAGCTACTTAGCATGTTAAAAAACAGTAGGCTACGTATTATTCTGGTGGTACACTCAAACCATGCATCGGAGCTGGATGACTTCACTTGCAAGCGTTTAAATCAACTGGTTCAACAGCAGATCACCGTTCTGAATCAGGCGGTTTTATTAAACGGAGTGAATGATTCTGCTCAGATTTTAGTCAATTTAAGCTATCGCTTGTTTGATGCCGGGGTCATGCCTTATTATTTACATGTACTTGATAAAGTAAAAGGTGCGCATCATTTTGATTTGGCGCCTGACCATATTAATGAGATTTATACAGAAGTTTTAGCGAACCTGCCGGGGTATTTGGTTCCTAAACTGGTTCGAGAAATAGCGGGCGAGAAGAATAAGACACCGCTTTTTGGGGTTTCAACATTTTTGAGTTAAATAATAAAGATGAGCACGCATACTTCAGACATTTTTCAGACACCGACGGAACTTAAACGAGAGCAGTTGAGCTTTTGTCCAACCACTGCCAAGGCTTTGCAGGAATGGGTTGCGGGGATTTCGATTCTACAACTAGGGAATTCATCCAAATCCCTGTTTAATGCCTTATTGGAAGTTTCTGAGCTGAAATGTACAGAAACCCTGCGCTTTGACCTGATTCAGGTCTTGCATCCTACCCTTGAAAATGTCCTGACCAGTCTGGAAAAGCATTTCGTCAATCAGGGCCTGATCACTTCCGACCGGAATGACCAGATTATTGAGCTGGCTATGCTGCTGCGCAGTCATTTTGCCAAAATTTATATCGATATCGTCAAACGCTGTAATCATCAGCTGACCCATCAGAAGTTTTCGCTATTTTCTCTAGGCAAAAAGAAGAGCATTCAAACTGCCCGGATGGTATCGATTTATTATGCACTACAGCAACTCACCCTTCTGTTATATCAACAGCATATGCTATATAGCACGCCAGGTCTGGGACAATGGCTAGCTGCCCATCAACTGCTTGAATGTGCCATAGACAACAATTTCTATCAAAGTAATATCAATCAGGTATTAGGCACCCAGCATGAAATCCAAAATATTGCACATGCCTATGCACAGCTGATTTTACTGGATATCTTCAATACTCATCAGATCCGGCCTGCAGAAATTCAGGGCCTGTATCTATGCAGTTTTGACTGGGCCAAACTGGTACAGATCCTGCCGAAGGAAACCACGCTGTCCCGTTATGTAGTCGATGCCAGCAAAGATCATCCGCCGATCTTTAATACCCATCAAGAGCCACAGTTTCAGCCGAGCTTCTATATTTCCACCCAGAACCTGATGGATCATTTAACGGGTACTCAAAGCAAAAATGCGCAGTATCTGTCGCGGAATGAAAAACTGTTCCTGACCCCTGCACTGCATTTTCATATCTACAATCTGCTCTCGAACAATGTCGAGCGTCGTCATGAACGTTATGAATATTCAGCACAGATCAATATCTGCTTTGGCTTGAGCGTGGCGCATTTTTACCTGTCTAAAGGTAAAAACTTCAATGAAACCCTGGAACTCGATGCCAATTATAATTTCCAGAGCGAAAGCAGTTTTGTCAGCTCGATGGAAAATACGATTCCAAGTGCCTTTAGCAGTATCAAGGCGCTCGATCGCGAAACGAAACAGATTCATAGCGCTGAAGTTCTGGATATTAGTGTCAATGGTTACCGGATTAAATGGACTGGTATTACACCTGCCAATTTAAAAACTGGTGAATTTATTCTGGTTCAGGAAAAAACCCAGAGCCAGTGGCGTGGCGGTGTGATTCGCTGGATCAAGCAGTCCACTGACAAGAGCCTGGAAATCGGACTAGAAATTCTGGCACAAGAACTCTTTCCTTGTGCGGCCTATGCCCGTACCGAACGTCATCATGTCAACTATCAACCCGCACTCCTGGTGAAAATGACGCAACTGGATCAGGTTTCAACCAGTCTCATCGTGTCTGGCTCCCAGATGTTTAGAGAAAAACAAACCATTCATTTACGTCTCGGTCAGGAAGAACTCAAAATCTATCTAACCAAAGCACAACTGATTACGCAGAGTTTCATCCGTTTTGATTATGAATTATTGAATGATCAGGAAGAAGAGATGATCGAAAACTTTATCGATCAGCACATGAATGAAAGCAGAAATCATGATTTATGGGAAGCATTGAAGTGAGAAATCCATTATTGTCTAAAAAGTTAAAACGTACTGAAACACGTTTACTGATTATTGATGATAATCAAATTAGATATAACCAAATCTGTGAGCTTCTGACTAATCACGATTATCAGGTTGATGCCGTTCTACTGGATGATCTGCAATCTTTTGAAAAACAATTAAATTTCAACTGGGATCTGATTATTTTTGGACGTGCCTACGACCTGAAATATGAACAGGCCTTAAGTTTGGTGCGCCTTTCGCAGCAACCTAATCTGCCGATGATTTTGCTTAAACCGGATGATTACCAGGCTGAACAATATGCGCAATATATCCGTAAAGGGGTATATGACATTCTCAATTTTGACTACCTGGAACGCTTTTATGTGGGACTGGTCCGAGCATTGTCATTTAGCCGTTTGTCACAGTCTCAGCAACATTTAATGACTGAGCTGGAAACAGCACAAATTCAGGCACAATCTTTAGTAGACGACAGCAACCGTGCTGTTGCCACCATTCAGGAAGGGATTCATATTCAGGCCAATGCGGACTACCTGAAACTGTTTGGCTTGCAAAATGAAGATGAGATTATTGGCCTACCGCTTCTGGATCTGCTCCAGCCTTCAGATTTGAATGATTTTAAAACGCGTTTCAAAAAGATTTCTCAGGGTCAATTTGATTTAGGTCGGGTCGAGATCCAGTCTCTGAATCCGCATGTGTCCGCATCTAACCCATTAAAACTGGAATTCTTGCCTTCAACGGCTGAAGAAGATGCGGTACAAATTAGCATTGATACTCAATCTAAAACAGTTTTTTCCGAGAAAACTCCTGGAAAACCAAGTGTTTTTCAGTCACTTAAACGTGAACTGAACAAGCAGTCTGCACCGGTGAATGCCTTAGTCACTTTCTCTTTAAGTGCATATGACCCGGAAGTTCTACAATCTGACTGGGCCACTTTTAATGGGTACTTTGATGCAGTCAAAGAATTCCTCAAGGAACAGACCCATATTCCCCTGTTTAAACTGGAATATGATGTCGTTGTCGGTCTGTTTCAGGCAGACTCTAAAGCAATTCTTGAATCCAAACTGATCAGTTTAAATGCCTTAAGCAAACCGCAACTCATTACAGTGGGACAAAAGTCATTCCCTCTAAATTTGCGCTTAGGCTATGTCACGCTTGAACAGGGTTTACAGGATGAAATGCACTGCAATACGCTGATTGGACAAGCATTCTCGACATCTTTACCTCAAGCAGAAGCTGTACCTGAATTTAAACTCGACATTCCAGCCTCACTGAGCAGTCCAAGCTCTTTAGATATGCCGAGTATAGACTTCAGTGTTGCTGAAACACCAGTTACCAGCTCAACAGTTGCAGCTGTCAGTCCAGCAGTCACCTCTATTCCTAACGCTACACCTTCTATTTTGAAAGCCTTAAGTGAATGTCTAGAACGTGGCGAGATCCATTTAAAGTATCAGCAACTCTATGATAAAGAAGATACGCGTTTATATACCTATGAAGTGACCAGTGGCTTTATTTTTGAGAATAAATGGCAGGATATCTCTAGCCTTTTAGAACTTCATGAAGATGATGAACTGTCCATTAAACTGGATCGCTGGATTCTGGTTGAGGCCAGTAAACAGCTACACAACTTTATTACCCAGTATCCTGATGCAAGCTTAATTGTCAATTTGAACCGTGCCGTGCTATTTAAAGACCGCACCTTCCCGGAATTTATTTCCAAGCTGATTACGATTATTCGCAGCAAAGTGAAGCACCCGCTAATCTTGCAATTCTCAGAAGAAGATATTTTACTGAATCAGCAAGATGCACAAAAATATCTACGAGTGCTGTATGAACATGGTGCGCTGATTGCACTTCGTGATTTTGGTCAATCCATGTACAGTCCAAATTTACTGCGCGAACTGGAACTGGATGGTGTTAGCTTACATTCGAGCTTAACCAATATGCTTAATAAAGACACCGAGATTGAGCAGTTACAGGAAAAAATCACCAGTTACAACGAAATTAAGCCACTCAATATCCTGATTCGTGAATTAAATGATATGACACTTTTCGCGAATGCCTGGAACGTGGATGCTCGCTTTATTCAGGGAAATTATTTCCAGAAAAAACTTGATCATTTGATTGATGTACAAGATCACTAAGATCTTGTACAAGCCTGTGCATTTAGGAAATCGAATGATAATTCTCTAAATTGCAGGCACAAAAAAACGGGCTTAAAACCCGTTTTTTCATTTTGGGTATTAACGTTTAACAGAACGTGACATACCAGCAAAACGTTGTTTGAACTTGTCGATACGACCGCCAGTGTCAACGTTCTTTTGCTTACCAGTGTAGAATGGGTGGCAAGCTGAACATACGTCTAGATAAAGAGTTTCTTTACCAAGAGCTGAACGAGTTTCGATTACGTTACCACATGAACAAGTAGCAACTAAAGTTTCATATTTTGGGTGAATATCGGCGCGCATCGTCGATTACTCCATTAGATTCAAGAAGGTTTAGCTGTCATCGCTATTGATCACTCTCAAATGAGGAAGCAGGAACATCGTTCATGCAGATCAACACCACAACAGACCATTCTTTTGGCCCACCGAGACGGATACCGTCAGAGCTAAGCACAACAAGTGGGCGTCATTATACGTGAAACGAATTCAATATGCGAATTATTCTTCAGCTTCCGATCCAGCCTCTTTGGCCCACAGATTGGCAATAATCCCGCAGACCATCAACTGAATCTGATGGAAAATCATGATCGGCAGGACAATCATGCCCAGCGGCTGGCCAATAAATAAAATTTGCGCCATCGGTACTCCACTGGCCAAGGTTTTCTTGGAACCACAAAAGAATGCCGTTTTTTGGTCAGCGCGGCTAAAGCCCAGCCAGCGTGGAATATAAAGTGATAATAACATCACAATGGTGAGTAACACCGAGCAAGCCAGCAATAGCAACAACAAGGTACTCAGACTCACTTCATTCCACAGCCCGGCCACGACGGCGCTACTAAAAGCGCCATACACCACCAGTAAAATCGAGCCTTGATCGAAGACCTTGACGATTTTTGGCATTTTCATCATTTGCGGATAGATCCATGGACGCAGAATCTGCCCTAAAATAAACGGCACCAAGAGCAGCAGTGTAATCTGGATAATCGATGAAGTCGGATCAAAACCATGATCAGATTGACCGAGAATAAAAAATGCCACCAATAATGGGGTAATAAACATACCAATCAGATTGGAAAAAGAGGCACTACATACCGCTCCGGCGACATTGCCATGAGCCACTGAAGTAAAGGCGATCGAGGACTGCACGGTGGATGGCAGGAAACACATAAACAGGAAGCCCCAATACAGTTTCTGTCCGAGCATCGGTAATAAAATCGGCTTGGCCAAAAGCCCGAGAATCGGAAACAAGGCAAAAGTTAGCGCAAAAACCACAGTATGCAATTTCCAGTGCATAATGCCTTGCACTACGGCTTCACGAGACAGTTTGGCGCCGTGCAGGAAAAACAGGATGGCAATCGCTCCTGTCGTCACCCAGCCAAAGATTTCAGCCGCTTGCCCCGAAACTGGCAGCACACTGGCCAGCAAAACCATCACAAACAACAGTATCGTAAACCGATCCAATGCCAAGAACTTAAGCATATCCCTATAATCCCTCAGATTTTATTATTTGATATAAAAATGCCCGGCTATCTTAACAGATGCCGGGCCCATGCTATGCACTTAGATTGATGTAATATTTTCATCTATACATGAATGCATTTCATATATCTCGCTACATCATACTTAGTTATTACGTGCATTGTTGTCTTGCTGGATCAGCTCGATTTTATAACCATCTGGGTCTTCTACAAATGCAATGACCGTCACGCCACCTTTCATTGGGCCAGCTTCACGCACCACATTACCGCCACGCGCTTTAATCTCTTCACACGCCTTGTAAGCATCATCAACTGCAATCGCAATATGACCATAAGCATTGCCCAGTTCATAGCTGTCTGTATCCCAGTTATGCGTCAGTTCCAGTACGGTGTGATTTTCTTCATCGCCATAACCGACAAAAGCCAGGGTAAAACGGCCTTCTTCGTAATCACGCTTACGAAGCAAAGTCATGCCAAGTACTTCAATATAGAACTTGAGAGATTGTTCTAAATTGCCTACACGTAACATGGTATGCAGCATGCGCATATTAATCATCCTTCTGTACAAATTGTTGTTGGTGTTCACCGAGCAGTTTTGCGACCCAAACCACCAGAATCAGGATCGGAATCCCAATTAAAGTGGTCATCAGGAAGAAATTCGGATAACCGATATTGGTCACTATAGTACCCGAATATCCACCTAAAATCTTAGGGGTCAAAGTCATGAGTGAGCTAAAAATCGCATATTGAACCGCGGTAAAAGACACACTGGTCAAGCTCGACAAGAATGCAATAAACGCAGCACCAGCCAGCCCGGCAGCCAGATTATCGACAATAATAGCAAAATAAAGCCACTTGTCGCTATAAGGTTTAATTACCTTACCACTGACTTCGACTGTATCTGAACTGTTGCCATCCACCACTGCCAAGGGCTGAATATCGACATCCAGATTCTGGGTATTGCTCAGCTGATCATTGACCTGATAAACATGGGTGGTTTGCTGAAGTGGCTGATCATCTTGCATCAAAACTGCACTGATAATATGTGCAGGTGACTGAATCAGTTGCTGTGCAGGAATCGCTGCAGTAAATACGCCTTCACTTTCGAGTTTTGCTTCAATATTCTGATCATTGATTTGCAAAACAATTATTTGATTCTCTTGTAGTGCTTCCCCTACATACTGGCCGCGCACCACAATGGTCTTCTCCTGTTCAGCTACAGTGATGGTATTGTCACTGGTGATCGGCAGGATCTGTAACTGGGTGCTGCCCTGTTGTGCGGTCAAATATGGCATATTGACCTGCACAGGCGCTTGATTGGTATTATCTGTATTAAGATAAGCGGCTGAGACTTGCAACTGTTTACTCTGCGCCAGCACTGCACTCGGTATATCCAGCTTCCAGTAACCCACTTCATCGGTCTCTGCCTGATAAACCTGATTACCGGCTTTAACTTCGACAGCTGCCAGTTTTTCACCTGACTTGACCAGTCCGATAAAAATCAGGTTGGTGGAACAGGCTAGCACGGCACCGACAAACATCAGTTTCATGATGTTCATCTTCTGGGCCAAGAGCCCGCCAAGGAATCCACCGACTAAAGAGAAAATGACTCCATAGACTTTAACCGCCTCGGCAATCTGTTCTTTACTGAAATTCAGGTCCTGATAGAACACATTAGAAATGACGCCGGCAATAATATCGGAGACCCGATAAAAACCGATCAGCAATAACAACACCAATGCCAGTTTCAAGCCATAACGTTTAAAGAAGTCTGCAACCGGATTGACCCAGGTTTCATAGGCCATCTGCCTGTTAACCGCACCCATTTTTACCAAGCTTGCACCAATCGCAAATGCGACAGCACCTGAGCCAATAAAGCGTAAGGCCTCAAAACAGAACAAGGCAAAGGTATCTTGAATGGCGAATTGTTCAGTGATGCTGGCCACCAGATTGCCCGAATAGATATAGCTCAGGACAAAACTGATCACCGCCACAAAAAATACGGCGACTAAACGGAAATAATCACTGCGCACATAGTGTTTGCGCACACGGTCAACCTGCGGTTCCCGGATAGAAAGTGTGGTAATAATACCGACCAGCATGACGGCAGCCATGGCCAGATAAGTCCATTTCCAGGCATCATAGATATAGTTGCCTTTGGCTGTTCCCAAATAGGCCGCAAGAAACAATGCACCAGCACCAGCAACAATCATCCCGATCCGGTAACCGGCATTATAGGTGGCGGCCAATACGGTCTGCATCTGGGTTTCCGCCAGTTCAATCCGGTAGGCATCAATCACAATATCCTGCGTTGCTGCGGAGAAACCAAGCAGGACTGCACCGAGCGCCATTTGCTGTAAATGTGTTGCACCCAAAGCCGGATCAGAAAAGGCCATAATGGAAATGGCACAGACAATCAGAATCTGCGCAATCAGCAACCAGGCACGACGACGTCCCAGAGCCTTGGTCAGAAAAGGGACAGGAAGTTCATCAATGAGCGGTGCCCAGACGAATTTAAATGAATAGCCCAATGCGGCCCAGCTAAAGAAAGTTACTGCACTTTTGCTGATTCCGGCCTCACCTAACCATAAAGACAGACTGGAAAAAATCAGAAGAATCGGCACACCAGCCGAAAATCCCAAGAACAGCATGATCAATGCACGTCGATCTAAAAATGCTGTAAATGCGGATTTCCAACCCGTCGTTTGTGTTGTCATTGCTTTATTATTTTCCGCAGAAAAACCAATTGCTGCTATTCAATCCTGTAATAGCGTATCTTTCAACAAGATTTATATATTTATCACATTTCCGGTTTTTTATTTTCTGGCAAAAGCGACATGTTGGCTTGAATTTTTCAAGTAAATCTGTATACCTTAACTCTCATCAACGTAATATTTCGTTTTGGATTTTCAACAGTGACCCAGAGACTCGATCAAATTAATTCTTCTATTGCCAGCAACACCAGCACAACTCCACAAAAAATCCGCTCAGATTTACTTATCTCTGCATTTGAACAAAGCGAAATTAAAAATACTCTGGACCATACCCGGTTAACATCCACCCAGCTGACGCACATTCCAAACTTAGAAAAAATTCCTGCGTCAACCAAACGGATCAAGCCCCTGAATAACTTTTTGGGCCAAGATCGCGCACGCGCCTCAGTTGAGGCCGGGATTGCCCTGCCTTATTCCGGCTATAACATTTTTGCTGTCGGTACCGCAGGTCTCGGAAAACGCACCATGGTGAAGCGTTTGCTGCAACAGCACGCCAAAACTATGGAAACCCCGAATGACTGGGTGTACGTCAATAACTTTCAGAACCAGCGTCAGCCGATTGCGCTAGAACTGCCCTCAGGTCAGGGCCCAAAATTCCAAGCCATGTTGAATCAAAGCTGGCAAACGATCCTCAAGCAGCTTGAGCGCCGTTTTACTGCAGAGACCTATCACAACCGCATTGAAATGATTCGCCAGGAAACCGGGGATGAGCAGCAGCAGGCACTGATCGAACTGACCAAAGAAGGCGCAGAACTGGATCTGAAGCTAATCTCGCGACATGATGAGCACTGTTTTGTTCCTGTGCATCTGATTGATGACGAATTGCAGGAAATGTCTCAAGAAGATCTGAATGCCTTAAGCAATAAAGATCGTGCCGAACTGGCGTCCAATATGCGCTATATGGACAAGAAACTGGAACGTCTGGGTTTGCATCTGGGTGATCTGGAAGATGATGCACGCGATCGCGTACAGATCCTGAACCGTGATATCGCCAAACAGGTAGTCTTACCGCGAGTTGAACAGATTCTGGCGAAATTCAAACATGTGAAAGGTCTGGAACATTACCTGAAATACTATGCCGAAGACATCATCAACAATGTCGAAATTGTGCTGGAACAGGAAGAAGATGATTTCACTCCGGCACTGTTCAGTCGCGTTCCTGCACGTTATCAGGCCAATGTGATTATCACACACAAGCCGAACAGTGGTGCACCAGTGATCTTTGAAGATTTTCCAACGCATTACAACCTTTTGGGTCATGTGGAACAACTGACTCAAAATGGTACGATTACCACGGACTTTACTTTGATTCGTCCAGGTACCTTGCATAAAGCTAATGGCGGCTTCCTGATGCTGGAAGCGGAACAATTGCTGGAACAGCCGTATGCATGGCAAGGCTTGAAGCGCGCGCTTAAATCGGGGCATTTAAAACTGTCTTCACTTGAGCATATGATCACGCTGACCGGCAGTATTTCGATTGAACCTGCCTCAATTCCCCTGAATATCAAGGTCATCTTGCTGGCTGAGCCTGAAATCTATTATGAAATTTTAGAGCTTGAACCAGAGCTAGGCAGCATCTTTAAAATCCGTGCCGATTTCACCGATACATTACAACGTAATGACAATAACGAGCAGGCTTATATGCAGCTGATTGCCGACTATGTGCAATCGGATAAATTATTGCCTTTTGACCGTTCTGCTTTAGCCGCCTTGCTCACAGATTCCAGCCGTCAAGCCGAAGATCAAAGTTCATTGTCATTACATGCTCTGACGCTGGGCGATCTGATCCGTGAAGCACATCATCATGCCTTCCAGGCCGGTGACAAGATGGTTTCAGAAAAACATATCAACACCGCACTGGATCACCGTAAATATCGTCTCGGCTATTTACGTGAACTGTATTGGCAAGATCTGACTCGTGGTACCCAATTGATCGAAACCCGCGGCCATCGTCTGGGCCAAATCAATGCCCTGTCTGTCATTCATTATGCTGATGTCGAATTTGGTCTGCCTTCACGTCTGACGGCTTCGGTTTATCAGGGTGGCGGTGATATTTTGGATATTGAGCGCAGTGTAGAGCTTGGTGGGTCTTTGCATGCCAAGGGCGTGTTACTGATGTCATCTTTCCTGAAAGCACATTTCGGCCGTGAACAGACCTTGCACTTCTCTGCTGCACTGGCCTTTGAACAAAGTTATGGTCAGGTCGATGGTGACAGTGCCACTGTTGCGGAACTGTCTGCCTTACTGTCTGCCATAAGCCAGTTACCGATTGATCAATCCTGGGCCATTACCGGTTCCATGAACCAGCTGGGACAAGTACAGCCTGTAGGTGGTGTGAATGCCAAAATTGAAGGTTTCTTTGATGCTTGCAAGTTACAAGGTCTGACCGGTAAACAAGGTGTAATTATCCCACGGCAAAATATGCAACATCTAATGCTGCGTAAAGATGTCACCATTGCTGTGGAAGAAGGCCAGTTCCATATTCACGCGATTGATACTATTGATCAGGCACTGGAAATCCTGATGGCGCGTCCTGTCGGTACCTTGGATAAAAAAGGTCGCTATAGCAAAAATTCAATCTATGCCGCAGTGATGGCACAGCTGGATTATTGGCAAGCGATTGAAGATGGTGCCGAACTGGTCGAAGTACCGAAGAAAAAGAAAAAAAAGAAGAAGAAAGACAAGAAGCAAATCGTCGAGCCACAAACTGAAGTTGAAGCTGATGTTTCGACAGTTGAACAGCCGGATGCAGCGACAGAGGATTAACTCTGACCTTGACCTAAGCAAAAATAGAGACAAAAAAAGCGCTTCTCAATGAAGCGCTTTTTCACATCTGGACTTAATTTAATACAAAATTAAGCATCAACTGCCGGGCTGTACTGTTCAACTAAAGGCTTTAATTCACCTTTTTGGAACATGTCGAGCATGATATCACTACCGCCGATCAACTCACCATTGATCCAAAGCTGTGGAAATGTCGGCCAGTTGGCGATTTGTGGTAACATCGCGCGAATGTCCTGGTTTTCCAGAATGTTTACATAAGCAAACGGACGACCAATTTGACTGAGTGCTTCTACTGCACGTGCAGAAAAACCACATTGTGGAAATTGCGGTGTGCCTTTCATGTAAAGAAGTACTGCGTGTTTTGCAATTTGGTCACGAATTAACGCTTCGGTATCGCGTGCTTGTTCAGTCATTGATAAATCCTCAACTCATCTGTCTCGCATTATACCCAAATCCAGGCAAAACAGTATGTCTAAAGCAATAATTCCAATTTTATTTACAATTACCCTTTAAATCTGAGCGGGTTTTTGCTTATATAAGTTTTTCTTTCCACCTAACAGTTAAGAGTTAGTCATGAATAATATTACCCTCGCACCGGTACAAACTGATCAACCGTCTCATTTGATGCCTGTTTTTGGCCGTCAACCGATCAGCTTTGTCCGAGGACGAGGTGCATATCTTTATACCGAAGATGGTACAGAGTATTTAGATGCATTAACCGGCATTGCCGTATGTGGTTTGGGACACGCGCATCCAGTTATTGCCGAAGCGATTGCTGAACAGGCAGCGACCCTGATTCATACCAGCAACCTGTTTGAAGTGCCTTGGCAAACCGCTGCCGCACAGAAACTGGCTGAAGTTGCAGGCATGGAAGAAGTATTCTTCTCAAACAGTGGTGCAGAATCCAATGAAGGTGCAATCAAAATTGCACGTAAATTCGGTCATATGCAAGGCATTGCTTCACCAAAAATTATTGTTGCTGACCAGTCTTTCCATGGTCGTACCATGGCCACCCTGTCTGCTACAGGCAATAAAAAAGTGCAAGAAGGTTTTGGCCCGCTGGTTGAAGGTTTTATTCGTGTACCTTTTGGTGATATCGAAGCAATTGAAGAAGCTGCAATCAATCATCCGGATATCGTAGCGATTTTGATTGAGCCTATTCAGGGTGAAGGCGGTGTGAATACCGCACCTCAAGGTTTCAGTTATTTAGAAGAAATTCGCCAAATCTGTAACCAGCACAACTGGCTGATGATGCTGGACGAAGTACAAACTGGTAATGGCCGTACCGGTAAATATTTTGCTTACCAGCACACCAATATTATTCCGGATGTACTGACCACAGCCAAAGGCTTAGGAAACGGTTTCCCGATTGGTGCAGTGATGACTCAAGGTCGTGGTGTCGGCGTATTAACTGCTGGAAATCACGGTTCTACCTATAGCGGTACAGCACTGGGTTCGCGTGTGGTCTATACTATTCTCGATATTATGCAAAAAGAAAATATCGTCGCGAATGCTGCTGAAAAAGGTGCTTATATCGTTGACCAGCTACGCAACAAACTGGCAGATCAAAATGTCATCGTACGTGGTTTTGGTCTGATGATCGGGATTGAATTACCAAAAGAATGCGGTGATCTGGTTGCGATTGCACGCGATGAATACAAGATGGTTATCAATGTCACCGCAGGCAATGTTGTTCGTCTGTTGCCTACCCTGAATATTACCCAGGAGCAGGCAGACCAGTTGATCGAACGTCTGGTAAAAATGATCAAAGCTTATTTGGCCTAAAGCCCTAGCTTAAAAATTAAAAAAGCCGCTCTAAAGCGGCTTTTTTATTATTCTGCATTCTATGATGCGTTTTGTAACATACGTCCGCCAGAGATCTGGCTAAAATATTGTTTCAAGGTATCAAGACAACGAAGAATTTTTATAGGTTGTTGTTCACGTTTCGGAATAACTGCATACAGTGTAATCGGTGGCAGTCTCCATTCAGGCAGAACTTCAACTAAAGTACCGTTAAGCAAATCCTTTTTAGCATCAAGATATAAAACCTTGGCAATCCCATTGCCCTGCAAGCACATCGATTTTGCAACCAAACCGTTATTGGTACTGAAACGGGATTTCAGTTCAAACTCGGCTTTTTCTGCAGTATTCACATGTTGAAAATGATAATACTGATGGTTTTTAAGATGCGTTAAAGGCAAGACCTCATGATTTTTAAGATCATCAGGTCTCGAAATAATGGTGCTTTGATTAATATAACTCGGTGTCGCTACCAGAATTTGCTCAATCTGCATCAATGGCACAACCTGAACATTATGCTCATCATTTTTCTGTTCAAATCTTAGGGCGATATCAACCCGCCCATCCAACAAATCAACCTCATGATTGTTTGTTTCTAAATGTACTGCCAAGCCGCGATGTGCAGCCATCCAATGAGAAAGTGCAGGAATCACATGATTCGCGCATAATTCTGGCAAAGAAACGATACGCAGCTCACCCACGAGATCATCACGTAATTCATTGATCCGGACTTTACCGCGTTCAGCAGCAGATAACATTTCTTGGCAGCTATGGAAAAAAGCTTGTCCCGCTTCGGTCAGACTTAATTTTCTCGTCGAACGATTTAGAAGTACGACTTCCATATCGTGTTCTAACGAGCGAATTTGTTGACTGACGGCGCTGGTCGTAATCCCTAATTCACGGGCAGCACCGCTAAACGAGTTCTTCTCCACAACGCAAGCAAAGACACCCATTGCTCGAAGTTGATCTAACATAAATTTCCCTCTAAACTTATGAGGTGCTTCATCATTTGATAAAAGCAACTTATTGTATTATACGGCGAAATTTACACTTTGCATTATTTATTTAATTGTTTGGTAAAACTGCAGTAGGATTAATAGGTTTGCCGTCTAAGCGCACCTGAAACTCTAGCATGGTACGGTTTGTACCAGTCGATCCCATTTCTGCAATTTTTTGACCAGCCGTTACATTTTGGCCACTTTTCACGTTCAATTTACTGTTATGTGCATAAGCCGTGATATAGCCATTGATATGCTTTACCAACACCAGATTGCCATATTCTTTCAGACCATCAGCGGCATAGACCACCTGCCCGTCTGCTGCGGCAAATACCGGATCACCGACATTACCACTGTAGCGGGTGCCCTTGATATTAGAAGCTAAATTGTATTGCTGAAGAATCGCGCCATTCGATGGTTTTACCCAACGTAAACCTGCTGCCGTAGATACTGGCGTTACCGGTGCAGATGTACTGACACGTGGTGTGGTTTGTACTGTCGTTGCTGGTGTCACCGGTGCCGGTATAGGCACTGCAATTGTTTGACGCTGGATTGGCGCTGCCTGAGTCATAGCCTGAGTACTGGTGCTACGGCGCGTAGTATGGGTTTTCAGGCGGATCGATTGTCCGACATAAATCCGGTAAGGTGCACTGATGTCATTCATCTCTGCAACACTGATATAGTTCAGTCCATAACGTGCTGCAATGCCACTCAATGTATCTCCTGAACGCACCGTATAGAAATCAGGAGCTGTAGCATAACGCGTTGCATTATTCACCTGGGGTTTAGTGGCACAACCGGTAATTACTCCTGTAGAAATAACAACGGTCGATAAAACGAGGGTTTTAATCAGGGTTGCAGGCGAAGCTACGACACATTTCGGTAACACCAAGAACATTATCTTCCTCTCTAATGCTATACGGTTGCAAAATTCCGTTAAGATTAGCAAAGTTTTACGGCAATATACTTGCAATCGCGAGTTTTTCACAAAGTTATAACACTAAGGACGCATTTTCTGCCAATTGTGTTTGTAAATTCCGCAGACTCTCATAATTGGTAGCATCCATCTGAATCGGGGTAATACTGACATAGCCATTGGCGACCGCAGAGAAGTCCGAATCAATTTCGTTAAATCCTGGCTTAGGGTCTGCGACTGCTTCTCCTGAGAGTCCAATCCAGAATACCTGACGACCACGCGGATCTATATGACTCGTCACCGGTTTAGACTGACGGCGGCGACTTTGATATGTCACTTTTTCACCCTGCAATTCAGTTACATCTGGAATATTGATATTAAAAATATGTCGCTCAGGCAGAACAGGCAAACCACGAGCAATAAAATCATGCACCCATTCGGCGGCCAACTGATAATCCTGAGGCTGCTGATAGCCACGTACATTCGGCCCACTCAGTGATACGGCAATCGCAGGATGTTTAGTTAAACGACCTTCAAAGGCCGCCCCGACTGTACCAGAATACAAGATATCATCTCCCAGATTTGCGCCGCTATTTATCCCGCTAACCACCAGGTCAAACTCAAAATCAAATAGCCCGTTCATAGCCAAGTAAACGCAATCTGCCGGCGTCCCATTAACCGCCCAGACATCAGGAGAAATCTGGATTGGGCGTAAAGGGCGGTCCAAAGTTAAGGCACTAGAAAAGCCACTGCGTTCACTTTCCGGTGCCACAATCACCACTCGCCCCAAAGGCTTTAGCGCTTGCGCCAAAGCCTGAATACCGGGTGCAAACACCCCATCATCATTTGAAACTAAAATATTCACTAAAAAATCTCGTTACGCTAAAAAATGACTGACTAGGACATTTCATTGTATTAGTGCAGGAATTATATATATTTATTGCTCGACATCCATCTTTATAATATGTGGCTCAAGATGATTAAAAAATTCTCTTTATTTAGCGCTCTCACTTTAAGCTTGGCAGCATTTATTTCCCCTTCAGTCATGGCAAACGATCTGACTGTTGAAGAAAACAATACCATTGTAAAAGAAGATATTGCAGCAGCACAGGTTATGGCTGAAGTTTGCCCGGCAATCATTGGTCAAAATCCAAAATTTAAAAGCACCGTTGAACAATTGATCCAGTCTTATCTTGCAGACTACTCAGATAAAGGTATGAGCTATCAAAAGCTACAGGCAGACAGTGAATATAAATCTTTACTTGAAGAAGCACGTCAGGGTGCAAAGCAAACCAGCTCAGACGAGCAGAAAACTGTCTGTGAAGAAATGCTGAACTACCAAGGCTAAGCCAGCTAAATTTTCAAATAAGACGGTGTAAACATCGTCTTATTTTCTCTTACAGATTTATTCATAATTCTACAGCTTCGCTACATTTTCCCACTTTTCAATTTCAAAAATAAGTTTAAGCTAGGCAAATTATTGTTCTAAATCTATTTTTTGAGTTTTCAATGAAAAATCCAATATTCCAAGCTTTAACATTCTGCGCAATTTCTGCCGCCACTCTTTTGGGAACTTCTGCATTTGCAGCCGATGAAAACATTAATGTTACCCCAACTCAGCAAGTGACCAAACAGGAACTGGCAGCCATTTATGTTCTTTCAGAAATCTGTCCAAGCATGGTCAAAGACAAGTCACAGTTTAATCAGGGTTATACCAAGCTGGTGACTGAGTATATGCCGGGCCAGCGTAATCCGGTTGAAAGCTTAAACCAGATGGCTAAACAGAACGATTTCCGCAATATTCTGGCCGAAGCACAATCGGATGCCAAGAAAGCCGGCAAGAAAAAAAATCAGGTGATTTGTAATGAATTAACCACCTATAACAATTAAGCTGCTTTTCTGCCGATAACTTACAATACTTTTGAAATAAGACCGGGTTTCCCATAGAAGTCAGCCTAGCTTTGTCCTAAAATGCTAGGCTCTTCGTGCTTACATCAAGATATAGGAACCCACTAGAAATGACCCAAAAAACTGCCCTTGCTGCATTATTATTAGTTCCTAGTTTTAGCTTTGCAGCAACTGTCCTATCTGCACCACCAGAATTGAATAATAAATCCTACGTGCTAATGGACTACGAGACAGGGCAACTTCTCGCTTCAAAAAATGAAAATGAAAAATTAGCCCCTGCTTCAATGACCAAGATGATGACCAGCTACATCATCGAACAAAAACTATTGAGCGGTGAACTCACTGAAGATGAACAAGTGCGCATGAACGAGTCAGCATGGTGTCGCGGCAGTAGCGCGGAATCATGTATGTATGTACCTTTAAATGGTACGGCAACTGCACTTGAAATGCTTCGCGGGATTATTATTCAATCAGGGAATGATGCATCGAAAGCCATGGCTGAACATATTGCAGGGAACGAGGGTACCTTTGCACATATGATGAACCAGGAAGCTAAACGTATTGGCATGACCAATACCAGCTTTATCAATTCAACCGGTATGCCGGCTGAAGGTCATTATTCAACTGCCAAAGATATGGCAACGCTGGCACAACACATCATTAAAGACAGTTCTAAGTATTATCCGATTTATGCGGAAAAAGAATTTACCTTTAATGGCATCAAACAAGGTAACCGTAATGCCCTGCTATATACTGATCCGAGTGTAGATGGTTTAAAAACTGGCCACACTGATGAAGCTGGTTATTGTTTGACTACCTCATCAAAACGCGGTCCTACGCGTTTGATTTCAGTGATTTTTGGTGCACCAACCATGCAGGAACGTGCGACACAAACACGTGAATTGTTGGCTTGGGGTTATGCAAACTTCGAAACCAAAAATGTTCAACCGGCTAAACAGGTACTTGCTAAAGCCAAAGTCTGGTTTGGTAAGGAAGATGAAGTTCAGATCGGTCTTGCTGAAAACTTTAATGTGACTATGCCGAAAGGTCAGGCCAACGCGATTAAAACCCAGCTGGTGGTTCAGCCTAAACTGACTGCACCTTTACAGCCTGGTCAGGTCGTAGGTAAATACGTAGCGACTCTGGATGGTAAAGTAATTTCAGAAAAACCGTTGGTGGCTTTAAACGCGGTTGAAGAAGCTGGTTTCTTCGCACGTATGCTCGACCATATTAAACAATTCTTCTCAAACTTGTTCTAAGTTTAAATAGACTGTTTTAGTCTAGCACTAAGACCAAAGCACTCATTCAGATGGGTGCTTTTTATTTTATACTATGCACATGATCCTTAAACTTTTAATGAGCAGATCACCATGAGCCAAAACATTCGTTCTTATTTAGACACAACTCCACAAATTGATGAATCGTGTTATATCGATCCGATGGGAATCGTGGTCGGCGATGTGGTCTTGGCTGAAAATGTCTCTGTCTGGCCTTTTGCCGTGATTCGTGGTGATGTTAATTCGATCCGGATTGGTAAAAACTCGAATGTTCAGGATCATGCCATGTTGCATGTCAGTCATAAAAAAGCCGATAAACCGAATGGTTCGCCTTTGATCATTGGTGAAGATGTCACGATTGGCCATCATGTGACATTGCATGGTTGTACGATTGGTAATCGCGTATTAATCGGGATTAACAGCATTATTCTGGATGATGTCATCATTCCGGATGATGTGATGATTGGTGCAGGTACACTAGTTCCACCGGGCAAAGTTTTGGAAAGTGGTTGGCTCTATGTGGGCAGCCCTGCCAAAAAAGCGCGTCCGCTCACTGAAAAAGAAATGGCATTCTTGCCGTATTCTGCACATAATTATGTAAAAGTTTCTAGGAATTATAAATAACTGTTTTAATTGCCAAATTTTTTGATCGTTAGATACAATAAATTAAATCTATCTCTATATGAATATTTATGTTTAAAGAAATTGAAAAATATGTGGGATTTTATCTACTCACCTACATAATAATTTTATTCATATGTGGATTTTTTCAGTACATAGCAGTGTGTCAAGGACAATCTTTATCTTGTAGCTTCAGTATGACTGGAATTAACACAATTATTACAACCACTGCTTATGTAATAACACCTATAGTTGCCATCATTGGTTTTATTTCTTGGAAGGTACAATATAACATTCAACTCGAAAAAAATGATCTCAGAAATGCTTTAGAGGCTGCCGTCATACTCAAGGAAAATATAAATTATTTTGAAGTACATTTAAATAACTTATATTTACAAATACAAGAAGTACCCGTAAAAAACTTCGAAACACTTATTTCACATTATGATGAAAATAAAGTTGAAATTAGACAAAAAAGACGTGAACTTTCCCTGAATACAATCAAATATTACTCATGTCTAGAAATATGCCAACATCCAATTCCTGAAAGTCAAATTGACTTTCTATATAATCATAACAATGAATTTGAAGGAAAGTTTAAAACTATAGTTTTCGGAAAATTTCATCATAGCCACACACCCTAAAATTTTATACAATAGTGCATCCTTTTCCATGGTGCTGCTTTATGACTGCTTGGACTGCTCATGTCACTGTCGCAACTGTCGTTGAAAAAGACAGAAAATTCCTGTTTGTAGAAGAACATACAGAAGGTGTGACACACACGGTATTTAATCAGCCTGCGGGTCATATCGAATGTGGCGAAACTATTATTGAAGCTGCCATTCGCGAAACCATGGAAGAAACCGGACATACAGTGAGTATTGAATCACTGCTAGGTATTTATACCTATACCCCACCGATGTTCCCGGATCGTACTTATTTTCGTTTCTGCTTTTTAGCCAAATCCATTGACTACGACCCAAATGCCGCTTTAGATGCTGACATTATCGGTGCAGTCTGGATGACGCTAGATGAATTGCTTGAATCTGCTCGTGCGCGTAGCCCACTGGTGATTAAAGCCGTACAAGATGCGCTTTCAGGTCAAAAGTACCCTTTATCGCTCATTTACGAGCACCAAAATTCTTCCTTAATTTCAAATTTGGATGCCTAATCCTATGCAACAACGTGTCATCGTCGGTATGTCAGGTGGTGTAGATTCATCTGTTTCTGCTGCCCTTTTACTTCAACAAGGTTATCAGGTTGAAGGTCTTTTCATGAAAAACTGGGAAGAAGATGACGGCACAGAATATTGCACGGCGATGGATGACCTTGCCGATGCTCAGGCCGTTTGCGACAAAATCGGAATTAAGCTGCATACTGCGAACTTTGCCATGGAATATTGGGATCGCGTATTCGAGCATTTCCTGGCGGAATATGCGGCTGGCCGTACGCCAAACCCAGACATTTTATGTAATAAAGAAATTAAATTCCGTGCCTTCTTAGATCACGCGATTAACCTAGGTGCAGACTTTATTGCAACAGGTCATTATTGCCGTCGTGGTGAAACCATGACCAATTCACGTGGTGAAGAATATGCACCGCTACTGCGTGGTGTAGACAATAACAAAGACCAGACCTATTTCCTGCATGCGGTTCATGGTCGTGAAATTAACAAGACCCTGTTCCCTGTTGGTGAAATTGAAAAGCCACAAGTCCGTAAAATTGCAGAAGAATTAGATCTGGTCACGGCCAAGAAAAAAGACTCGACTGGCATCTGTTTCATTGGTGAACGTCGATTTAATGACTTCTTGAAGCAATATTTACCTGCTCAACCCGGAAAAATCGTACTGGAAGACGGTAAAGAGGTTGGTGATCATCACGGCTTAATGTACTATACGCTCGGTCAACGCGGTGGTATTGGTATTGGCGGTATGAAAGGCGTCGCTGAAGGCGCCTGGTTCGTATTGCATAAAGATATCGAAGGCAATCGTCTGGTGGTCGGCCAAGGCCATGAACACCCACTGATGCAAAGCACCATACTTTGGAGTGAGGCGATTGACTGGGTGGCAGGTGAGCAAGATATTCCTGAAACAGGCTTCCGCTGTACGGCCAAAACCCGTTACCGTCAGACTGATCAAGCATGTACTGTGTATCAAGATTCAGAATCACCGAATGGTGTTCGTGTTGAGTTTGATGAACCTCAACGTGCAGTGACCCCGGGTCAAAGCGTGGTGTTCTATTCAGGTGAAGTTTGTTTAGGGGGTGGTGTGATTCATCATACCAATGCACCTAAACCTGATTTTATAAAAGGATGAATTCGGCATGACGGAGTTACCATTTCAACCAGCCACAACGTTGAATACTCGTCAAAATCGTGCTTTGGCATTAGCGGGTGTGTTTCAGGCCACCCAGCTGACCCATATGACAGCATTGACAGGTCAGCAAAGCATTGGTGAAAGTGGTAACTTTTATTTTGAACAGTTGATTAGAGCCAGTCTTAATATCCGTCCCGGCAGTAATCAAAATGCCCAGACCCTAGACTTTTTTAATCAACTGGCTGATATTTCCTTAGGTTTAAAAATATTAGAAAGCAGCATCATTCAACCCTTCAATACTTCTCCAAAATCCAGAATTCCAAAACTTTCCAGCACCAAACTTCCCATGAGCTATGCAATGGCACTTCTTCAGTTAGAAAAGAAGGTCTATAGCAATCCCAAATTTGTTGAAATTATTGAACAGTCCCAACAGAAAATTCTCAGACAGCTTTCTTTCTTTGATAATAATTACCTGCACCCCAGCATCATTGCCAATCTAGCTCAAACCTATGTCGATACTGCCGGACAGATTAATCCGCGCATTATGGTACGTGGCAATGCCGAAGCCTTTAAGGATGCCGGACACACCAACCGCATTCGTGCGTCTTTATTTACCGGTTTGCAAATGGCACACCTGTGGCGTCAGCTCGGTGGCAGCTCTTGGGGCATGGTATTTGGCAAACGCAAGTTGCTACAAGATATTCAGAATCTAGCGCGTTTACAGTTTCAGGTGGTTTAACTGATGCTGCACGTGTTTCGTTTTACGTTTAATTCCAAAATCTAAGGAATCGATATGAACGCTTTAACTGCACTTTCTCCATTAGATGGACGTTACGCGAGCAAATGTGATGCTCTACGTCCTTTTCTTTCTGAGTTTGGTTTAATCCATGCTCGTGTGACTGTTGAAGTGCGTTGGTTACAAGCGCTTGCAAACCACCCGGAAATTACTGAAGTACCGGCGTTTTCAGGCGAAACTAATGCAGCGCTTGATGCGATTGTGAGCGATTTTTCTGAAGATGGCGCCAATCGCATCAAAGAGATCGAACGCACCACTAACCACGACGTTAAAGCGGTTGAGTATTTCCTGAAAGAAAAAATCGCTGGTATCGAAGAACTTAAAAATGCCGGTGAATTCATTCACTTTGCATGTACGTCTGAAGATATTAACAACCTGTCACATGCCTTGATGCTGAAAAGCGGTCGTGATGTACTGGTTGCATCTATGCAGCAAATCATCGATTCAATCGTTGCGCTTTCTGAAAAGCATGCAGACCAGCCAATGTTGTCTCGTACTCATGGTCAAACTGCAAGCCCGACAACTTTGGGTAAAGAAATGGCGAACGTGGCTTACCGCCTTGCACGCCAAATCAAACAGTTCAAAAATGTTGAGCTACTGGGCAAGATCAATGGTGCAGTCGGTAACTACAATGCGCACTACTCTGCTTACCCAGACATCAACTGGCCTGCGCATTCACAAGCATTTGTAGAGTCTTTGGGTCTAGACTTCAACCCGTACACCACTCAAATCGAGCCACATGACTATATGGCTGAACTGTTTGATGCGCTACGTCGTTTCAACACTATTCTGATCGATTTTAACCGTGACATTTGGGGCTATATCTCTCTTGGTTTCTTCAAGCAAAAACTAAAAGAAGGCGAAGTTGGTTCTTCAACCATGCCACACAAAGTTAACCCAATTGACTTTGAAAACTCTGAAGGTAACTTGGGTATTGCCAATGCTGTACTTGCACACCTTGGCGAAAAACTGCCAATTTCTCGCTGGCAGCGTGACCTGACTGACTCTACTGTGCTTCGCAACATGGGTGTTGGTTTTGCGCAAAGCTTAATTGCTTTTGAAGCTTGCTCTAAAGGTATTGGCAAACTTGAGTTGAACGCTGCGCGTATTAATGAAGATTTGGATAATGCCCAAGAAGTATTGGCTGAACCAATTCAAACTGTAATGCGTCGTTACAACGTTGAAAAACCATACGAAAAACTAAAAGCCCTGACTCGTGGTCAAGCCATGACTCGCGACATGATGGTAGATTTCGTAAACGGTAACGAGTTAGAAGCTGTTCCTGCTGCTGACCGTGCGCGTTTAGCGGAAATGACACCTGCATCATATACAGGTAATGCTGCTGATCAAGCTAAACAGGTAGCTGAGCTGATTGCAAAAATCTAATTTGCAATAAGACGAAAAGGCGAAGCTCAGGCTTCGCCTTTTTATTTATAATGTATTTTATTCTAAAAAGATATTTCATAATAACGACATGATTGATCATCGACTTTCCGCCAAACATTACACGAGCCTGGGCATTTTAATTCTGGCGATTTTGTTTGCCAGTATTCGTCCTTTAGAACTGGAAGCTTATCTCTTGCATCAGGCAGGGACAGTTTTCATGATCATCATGCTGCTCATCTGCCTGTATAAAATCGGCCTGAATTTTTTAAGTTTTAATTTATATATTCTTTTTCTGATTGTTCATGTGATTGCTGCACACTATCTATATTCTTATGTGCCTTATAACCAGTGGATTGAACAGATTTTTGGCTTTAATCTGAATGAAGCGATGCACTGGTCACGTAATATGTTCGACCGATTTGTCCATCTGGCCTACGGATTATTACTTTATCCAATTTTCCATCGCCTGTTTCAGGTCTGGTTGCCGCAGCAAAAACCCGTGGTCATTTTCCTGCTGGTGATTCAGTTTGTGGTGGCCAGCAGCATGCTCTATGAATGGCTGGAATGGCTGATTGCCATTGGTTTATCTCCTGAGGAAGCTGAAAACTATAATGGACAACAAGGTGATATGTGGGATGCGCACAAAGACATCTTGCTTGCTACGATTGGTGCAGCGATAACAGGCGGGCTGCAATTGATACCGAAAAATCAAAAAAGCTCATCGAAGTGAGCTTTTAAAATCACAATCTAATAGCTGAATTAAAGTTTTGGATCACGCATTTAATTACATTCATATCTTCAATTATGAATGTGGGCAATATCGCATCCAATCATCCTTCATTTTTTGCAGTTCATTCCCCGTCAACATCTCACTGTAATAAATGAAATAGGTTGCATCAGGATATTGAATCTCATGACGGAATATCATGCCACGCAGTGACACAGATAACTCCTCAGGAAAATCATCCTCTAAATAAAGTTCTTCAAATTCATAATTAAAATAACAATTTTGCGTCGCAAGAAATGCTTCAGCTATAGCCATGTTTCTGCTCTAACAATAAAATATGCTTTATTTTATCTGATTAGTTTCAATGATGGTTTACATTTCATTCGGTTCAATCCATTGAACAAACTTAGATTCTGACAAATGTGGATATTTGAACTTATCTAGATATTCAAAGCAGGCCTTTTGGCCTTGAGGAATTTTATCCAGATGCTTATCGAAGAATAAATGCCGACTATATTGAGCGCCATCAAAGCGAATACTCACACGTTCAAATTCATTACCACCTCGAACTTTATGCATCTGATAAAACTGCACAACACCACATTCCTTCGATGGAATAACAGGTGGATCATTGGGCTTTAGAAAGCTATACAGCAGAAAGATACAAACGCCGGGTAGAAAACTCAGCCAAAACAAAACCTTCTTAGAATCATCCTGAGTTAATTTTGCTTCAGAACAAAGCATACATAACATTGGAATAAATACGATACTAAAAAACCCAAGCAACAAAATAAACGTGAGCATATGAGCCTAGACTCAATCAGAGTACTCCACTTATATCATAACAATATGATTTCAAAAAATAAAAAAGCCCACCGAAGTGAGCTTTAAAATTCATTCAAGATCAATTGGATTAAAGTTTTGGATCACGTATTTGCACCAGATTTGCGTTTGCTTTACTTAAGCTTTCCATCACTTTATTCATGACAGTGGGTACTAGTGAATCAGCAATTTGCGCTGCCTGCAGACCTAATTTTTCACCCAAAGTTGGTTTCTTGCGGGTCTGGATGGAATAGATGTCATGTTGGGTCAACAAGTTGAGCAGGTATTCATCTGAGGTTTGCAGTTTATCCACCAGATTTAGATCCAGCGCATCCCGACCATACCAATGCTCACCAGTGGCCACTTTTTCAATATTCAGCTGCGGGCGATACTTCTCAACAAAATGTTTGAATAAAGCATGGGTTTGCTGTAATTCTTCTTCAAACTTAGCCTTACCCTCTTCGGTATTTTCACCAAACATAGTCACGGTACGTTTGTACTGTCCTGCGGTATAGAGCTCAAAGTCGATTTTATTATCTTTCAGTAGACGATTAAAGTTGGGTACCTGAGCAACCACACCAATTGAACCGACAATCGCGAATGGTGCAGAAATAATCTCATTGGCAATACACGCCATCATATAACCGCCACTAGCAGCTACTTTATCGACACAGATGGTCAGATGAAAACCTGCCTCGCGTAAACGTACCAGTTGAGCTGCTGCAAGTCCATAACCATGGACCATGCCGCCCGGACTTTCCAGACGCACCACCACACGGTCACGACCGGCCTTAGCTGTAGCCAGAATCAAAGTGATTTCTTCACGCAAACCTTCTACCGCAGAAGCCGCCATATCGCCTTTAAAATCGAGCACATAGATTTTTTGATTGGTTTTCTTACGTGCACGCGCTTCTTTTGACAGTTGTTGCGATAACTGTAAAAGTTCCAGTTTAGAGCCAGTAGTTTGCGCTATTTTTTTTCGTTGTTCATTGATACGCGCATTGAGATGACTAATACGGATTTCAGCGGACAGTTTCGGAGTATGAAATAACATAAAAAATCTATTCTCTATTTAATTCGGATTTATTCCTTTAGATTAGGTCAATTTCGGTTTTTTTCAACTTTATTTCGAGAATTATTACGATTATCACCATCTATTTCACCTATAAAAAAAGAGCCTTACGGCTCTTATTCTAGAGATCGGATTAACCGAAACGCCCTGTAATATAGGCTTCAGTCAACTGATGATCCGGCTGGGTAAAGACTTTTTCAGTCGAGTTGACTTCTATCAGATCACCCAAATGGAAATACGCAGTACGATCCGATACACGTGCTGCCTGTTGCATGGAGTGAGTTACGATCGCGATGGTATATTGCGTAGATAGCTCAGAAATCAGCTCTTCCACTTTGGCGGTTGCAATGGGATCGAGTGCCGAACACGGTTCATCCATCAAAATTACTTCTGGACTGACTGCGATCGTACGCGCGATACACAGACGTTGCTGCTGACCACCTGACAAACCTGTTCCCGGTTGATTCAAACGATCTTTCACTTCTTCCCACAGACCGGCTTTACGCAAGCTGCCTTCGACAATTTCTTCAAGATCGTACTTGTCACGCGCCAAACCATGCAGTTTTGGGCCATAGGAGACATTATCGAAGATTGATTTCGGAAATGGGTTTGGCTTCTGGAAAACCATACCAACCTGTGCACGTAGCAAGACCACATCCAGGTTTGGATCATAAATATCCTGATTGTCCAGCATCACTTTACCGGTTACACGGCAGCTATCAATGGTATCGTTCATGCGGTTTAAGGTCCGCAGAAAGGTCGATTTACCACAGCCTGATGGCCCAATAAAAGCAATCACTTCATTTTCATAAATATTCAGGTCAATACCTTTAATCGCTTCCGCTTCACCATAGTACACATGCACATCAGAAGTACTAAGTTTCACATTCGTCGACTTCGCATCTTTTTTGCTGCTGCTCTGCGTATCGAACTGGGAAACAAACGGAGTTGCTGGCTTTTGAGTCGCCTCATCCGAGGTGAATTGTGTCTGTTGTGGATTCACGATTTGATCCTTTTTTAAGGAATTTTGAATAACAGTTGTGTTCATGATTCTGCCCCTATTACCAACGGACTTCAAATTTCTTACGTAACCAGATGGCCAGGCTGTTCAAGCTGATCATCATGGCCAGAAGTACAATAATTGCTGCTGCGGTACGGCCTTCAAAGAAGTTACGCAATTCATTGCCTTGCCATAAGAAAATCTGTACGGGTAAAGCCGTTGACTGATCAAATGGTGTGGCTGGAACGCTGGCAACAAAAGCACTCATCCCGATTAATAACAATGGTGCGGTTTCACCCAAAGCTTGTGCAACTCCAATGATTGCACCCGTTAAAATACCCGGCAAAGCCAAAGGCAAGACATGATGGAAGACTGTCTGGATACGCGAAGCACCGAGGCCTAAAGCTGCCTGACGAATCGAAGGCGGAACAGCTTTGAGTGATGCACGTGTGGTAATGATTACAGTCGGCAAGGTCATCAGACTCAGCACCAGACCACCCACCAATGGTGCTGACAGTGGCAAATGCATCCAGCCAATAAAGATCGCTGCACCCAATAGACCGAAGACAATTGAGGGAACGGCTGCCAGGTTGTTAATATTGACTTCGACCACATCGGTAATCCAGTTTTTCGGTGCAAACTCTTCCAGATAGATCGCGGAAGCCACCCCGATTGGAATCGAGATAAAGATCACGATCATCATCATGAACAGCGAGCCCATAAAGGCGCCTGCCAAGCCAGAAGTTGCTGGTGAGCTGCGCGAATCAGGACTGGTGAAAATATTGGTATTGAAACTATTTTCAATCACACCAGAGGCTTTCATCTCATCCGCCACCTGGCGCACTTCAGGACTGAGCTGCTGCTGTTCATCGGGAAGATCACGGTCAATATTTCCCGCTAGCCAGACATCGACATTGGCATCCGCCAGAATTTTCACTTCCTTGCTTTGACCGACCAGACTTGGATCATTCATGACCATGTCACGCAAACGATACGCCTCAGAACTGGTATATAAAGAACCCAGTTCATCACGCTGGCTTTCCAGCTTGCTGTCTTTGGCGATCATGCCATTGATAATCAGGGCATCCCAATCCACCATTCCGACTTCGGTCTGCCACGCGATAAAGCGATCTTCAAAGTGTGCTGGAGATTCTCCTGCTGCTGGCTTCGGTTTTGGACCAATATCCACAATGGCTGGATCGAAATGAATCGGCAAACTCATGCTGCTTTGCCAGAATGCAGGCAAACCTTTGGATAAAATACTCCCGAACAGCAATACCACAAAGAACAGACCTGCCAGTACCGCAGAGAAACCAAATAAACGGAAGGTTTTTTCTTTACGATGACGTCGTGCCAAAGAGCTTTGAATGGTCTTCTTACGCTTTTTACGCAGCTCGGCGGCGATGGATGGATCAATACGCTGATCCACAGGCGTTGTATTTGAAGTACTCATTAGTCGTATTGCTCACGATATTTACGCACGATGATCAGTGCAACAATGTTCAAACCCAAGGTAATGACGAATAGCGTCAATCCTAGTGCAAAGGCTACCAGTGCTTGTGGACTAGCAAAATCAGTATCGCCAGTTAACTGATTCACGATGGTAATCGTGACCGTAGATACGGCTTCAAGCGGATTGGCATGCAACTGCGGACTGTTCCCGGCTGCAAGAACCACGATCATGGTTTCACCAATTGCACGTGACGCTGCCAACAGGAACGCACCGATAATACCCGCTAGGGCTGCGGGTAAAACCACCTGACGAATCGTTTCAGATTTGGTCGCCCCCAAGCCCAAAGAACCATCACGTAAGGCACGCGGCACCTGAGTGATGATGTCGTCTGACAAAGAAGATACAAATGGAATGATCATGATGCCCATGACCAGACCGGCGGTCAGCGCACTGGTGGCATTAATTTCGAGTCCGACCAGAGCACCCATGCTTTTAAGGAATGGACCGATGATCATCAAGGCAAAGACACCATAGACAATCGTAGGAATACCCGCCAACACTTCAATCGTAGGTTTTGCCCAAGAGCGGAATCGCGGTGAAGCATATTCTGCCAGATAGATCGCAATCATCAGACCAACCGGAACTGCAACTAAAAGTGCGATCCCGCTGACCATGAGCGTGCCCCAGAGCAGTGGCAATAAACCATAACTGCCTTCAGCACTGCCAGAGGTGCTAAACCCTGGGTTCCATTGAGTACCAAAGAAGAAATCCAGTGGGCTGACAAAGCTGAAGAAACGCATTGCCTCGCCAAACATCGACATCACAATCCCGAGAGTGGTCAGAATCGCCACACCCGAACACAATGCCAGGCCGATATTAATCATTTTTTCGACTTGGTTACGCGCACGGAATTCTTGGCTAATATGTTTCTTGGCCCAGACCAGACCAGCCAGCGCCGCCGAAATCACGACTGCCAATTTGGCAAAGGTACCAATGGTCGAGAATTTCGCCAACTGTTCCGCAGCTGCAACTTCATAGGCTGCCGGTGTATCACTGACCCCGAAACCTGAGGCAAGTGCCTGAACGCGATCAATCACAACGCTCAAACTTGCCGGATCCAGACTGGCCGAAACATTTTCTGGCAAATGGTTGAGTACCACCTGCTCCAGAAAAGTGGGTTCCACCATATTCCAAACAATCAAAATTAAAAACGCAGGGATACCACACCATAGTGCAACTAGGGCACCATAATATCCGGGACGCGAGTGTAAGTTTGCAGAATTGCTTCCCTTACCTGCTAAGCTACGGCTTTTACTTAATCCGATTTGATAGGCTATGGCCATGATGGCCAATAACACACCTATAAGTAGCAGATTCATGTATTCTCCACTGTTTTTTCAATTTTCATGGTTTGAAAAAACTTGTTTATCGCAAAAAGCCGATGGTAGGTTGACCCTACCACCAGCGTTTTCAAAATCATTTATTACTTCACAACAACCGCTTTACCAGCCTTGAAATTTGCCAGGACTGCTGCACGTTCTTTATCAGACATTGAAATCAGACCTGCTTTTTCCAGCTTAGAGCCTTTGCCAGATACTTTCTTGTTCAGGAAGTATTCTGTGAACTGCGGTAAGCCTTTGATCGATTTCAAGTGCTCGCCTTTTACGTAGAAGAACAATGGGCGTGATACCGGATAAGCACCATTCAAGATGGTCTTTTCAGAAGGCGCTACATTGTTCACCGTAGCAACACGTAGACGGTCACGGTTCTGGTCATAGAAACCTAGGCCAAACACACCTACCGCACTTGGAGAAGTTTTTAAACGTGCCAATGTTTCGGTATAGTCACCGGCAATCTCAACCACACGGCCATCTTTACGGAATGTTGTACAAGCTTTTTTCTTAGCATCTTTGTCTAGAGACTTAATTGCAGCATACGTTTCACAACCTGCATCCACCATTTTCTCCTGGAAGACTTCGCGCGTACCATGATTCGACGCAGGAATTACCAGGGTGATAGGTTCATTCGGAAGTGCTTTGTCAATTTGGTTCCAACGCGTGTACGGGTTAGCGACCATTTTTCCATTTGATGGAAGTTGTGCAGCAAGTGCAGCGAAGACATGTTGTGGACGCAGTTTATAAGCCGCTTTGTTTGCATTCGATGCAAACACAATACCGTCATAACCAATTTTGATTTCTAGGACTTGGTTAACGCCATTCTTTTTACATTCTGCCAGCTCTGTACTCTTGATTTGACGCGAAGAGTTTGCGATATCAATCGTGTTATCACCCACGCCATTACAGAACTGCTTTAAACCACCTGAAGAACCGCCAGAACCGACAACTGGTGTTTTAAACTGTGGAAAAGTATTACCGAATTCTTCTGCCACGATACTGGCATATGGAAGTACAGTTGAAGAACCTGCAATTTGGATGGTGTCACGTGCTGCGTGTGCAGTCGTTACAGCAGTTGCCCCGGTTACTGCTAATGCTAAAGCTATATTTGTAAAGCGCATTCTAGTATCTCTCTCATTTATGCAAATTTGGAGTACACCACTTTTTATTCAGTTTTGTACTTCTTTCGATACCTGCATTTTGATTTTAGAATATGACAGATAAGTTACAGCTTTATTACGATTTAGTGATTTTTAATCTAGCGGTTTTTTCTTGATTAAATTTTTATGGATTTCAATGATTAAGTTCTTTATATCATCTAGTTCAATAAAAAATTTTAGACCAATGACATGTAACAATTTTTATAAACCTGAACTCAGGATAAATCCTGCTCCCCAGTTTTACATAAGCCTATGACAAATAAATAACAGGCCAAACGGGATTCAGACCTTCCGTGTTTTTGTGAGGAATTTCGATCTGGGAAAGGACCTTTTTTTATTTTTAAGCGCACAAAAAAGGAGATCATTTCGATCTCCTTTTTTTCACACCACCATCACTTATGCAATGGGTGGCGTATAAGTACCGTCAGCGATTGAATCTTTGATACGATCCGCTTCTGCAAGCACTAATGCCAGCAAGTTCTTCACGTTATCAAGCGTTGCAACCGGGCTTAAAGTAGTCATTTTCAGAGACTGAACCTGACCGACTTTCGTCACACCAATGTTCGCTTCACCACGCGCAAACAGTTCGTCTGCTACGTTTTGATTGAGCGTATCGAGTAATTCAACCGGATATCCCGCTGGAACCACACGGAACAAGACAGACGCGAATTGAGGCTCAAGCAGAAGCTCCAGACCATCAGTCGCTTTAATGTAGTCTGCCACATCACGGGTTAATTTCACGCCATGATCGATCATCGAACCATAAAGCTCTTCACCTAATGCTTCTACAGTCATCCACAATTTCAAGGCATCAAAACGACGCGTCGTTTGTAGTGATTTCGACACCAAGTTAGGAACACCATGCTCTTCATCATAAGCGGAGTTCAGATACTCTGCTTCATAATGCATGAAACGGTAATTCGCTTCATCTTTCAGCAGGAACGCGCCACAAGAAATGGTTTGGAAATAATGCTTATGGAAATCAAGCGTGATCGAATCCGACAGCTCAATCCCGTCCAGCATAGAACGATAGTCATTGGATAGAATCAGTGCACCACCCCATGCCGCATCGATGTGCATCCACGCGCCATATTTATTGGTGATTTCACGAATTGCTTTCAATGGATCAATCGCACCAGCATCCGTTGTACCCGCTGTTGCCACCACACATGCCACGATCTTGCCTTCAGACTGAAGATGCGCCATGGTTTTTTCCAGTGCATCTACGTCCATCTGTGCATTTTCATTCACAGGAACAGTGACCACTGACTGGAAGCCCATGCCCATCATCGCCATGTTCTTTTGCACAGAGAAATGTGCATTTTCAGAACAGATGACTTTGACATTACGCATCGCATCCGCAGGAATACCATCGCGCTGAACCGACCACGGATTACCATTTTCGTCTTTCCAGTTTTTCGCGATGCAAGCATCACGCGCAAGCAATACGCCCATCAAGTTAGACTGCGTACCACCAGAAGTGAACACACCGGCCTGACCCGCACCATAGCCGACTTTTTGACGTAACCAGTCAATCAGCTGAACTTCCATCAACGAACCGGCCGGGCTTTGATCCCATGAGTCCATTGACTGGTTGGTTGCATTAATCAGCACTTCCGCGATCTGGCTAGTCACCATCGTTGGACAGTGAAGATGCGCAAGTGAATGCGGATGATGCACTTTTAAGCTCTTGTTAAGGAATAGCTCAACCATACGCTCAAGAGATTTTTCTACACCCAAACCTTCTTTTGAAGGATGAAATGCAATTGCACTGCGCAGCTCTTTAATACTGCCGCCCGTGTACATTTTGTCGTTTTGCAACCATGCCGCAACCGCTTTGGTCGCTTGGTCCATGCCAGCCTGATAGTCAGCAATGGATGCAGCATCATTGCAGAGTAACGCTTTACGATGTTCTGCGAAATCTACCATGAATTATGCGCCTCGAACTGCAACTAGTGCTTCAGCAACCGATTTTTTGAAACGAGCAATCACTTCAACACATTCGTCTTGAGTAATGATCAACGGGCAAAGTAAACGAATCACTGTACCGTTACGACCACCTTTCTCAAGCAATAATTTATTGTTGAAACAAGCGGTTTGGATCGCTGCAGCCAACTGACCATCAGCAGGTAAAGAACCCATATGATCCGCATCTTTGCGCTCATCTACGATTTCAACGCCGATCATCAGACCACGGCCACGCACGTTACCGATACACGGGAATTCAGTAGCCAGTTTTTTAAGTTCAGCTTGCAGGAAATCACCACGCTCTTGTGCATTTTGAGCCAGGTTCTGTTCTTTAATGGTATTGATCGTTGCAAGACCTGTACCCATCGCCAATTGGTTACCACGGAAAGTACCGGTATGACCTGCTGGCTGCCAAGCATCAAACTTACGTTTAATACCAAGTACGGCAAGCGGTAAGCTACCACCTACGGCTTTAGACATCACTACAACATCAGGTTCGATACCTGCGTGTTCGAATGCAAACATTTTGCCTGAACGTGCAAAACCAGCCTGAACTTCATCAAGAATCAATACGATGTTGTGTTTTTCAGTCACTTCACGGATTTTTTGCAACCATTTTACTGGCGCCGTTACCACACCGCCTTCACCTTGAATCGCTTCAAGAATTACAGCTGCAGGTTTGGTCACACCACTTTCGACATCTTCAATGAAGTTTTCAAAGAAATAAGTTAAAGCATCAACACCGGCTTCACCACCAAGACCCAATGGGCAACGGTATTCATGCGGATACGGCATGAACTGTACACCCGGCATCAAACCGTTCACTGCATTTTTCGCAGATAGGTTACCTGTCATTGCCAATGCACCGTGAGTCATACCATGATAACCACCAGAGAAGCTGATCACTGAGCTACGACCGGTAAAGGTTTTCGCCAGTTTAATCGCGGCTTCGGTTGCATCTGCACCGGACGGACCACAGAACTGCAAGCAGTATTCTTCTTGGCCACCTGGAAGATAAGAAAGAAGTGCTTCAGTAAAAGCATCTTTTAAAGGAGTAGTAAGATCCAAGGTATGCAATGGTAAACCGCTTACAATTGTATCCTGGATACTTTGAATGACTGCAGGATGATTATGGCCTAAAGCCAACGTCCCTGCCCCAGCTAAACAATCAAGGTACTCAGTACCTTCAACATCGGTAACCCAGCAACCTTGTGCTTTTGCTATCGCTAACGGTAATTTACGTGGATAACTACGCACATTCGATTCCATCTGACTTTGGCGAGTCAAGTAGTATTCGTTTGTGGAATTGGTGGCAGGGTTTACAGAAGTAACGCTCATATCGAATTACCATCTCTGATATGGGTGAAAGAAATAAGTCTGGTGACGTTTGGTCCTTTGACTCGGCGCTTTATAAAGGTTCTAGCTAGCAGTTTTGTATTCGAATAACTAGGAGGCGGATGATACCGAATTTTTCAGGAAAATAAACAACTTTCAGTCACATTTTGTCCTAATCTTTATCGAAAAAAAACATCATGCTAATCCATCCCCTAAATCATCATCTTACAGTGTGACAGCAGAAAGAAAAGCGTGTTCTTTTATGGTTTTTTGTAGCGCAGGCGGCATTCAGGTAACCAATCTTAAAATTATTCATTAAGTATTTAATTATTAAAAATAAATATAAATTAAATAATGAGATAAAATTAAAGAGAATTTAACACTCTTACGACAAATATTTCGTAAAAAGATCACAATTGAGATTTAATATTTTAACAACGGCTTAGATGGCCAATTTTAAGAAAAACAGGACAATTTCATGCGTCTCTTAGCACTTACCAGTTTGATCCTTGCCAGCACCCTCGCCACAGGCGCATTTGCAGCTCCTGCTGAATCTCTGAATTATAATGTTGTTAATCTTTCAGCAGAGGCTAGCCGTGAAATCTCAAATGATGAAATGCATGCTGTGCTTTATATTGAAAAATCCAACAAACAGCCGGCTGAACTAGCCACTCAAATTAACCAGCTGATGAATCAGGCGATCGCCACAGCACGCAAATATCCTACTGTGAAAATCGAGACGGGCGCACAAAGCACTTATCCTATTTATGACAATGACAACCGTAAATTGAAAGAATGGCGTGGTCGTGCTCAGATTCGTCTGGAATCGAAAGATTTTAAAGCAACGTCTCAACTGATTGCCGAATTACAACAGCACTTCCAGACCCAGTCGATTAACTTTAAAGTATCAGATGAAAAGCGTAAAAAAGTTGAAAGCGAGCTGATGATTGAAGCCACCAAAAACTTCCAGCAACGCGCACAGGCACTCACCCAGACCTGGAACAAACCGAGTTATCAACTGGTGAACTTAAACCTGAATACTAACAATTATTCACCACAGCCAGTACCGCGTATGGCCATGATGAAATCTGCATCGGCTGATATGGCGGTTCCTGAGCAGGAAGTTGCGGCGGGTGAATCGCAAATGACGGTCAGTGCGAATGGGGCGATTCAGTTTAAATAAGACTTCATTATATTATTCGGACTTTTAAGAACCACTCTTTTGAGTGGTTTTTTATCATGTGAATATTCTTTAAAAAGCAAGGCTACAAATTCATACAAACTCAGGTAGGAATTGAGGCTTGACCGGTTTAGAGTAACGGACATTTGTTCCACTCCTCTCTGCTCATGTCCCTTGACCAACTGAACCTTCAGCTGTTTCATATCTTAAATGTACCCGACCAAGCCTCAATCTGGATGATCAACTATGCCTCCCTGATTGCGCATGACCTGGTTTATCTTTTTTTGCTGATTTTTGCTATTGCTTGGTTCCGTGGTAGTTACGAAGTAAAAACAGGGATTATTAAAGCCTTCATCTTTACAGCTATTACATTATTGATGAGTGAAGTATTGTCTGCGGTACTCAATACCCCACGCCCGTTTGTGATGGATGTTGGTCGCACCCTGATTGAACATGCACCGACTGGTTCTTTTCCCAGCAACCATATGAGTATTTTTAGTGGGATTGCCTTCGCCTATTATTTTTCACCGCAGCGAGACTTGGGACGAATTCTAATCTGGACAGCTTGGCTGGTGGCATGGTCGCGTGTTTATGTCGGTGTGCATTTTCCAATTGATATGCTGGGTGCATTCCTGATGGCAATAATAGTAAATTTAGCTGGCTTGCCGCTGTGGTGGAAATATGAGAATCAAATCATAAACTTTATTTTGGGTATTCATTATTGGGTATTTTCGCCTTTAATTCGAATGGGCTGGATCAAATAAATCTAATTAAAATGTCATAAAAAACCCGCTCGAAAGCGGGATTTTTTGAATCTCTAAACTTGAATCTGAATAATTTAGTAAATCGCCATATGATTGCGATGAATCATTTCCAGCGAACGCACTTCACCTAACACCTGATGCACTTTATCTGATGCCAGACCACGAACGATATCTGCTGAACGCGAACTGAAGTTGACACGACCGACCGCAATCCGGTGACCTTGTGTATCGACACATTCCACCACATCACCGCGTTCGAAATGACCCTCAACCGCTTTCACCCCTACAGGCAATAAGCTGCGATGATTGTCTTTAATGGCTTTCACTGCGCCATCATCAATCACTAAACGACCTGCGGTTTGCAAGTGAGCAGCCAACCATTGCTGATGCGCTGTCATCCGGTCTTTATCAGTCACAAATAAAGTACCTAACAATTCGCCAGACATTAGACGTGATAGAACACCATCACTATCACCACTTGCAATTAAGGTCGGACAGCCCGACTTTGCAGCCAGACGTGCAGCACGAACTTTGGTCAGCATGCCACCACGACCAAATTTACCGCCTCCACCGGCCATATCAAACAGACTTTCATCCATCGCACGTACGGTATGGAACAGTTTGGCATCTGGATTAGACCGTGGGTCTGAGTCAAACATCCCTTCCTGATCCGTTAAGATAATCAGAAGGTCTGCATGAACCTGACCCGCAACCATCGCAGCAAGTGTGTCGTTGTCACCAAAGCGAATTTCGTCAGTCGAAACAGTATCATTTTCATTGATCACCGGAATCACACGCCAGTCAATCAGGTTCTGCAAAGCATCACATGAATTGAGATAACGACGACGATCTGCCAGATCATCATGGGTTAACAATACTTGCGCAGTTCGAATCTGGTGTTTCTCTAGTACGCTTGACCAAGTATGGATCAGACCCATCTGACCGATGGCAGCACAAGCCTGAAGACTGGGTAGATCGGTGGGTCGATTCTCAAGTTTCATTCGCACCATACCTTCAGCCACAGCACCGGAAGACACCAGAATAATCTCGTGTCCTGCATTGTGTAGATCTGCGATTTGTCCCGCCCAATGCGAGATGGCATCTAAATCTAAACCTTGTCCATTTGCTGTGAGTAAAGATGATCCGATTTTAACAACGATTCGTTTACAACCCTTGAGCTGACGCTGCCCATCTACCACTTCTATCATCTTGTCCTCAGACTCTTCTCTCAGAGATTAGCGTACGTAGTACACTTCCACATCACTATCATCATCGCCATCTTCATCATCTTCATCATCGCCCAGAATACCGGCAAGACGTTGCTGACGACGCATCTCACGATACGCTTCTTTTGCAGCGATGGTTTGTTCTCGTGTTTCAGCTTCAAGCTGATCACGGAATGCTTTCATTTCTGCTGCATATTCTGGATCTTCAGCTTCGCGTTCACGTTGCTCTTCGATCTGATCCATCAGGTAGTAAACTACGTCTTTGGTGCCTTCAGCCGTTAAGCCAGAAGTTTCAAAAACTGGGCCTTCCCACTGCAATTCTTCAAGAATATGGGTGCACCATTCTTCACGTGTTTCTTCAGCCAACTGATCGACTTTGTTCAGCACCAATACGATCGGCAGTTTTGAAAGCGTTGGGGAGAAATTTTCTAACTCTTTCATAATTGCTTTAGCATTATGTGCCGGATCTGAGCCATCAATCGGCTGTACGTCAACGATGTGTAACAAGATACGGGTACGCGCCAAGTGCTTCAGGAAGCGAATCCCAAGACCTGCACCTTCAGATGCCCCTTCGATCAGACCTGGAATATCTGCCATCACGAATGAACGGTGACTATCGGCATCGACCACACCCAGGTTTGGCACCATGGTGGTAAATGGATAATCTGCAACTTTTGGTTTTGCCGCTGATACAGCACGAATGAAGGTGGATTTACCCGCATTTGGCATACCCAGCAAGCCGACATCTGCCAGAACTTTAAGCTCTAGACGGATTTCACGGAATTCGCCTTTTTGACCATGCGTACACTTACGTGGTGAACGGTTGGTCGATGATTTAAAGTGGGTATTACCTAAACCACCATCACCGCCTGCTGCAACTTTCACGCGTTGACCGTCTTCGATCAAGTCGCCAATAATGTCACCAGACTCTACATCTACAATTGTTGTTCCTACCGGAACTTTTAATACGGTATCTTCACCGCCACGACCAGCACAGTTCGCCCCACGGCCATTTTTTGCTCGTTCTGCACGATATTTACGTGTATAACGATAATCAACTAGCGTACTGGTGTCGTCGTCAGCCTGAATATAAATGCTGCCGCCACGACCACCATCACCACCATCTGGACCACCAAATGGCACGAATTTTTCACGGCGAAAACTGGCTACGCCATTGCCACCGTCGCCAGCCTCTACGGTAATGACTGCTTCATCAACAAAGCGCATATTGCCAATCCTCTAAAAACTTTAAAACCCCATATTCTGCCATATTTTAAAGAATTTCTCGAATAGAATTATGCAGCAATCCCATAAATCTTAGTTAGTCGTTTTCTCACCAAGCCTATTTGACCTATCTAAGGCATAGATTTAGAAACAGAATGCTTAAAAGATGGAAAAGAAGTGGTAGGAAATCAAGCGCTTTTGCCCTAATACTATCCCCTATTTTGGAAATTCTTTTTGTGAATTTCTTAATGATTTTTAAAATAATTTATAGAGGAGTAAATTTTTCAAAAGCCGTGTTCACAAGAAAATATTCTGATGCGGATACCTTTTAAAATCTGTATTTTATATACACCAAGATAAGTTCAAATTTTGTATTTTCATAAACACTGCATTCCTGCCACTTAATGAAAACTATTTAATAATACTTTGTTTATGCTCTAAAATATCTGGCAGACTTTTTTCAATCCAGCCAATTAAATACATGATTTTTTCAGCCGCTTGTGAGCCAGTAATCGTCAATTGATATTCCACTTTTGGCGGCACCACCGGATAAACCGTTCTCAAAATAAAACCATCTTGTTCTAGCATTTTTAAAGTCTGGGAGAGCATTTTTTCACTTACCCCTTCAATGCGTTGTTTCAGTTCACTAAAACGATGCACCCCTTCACTCAGGCAACGCAAAACCAAGACCGACCATTTATTGGCAAGGTGTTCCAATATTTCACGTGATGGACATTCAGTTGATAAAACCTGCCCCAGTAACGGGCTGATTGCATAATTTGTCATAACATTCTCACAATATTTTTATTACTTACTCATTTTAATATACTTACTCTTTGTAAGTTATCAGATTCATATTTCGCCAGCAAGCAGATTTATTAATTCTTATTAGATTAAAAAGTCTGCTTTAAATAAAAAAATCATAAAAAAAGAGCCTCAAATGAGGCTCTTTTTTTAGCTAAATACTAATTATGCATTAGTTTCAGCAGGAACTTTTGGATAGCTTACGCCACCCATTTGTTCAGCAATACGCAATACCTGGCAGCTATAACCCACTTCGTTATCGTACCAAACATAAGCAGTTAAACGGTTGCCTGAAGTGATCGTTGCTTGCGCGTCAAATACACCTGCAGTGCGTGAACCAATAAAGTCAGAAGATACCACTTCAGTCGAGTTGGTATAACCGATTTGACCTTGCAGGCTAGAACCGATTGAAATCTGACGAATGTATTCGTTCACTTCATCACGATCAACGTCTTGACCTAAAGTCAGGTTAAGAATCGCAAGAGATACGTTTGGTGTAGGTACACGTACAGAGTTACCTGTCAATTTACCTTGAAGAGCTGGAAGCGCTTTCGCTACTGCTTTCGCTGCACCAGTTTCAGTAATAACCATGTTCAATGTTGCAGCACGACCACGACGGTCAGCTTTATGGTAGTTGTCGATCAGGTTCTGGTCATTCGTGAACGAGTGAACTGTTTCAACATGACCATTCAACACCGTGTATTTGTCATGTAATACTTTCAGTGTAGGTGTAATAGCGTTAGTCGTACAGCTTGCAGCAGAGATGATGGTATCTTCATCAAGGATATCCGCTTGGTTTACACCGTAAACTACGTTCTTCATGTCACCTTTACCAGGTGCAGTCAGAATCACACGAGCAGCGCCCGGGCATTTAAGGTGTTGAGCAAGACCTTCAGCATCACGCCATTTACCTGTGTTGTCGATCACAAGTGCATTGTTGATACCGTATGCAGTGTAGTCTACTTCAGAAGGATTCGATGCATAAATCACTTTGATAAAGTTACCGTTGGCAATGATTGCCTCGTTTTCTTCATCTACAGAAATTGTGCCTGCAAATGGACCATGAATAGAGTCACGACGCAATAAAGATGCACGTTTTTCCAAATCACCATCCGATGATTTACGAACAACGATTGCTTTCAGGCTAAGACCACGACCCAGACCTGATTGACCAATCATCAAACGCGCCAGGATACGACCGATACGACCGAAACCATAAAGAACCACATCTTTATGTTCTACAGCAGCAGCATTGCCTTCGATCGATTTAACAGCGTCTGCAACAAATGCATCGATGTCGCCGCCTTTTTCTTTAAATTCAACAGCAAGTTTACCCAGATCAACTTCAGCAGAACCGATGTTGTCTACTTTCACCAATGCTTCAAGAATTGGGAAAGTATCAACTACAGAAAGTTCAACATCGAGTACGCGAGTACGGCGGTGTGCTTTCAAAATCTGAATCACAGAACGGTTAATTAAAGAGCGACCATAAACTGTAGCTACAATATTTTTTTCACGATATAACTGGCCAACAAGGGCAATCATACGTTCCGCAAGTTCTTCACGGTTTTTCCAGCGACCTTGGTGTTCTGCATGGAGGGCAACAATAGTGTCTTTGCTCACAGATACGTCCTCTAATTAATTGTAAATCTAAGCATAAATTTCTAAACCCGACAATTGTAATGGAATTGGCCGCAAGTTTGAATCAAAAGCTCGTTGAGACGGGTAGTTTTTAACGTATATTCACTATAAATTTCAAAAATAGTTGTAATTAGCTGAATGATTTTGCATCCAAAAATTCTAAAGACCACTATTTTTCAATACCTAGCACAAATTTGTTAAATGTTGTTTATTCAAACAAATCTAAAGTTCAAAATTTAGCGTGCCACCCTGATCCGGCTGAATTCTACTGCCGGCTGAAAAATTCATGTCCAGACTCATAGAGGCATTGAAATTTTCCACATCAAAATCATCATAGGTTTCGGGCAAATGAATCAGTACAGGTAAACGGGTCAGACCATTGTCTCCAGAGGGAAAAGCATAGTGGCGATCAACCTGCTGTAGATGCTGCAAACTTTCAAATTCTAGAAATACGCTACAGTTTTCATGTGTTCTTGGCACCTGGATAATTTCCAGGAACATACTGCGCTTTAATTGCTGCAATTGGTTGAGTGCAGTTTCAATCGCCTCATCGAAATTATTTTTACGCCATAACTTTTTAAATACGGACTTTTTCGCTTCATCCGCTTTTTGCCGCTGCAGTGTATTGATATATTTTTTCAGGTCTCGGTATTGCTGTACATTTTCAGAAATCGTATTTTGAATATCCAGAATAGCCTGCTGTGAACGCTGATGCATGACCTGCCATTCATTGCGGTAGGTAGGAATAAAGGTTTCCCCTTTACGCTTTTCCAGTAAACGGATAAAAGCCAGCAATTTATATTCAAAATTCTGGATGTACTGATTAAACATAAAACCCGGCTGGGATTTGAAATCGCGGTAATAGGCCAGAATTTCTGTAAATATTTTATGGACATGCAGATACAGATAATCAAACTCTTCTATATGCGATAAATGATCACGAATGGCATCCCGCATCGGCAAAAGCAATTCTCGCGTCATAATTTCTTCAAACTGCTTCAGGTGGCGTTGTGCCACCACATCGGCATTTTTCTCTACCACTTGAATGGGCTCAACCAGTAAAGGCAATAACTTCAGCTCGGACACCTGTTCCAGCGTATGCACAATGTCGATTACATCCAAATGAATCTGGCTCTGTAAAGTCACCATCCGCTGCATCTGCGACTTCAGGGTTTCCACTACTTCTTCATTCATGTCATCCTGCAGGTCCAGAACCAGGATATTCAGATAAACCTGATCTTCTAGTGCACCTTTCTCTTCAATCAGGAAACGGCGAATCGAATACGGGTTTTGCTGCACATCCATCACCGGCGCAACGATAAATAGAAATTGCGAGGTACGGACAATATCAAAATGACGAATCTGCTGTTCTTTAATCAGGAAATAACGGAAAAGTGGATGCGTCATTTCCGCCGTCTGTTTTTTTAATAGCGGCTTATACCAATAACTCAACAATTGCTGCTTGATAAAAACTTCAATAATGAAGCATTTGACCTGCTGTTCAGTGAGCTTACGTACGCCCTCGACCGGCTGCAATTGAAGACCACGAATAATTTCTGCAGCATTCAATAAAAAAGTACGGCGCAGTTCCAGTTTTTCACGCTGCATCTGAAAGTTTTCATTGACATCAATTTTATCAATTTGTTCCAGGACGTTTTCCAGATAGTCCGCAATTTGCAAGCTATCATTCAAACCCTGCAAACTTTTCAGTGACAAGCCAAAGGTACTGGCATAGTAACGCATCCGGTCATTGAGAAATTTTTGGCTAAGACGTTCTACCGAATATTGAGCCTGATAGCGGTATTGATCCATTTCCTGATCCCAAAGAATTTTCTTGGGCTTTAAAATTTGAAAATCAATACTTTCTTTTAATTCGGGTGAAACTTCTGCCAGAATAGTACGAAGCTCTCGCTCCCAATTTAAATCCAGACTTGGTTCCAGTTGTGATAAACGTGCACGTAACTGATATGGAATCGCAATCTGTGACATGTTTATCCCCTTAATATATCGAAAACATTATTTTAAACAAAATGGTAGATGATTTTAAAAATAATCAGGTCAATATTGTCTGACGAATATAATGCTTATGCAAACCACATTATTCATTATTTTTTCTGATTTTTTCTAGCTGTGCAGCTTTATTTGCCAGCTCATTTTTTTTCAGCTGCTGCTGTTTTAAATGCAATATTCCTTCCACAATCAACAGTAAAACAGCCAACCAGATTGGAATATAGGTCAGCCATTCACCTGATTCCACACGCTCACCCAGTGCCATCGAGGCAAAAGCAAGCAGTACCGGCTCCAGATAACTCAACAGCCCAAAGATGACAAAGGGTAAATATCGGCTAGCCAAAATATAGCTACCTAAACCGAGCGCACTTAAAAAGCCCAATCCAAGAACTGCCAGGATCAAATGAGAATGACTCAACATAAGCGACATAGAATCGCTATAGATAAAGCCCAAATAAAATGCCACAGGCAAAATCAGAAATAGATCCCACCAGAATCCACCAAGATGATCGGTCGCGAATTTACGCCGCATAAAGAAATAAAGTGGATAAGCTAAAGCGACATAGACCGTTTCCCATGCGATTGAACCGATCCGCCAGATTTCATGCCCTACCCCCAACATTGCCAGAGCAACGGCGACCATCTGGAAAGATGACAATTTTTCTTTATAAAGCACACAGCCGACCAGCACCATCACCAGAGGCAGGAGAAAATAACCGAGTGAAACTTCGAGACCACGCCCATTAATGGGACCCCACAAAAACAGCCACAATTGCGTGGTACACAACAGTGAACTGATCAGCAACCAGATCAAGAATGAAGGCTGTTGCAACACCCGCTTAAAGATATTGCTAATATGTTTCAGATCACCCGACCACCACATAAAGGCTGTGAGGAATGGTAAAGTCGCCAGCATACGCCAAGCAAAAGTCTGTTCACTATCTAAAGGCTGTAAAAAAGGCGTAAATACATACAGCACTCCAAAAACCACAGAGGCCAAGACAGATAACGCGATGCCTTTATACATAGTTAAACTCTACTTTCATTCGCCGGCATTATAACGATTAGTACAATAGAAAGCTTGATGCTTCATCTATTTAAAATGTAGTTATCTCTCGATTTTAGATTGTCTTTCGACTCATAAAATAAAAAACCATGCCATAGCATGGTTCCCATTAAGACGATCTTTTTATCTTTGAGTTTGTTTAGTATGAATTACATCACTCAGGTCATAACCGACAGACCGTGCATATTGTAAATATTCATTTACCACATTTTTATCCAATTGAGGATCACGTGAGAGTATCCACATATATTTGCGTTTAGGCTCACCAACCAGAACAGTTTGATAATTTTCATCCAGTTTTAAGACCCAATAATCGCCACGAGCGACCGGAATCCAGCGAATAAAGTCTGGTAAGAAACTGACTTTTAGCTTGGTATTCTGCGGTGGATTTTGCACAAATGCCTCGCCCAATGACTGGGTTTGTCCACCATCTTTTTTAATGCAGCGGTTATCCACTACGATATTGCCATTTTCATTTAAAGTATAAGTCGCTGTGACATCACGATCACACTTGTTTTGAAAATATAAAGGTTTGCGCGCTACTTCGTACCATGTTCCCAGATAACGGTCCAGTTCAACTTTCTCAATGGTCGGTAATGGCTCCTCTTTCGCATAGGCCATGGTAGCGGCGCCCAAACCGAGAAGAACCGCACTACCCACCGCAATTTTTGCCAGCTTTAATCCAGTACGTGAAGATTTTTGAGTTGTCATAAAGATACCTATTACATGTTCACAAAATATTTATTTAAAAATTTCTGTTCATACAATAGCTTTATCCAATTCCTAAATTTGTTACATTATGTTTTCTTTGTGATTGATTTTACGTCATTTAAATAAGATTTAATGCAACAACAATCAATCAAACATCTGGGCTTTTAAACGCACAATTTCATCACGCATACGCGCAGCCTGCTCAAACTGAAGCTCTTTGGAAGCTTTCAGCATTTCCTTTTCAAGCTTGTTAATGTGTTTCGCAAACATTTTTGGATCTGCCATGATATGCCGCTCATCTGCACTGATCGCACGTGCCTGATCCGAGGCTTTCAATTCAATTGAATCATCATCCAATACTTCACCGGTATCAATTTCCTTGATCACCTGACGCACTGCACTGCGCGGGGTAATGCCATGTTCTTCATTAAACTGAATCTGCTTGGCACGACGACGGTCCGTCTCATCAATGGCTTTCTGCATCGAATCAGTGATTCGGTCTGCATACAGAATCGCCTTACCTTTCAGGTTACGCGCAGCGCGGCCAATGGTCTGAATGAGAGAGCGCTCAGAACGCAGAAAACCTTCTTTATCGGCATCCAGAATGGCGACCAGTGACACTTCCGGCATATCCAGCCCTTCACGCAGCAGGTTAATCCCGACCAGTACATCATGCACCCCAGTACGCAGTTCATGAATGATTTTGACCCGCTCGACGGTATCGATATCGGAGTGTAAATAAGCGACCTTAATCCCATATTCTTTCAAATAAGAGGTTAAATCTTCAGCCATACGCTTCGTCAAGGTCGTAACCAGCACCCGCTCATTAATATCTTTACGCAGATTAATTTCGGAAAGCACATCATCGACCTGCGTCAGAACTGGACGAATTTCAATTTCTGGATCGATCAGACCGGTCGGGCGTACCACCTGCTCGACAATCTGCTGGGACTTTTCCAGCTCATAACGTGCGGGCGTTGCGCTGACATACACAGTCGTCGGCACAATCCGTTCCCACTCCTCAAATTTCATTGGCCGGTTATCCAGCGCGCTTGGCAAACGGAATCCGTAATTGACCAGATTTTCTTTACGCGAACGGTCGCCCTTATACATGGCACCAATCTGCGGCACCGTCACATGCGATTCATCAATAATCAGCAAGGCATCATCCGGAATATAATCGAACAAGGTCGGCGGCGCTTCACCCGCAGGGCGTCCAGATAAATGACGTGAGTAATTTTCAATGCCGTTGGTATAACCTAATTGCTGCATCATTTCCAGATCATAGCGTGTCCGCTGTTCAATCCGCTGGGCTTCCAACAGTTTGTCATTTTCCCGGAAGAACACCAGACGATCTTTAAGTTCGTCTCGGATGGTTTCAATCGCACGGGATAAATTGTCTTTAGGCGTAACATAGTGGCTTTTAGGATAAATGGTCACACGAGGTACTTTACGAACCATTTTCCCGGTCAGCGGATCAAACCAGCGAATAGAGTCAACTTCATCATCAAACAGTTCAATCCGGATGGCATCCTGATCCGATTCAGCCGGAAAAATATCAATAATTTCACCGCGAATACGATAAGTACCACGCAGAAATTCCAGTTCGTTACGCGAATACTGCATCTCGACCAGACGGCGAATAATATCATCACGGCCAATGCGGTCACCCTCCACCACATGCAGCAACATGCTCATATAGGCATTTGGATCACCCAAACCATAAATCGCAGATACCGATGCGACAATAATCGCATCACGTCGCTCTAGGAGTGAACGGGTTGCAGAAAGGCGCATCTGGTCAATATGGTCATTAATTGCAGCATCTTTCTCGATAAAAGTATCTGAAGATGGCACATAGGCTTCCGGCTGATAATAATCATAATAACTGACAAAATATTCGACGGCATTATTGGGGAAAAATGCTTTAAATTCGCCGTAGAGCTGCGCAGCCAAAGTTTTGTTATGTGCCATGACAATGGTCGGACGCTGTGTCTGTGCAATGACATTGGCCATAGTATAGGTTTTACCAGACCCAGTAACCCCCAGTAAAAGCTGATCATGAAAACCCTGTTCAATGCCTTTGACAAGTTTTTCAATGGCCTGTGGCTGATCGCCTGCTGGTTGATAACTGGTCACTAATTCAAAGGGTTTTTTATCACTCATAGCTTTCGCTGACTTCGCTGCGGATATAGATTTGATTTATTATGAGGGTAAATTGGAATTACTCAATCCCTGCTTAGGTTTCTGTTTGGTAAAATAAAACAATATTAGTATTCATTATTTGTTAGCGCTTGACTCATTCTCTAGTTTGAAAAATCATCAATAAAATATACAGTTACAAAGCGAATAAATACAGAAAAAACCAAGCATTTTCAGCCAGCAGCTTTATTTGTGCATACTCGGCATCATGTTTTGCCTTATGGGTGAAATATTACTCTCTCTGTTTGGATATCGCTGCAGAATAATGCCTTGACCCCTATGCATTTCACGGGCAACATGAAGATCAGGATGGCCTAGAATAGACAATTATGACTTACCACTATCACGATGAAAGTATTGTTAAATCCCTTCCGGAAAATACGGTTTTTGTTTTTGGCAGCAACTTGGCTGGACAGCATGGTGGTGGAGCAGCCAGAACGGCACTTGAGCATTTTGGTGCAGTCATGGGCGTGGGTCGTGGCTGGGCGGGTCAGAGCTATGCTATTCCCACCATGAACGAGCATTTGCAACAAATGCCGCTCTCACAAATCCAGCACTATATTGATGACTTTAAGATTTACACCAAAAATCATCCTAAAAATAAATATTTTATTACTTCCTTGGGTTGTGGGATCGCAGGTTATAAGGTCGAGGAAATTGCCCCAATGTTTAAAGGCATCTCACGTAATGTGATTTTCCCGCAATCTTTCCGTCCTTTTGTCGAAAAGCCGCTGCCAAAATTAAGCGCAAATTTCTTACATACCATATTCCGCGATTCCGTGATTTTAACTCCGGCCAGCGATAAGTTGATTGAAGAACTGCCATTAACCGAAAATGAAAAAAGTTTGGCGAGAATTATTTTAAATACCCAGATCTATCCGACCGACAGCAATGGGCGGGAACGTGTCTTTGAAATTGAAGATATCCTGCACAATCTGAATACCAAACTAGTCGATTTTCAGAGCCATTCAGAAGGTGCCATGTTATTTGGAGGCGTGATTTTAGCGCTACTGGAACTTTATAATATTAACGAGAAAGATTTTATTGATGTCTGGCAAGGTGAGCGAGAAATTGCGCCACCGAAACCGGAAAATAAAGCGCGTAAAAGCATTCGTTAGTGCTATCAAAATATCTTTCAAAAAAGCCAATGTTTGAATTGGCTTTTTTTATGGACGGCTAAAATGTCGAATATGAAATCAATCTGGTCTGGATTTTATTTTGATGGGTATTTACAGAGCTTAAATATTTCGTTTGCTGTATTAAGAGTAAAATTGAAAAAGATTTGGATAAATTAGAGCACCATTTTCTCTTTGCGCGAAAGATGAATCAAATATTGCTCATCAACTCCCTAAAAATTTCCACAAAAAAAGCCATGATTTATCATAGCTTTTTGAGTCTGATCAATTAGCGTTTGCCCATTGAACGGCGAGTACCACGTGGTGGCATCCAGGTACGGTCAGCATAACGCTGTGGTCTTGGTCTTAAATCTTCCAGAACTTCTTCTGCAGCATTTTGCTCTGCCTGTTTGATCGGGAAAGGTAAATTAACCAGGGGCTTTTTTTTGGGAGGAGTTTGGGTGCTCATGTGATTCACTCAATAATATATGCGGCTATTGTACAAAAAAACTCAGTCGACTGGGTAGCAGGATCTTGGATAAATTCATATGCTCTTGTTTTGGAAAAATAAAAAATCATCCCATGATAATAAATGCTTGAATCAATGCAGCCTAAAATTTACCTAAACTCTCCTCTATATCTTCCATGATAAAAATTCATAGGATTGAAATTTTAACGCTCTCAAGAGTAAATTTCCTTCATTTTTATACTTAAGCTAGTCAGATAAAAATAATGATTTTTACACACTATACATTTCTTAAAACTCAAGAGATATAAACAAAAAATATACATAAATTACCAATATTAACCATCGATTGACTTTTGACCTGTTGTTCTATAACTGAATTTTTTAATGTAATTCACATAATTAGTTAACTAGAAAAACGAATAAACACACTGGACATGGAGTTCCAAATCAATGAAAACATTGCTGGCATGTATGGCAGGCCTAGCCACTTTACCTATGGTCGCGCATGCAGATTCCCCTTATTTTAGCTTGCAAGATGGAGATGGCTTTAAGCGTTTCTCGGTATCAGTCGGTGCATTGCATGTGATGCCGCAAGGCAAGGCCCAGCCCTTTAAAGTGAATACTGCTGTTAAAGAAGGCGAAACATCACAAGTAGGTGATATCTCAATTGACTCTGTGAAAAATAATCTTGATCCAGACATGGATCCAAACCTTTCCTCTGTTTTTGTTAATATTCTGGATCGACTTGGTACAGAAACACTGCCTGCAGCGCTCAGTGGGCGAGCTGAAATTTATGGACTGGAAAGCTGGAGTAATCCTGGTACAGGCCTGGAAGCGGATGATGTCACCACTTTAGGCATCATGACCAATTACTATTTTACCGATAATATTTCTTTTGAAATGAAAGCCGGCATTCCACCTAAAGTAGACTTGCAAGGCAGTGGTAAAATTTATGCTCCTTTCTCTGCGCTTGCGACTCCAAGTCTTGATTTGATTCCACAAATTCCAGGTGGAATTGATTTACCCGGCATTGAATTAAAAAATGATATTCTCATTACTGATCTGGAAGCTTATGGGCCGGCCGCCTCTGCCCGCGCCTGGACACCTGCCTTTGAATTCCAGTATCACTTTGGTAAAACAGGGGTCAATAAATTCCGGCCTTATGTCGGCTTAGGTGTGATGTATGCCTATTTCAATGAACTGGAAATTAACTCACGTACCGAGCAGGACCTGATTGCTGCCGGACATATGATTGCCAACATTAAACGAAACAAAGCAGGTGCTTCTCTAGATGGTACGCCAAATGAAGGGGCCGATCCAAAAGTCAAACTTGAAGCATCCGATGCTTTCGCGCCCGTGGCCACGGTCGGCTTTAGCTATGACTTTAATGACACCTGGTTTGCAGTCGGTTCAGTCTCTTATGCACATCTGAAAAATGACACGACAATTACAGTGACAGATGCAAATCTAGGTGAACTGATTCGCTCTAAAGCCGATATCGAAGTCAATCCGATTCTGGCCTATGCCGGGATTGGGATGCGTTTCTAAGCTCAATATCCGATTTTTAATTAAAACGGCTTCGGCCGTTTTTTTAGGCTTAATATATTAGGGCGTGTCCTCATTTGAAGAATTGGTTTTAAATACTTAAAATCCTCCTTTGAGTTATTTTTATTTCTATATTTTCAATGGCACG
>NZ_JAMXXN010000017.1 GCF_024129435.1 Acinetobacter lwoffii | reverse complement strand
GGCGAAGTTTGGTTGAAACTAAGATGCATTGCATCAAATTATTAGGAGATAAACTCAGTGCAAGGAGTTTTGATAGCCAAGTGAATGAGATCCATGCACGTGTAGCAGTCCTTAACAGATTTACGGAATTAGGTCGACCACTTACCCAAGTTACGCCTTAAATTTGGCTCAATTAGGGGCGCTTTGCATTTCAAATCTTTGTGCAACAAAGCCTCTGTAAGGGAAGAGGACTCCACCCCGACAGTCAAGGTGGAGGTGAATTTCAAAAAGCTTTAACCCTGCTAACTTTGAATATACTTCTTAATTACATCTAAAGACGCATAACCACAAGCCCTGAAAAATAAGATCGTGATCATAAAACAGGTTTGAGCTTGTCGAAAATGGGCGAGTATGTCAAAAATCTATAGTATAAAAATCATGTACAATCGCACGAGCACCAAATCTTTCTTTTTGATTAATCAACCCCCTATTTAAAAACTTCCCTTCATGTTCATTAGAAATACCAAAGTCAAATATTTTAGCAAATTTTTTACTGTTATTTATTAAAAAATCAATCAGATAATCTAATACTTTTCCCTCTCTGCCTTTATCATTACTCGCCAAATACTGAATATGAACCACTCTCTCAGTTTCAAAAGTAACTGCTGCTGCCACAATATTCCCATCAAGACAGCACTTATAAGCTCTTATATTATTAGGAAATCTGCTTTTCAATAAATCTATTTCAATTTCATTATGGACAGGTTGTTGGTTATGATGCTCACGTAATACTTCACGAAGGACACCCCAAACAATACTAGGCTGATCTATTTCTTCACAAATAATACCATTTTTTTTGAGCTTCTTAATTGATCTTCTTTTGCTTTCCGAATATGAATATTCTTCCTCTAAATCAATACAAACACTAATATCTCTACGATAAAGGTTGGCATGATTTCTAAATAAAGCATATAAGTCTTCTTGCGCTGGATAATTATGATAAATACTTGGAATACATTTATATATAATTTTTTCAATATTTTTTTCTTTAAAAAAAATCTTTAATTGAGTAAAGAGTTCAAGCATATCAGCAGCATGCATCCCTCTATCAAATAAAAATCCACCAAAGGTTAAACCTTGATGACTATAAAAAATATTATCTTTAATATTTCCAGGTAATAAAGCCATAATTTCATCTTCATCATTTTTAAATATTAAAGAGAAATCTTCGAAACGATCAGAATGATACTCCATGAAATCCCGATTAAACATAAAGTGATAATTTTTACATTTTAACAAAAATTTATTCCACATTATTTTATCTGAATCTTCGTATTTTTTTATTTTAAAGCTTATATCTTCGCCCATTGCAATCTCCTGTATAAGTTAAACATTCTCTACTTATTATTTTTAAGTTAAATTTAATCAAAATTATTTTTATAAATAAAAATATTATTAAATGAATTCTAAGCCTAATTCATTCCTAATATTTGCAATAATCTATGATTTATATGATCAGCATTAAAATTTTTTTTAGCATATAAAAATCCTTGATACCCCATTTTATTTACTTGTTCAGGATATTCTATGAAATAAATCATTTTCTTTACTAATGCGTTTACATCCCATTTAGGAATTAGGAAACCCGTAACACCCTCTACTACAGTTTCATTACAGCCAGGTACATCAGTAGTAATCACTGGTCTTCCTATAGCCATTGCTTCTTGTGTACTGCGAGGTATGCCCTCACGATAATAGGAGGGTAATACAAAAACTGCACTCTCACATATTCTTTGATTCACATCTTTAACGAAACCAGCGTATTCTATAATTCCTGTTTCTATCAATTGATCTAATTGTACCTGCTTTAAACCAGTTGGGTTTTCAGGATCTAACCCCCCTATAATTTTAAATGTTATATCAGGATATTTTTCTTTAACTATTCGAGCAGCTTCTAAATATTCAAATATACCCTTTTCGGCAATTAACCTGGCAATAAAGATAAAAGATAAATTTTTCTCGGCATCCCATTTCGTATAAGCATACTCTTGTAAATTAAGGCCAATTGGTCCTAAGACTTCAATTGCATTATTTTTATGGGGAAGATTATAACGATGTACTAGATCTTTAGGATCATCGCGATTTAAGAAAATAATTTTATCTAAATATGGAAATGCAAGCCGATATAAAGAAATTTGTACAAAGCGTATTAATTTAGTCTTTAAACTTTGACCATGTTTATGAATGGTAAAAGGTGAACCCAAGCCTTCAATCATTCCATAAATATAGGGAACATTTGTCTTATAAGCAGCTAAAGTAGCATAAATAATAGGTTTAGTTGAGTATGAAAAGACTATATCAGGTTGAATTTCTTTTATTTTATTTATAAGCTGAAAAATAGAATATAGATCAGATAATGGGTTCAATCCCCCACGACTAAGTTGATAGGAAATAGGAGTTGCTCCAAGATTTTTAATTATATCTAGCCACTGATCATCATACTCTGAGACAAAAGCATAAACCTGATGACCCTGCTCTAAACATGCAAAAATAAAATCTTTACGAAAATTATAAAGGTTATAAGCAGTAGAACCTATAATAGCAATTTTTTTATTTATCATTATTTTAATCGTCCTATAAGTTCTAATTGTGACATATAAAAATTTTTATCGTCTTCAGAAACAGTAGTCATCCTACGCTTATTTAAAATTTGCATTAAATTCAAAAAACTTAATATTTCTACAATCATTTTTTTTATTTCAAATTTTAGAACAATCTTATTTTTTTCAAGATCAGATATGACATTATTATAATATTTTTTAATCACTTCAATTTGAGTATTATAACCACGAATCATTTTTTCTTTTTTTACATTTTCTACTTCTCTGTAAAAATACAAGGGTTCTTGCATCACCACATAATTAAAATCATTTTTTATCGCTGCTGAGAGCCATAATTCATAATCTTCCGCTAGACAGTTATTAACTTGATAGGGATTTCTTTTACACCACGCCTTTCGTGCAAGCAATGAAGGATGTAATAAGTTGGTCAGGCCTTGCAAAATTTCTTTGGGTTGCATTTGATGATTAGAATAAATTCTTTTCCCTAAAATTTCATTTTTATTTCCAATCGAATACAAGCTGGTTACCACTAAATCAATCTCTGGATTTTCATTTAAGACTTTTATCTGTTTTTCAAGCCGATCTACTGCCATTAGATCATCAGCATCCATACGTGCAATAATGTCATATTGTGCTTCATTAATAATCTGATTTAAGCGATAAGGTAATCTTCTATTGAAGCCATCAGAAATGATACGGATTCGAGGATCAACAAATGATCGGGCTATCTCTAAAGACCGGTCTGTTGATCCATCATCTACCACTATGAGTTCCCAGTTTTGAAAAGTTTGGGCCAGAACCGATTTAATCGCATCTTCTAAATATTTTTCAGCATTAAAAAATGGAATTCCTATAGAAATATACATATTTATTCTTCCTTATTATTATTTGAAAATATTAAAAAAGCTGCCAATAAAAACCAAAAAATCAGCGTTCTTGCACTATAGGTGGTAAACCCATATAACATTGGTCCTAAGAATATCATCTTGTTTGAAAGTGATAGTTTCTTGAATATTTGGTATAGAAATATTAAAAATAAGGATATACCTATAATTCCATAATAAAATAAGATACCTAGCCAAGTTGAATGAATTTCATTCCCGGTAGGATTATATAACCAGTGGGCACCTTGCCCAGCCCCAAAAATTAAATATTGAGGATAATCTAAAAAACTGAAAAGACCACGCCCTTCTACCTGACTGTCTCGTTGATCTAACCCTTCCATAAAGCGTAGTACAACGCTATCAAAGACCCCCAAGTTATATAAAAAGTAGCTTAAGCTTCCAAAAAGCACTAATGTTCCAATGAATACAAATATTCTTTTATTCAGGTCCCCTTTTTGACTAAATATAAGTCCTAGAGTTAACATTAAAAAACCAATTGAAGCAGATCTTGACATAGTCAATAAAATCAGGAATAAGGCTAAAAAATAGACAGTTATTTTTTTAAAGCCGTTTCCTGAAATATATAGGTAAATTGCACAGCTACTCAGCACCCAAAATGCCATCTGGTTAGGATCATTAAAAAGACCATTGTATCGAGGTTCAAAATCATAACGACCTAAGTTACTTACCCAGATAATAATTTCAACAATATAGGAAAAAGGGATAAGGAATAATAATTTTTCATAGAAAAATTTTATCTGGACCTGATTTAAATTCATCATTAATAGAAAAAACAACAAATTAAATATCCAGTAAACTGTCGACATCATATAACTTGAATCTAGAACAATTAAATACCAAGCAAAATTTACACAAATTGCATAAGCAACGAATAATAAAATTATATTTGAATACTCAATATTTATTTTAGAGCTTTTGCTAAATAGCAATAAAATGGCACCCATAATAAAAATATGGCTGAATTGTGGAACTCCACTTGACCAAAAATAAAACTGAGATAAAAAAAATGAAAATAGTATAAGATATATAATTGACTTATCTCTTATATTAGTACCACTTAAAAAAATAATGTTATTTTTTGAATTAGTTTCATTTAAAATAATCATTATCCATTCCTTTTTTATTGTCTTTTGCTCGACAGAAAAGCAAAAGAACCGATTAATATTTTATATTATTAATTTAATTATTTTCTTATTTAATATATTTTAAAATGGTATTCTCTAACAAAATCAATAATATTTATCGAACTTATTTATATTAAAAATCTTTTTTAATAAGTAACCAGTAAAAAAACCTGAAGAAATCATATGTTAAAATTTCAGATGGATATTCTCTCAAAATGCTTAGCATTTTTTCTAATGATTGCTTTTTGGAAAACAGCCCCAACTCAAATGCATTTATCCATAAAGCTCTTTTTTTTGCTTTGTTAAATAGAATATGATTTTGGTATTCATTTAAAATCATCATTCTCGAATCATGCATAAGAGACGTCTGTTTATGCATATTATTATCATGTAGCCTGTATTTAGCAAAAATAACTGGAAGATAACATAACTCCCCCTCCTGTGCTAAAAGCAACCACATATACCAGTCTTCGATTTTTACCTTAGCATCATAACCGCCAATTTTTTTCAAAGCTTTAGATTGGATCAGTTGGGTCGTAGCTGGCAAATCATGTTCTAATAATAAAATTTTTTCAAAATTATAACTTTGTCTTTTTTTAACTCTATTTTTGACAAGATTAGAATCATTATCAATAACTGCCACTCCTCCAAATACTGCGATACAATTTTTGTTTTGGTTTAAAAATTCGGATTGTATTTTTATTTTATCTTTTAAAATTATATCATCTGAAGCCAGAGAAGAAAAATATTCTCCCTGTGTCCATGCTAATGCTTCATTCAAGGTTGCACTCAAGCCCTGATTGGGTCGATGTCTAAACTCAAATCGGGTAAATCGTTTTTCACAGAGCGGAATCAGTTCTTGGATTTTTTCTACGGAAGAATCTGTAGATCCATCATCAATGACAATTAACTCAATATTCTGATACGACTGGTCAATGACACTCCGGATACTGTCACACACAAATTTCTCATGATTATAACTTGGTATAATGATAGAAATTAAAAGGTCTTCAATTTTCATATTATGTCTCTTTTTATTCTAATGGTTTAAATATAAATAAACTGATGACTATCCAATACATCCCGTAATTTACCAGGTAAGCAATCGAAACCCCTTCAAATCCAAAAACTTGGGTACACACATAGGTCAAAATCAGAAGGGAAAGAGTAAATATAATTTCTGTAGAGATATACAGTTTGGTCATGGCTTTGCTTAACATTAAATAACCTAGTATCCAGCTCCCTATCTTTAATGCATCGCCCATCATTTGCCAAAAGAACAGGCTTTGCATGGGTGCGAAGGAGGGACTGAACAATACATTGATAATCCAATCACGTAACACAAAAACAATTATGCCTCCTGCCACAGCCATTGGAAAAAGGAACTTATAGCCTAAATAGACTTCTTTCTTAATTTCTTCAAGTATCTTGAGCTCTGATAGGCGCGGCAAGTAATAGACCCCCAATATTGTTGTAACCAGCATCAGGTATACGGTACTTAGACGGATCATCGCTTCCCAGTATCCTGCATATGCCACGCCAAACTCCTGGCTTAAATAGGCACGAATCAGCATTTGCGATAAAGGCACGCAGATCGCACTTACCAATGCCATCCAAACAAAAGAACTAAATTTTTTAGTAATTTCGAAGTCTATTTTTCCAAACAGAGACGAAAATTTAAACCAGTCCGCTCTACAACACAGAAATAACGTGGCTATAAATGCAATAGACTGATAAATGGATAATGCAATCAAGGCACCATATAAATGTAATTTTATGGCTAAAATACTTGTAATAATAAGAGCAAATAAACTGCCTGAAATATTAGCAATGACTAATTTTAATATTTCTTTTTTGCCATTTAATATTGCTAAAAATAATGTATTAAAATTAAAAAATATTAAAAACACTGCGAACCATACGAAAACATTTTGATATTCAAGGGTATGAAATATATAAAGTGATAGCTGGTTTTGGAAAATTAAAATTAATATTGCAAAAATCAGGCTGAATAGAAAAACAAGACTGCCTGCTGTTTTCCAGATTGCACGTTGTTTGTTTTGATCTTCATGATACTCGGCCGTATATTTAATGACGGCAGTATTAATTGCGCTACCTGCAAAAGTTGTTACCATTTGAATAAAATTTTGGAATTGTCCTAAAGCGGCATATCCAGTCGGTCCCAGATATACAGCCAAAATTTTATTCAGTACAAATAGGGTTAGGGTCTTAATCAGCACCGCCACACCATTGAGTACGCTGGTCGTAAGTAAATTCATCTATATTTGAAAACCATTACATAACTGAACAATTTGCTTTGCTTCATCCATAGATAAAGTAGGTCCGATCGGTAAGCTCAAGACCTCGGCATGAATTTGTTCTGAAATTGGTAAACTTAAGTCATTCCACTCTTTATAAGCTTGTTGTTTATGCGGTGGAATCGGGTAATGAATCAGTGTCTGTACCCCATGGTCTGCCAGATATTTTTGTAATTCTTCCCGATGTCGGGTTCGGATGACAAACAAATGCCAAACATGCTGGGTATAAGTTTCCGCGTCTATATTTATGAGTGGAAGATCAATGGCTGGATTTTGAATTTCTTTTAAATAGAGATCTGCAATCTGACGGCGATGTTGGTTCTCTCGGTCCAAAAATTTCAGTTTTACGTTCAGAATTGCCGCCTGAATTTCATCAAGACGACTATTTACTCCAAGCATCAGGTTTTTATATTTTTCATGCGAACCATAATTACGTATCGCCTTCAGCATATTGGCTAACTCGGCATCATTGGTGGTAATCGCGCCCCCATCTCCTAATGCCCCCAAGTTTTTACCTGGATAAAAACTGAAGCCTGAGGCATCTCCCCAATTACCTGCTTTTTTACCATCTATTTCAGCACCATGTGCTTGTGCTGAATCCTCTAGGACCAGTAAATTATATTTCTTGGCAATCACCATAATTTCTGGCATTGCAGCAAGCTGTCCATATAAATGAACGGGTAAAATCGCCTTTGTTTTGATAGTAATAGCTGCTTCAATTTTTTTAGTATCAATATTAAAAGTATGAATATCCGGTTCGACCAGCACCGGATTTAAATTGTTTTGTGAAATCGCCAAAATACTCGCAATATAAGTATTTGAAGGCACAATGACTTCATCTCCTTCATTTAGCTTACCCAATTCTTTCCATGCACGCAGGGTCAGAATAAGAGCATCCAAACCATTGGCAACCCCTATGGCATACTGCGTTCCACAATAATGCGCAAAATGCCTTTCAAAATCGTCTACCTGTTTTCCACATATATACCAGCCAGAATCAACTACCTGTGTACAAGCTACGATAAGTTTATCAAGATATTGAGCATTTATCGCTTTTAGGTCAAGAAAAGGAATCATTCTTATCAATCTCATAAAAAATCAAAAAATTAGGGAATATAGCTCCAAAATAAGAGCTTATTTTCAAACAGTTGTTCCTATATTTAATGTACTACTTCTAGATTTATTGATATAAAAATTAGCTCTACTATATTTATTAATTTTTAATTATTTTTTAAAATATTATTCTACAACGAATACATTGAAAATTAATAATTCTTGTGTTTTTATCATATTATATATTTAATTATTTACTGTTAAATTTACAATTGGTTTATTTACCTCTTTTAAAAAATCCTGATAATTTCGAATATAATCATTTTCATCATAATAATTATTTGCTAATACCAATAGCACACAATCTTCAGAAAAATCATGAATTTCTCTCCATATTAAAGATTCTATATACAATCCTTTTAAAGGAGAATTCAAAATAATTTCATCTTTAATACATCCATTATCCAATATAAATCGACAGCTACCTTTTATACATATAGCTATTTGTTTCAAAGCAATATGGGCATGAAAACCACGAGCTTTATTCAAAGTACTAAAAATATAATAAAGACGTTTAACTTTAAATGGAATAGATTGATTTGATTCAATTGCAACTAATCCACCTCGTTCATCACCTAAATTAGGTAAATCAATTAATTTAACTAAACTCATTATTATTTCCCCACTAAAGAAATCAGATATTGTCCATAGCCATTTTTATTCATTGTTTGACCAATCGCTAAAACTTCCTCTCTGCTCAGCCAGCCATTATTCAATGCAATTTCTTCCAAGCAGGCCACTTTATAACCCTGACGTTTTTCAATAGTTTCTACAAATTGAGCAGCCTCAAGCAGACTGCCCTGTGTACCTGTATCTAACCAGGCAAATCCACGCCCCAACAATTCAACATTTAAATCACCACGCTCCAGATATGCCTGGTTAATCGAGGTAATTTCAAGCTCGCCCCGTTCGGATGGTTGAACCTGTTTGGCAATCTGAATGACATCATTGTCATAAAAATACAGACCCGTTACAGCAAAGTTAGATTTAGGATGTTTCGGTTTTTCTTCAATTGACATCACACGTTGCTGTTCATCAAATTCTACAACACCAAAGCGTTCAGGATCTTTCACCTGATAGCCAAATACAGTTGCTCCTTTTTGCCGTGCTGCAGCCTGGCGTAGCATAGGAGTAAAACCTTGCCCGTAGAAAATATTATCGCCCAGCACCAAACATACATTGCTTTGGCCAATAAATTTTTCGCCCAGGATAAAGGCTTGTGCCAAACCATCAGGGCGAGGCTGAATTACATAACTCAGCTCCATGCCAAACTGTGAACCATCTCCTAATAAACGCTTAAACCCCTCAATATCATCTGGAGTACTAATGACAAGAGCTTCACTGATACCGGCTAACATCAGGACAGATAATGGGTAATAAACCATCGGTTTGTCATAAATCGGAAGTAGCTGTTTCGAGATGCCTTTGGTAATCGGATGCAAACGTGTTCCCGAACCACCGGCTAAAATAATCCCTTTGGTTGTGCTAGCCATTAGACTGCCTCCCCTAAACGTTCACGCTGATAAGAACCATCCTGAACGCGATGACACCATATCAGATTATCCAGATACCACTGCACAGTTTTACGGATACCGGTCTCGAATGATTCCTGTGGCTTCCACCCCAGTTCCCGTTCAATTTTTGAAGCATCAATGGCATAGCGCAGATCATGTCCAGGCCGATCATTAACAAAAGTGATGAGGCTTTCATAACGTTCCCCCTTCAGTTGGGGTTTTAATTCATCTAAAATCTGACAGATGATTTTTACCACATCTATATTTTGTTTTTCATTCCATCCACCAATATTATAAGTTTCACCTACAAGACCTTGAGTCGCAACCTGATATAAAGCGCGGGCATGGTCTTCTACGAAAAGCCAGTCCCGAACCTGCTGACCGTTGCCATACACTGGTAAGGGCTTCCCCTCTAAAGCATTGAGGATCATCAAAGGAATCAGTTTTTCAGGAAAATGATAAGGTCCATAGTTATTGGAACAGTTCGTGACAACCACCGGCAAACCATAGGTCCTATGCCAGGCCCGAACTAAATGATCCGAGCTGGCCTTACTGGCGGAATAAGGTGAACTTGGCAAATAAGGTGTTGTTTCTGCAAACAGATCGGTTGTGCCTTCCAAATCTCCATAGACCTCATCTGTTGAAATATGATGGAATTTGAATCTGGATTTTTTAATTTCAGGCAGCTTTTGCCAATACTTTCGTGCAGCTTCTAATAAGGTATAGGTACCGACAATATTTGTTTTAATAAATTCGGCCGGACCATCGATGGAACGGTCCACATGAGACTCTGCTGCCAGATGCATAATCACATCGGGTTCAAAGCTTGCAAATAATCGTGTTAAAGCTGCATGATCACAAATATCAGTTTGAGAGAAATGGTAACGTGGGTGATCCAATACAGAAACTAATGACTCCAAGTTACCTGCATAAGTTAACTTATCAACATTTAAAACATGATGTTCAGTCTCTTTAATGATATGCCGGATAACAGCAGATCCAATAAAACCAGCCCCACCGGTCACCAATATTTTCATCACCATTTTTAGTATCCTTTAATATTTTTATTTTACTTTTCACAAATTATTTTTAATGTACTGCTGTCTTCTGGGCATATCTATTTTTATTGATTTGTTCATAAGATATATTAATTTTATTACACAAACCACTTATAAAAAAGTAGATGCTTAAATGTGGTTACATTTTATAAGTTCAATGAGTTTTTTAGAACTCATCTCATCGTATATAGCCATCAATCTTCTATATATTTTTCAACTAATATTAATTTAATATTTATCAAAAATTTTCTAATAATATTTTAATTAACAAAGTCTTGTTTTAATTATTTTAAATTAATTTTTCTTATAAATCATTTAAATTTTATTTAAATTCTGTAAAAATCAATGATCTAAAAAACCTTTAGATTAGATAAAAATTATATAAAAATACTTTCCTATATTGACTATGATTATGCTCTTAATCTTTTCAGTTACATCATCTATTAAAAAATAACAATTAGAAACAATTAATCCTTATTCTAAGACTTAAGTAATTCGCTATATCTCTACAGCTTGTTTAATCAAGGTTTCACGTCCATTTTCGTCCATCTTTTCGCAGTATATTTTTTCAAACTTATTAAATTGACTTAAAAATAGCTATAGACAAGGTATGTGATCTATTATACTTTTTAGATGTTAATCACATAAATCGAATTAAAAATTAATAATTATTAATAAATACCAATTCTGAATATATAAAAATAAAGGGGTTTCAAGTGAACCATAGACACCTTTTAGGTATTTTTACCTTAAGCCTATCTTTAGTTGGATGTGCAGCAATATCCGGCTTTCAAACCTATAATTTACCGAAAGAAGGCATCTATCAAACTGAGCTAGGAACGCCTGTCAATCTGGTGCAATTGAATCAGCAAACCCTACCTGTCGTACAGTCGGCTCAAACGAATAATCTCAATCATTATGCAACTTTATTTCAGACAGAGGTGCAGGATTATCGCTTGAATCCAGGTGATATCTTATCTTTTCAACTATGGGCTTACCCTGAAATCAGTGCAGCCCCTACGGCCAGCGATAATAACAACGGCTATCAAATTGATCGAAATGGTTATATCCACTTCCCATTCATTGGACGCTATAAAGCAGCAGGAAAAACTCTTCCGCAAGTGAATCAGGAAGTACGACGCCTATTAACACCTTATTTAAACCGTCCGGATGTAGTGGTACGCGTGATTTCATATCAAGGGCAACGCTATTCTGTGGTTGGCAATGTGAAATCGGCAGGACAATTTTACCTGTCTGACCAACCAGTAAGTGTTTATACGGCGCTCGGTTTGGCGGGTGGTATAAATGAGCAAGGTGACTCTACTTCAATTCAACTTGTGCGTCAGGGTGTAACCTATGACCTGAATACCATTGCACTGGAAAAGGCTGGATATTCCTTGCATAAGCTATTGATTCAACCGAATGACACTCTTTATATCAGTCCTCGTGAAAATCAGAAGATCTATGTCATGGGTGAGGCCAGTGCCAATAAGCCCTTACCACTACGTGACCAAGGTATGACTCTCGCTGATGTATTGGGGGAAAGTGAAGGCATTAACCCCTATTCCGCGAATTCTAGCCGGATTTATGTCTTACGTGGCAATCCAGACAATCAGATGACTGAAATATATCACTTAAGTCTAAAAAATCTTGGAGATTTTGGCCTGGCGAAACAGTTCAAAATGCGTAGCAATGATATTGTCTATGTTGATGCCACAGGTCTGACCCGTTGGGAACGCGTTGTTAGCCAGATTCTTCCATTTTCATATGTCGCTGATTCGGCTATACGATAGGTAATTTAGCTATAGTACTAGGTGCTTAATACTGAATATGAAACAGACACAATAAGAACTGTCTTCTTCTGATCATTATTAAAATATCTGGCCTTATGCGGGTTAGATATTTCAAGAAAGGACAATAAAACCCAAATATGTAGGATTCTTTCTCACAAAAGCAGCAAGTCTTTGATTATTTTTCATAATTTTATTTAAGAATATATCATCGACTGGAAAAATCACTTTTAAACTTTTAGATAGTAAAATTATGAACAAAAATAACAATACCGAAAATATGATTGACCTAAAAGGGGTGTTCTTTTCCTTGCTCTCGCAATGGAAGCTCATCCTCTTATGTGGTTTGCTTAGCCTGATGGCAGTGTTGCTGTACATGCGTACCGCAGCCATTAACTATAAGGTAGATGCAATCGTTCAGGTCGAAGAAAATAGAGGGGCATCAGCTGCCTTATTAGGCAGCTTGTCAAGTATTATTAGTCAGATGTCTTCATCAAATGCTGAGATTGAGGTTTTAAAATCACGCACGATTCTTGAATCAGTGATTGATCGTTTAAATCTGGATCTCCATATTGCTAGCACTGAAGACTCTTTTATCAATCGTCTCATTTACGGCAGAAATTCCCAAACCGAATATCAACCCGAAAATGTACGCTTTAAAGAAGGTCAAAAAAGCTTTGATATCCGTCAGTTTGAAGTTCCCGTAGCGTACCAGGATAAAAATCTCCTGCTGAAGTTTCAACCACAGAGCTTTAGCTTGATCAATCCAGCTACAGAGGAAATTGTCTTTCAAGGGCCACTTAACCAGGCTGTTCAAGGCAAAGCTGCACAGGGAGATTGGAAAGTTGCCATCTTTACTCAGGATAAGCTAGATAACAGCTATCGGGTACAAAAACTCTCATTACCAACAGCGATTGATTCTATTCTTGCCAATTATTCAGTGACAGAAAAAGGCGAACTGAGTGGAGTTCTGCAGCTTCGCTATCAGGGTCAAGATAAACAGCATATCACTAAGGTCCTGAACACGATTTTAGCGACTTATAGCCAGCACAATATTACGCGACGTTCAACAGAAACAGCGCAGACACTGGCGTTTCTGGATGAACAATTACCGGATTTAAAGAAACAGCTTGATAATGCAGAATTTGCCTTTAACCAGTTCCGTCAACGGCATAATACAGTTGATATCGCTAAAGAATCTGAATTGTATTTAAATCAGAGCATCACCTTAGAAACACAAAAAGTCTTACTTGAACAGAGACAGGCAGAAATAGCTGCCAAATATGCAGCACTACATCCAGCCATGCGAGAAATTACGGCTCAACTTCGTGTGATCAATGGCAAGATTCGTGAACTGAATACAACACTCAAAAATATTCCAGAGATACAACGCCAGTATTTGCAACTGTCACGCGAAGTCGAAGTCAAACAGCAACTGTATACCAACCTGGTGAATTCCTACCAACAACTGCGTGTTGCCAAAGCGGGTGAAATTGGCAATGTACATATCATTGATACCGCACTTGAACCCATTGACCAAGTGCAACAGAAAACACCACTGATTCTGTTCCTCGCCTTTTGGTTCGGTATTTTTGTGGGAATCTTGGTGGCATTATTCCGCAATATGCTGCGTTCTGGTGTGAAAGATAGCAGTCAAATAGAATATCAACTAGAGCTTCCAGTATATGCGAATATTGCCCATTCTCCGAGTCAGAAACCTGGGCTAAAACTACTCAAAAAGAAAAAGATTCCTTTTGTATTAGCCCTTAAACATAGCGATGATATTGCGATCGAAAGCTTACGAAGCATACGTACAGCGAGTCATTTCGCCCTAAGCCAAGCCAAGACCAACATCATCATGATTTCAGGTCCAGCACCAAAAGTCGGGAAATCATTTGTTTCTAGCAACCTGGCAGTCATCATGGCGGAAAAAAATAAACGCGTATTGGTGATTGATGCAGACTTGCGTCGTGGTCACATCCACAAATATTTTGATCTGGATAATCAACATGGATTAACTGAATACCTGAATGAGCAAATTACATTAGAACAGGTGGTACAAAACACCAATGTTCCGAACTTGAATGTAATCACCTGTGGTGAAAGTTCAGCAAACCCTTCTGAGCTTCTTAATTCAGTACGCTTCAAGGAATTACTACAATCTCTGATTCCGCACTATGACCATATCATTATTGATACACCTCCTGTCCTGGCAGTCACGGATGCGATTATCGTATCTCAATATGTTGGACTCAATTTGGTGGTGGCGCGCTATGCAAAAACACAAATGAAGGAGCTAGAGCTTACATTAAACCGCTTTAAACAGGCCGGTAGTATCGTAAATGGCTTTATCCTGAATGATATTCAGCGTTCAGCCGGGGGGAGCTATAGCTATGATTACATTTATAGTTATAAGTCTAGAGAACAAAATGGTTGATCCCATTTAGATAGAAAAACCAGCTATTGCTGGTTTTTTTTATCTCTTTAAACTTCAACACAACTGCGATGTCCGCTTGCTAAAAAACCACCCATTCTGCAAGATTTCTCAAAATTTTCTGCTAAGATGGAATGAACCTCAACGATAACATTAGATTGGAATAATACATGAGTAAGGCCTTACCGATTGCTGTCGCTGTTCTTTTAGGCGGTGCCGCGCTAGTACCTGTTTACTATGCAACTCAAAACCCAGCTGCTCAAACCACAAAAGCATCTAAAGATGCCTCTGCTGTTTCTAAAATTAGCTATGCACTCGGTTATGAAGTCGCTCATCAAACTCCACCTGAGCTGGATATTAACAGCTTTGTGACAGGCGTTCGCGAAGGTCATGCCCGTACCGCTCCCGCTTATACTGAAGAAGAATTACAAGCAGCTTATGAGCAGTTCCAAAAAGAAATGCAGCAGAAGCAAGTGGATAGTGCCAAACAGGCTCAGGCATCAAGTGATACTTTCCTGACTGAAAATACCAAAAAAGCTGGGGTAAAAACTACAGCATCTGGTTTGCAATATTTAGTGACCAAAGAAGGTACGGGCAAGCAGCCTGCAGCAACTTCAATTGTGAAAGTACATTACACAGGGAAATTGGTTGATGGTACCGTGTTTGACAGTTCGGTTGAACGTGGCGAGCCGATTGAGTTCCCACTCAATCAGGTCATTCCAGGCTGGACCGAAGGTCTGCAACTGATGAAAGAAGGTGGTAAAGCCACTCTGTATATCCCATCTAAACTCGGTTATGGTGAACAGGGCGTGCCAGGTACGATTCCTCCACACAGTACTTTGATTTTTGATGTGGAACTCATTGAAGTAAAATAATCCACGAAAAGGAGAGCAACGCGCTCTCCTTTATTTTGAGAATTAATCATGAAAATACAAATAAGTTTGATGGTTTTACTGCTGAGTTCTGGCAGTCTGTTTGCCAAAGAAGTTACCAATAAAAGTCCTGAGGCTGAACAGGTTGGCTACAGCTTTGGTTATCTGATGGGAAAAAGTAATGCAGATTCCTTACAAGGCATTGATCTGGATGCCTTCAGCGCCGGTTTAAAAGCGGCAGCCGCTGGGAAACAGGCGACTTTAAGTGAAGAAGACATGGCGCGGGTCTTGACCCAGTTTAAGCGTCAGTCTGAAGCCAAAGAGCTGATTACCCTAAAAAAGCAGGCGGATGAAAATGCCAGAATTGGTCAGGCGTTTCTGGCAGAGAATGCTAAAAAACCGGGGATCAAAACCACCCAATCAGGCCTGCAATATCAGATTCTTCAAGAAGGCAAAGGCAAATCGCCGAGCGCAAATAGTAATGTCCGTGTACATTATGAAGGCCGTTTGATCGATGGTACGGTTTTTGACAGCTCGATTGCCCGTAATCAGCCCGTGGTGTTTCGTACCACCCAGGTCATTACCGGCTGGACCGAAGGTTTACAGCTGATGAAAGAAGGTGCCAAATATCGTTTCTTTATCCCGGCCGAACTGGCCTATGGACAGATTGGTTCAGGGGATGTCATTGAACCGAACAGTACTTTAATTTTTGATGTGGAATTACTGGAAATTATTAAATAATAAGTCCTATTTTTCCAGATCTACAATCAGAGAGGTTCTATATTGACCTCTCTTTTTTTATAGGCTTAAGTATCCGTAAATCGCAGGTTTTCATGTCACATTCCTATCAGTTTTGCTATGTTATGTTTTAATCAAGCGATTCAACAACAATAGAGGATGTCAGCATGGCAGCAATCAAGACCCGCGAAATTCATTACACTGCACAGGATGGCAGCCCATTAATCGGTTATTTTGCCGCACCAGAAACTGATATTCCTGTTGCCGGTGTACTGGTCGCACCAGAATGGTGGGGGCGTAACGAATATACCGAACAGCGTGCCCGTGAACTTGCAGAACATGGCTATGCGGCCTTGGCCATGGACATGTATGGGGATAAAAAAGTCACGACCAATTCTGATCAGGCATATCAGTGGATGATGCAAACTTTTGCAGATCCTGACACCATCGTTAACCGTGCCACAGCGGCTTTGAATACCTTGGCAGCGCAGGATGAAGTTAATCCCGAAAAACTTGCAGCGATTGGTTTCTGCTACGGAGGCAAAGTCGTGCTGGATTTGGCCCGTTCCAATGCCCCATTAAAAGCAGTCGTCACTTTCCATGCCAATCTGACGCCAAAAGCACCGGCTCAGGAAGGTCAGGTACAGGCGGAAATCCTGGTGCTACATGGTGAACTGGACAGCATGGTTACTCTGGATGATGTGGCCAGTTTCCGTGAGGAAATGCATGCTGCCAAAGTCGAGTATGAAGTAATTGTTTTTGAAAATGCCAAACATGGCTTTAGCAACCCGCTTGCTGATGAACGGGCCAAAGCCAATGGTGTGGATCTTGGTTACAATGCAGAAGCGGAACAAAAAAGCTTGGCAGCGATGTATGCCTTGCTAGAACGTCATTTGGCATAAATAGAAACAACTATCCGGCTTGTTCACAGGCTGAATATTTTAGATACTTCATGAAGAAAAGAAAGATAAATCCTACCAGAGGAGAATGTGTATGATGGCTGAAACCAACTGCCCCTACTGCAATTTTGACGAATATGATGTCATTGCCAAAAATGATTATGGTGTGGTGTTGCCTGAACCGAATTCATTGTCCAAAGGTCACTGTGTGATTATTCCATTGCGGCATGTGGCCTCGTTTTTCGAAGTGACTGACAAAGAACGTAAAAGTTTGATGTCCTTACTGGAACAGGCACGCAATGAACTGCAATTGCGCTACCAGCCTGCCGGTTTTCATGTCGGCTTTATTGATGGTGAAGTATTTCAGGAAAAGGTAGAACATCTGCATATTCATATTATTCCGCGTTATGCAGGCAAAACCTTAAAGCTGGATGAGCGCTGGGGAATTAACGATTAACCGGATTCTTTATCAAAAATAAATGCTCTACGGAGCGTTTATTTTTATGCAATGAATATTCTATTTCTATAGATTCATATCTGGTTTTTTATCCTACTTTTCACATTCCCACCCTGCTGATTCCGCTATACTAGCTGCTGCTTATTCGGTTGCTATGTGTTCATGTTTGTATTTTCAGATGCCCTGTTAGAATGGTTTGATGTGCATGGTCGTCATGACTTGCCTTGGCAGATAACAGATGATCCCTATAAAGTCTGGGTCTCTGAAATCATGTTGCAGCAAACTCAGGTCAAAACTGTACTGCAATATTTCGAACGATTTATTCAGCGTTTTCCGACTGTTCAAGACTTGGGTCAAGCCTCATGGGATGAAGTGGCACCCTACTGGGCAGGTCTCGGCTATTATGCCCGCGCCCGGAACCTGCACAAAGCGGCCGGCATCGTGACAGCACAGCAGCAGTTCCCTCAAACCTTGGAAGAATGGATGGCCTTGCCCGGCATTGGCCGTTCTACCGCTGGTGCCCTGATGTCACTCGGTTTACGTCAATATGGCGTAATCATGGATGGTAATGTCAAACGGGTATTGTCACGTTTCTTTGCGATTGAGGATGATCTGTCCAAACCGGTGCATGAGCGTGCCCTCTGGCAACTGGCGGAACAGCTCTGTCCTATTGAACGCAATCATGACTATACCCAGGCGATTATGGATCTGGGCGCGACCGTTTGTACGCCGAAAAAGCCTTTATGTCTGTATTGCCCAATGCAGCAGCATTGCAAGGCTCATCAGCAAGGACTGGAAAATGAATTACCTTTTAAGAAGGCCAAAAAACCGGTTCCAGTACGATCTGCACAGGTCTTGCTGATCCAGTCCGGTACAGACTGGCTTTGGCAACAACGTCCCAATAGCGGTCTTTGGGGCGGTCTCTGGTGTCTGCCGATTATTGAAAATGCACATGAATTGGAACAGCAATGCCAGCAACTTGGCCTGAAAAATATCGTCAAAAAAACCCAGATTAGCCACAGTTTTACCCATTTTACCTGGCACCTTGAAGCGATTGTTTTTGCAGTAGATCAGGATCAGCAGGAACATCTGGCGATTGAACTGCAAGGCTGCTGGATGAGTCCGCAAACAGCAACCGATGCCGGCATTCCGACTGCCATGAAAAAATTGATCACTAGCGTCAATCTGTGACATAGTCTGAATAAAGCAAAATATCGATCAGCTCAATATGAGCATTGCCAATATTTAAGGATGAATAAAGTGCGCCAATACCTTGCTTTGACATGGATTGCTTTAATAGCTGTGCTGCTGGCAGCCTGTACCAGTACACCGAAAAAATCCCCCGCTGTACAACTGAATCCTATCCTGGTGAAGAAGCTCAACAGCCTGCAGATGCCTAATTCATTGCCAATCCCGGTTGCACGCGTACAGGCACGTGAATTAACAGATACCTGGGGCGCTTCGCGCAGTCGCGGACGCCTGCATGAAGGTATTGATATCATGGCTCCACGTGGAACCAAAGTTTTTAGCGCGACTGAGGGCCTGATTGCAGATTTACGTAATAACAATTTGGGTGGTAAAGTAGTCTGGATTCTGGGTCCAGGCGGCTCCTGGCATTATTATGCGCATCTGGATGGCCATAAACATGGCTTAAAAGTAGGCGACTATATTAAAAAAGGCCAGCTGATCGGTTATGTCGGCAATAGCGGCAATGCCCGGCATACTGCTCCCCATCTGCATTATGGAATCTATTTACAGGGCAAGGGCCGCGGTGTGGTCAACCCTTATCCCTATTTACGTTAATTTTAGGATATTTACATGTCAGAAGCGTTGATCAATCGTCTGGTGGAATTTGCTGAATCAGGCAATCAACAAAAAATTGAATTGAACGGTCAAACTTACCAAGGCTGGGTGATGGAAATTACCGAGGATGCACTTCTAATCAGTACCGGTTATGGTGACAAGGCCGGTAAAGATATGTGGATTCAATTTAGCGATCTGGATCAGGCTGAATTGTCTTACTGGGATAACCAGCAAGATCAATGGACTGTGTTTAAATTATAAAACCATAAAAATAAGGAGCATCACATGACTGTGCAACGCTGTGGCTGGTGCTCCGATGATCCGCTGTATATCGCCTACCATGACCAAGAATGGGGACAGGTCCTGCTGGATGAAAATCGCCTGTTTGAAATGCTGTGTCTGGAAGGACAGCAGGCCGGTCTGGCCTGGATTACCGTGCTCAGAAAACGTGAAGCTTATCGTGAACATTTTTTTCAATATTCCATTGAATCTATTGCCTCACTTACAGATGAACAACTCCAACTGAAACTTGAAGATGCTAGCCTGATACGACATCGCGGCAAGCTCAATGCCATTCGGAAAAATGCCCAAGCATGGCTGAAGCTAAAACAGCAAGGCATCAATCCGGTGGAATGGCTCTGGTCTTTTGCCCAGCAACCGCGGCTGAATAATGATGTTGCGGATTATCGTCAAGCGCCCGCCCAAACAGTTGAAAGCCAGAAGATGTCTAAAGCACTCAAACAGGCTGGTTTTAAATTTGTCGGGCCCACCATTTGCTATGCGTTTATGCAGGCCGTCGGTATGGTCGATGACCATGAAAATCATTGTAACTTTAAAACAATATCCTCCCATTTAAATAAGAGCTGAAATCATGTCGAATAGTATTATTCAAGCTTATGCCGCCATGTCCGCAGGTGCTGAACTGCAACCCTATCAATTTGATGCCGGAGAACTACAACCGCATCAGGTCGAAGTTAAAGTGGAATACTGCGGCCTCTGTCATTCCGATATTTCAGTGATCAATAATGACTGGGGTTCATCGGTCTATCCGGTGGTGGCTGGACACGAGATTATCGGTACTATTACCCATCTGGGTGCAGAAGCCAAAGGCCTGAAAGTTGGTCAACGGGTGGGTATCGGCTGGACGGCAGAAAGTTGCCAATATTGCGATCCTTGTATTTCAGGCCAGCAGGTGCTGTGTACTGGCAGTCAGGTGGCTACCATTGTCGGACATGCCGGTGGTTTTGCCGACAAAGTGCGTGCCGGATGGCAATGGGTCATTCCCCTACCTGAAGATCTTGATCCTGAAAGTGCGGGTCCCCTGCTCTGTGGCGGAATTACCGTATTCGATCCGATCCTAAAACATCAGATTCAGGCTATTCATCATGTTGGCGTAATCGGGATTGGCGGTTTGGGTCATATCGCGATTAAATTGCTCAAAGCTTGGGGCTGCGAGATTACCGCTTTCACTTCAAATCTGGATAAAACCGATGAGCTGAAAGCCATGGGCGCTGACCATGTAGTGAACAGTCGTGATGTCGCTGCATTAAAGGCTCAGCGTGGCAAGTTTGATTTACTGTTGAGTACCGTCAATGTCACCTTGAACTGGCAGGCTTATCTGGCAACTCTGGCACCAAACGGTACTGTGCATATGTTAGGTTTGCCATTGGAGCCGATGCAGATTCCGGCAGGCATGCTGATTGGTGGAGCCAAGTCAGTTACCGGTTCACCGACAGGTTCGCCGGCGGCTTTACGTCAGTTACTCCAATTTGCTGCACGTAAAAATATTGCGCCACAAATCGAAGTCTTCCCGATGTCACAGCTGAACCAAGCGATTGAACATCTGCATTCTGGCAAAGCCCGTTACCGGATTGTACTTAAAGCAGATTTTACAGCTTAAATTCAGTCTGTTTTCACGTGTTAAAAAGACCCAGCGATTGGGTCTTTTTTATTGCAGAGCTTCAGGTAAGACCGCAATACTGGCAGGCTTGGCTAGCTCGGTCTTCATTTTCTGCAGGATCTGATAGGGCTGCTGTTGCACAAACATATTTACGAAGGTCAAAGGAATGGAACCCTCCGGATTGGCATAACCATAGGTAGAGACCTTAACCTTATTATTAGCCAGTTTCTGAAAAGTCCAGTCGCCCTGATAATCGGTTAAACGCACATAATCCGGGTTTAAAGGATAGCCACTTTGGATGGCTTTATTCTTGATGGTGATCTGGCCATTGGCTTCCTTGATCATCTTGCCCTGCACAATCAGGTCACGGTCTTTTAAGGGAAATGGAAAATCCAGCACCATATACAGGGTAAAGTCACCTTTTTTATCATCGCGGGACAGGACCTTGATGCTACCCATATAGGGAACCCATTGCACGGCATGCTCAACATTCAAAATGAGGGACACGGCATTTTCAAGCGGTGCAGTATAGGTCGTTTCAGCTTTATAGAGAAAAACCGGGTTTTGTTCATTCTGGTAGGTCCAGACCTTGATATTGTTTTTATGAATACTGAGTTTAGGCGTCCCGACAGGCTTGGCCTGCGCAATGGCACCAAGCGCCACTGCACAGAGCAGGAAAATCATTTTTTGCATTTTTTATTCGTCTTATTTTAGTTTTAGATTTTTTTATAAATGATTTTGACTCGGTTTTAAACCTGAATATCGTTAAAACCGAGCACGTCCTTCATATCATATTTACGCGCTTCACGGCCTACGACCCAAGCCGCAGCACGTACCGCACCAGAAGCAAAGTTCATGCGATTGGTGGCTTTATGGGTAATTTCCACACGTTCCCCATCGGCAATAAACATCGCGGTATGTTCACCGACAATATCGCCACCACGAATGGTCTGGAAGCCAATGCTCTTACGCTCACGCGGACCGGTATGACCTTCACGGCAATATATCGCATCTTCTTTCAGGTCACGACCCAAAGTTTCCGCAATCGCCTCACCCCACATCAAAGCTGTACCCGATGGCGCATCTACTTTGTGACGGTGATGTGCTTCAATCACTTCAATATCAACCGTGTCACCAAACACTTTAGATGCCAGTTCAAGCAGTTTGATCGAAACGTTCACACCCACTGAATAATTCGCTGCATAAACTACAGGAGTTTCCGTGGCAGATTCCTCCAAATAGGCTTTTTGCTCGTCATTCATACCGGTGGTACCAATCACGATTGCGACCCCTGCTTCACGGCAGATTTTAAGATGATTGACGGTCGCTGCTGGCGCAGTGAAATCGATCACGACATCACAGTCTTTGACTACATCGGTAAGGCTACCCACGACCTTAACACCTGTTGCGCCAATTCCGGCAAGTTCGCCAGCATCAGCACCTAATAGTGTACTTTCAGGGCGTTCTACTGCAGCCGCCAATTGATAACCTGCTTCATGCACAGCCTGAATAAGGATACGCCCCATACGACCGCCTGCACCTAAGATCCCAATGCGTGGTGTAGCTGACATAACATAGTCCTGATGTTGATCCAAAATTGCTCTTACTATAGCAAAACTGCGGAATAACACTAAGATGCATTGCATAAAAATCAATGAAAATACTCAAAGAGCGAAATCACTGATATTGATAAGAGTTTTAATCAAGCTTAAGAAGTTAGGCTATCACTTCCGTCAAAGCTATACGATGTACCTCAACTTGACTCGTCATATAGTTTTTAGCAATTGCTCATATAACTTGAATAAGCTTATTCATAATTTTATCGCTATGATTTTGCATTGATTTACTGAGATTACTGATTTTTGAAGTTAAACAGACGACTTGCCAATACAGTTTTTCCTGTTTAGGCTCGCCATTATTAAGTCAGCTCAAAATCTTGATGATTTAAATCTCAGTTAGATTAACGGGATTCTTATGCAAGACTTTTACTAAATTTTAATTATGAATATCTACTTTTGAATTGATGAGTAGATAGGATTTTAAGTCTTATTGAGACTAAAAGGACTCAATTTTGCCTTATACAAAAATCAGTCCTTAGAGTGAGCAAATGAATTATCTAGCTATTAGGTAACTTATTAAAAATAATAATACCTAAAGCAAAATTTGCCTGGTCTATACAATTTTGAAAATTTTTCCACTTAAGGTACTTTGAAAGCACATTTCAAAACTGGGACGAATATCTTCACCATCTACAGTGATATGTTTTATATTGGAATGAGATTGTGTTTTAGAAAAATGATGATCGACTGTTGCTTGAATAGCGTGTTGAGCCCCAAACTGATCCTTTACACTAATACTTTGTTTAAGCATATCTATACCTTTAATAATAGTTAAAGTGGCAAAATATCCACTAAAAATTGATGTTTCTGAATTTTATCTTTAAATAACTTTATGATTTAGCTTAAATAATTGATTTATAGAAGTATAGAATGTACGACCATCTAAGTTTAAATCTACCTCAACTCCAGATGAAAGAAGAACTCTTTTACCCACTTCAATTCTTTTTAAACCCTGACGTGTATTTTGCATTTTATTGAGAGGAATTAACGAAACAATAATTTCAGTACCATTTTTAGATTTTGCAATTAAATCATTTATTTTTAACAACTTGAATCCTGTTTTTCTAAAGATTTTTCCAATTTGGAAAATAACTTAAAATTAAATTTGAACGATAAAAAAAGCACTTATTAAGTGCTTTTTTTACTGTTTATTCTTGCTTAGATAGCAACAATATTTACAGCATTCGGTCCTTTTTGACCTTGAGCTACACTGAATTCAACCAGCTGGCCTTCAAGCAAGGTTTTAAAACCTGAACTCGCAATTTCACTGAAATGAGCAAAAACATCTGGACCTGATTCTTGTTGAATAAAACCAAAACCTTTAGTTTCGTTGAACCACTTTACAGTACCTTTAACAACATTTGAGTTTGACATAATATATCCTAATAATTTTTAATAATTTTTTAGTCATTTTATAGACTGATTATAACTTTGAAATAATAAAGAATGAGACTTAAAATCTGAAAAAAAACGAAGGATTATGACTAAAACTACGATACTTAAAGAAGATTTACCGAAACAAGACTTTTTTCTAGTTAAGTTAACTATACACGAAAAATTTAATTAATCAAGTTTTCTTATATATATATTTATTTTATTTATTAAAAAGTAAAATTTATAATTATTTCAATAAGATTAAGCTTTCATTGTCATGATAACAAAATAAGAGTAATCTGCTGTACTGGTAAATTTGATAAGTAATGAATGCGATTATATAGCTCTGTAATAACAATATTGGCCTTTTTAATTTCGGGAATGATGCTTTTTTCTCACTTACAAAATATCTATCACCCTCCAAATTTGGACTCATACTTTCTATTTAGATAGTCAAATATAAAAACAGAAACCGCTTTTTAGGCGGTTTTTATGTTTAAGCGAGACTTATCAAACAATAAATAGCATCTTCTAATCTAGAGTATCTTATCTACATAATAAAAAAGGACGCCTCAGCGTCCTTTTTTACTTTCACTCAATTAATCAAACAAACGATCAAAGAATGATTTTTTCTTTGGTGATGATTTGCTATCTTCACCATCCATGGTTTCTTGCAGTTCTTTTAACAGTTCACGTTGACGTGCACTTAAGTTGACTGGAGTTTCTACCACAATACGGCACAGCAAGTCACCTTGCATGCTGGTACGTACCGGTTTAACACCCTTACCACGTAAACGGAACAGTTTACCTGTTTGCGTACCTTCAGGAATTTTCAGACTAACACGGCCATCTAGCGTAGGAATCTGAACTTCCTTACCTAAGGCTGCATCAGCAATTGATACCGGCACATCCATATACAGGTCAGCGCCATCACGCTGGAAGATTTCATGCTCACGCACCACCACTTCTACGTACAAGTCACCTGACTGACCATCACGGATTGCTTCACCCTTACCGGTCAAGCGAACGCGGTCGCCATTATCCACACCCGCAGGAATAGTGACTTCCAGAGTTTGCTGACGATCCGACACACCTGAACCATGACATTTATTACATGGGTTCTTGATGATTTTGCCCTGACCACGACAGGTGCTACAGGTTTGCTGTACCGAGAAGAAACCTTGCTGCATGCGCACTTGACCAGCACCATGACAGGTACGGCAGGTTTCTACATCGTTTGGATTTTTTGAACCCTTACCATCACAGGCATCACACGGTGCCGGTGCAGTAAAGGTAATGGTTTTCTTGACGCCTTTGACCGCTTCTTCCAGGGTCAGTTCCATCACATAGCGTAAGTCAGAACCACGGCGTGCGCGTTGCTGGCCACGACCACCGCCGCCACCAAAAGCACCACCGAAAATATCACCGAACTGGCTGAAAATGTCTTCTGCGCTGAAACCACCGCCGAAGCCGCCACCGCCGCCCATACCACCTTCAAAGGCCTGATGGCCCATACGGTCGTACATGCTGCGCTTTTCACCATCAGAGAGCACTTCATAGGCCTCTGCTGCTTCTTTGAATTTCTCTTCAGCTTCAGCATTGTCCGGGTTACGGTCTGGATGATATTTCATCGCCAACTTACGGTAGGCTTTTTTGATTTCATCATCACTAGCGGTTTTAGCGACGCCCAAAACCTCATAATAATCACGTTTAGCCATGTCTGGCGATGCTCCTCACGGAATTTTGTTTAATATTCAACTGAGGTCTGAAATTGGGGTCAAACCGAGTTTTACAAGGGGAAATATGAAAAAAATTATACGCTTTAGAACACAGCTTTGTTTTGAGAGAATTTATGGATGCCTTTAAACCAGGCATTGATCAGGAAAATAAAGGCAATAAAGCTGAAAATTACCCCGGTCACTACACAGGCTTTAACCCAGAGCTGGCTGTCCCAGGCAAAGAAAAACAGGGGAATAAACCACAGCGCAGCGAAGATCGCCAAAATGGTATAAATCACGATATTACGCATGATCCACAGTGCCTGCGCTTGTAACCAGACCTCGGCATAATCAACCTGGGTGACTTTACGTGCGAACCAGTAGGCCAATAGTCCACTAAACAGGGTAAATAAGGCCAAAAACATGAAGACATAAGCCATCGCTACGGAACGTCGCATCTTGGTTAATGTATCTTGAGTCATGTTTGGTTCAACCTCGTTACCGTATTGGCAGCTCGGCCAATGCAGCAATTACTTATTTTTTTAAATTATAAAAATCTCAGGTGCTACTATATTGAAAATTTCCAAATTTCGCACCTGAAATTATGACAAATTTAAACAGAATTTAAACTTTTTTTCACTTTAAACCACTGTGCATATAGGGCAGGCAGAAAAAACAGGGTTAATAGTGTTGCTACAATCAAACCGCCCATAATCGCCACTGCCATCGGCCCGAAAAAAATACTACGGGACAAAGGAATCATCGCCAGCACCGCAGCCAGTGCGGTCAATACGATCGGACGACAACGGCGTACCGTGGCATTGATGATGGCATCCCACTGCGACTCTCCGGCCTGAATATCCTGCTCGATCTGGTCAATCAGAATGAGCGAATTGCGCATAATCATTCCCGATAATGCAATCGTTCCGAGCATCGCAACAAAACCGAAAGGTTTATTGAAAATTAACAGGAATAACACCACTCCGATAATGCCCAAAGGTGCAGTCAGGAACACAATAAAGGCCCTTGAGATGCTCTTGAGCTGAATCATCAATAAAGTCATGACGACTGCGAGGAATAAAGGCATGCCGGCATTAACCGAGTTCTGCCCGCGAGCAGATTCTTCAACCGTACCGCCCACTTGCAGCAGATAGCCATTCGGCAGCTCTGCCCGGATTTTTTCCAGTGGCTCTTTGAGTTCATTGACCACAGTAGCTGGCTGTAACTTGCTACGAATGTCGGCACGCACGGTAATGGTCGGTAAACGATTCCGATGCCAGATCAGACCTTCTTCAAAGCTGTATTCAATTTTGGCCAGCTGCGCCAAAGGTACTGATGTACCGGTTGCGGTCGGCACAGCCAGACTGGCTAAAGATGCTACCTCCACCCGTTCAGCCTGAGCACCACGTAAACGGATTTCAATCAGTTCACGTTTTTCCCGATACTGATCAATGCCGGCCCCCAAAATCGAGCTGTTGAGTACATTGGCCAGTTCACTGCTGCTCACCCCCAACTGACGGGCACGATCCTGATCAATCTGCAATTTGATGACTTTGCTCGGCTCGCCCCAGTCCAGATGTACATTGGTGGTATTCGGATTTTCTCCCACGGTGGCTGCAACTTTCTGCGCCCATTCACGGACTAATCCTAAGTCTTCACCCGACACCCGGAATTGTAGTGGATAGCCCACAGGTGGGCCATTTTCCAGCAAGGACACCCTGGTACGCACTTCTGGCAATAACTTTCGAATCTGGTCACTTAAGGATTTGCGGATTTCATTGCGGTCTTCCAGCGAGGAAGCCAATACCACAAACTGGGCAAAGCTGGTTTGCGGCAGCTGCTGATCGAGCGGTAAATAGAAACGCGGCGATCCCATCCCAACATAAGCCACATAGTTATCAATGCCCTCTTGTTTTGATAAAAAGGCTTCGACTTTTTTTACTGCAGCTTCAGTGGCCTTCAGTGATGCACCTTCTTCAAGTTTGAGATCCACCAGAATTTCAGCCCGGTTCGAGGGCGGGAAAAACTGCTGCGGCACCAGCTTAAACATTAAAATAGACAGGATAAAAATTCCGACCGTGGCAGCAATGACAGTTTTACGATAGGTCACACAGGCATCGACCCAACGGCGAAAACCCCGATAAAACCGGGTTTGATAGGGGTCATAATGTTTACCGGCGTGATGCACAATCGGCTGAGGTTCTGGCTGTTTGCGCAGACGTGCCCAGAGACGCTGGTACCACGGCGCTTTTTGAATTAAATCTTTGTTGAAATCCGGTAGAAGTTTATCGCCTAAATATGGCACAAACAGTACTGCGGCCAGCCAGGACACCAGCAATGCGATGGTCACCACCTGGAAAATCGAACGGGTATATTCCCCGGTACTCGAGGCTGCAGTGGCGATCGGCAGAAAACCGGCAGCGGTAATCAGGGTTCCGGTCAGCATCGGAAAAGCCGTGGTGCGCCAGGCATGCCCGGCCGCCTGTAAACGGCTATAACCCTGCTCCATTTTAATCGCCATCATTTCAATCGCGATAATGGCATCATCGACCAAAAGACCGAGGGCCAGAATCAGGGCCCCCAAGGAAATTTTATGCAGTCCGACATCAAACAGCTGCATACCGGCAAAGGTCATGGCCAGCACTAGCGGAATGGAAAATGCCACCACCAGACCAGTCCGGAAACCGAGCGAGAAAAAACTGACCAGCAATACGATAATCACCGCTTCTGCCAGCACTTTCATAAATTCGTTAATACTGCGTTTGACTGCCACCGGCTGATCGGAGACTTTTTGCAGCTCCATGCCAAGTGGCAGGGCTTTTTGGAGGCGGGCGAATTCCTGTTCCAGATTTTTACCCAAGGCAATGATGTCCCCACCCTTACGCATCGATACAGCAATGCCAATGCCATTTTCGCCCATAAAGCGCATCCGGGGCTGTGCCGGATCACTAAAGCCTCGATAGACTTCCGCGACATCTCCCAACTGAATGGTTTTGCCATTGACCAGCAGCGGCATCTGTCTTAATTCTTCAACACTATTTAATGCACCACTGACCCGCACCTGAATCCGGTCTGAACCGGTTTCAAAAAAACCGGACTGGGTGGTGGCATTTTGCTGCTGCAGGGCTTGCTGAATCGCCATGACTGGAACGCCCAGCTGGATGGCCTTGGTATTGGAAATCTCAATCCAGATTTTCTGGTCTTGCAGGCCAATCAGCTCAACTTTGGCAACATCTTTGACCCGTTGCAGTTGCAGCTGTAAGCGGTCGGCGTATTCCTTGAGGGTCGCATAGTCAAAATCTTTACCCTTGAGCACATAAATATTGCCAAAGGTATCGCCGAATTCATCATTAAAGAACGGACCTTGTACCCCTTGTGGCAATTCATGCCGGATATCGCCCACCTTCTTGCGCACGTTATACCAGACATCAGCGACATCTTTCGAAGCCAGGGAATCCTTGGCAACAAAAGTCACCATGGATTCACCCGGACGTGAATAGGCCATGATGCGGTCATACTGTCCCGTGGTCATCAGTTCCTTTTCAATCCGGTCAGTGACCTGTAGGGATACTTCTTTGGCACTGGCACCCGGCCAATAGGTCTGGATCACCATGACTTTAAAAGTAAAAGGCGGATCTTCACTTTGTGACAGTTGGGAATAAGAGACGATGCCGATCAGACCCAGCAGGATCATAAAATACAGCACCAGACCTTTATTTTTTAAGGCCCATTCCGACAGGTTAAAGTTCATGCTTAACTCCCTGCCTGAATGGTCACACGACGGTTTTCACGATCAATCGGATTGATTTTTTGCTGGTTACGCAGCAGATGTACGCCGCCAATCACTACATAATCTTCCGGCTTGAGGCCACTGAGTACAGGAACACTGTCCCGGCCATAGGCACCGAGCTGAACCGGAACTTTACGCAAGGTATGATCCGGCTGGACCACCATCACATAAGCCTGCTGATCCGTTGCCGAGACACTGGATAGCGGCACACTGAGCATATTGTCGCGGCTGTGCTGAAAAAATACCCGGGCACTTTGCCCCAGCTGGATCTGACCATTGCCTTCACGTAAGGAAACTTTAACCCGAAAGGTACGCGACTGGTCCGCTGCTGGTGAAATCTCGCGGACAAAAGCGGCAAATTTCTCTTCAGGTTTGGACCATAATGTCACTGTAGCTGCCTGTCCAACCTTGATCTCCGAAATAGCCTGTTCCGGCACCCCAATCACCACTTCACGCTCACCGGCAATCGCCAGTTCATACGCCGCCTGCCCGGCAGCCACCACCTGTCCTGTTTCTATATTACGTGCAGTGATCACGCCGTTTCTGGTGGCAATCAGCTGGTTATAAGCAGTCTGGTTTTTAGCGGTATCGTAGTTGGATTGTGCCTGTTTCAGATTTGATAGGGCGGTCTTGTACTGGTTTTCGATCGCGTCATATTGTGAGCGGCTCACGGCATTGGATGGCAATAACTGCTTGAAACGTTGTAATTCATCCTGAGCAATCTTAGTAGCAGACTGCGCGCTTTCCAGCTGGGCACGTGCTGCATTCAGCTGCAGCTGGGCATCTTTGACATCCAGAGTTGCCAGGACTTGCCCGGCTTTGACCTGGTCACCCACATCAGCGAAGCGCTGGGTCACCTGCCCAGCGACCCGAAATGCCAGCGCCGTTTGCTGGCGTGCCTGCACATCACCGGCATAACTTTTTAATTCATGCTGTGAAGTGGTGGGTGTCGCCACCATGACAAAGGGAACTTCCTGTTGTGCTGCAGCAGTATCTTTGCTGCACCCGCTTAAAGTCACGCTGCAAAGCACCACCATGCCAGCCAATACGCTGTAAATCCTGCTCATCTTATTCGCTCTTATCTGATCGTCTTTTTTAGGGCAAACTATGCTGATATATTGAATTGCTTGTTTTTTAATTAATATACCACCCGGTACACTAATTAAAACTCAAGCTTCAAAGCAATGACCGTATTGACTTTTTTTGGAAGAAATTGTGCAAATACCTGTAGGACGACCCAAGGATCTGGAAAAGCGTCAGCGCATCCTCAGCGTGGCCAAAGCGCTGTTTTTAGCGCATGGCTATCATGCCTCCAGCATGAACCAGATTGCACGTGAGGCAGGTGTGACCAAGCTGACGGTGTATAACCATTTTCAGGACAAGGCGACCCTGTTTAGCTGTGCGATTGAGGATACCTGTGAAGCCATTCTGCATGAACATCCTCAGCTCTTGCAGCCGAGCAGTGACTTTGCGCAGGAGTTTTATCAGGCCTGTCAGCGCGCTTTAAATATTATTCATTTACCAGAAGCGATCAAGCTGGACCTGTTACTGATGGAACTGGCCTCGCAGCAAAGTCCTCTGGCAGAACAGTTTTATCAGGCCTCGCATAGCAAACTGGATGCAGTCTGGAATGATTTCTTTGCTCTGGCCCAACAGTACAGCTTTATTCAGGTCGATCTTCCAGAAAAACAGACCGAGCTGATCGTGTCCCTGCTGACCGGAACCCGTCATCAGAAAATCCTGCTGGGTCTCAGCCCTCCCCCTTCAAGCGCAGAACAGCAACAGATCATTAGCGAGGCCATTGAACTGTTTATGCTGAAATATGCTCTGCCTGACTAAAGCCTTCTCTCAGGATCGAGCACCGATAACCATATGTGGCCTAAAATTTGCTAAAAAAGCAGCCAATACTCTGCAACTTTTGTCTCTAAGGGACTTGGATTGTCATGCAGTCGCGGTATAGTCAAAGCATGCATGTGAGGGAATAAAAAATGATTCAACAGATTGATGCACCACTACGCGAAGACGTACGCTTACTGGGTAATTTGCTTGGGGAAACCTTAAAATTACATGCCGGGCAGGATTTGTTTAATCAGATCGAGCAGATCCGTGCCCTATCCAAAGGCGCTCGCGATGGACAGGTCGAAGCAGAAAAACAACTGGAACAACTATTTTTGAGTCTAGAAGATGCAGAAATCCTGCCGCTGACCCGCGCCTTTACCCACTTTTTAAACTTTGCCAATATTGCCGAACAATATCATGTGGTACGTCGTCGCCGTCAGAGCGAGTTTGATGACACTGCAGAATCGCCCAATCCTCTGGTGCCTTTATTTGAAAAATTTAAACAGCAGGAGATTTCTGCCGATACGCTGTATCAGCAAATCTGTGAACTGAAAATTGAACTGGTTCTGACCGCGCATCCCACAGAAGTCAGCCGCCGTACCCTGATTCAAAAATATGACGGTATCAATAATGCCCTGTCCAAATTTGACCAGCAGAAACTGACGCCACGTGAACGTCAGGCAGTTCTGGCCGATCTGAAACAGCTGATCAGCTCTGCCTGGCAAACCGATGAAATCCGTCAGCATCGTCCAACTCCGATTGATGAAGCCAAATGGGGCTTTACCACCATTGAGCAGACCTTGTGGAATGCGGTTCCGAAATTTATCCGGGAACTGAATAGCATGGTCACAGAACAGTGTGCTCAGAACCTGCCCCTAGATGTGGCACCGGTACGTTTTGCCTCCTGGATGGGTGGTGACCGCGACGGCAACCCGAATGTGACCCATACCGTAACCCAGGAAGTGCTGTGGCTGTCGCGCTGGAAAGCAGCCGACCTTTATGTACGCGATATTGAAAACCTGCGCTGGGAACTGTCTATCCAGCAATGTAGCCCGGAAATTTCCGAAGCCTTGGGCCAGCCCCATCCTGAACCCTACCGTGAATATTTACGTGACACCCGTACCCGCCTGAAAGCCACACGGCACTGGCTGGCAGAAAAATTAAAAGGCAATGATGCCGATGACAGTCTGGTGATTAAAAGTAAAGACGAACTTTTACAGCCACTCCTGACCTGCTACCGTTCGCTGATGGACTGCAATCTGGCCGAAATTGCCAATGGCAGCCTGCTGGACTTTATTTATCGGGTAAACAGTTTTGGGATCGAACTGCTAAAACTGGATATCCGTCAGGAATCGGGTCGTCACCGTCAGGCGATTTCTGCGATTACCGAATATTTAGGACTGGGGAATTTTGAAACCTGGACTGAACAGGCACGGCAAAACTTTTTACTGCAAGAGCTGCAAAGCAAACGTCCGTTGCTGCCAAAACACCTGAATGAGCCAGCAGGCAGCCTGATTGAACATCCGGATGTACAGGAAGTGTTTGCCACCATGCGTACGCTAGCCGAGCAACCGAGCGAATCTCTGGGTGCTTATATCATCTCGATGGCGGAATATCCAAGTGATGTGCTGGCGGTACTGCTTTTACAAAAAGAAGCCGGTATCGAGCAGGCATTACGGGTGGTTCCCCTGTTTGAAACCTTAAAAGATCTAGATTGTGCAGCCGCAACCATGTCGACCCTGTTCAATATACACTGGTACAAACAGCATATTCAGGGCAAGCATGAAGTGATGATTGGTTATTCGGATTCTGCCAAGGATGCCGGTTTTATGTCGGCCAACTGGGCACAGTATCGTGCCCAAGAAGAATTGACGGCGATCGCCCAGCAACATGGCGTGCAATTGACCCTGTTCCATGGTCGTGGCGGTTCAATTAGCCGTGGCGGTGCGCCAACCCAGCAAGCCTTGTTCTCTCAGCCACCAGGTTCTATTTCCGGTGCAATCCGGGTGACTGAACAGGGCGAAATGATCCGCTTTAAATTCGGACTGGAAGAAATCGCGCTGCAAAATCTGGAAATTTATACCGCTGCAACCCTGGAAGCGACCCTGCTCCCGCCACCAGAACCAAAACAGGAATGGCGCGACCTGATGCATCAAATGACCGAACTGTCTGTTCAGGTCTATCGCCAGACCGTGCGTGAAAATCCGCATTTTGTAAAATACCTGCGTACGGTAACGCCAGAACTAGAACTACAAATGCTACCGCTGGGTTCACGTCCCGCCAAACGTAAAGTCAGCGGCGGCATTGAATCCTTACGGGCAATTCCCTGGGTATTTGCCTGGACCCAGATTCGCCTGATGTTGCCTGCCTGGCTCGGTACCGGTGCTGCATTAAATGCGGTACTGGATCAGGGACAGCGTAATGTACTCGATGAGATGCTGGCCGAGTGGCCATATTTCCAGACCCTGATTGATATGCTGGAAATGGTATTGTCCAAAGCCGATGCCCATGTAGCGCTGTATTATGAATCGCATCTGACCCAGGATGAAGATCTGAAAATTCTGGGGACAGCGTTGCGCCAACGTTTGCAGGATGCCGTACAAACCCTGTTAAGCTTGAAAGGTGAATCGAAACTGCTCAGCAGCAATGGCGTACTGGATCAGTCCATGAAGGTACGTAAACCATATCTGTTACCCTTGCACTTGCTGCAAGCTGAACTGATGAAACGTCGCCGTTTATATCTTGAACAGCAACAGGCCGAAAACACCCCGGTAGATCATGCGCTGATGGTCAGTATTGCCGGTATTGCAGCCGGTTTGCGTAATACTGGCTAAGCAAAAATGCCCATTTGAAAGCACATCCTGGTGATGTGCTTTTTTATTGACCAGTCAATAGCCAGGAAATATTTTATTTTATATAGTAAATCAGATTTATTTATAGATACCCCTATTCATAATAAGAAATTAATCTACTGATTTCACTTTAATTTTAACCCAGTATTCTTTTACCACCCGGTAAAATCTTAAATAAAGTCATAGAATTAATTTGAACAAAAATTTTGTTTAAGTGATTAAATCTTCTAAAGAACAAGAGTATGATGTGCACAATTTATCTTTTGAGTGCTCATTTTATGTCCAGTTGGTTTCCCAAATGGCGCCCTTATGAGGGCAGTATCGATGCACGACCAGTAGGTACCGCAGAGTATTTGCCACCCGCACAAACGGTCATTTTGGGTGTACAACATACTTTTGCCATGTTTGGCGCGACTGTACTGGCACCTTTTTTAATGGGCTTTGATCCTAACCTGGCGATTTTAATGTCAGGGATCTGTACCATTCTGTTCTTTTTAATCACCGGTGGCCGGGTTCCAAGTTATCTAGGTTCAAGCTTTGCCTTTATTGGTGTGGTCATCGCAGCAACAGGTTATGCGGGTGGTGGCGGACTGAATCCAAATATTGGCGTTGCAGCAGGCGGGATTATCGCATGTGGCATCTTCTATGCACTCATGGGCTTTCTGGTCATGGCGACGGGCACCCGCTGGATTGAAAAGCTGATGCCACCGGTAGTGACCGGTGCCGTGGTGATGATCATTGGCCTGAACCTTGCTCCAGTCACAGTGAAAAGTGTGATGGGCAATACCTTCAATATGTGGATGTCTCTGGTCACTGTGTTGTGCATGGGTTCAATTGCCGTATTCACCCGTGGCTTATTACAGCGCCTGCTGTTATTGGTTGGCCTGTTATTGGCTTATCTGATTTACTTCGTACTCAGTAATGTCATGGGTTATGGCACTGCGATCAACTTCCTTCCTATTCAGCAAGCAGCCTGGTTCGGTTTACCGACTTTCCACGCGCCGACCTTTGAATTGAATGCCATGTTGATCATTGCACCGATTGCCTTGATTCTGGTGGCTGAAAATCTGGGCCATATTAAAGCCGTAGGCGCGATGACCGGTGAAAACCTCGATCCGCATATTGGTAAAGCCTTTGTGGCAGATGGTGTTGCAACCACTTTAGCCGGTGGTGTAGGTGCGCCGGGTATGACTACCTATGGTGAAAACATTGGTGTGATGGCCGTGACACGGGTTTACTCGACCATCATCTTTGCAGTCGCGGGTGTCTTTGCTGTGTTCCTGGGTTTATCGCCTAAGTTTGGTGCGATTATTCACACGATTCCGACAGCGATTCTGACCGGTGCTTCGATTGTAGTCTTTGGTTTGATTACCATTGCTGGTGCCAAAATCTGGATTGAGAACAAGGTCGATTTCTCGCAGAACAAGAACCTGATGGTGGCTGCGGTGACCATTATTTTAGGTACGGGTGATTTTGCCCTGACTTTTGGCAGCTTCAATCTGGGTGGTATTGGTACGGCAACGTTTGCTGCACTGATCCTGAACTGGTTCTTTAGCCTGGCCGATAAAAAATAAAACTCGAAATAAAAGTATTGAGCAGCCGAATGGCTGCTTTTTTTATCTTTATATTTTTCAACTTTGCGATTAAAGAAATGAAAAGAAGCCCCGCAAGGCTTCTATTAAAGCACGTGTCTGTTTAAGGACGAAACTCTTTCAGTTCACGTTGAATAAAGTATTGGAACATTTCACGGTATAGATGTTCAATAAACTCCTGATCGACACCTTGTTTTTGCGCCAGAGCTCTGACATTTTCTACAATCTGCTCCATACGTTCCGGTGACTGTAAATCGGTTTCGGTTTTTTTGAAACGGGTGGTTTGATCAACATAAAATTGACGCGCAGCGATCAGCTCAACTAAAGCTGTATCAATGGCATCGATCTGTTGACGTGCATGTTCTAGTGATTCAGCTTTGATCTTTTCCATGTTTTTTCAGTTCACTTTCAGTTTGATTATTACTCTTATACTTTTCTTCTAACACATTACTGAAAATACTTTCAATCATCCAGACCCGATATAAGCTATTAAATGTATAACTTTGATCATCTATGCGCAGTTCCAGTACCGGAAAATTCGGCTGCGACTTCATTTCACAGAGCATATCATTGTCCTGCAGCTTGACCAGAATATCGTCCTGGGTCAGATCGACAATATTTAACTGTTGCTGCAAACGTTTGAAATGGGGTGCATAAGACAGGTCTTCACCACGGGTCCAGACGGCCTGCAAGATCTGGTACATCGCCTCGATCCGCTGCTCCTCGGGACAGCTATAAAATAATTGTGCCATTGGCGCAATCGCCTGCTCGGTCGGTCGGCAGAACGGAGTGAATTCAACTTCCGTCCGTTTGGATAACCGTGTGGCCAGACTCCAGTCAAAGTCATCTCGTCCACGATAGGACAAGGGATAGACATTCAGCTGGATATTATAATAATCCGCCAGTTCTTCCTTGATATAGGCCAGCAATAGCCAGGAGATCGGATCTTCCAGCGCGATATACAAGTCCAGTTCCGGATCCATCGACTGGATCTCGTTCAGCTCCTCGGCATCACTGATCAGATGTTCACGCCATTCAATGTGATCGATCATAAAAATCGGATTACCGGTCAGCAGTTTTTGCTGCTCCAGACGCCGGGTCAGACGCAACAGGTCATCGACCGCCTGATACTGGCGACCGCCTAAATTGAAATAGCTGGCCAGAATCGGGGTCTGGTCAAAAATACGTTCGGGAAAATCCTGTGGCTGATGGTGGCGACTGGCCATGGCATAAAGAGTTCGTAATTTTCCGGTCTGTTTTTGCCAAAGCATATGGAAGACATCTTCCAACAAATACAGGAAATCCTGTCCACGCAGCGGCGTATGTCGCAAAATCAGTTCGGCCTGTTTTAAGGCCTCAGCGCTCGGTAATTCCGGCGTATCATGAAAACTGAAACGATGCTGTTTTGACAAGATTTTTGCATCATTAATCGTGTAGTGCTGCCATTCATCAAAAGACATCTGGTTCGGCGCTTCGGCATGCTCACTGGAAATGATGACTTTTAGCGGCTTGAGTTCTGGACTTAAAATTTCTTCGAGCTGGGGCAACTGCTGTACCGCCAGATAACTGTACACATCATCCAGTCTTAAATGGATACTCAGCCCATCTTGAATAGATAACACCGTTTGACGGGTCGGTTTTTGGTAAAACCAACTCGATCGGATTGGATCAAACCAACGGCGTAACAGGGACATGAGATCGGCCTCGACAACAATGACGGTGCGCAGCTCAACATATGAGAAGCTGCGCAGAATAATCTATTTTTAAGATCGCAGAAGCCAAAGCCCTGCATGCTGTAAAAACTTATATCAAGTCATAAGCAAATGTTCAATGTTTAACAATGGATTAGAGGTCAAGATTCAGGTCAGTGACCGCCCCGGTTTCTGCACCTGAAGTCAGTTTGGCGAATTTAGCCAGCGCACCGTGGGTATAGTTTGGCTGAGGTTTGGTCCAGGCCGCTTGACGTGCAGCAATTTCTTCTTCCGCGACATGCCAGGTCATTTCCCGAGTTTCGGCATTAATCGAAATCTGATCACCATTTTGCACCAGACCAATCGGGCCGCCCTCATAAGCTTCTGGCGTCACATGACCAATCACGAAACCATGACTGCCGCCAGAGAAGCGTCCGTCAGTAATTAAAGCCACCGAAGCGCCCAGACCTTTACCAATAATCGCAGAAGTCGGTTTCAGCATTTCCGGCATGCCCGGACCACCTTTAGGGCCGACGCCACGAATCACCACCACTTCACCCGGCTGGACTTCGCCATCCAGAATCCCGCGCATGGCACCCTGCTCGCCTTCAAAGACCCGTGCCGGGCCAGCAAAATGCAGACCTTCCTTACCGGTAATCTTGGCCACAGCGCCCTTCGGCGACAGATTGCCTTTCAAAATCACCAGATGGGAATCTTTTTTCACGGGCGCATCAAAAGGCAGAATAATCTGCTGACCTTCCGGATAGTCCTGCACATCGGCCAGGTTTTCTGCCAGCGTCTTACCTGTGACCGTTAAACAGGACCCATCCAGCATGCCGGCATCCAGCATGCGCTTCATCAGTGGTTGAATCCCACCAATCGCAATCAGTTCTGACATTAAATATTTCCCGGATGGACGCACATCGGCCACCACCGGAATATCTTTGCCAATTCGGACAAAGTCATCCAGACTCAATTCAACCCCTGCGGTATGCGCCATGGCTAGCAGATGCAACACGCCATTGGTCGAACCACCCAGCGCAATCAAGACCTTGATCGAATTTTCAAAAGCAGCCTTGGTCATGATGTCACGTGGCTTGATATCCAGTCGTAACAGATTCATGACTGCTTCACCGGCACGGGCACAGTCGATTTGCTTGTCATCCGAAATCGCTTCCTGTGCCGAGGAGCCCGGCAAGCTCATACCGAGTGCTTCAATTGCAGAGGCCATCGAGTTGGCCGTATACATGCCGCCACAAGAGCCCGGACCCGGCAAGGATACTTCTTCAATATGCTTGACTTGAATCGCGTTAATTTCACCTTTGGCATATTGACCGACTGCTTCAAATACCGAAATCATGTCGGTATGGCCTTCGCCGGGTTTGATGGTTCCACCATAAATAAACAACCCTGGACGGTTTAAGCGGGCCAACCCCATGATGCAACCTGGCATGTTTTTATCACAGCCACCAATCGCGATGACTCCATCATAAGCCTGGCAACCCACGACCGTTTCAATGGAGTCTGCGATCACTTCCCGTGATAGCAGTGAATATTTCATACCTTCCGTGCCATTGGAAATACCATCTGAAATCGTAATGGTATTAAAGATAATGCCCTTACCACCCGCGGCACTGACGCCCTGCTCGACTGTTCTGGCCAGACCATCAATATGCATATTACATGGTGTGACATTGGCCCAGGTCGAAGCGATACCAATAAATGGCCGTTTAAAATCGGCATCTTTAAAACCGGTAGCACGCATCATGGAACGCGCCGGTGCATTTTCAATGCCTTCATAAACGGGGGCTGAATGCTCGCGGATATTATCTTTACTCATTATTCTCTTCCTGGGCGATGACCAATTTTAAGCTTCGGTCTTGGACAATTTATTTTAAGGTCATTGTATAGAATTAAAACAAAGCAATACAGCTTTCAGCTGCTTCTATAATATTCGATACATGCCAAAGTCATCTGCAACTGTCCGAGGCAGGACTACAATTAATATTTACTGTTTCTGCGATATAAGTGAAAAATGCTAGTTTCGGACGAGTTTTGCAGATGATAGTAGTTTTGCCTACTTTTGCCGAAACAAAAGTAGGTCGAACCGAAGGTTATAAACTGAAATTAAACAATTTCCTTTAAGACCCCCGTCTTATTGAATCTATAAATTTCAAATAAAAAAAAGCACCCCATCTGGAGTGCTTTTTAAATCTGTAAAATTACAAATTAGATATCACGTACTGCACCTTTCGAGGCACTGGTGGTATGCATCGCATACGCTTTGAGTGCTTTAGACACTTTACGAGGACGCTGTTCAGCAGGCTGCCAGCCTTTGGCTTCTTGGGCTTCACGACGTGCTGCCATGGTTGCATCATCCACTGCCAGGTGAATGGTACGGTTTGGAATATCAATTTCGATACGGTCACCATCTTCAACCAGACCAATCGCACCACCTTCCGCTGCTTCAGGAGACACGTGACCAATCGACAGACCAGATGAACCACCCGAGAAACGGCCATCTGTTAAAAGTGCACAGTCTTTACCCAAACCTTTCGATTTGAGATAACTGGTCGGGTACAGCATTTCCTGCATGCCCGGACCACCACGTGGACCTTCGTAGCGAATCACGACGACATCACCCGCAGTGATTTTACCACCCAGAATTGCTTCAACCGCAGCATCCTGACTTTCAAACACACGTGCAGTCCCGTTGAATTTCAGGATTGAATCATCCACACCTGCTGTTTTTACGATACAGCCTTCTAGTGCGATGTTGCCATAAAGTACTGCCAGGCCACCATCTTGCGAGAATGCATTGGCTGCATTACGAATCACGCCATTGTCACGGTCGCCATCTAAACGTGCATAGTAACGGTCTTGTGAAAATGCCGTCTGCGTTGGTACACCGCCCGGTGCAGATTTGAAGAATTGATACACGTCTTCATCTTCAGTACGGATGATGTCCCATTTATCCAAGGCATCTTTTAAAGTTTTTTCATGGACCGTTGGAACAGAAGTATCCAGTAAGCCTGCACGATCCAGTTCGCCCAGAATCGACATGATGCCACCGGCACGGTGTACATCTTCCATATGGACATCCTGTTTCGCCGGCGCAACTTTACATAGTACCGGCACATTACGTGACAAACGGTCGATATCGGTCATAGTAAAGTCGACTTCAGCTTCGTGTGCTGCTGCCAACAAATGCAGAACAGTATTGGTTGAACCACCCATGGAAATGTCTAAAGTCATGGCATTTTCAAACGCTGCTTTGGTTGCGATTGAACGTGGCAACAAGCTGTAGTCATTTTGCTCATAATGACGTTTAGTGATTTCAACAATCAGTTGACCCGCACGCTCGAATAATTTTTTACGATTTGCGTGGGTTGCCAGGGTTGAACCATTACCCGGAAGCGATAAACCAAGTGCTTCAGTCAAACAGTTCATCGAGTTTGCAGTGAACATGCCTGAACATGAACCACAGGTTGGGCAAGCTGAACGCTCATATTCAGCGACTTCTTCGTCAGTGAAGCTGTCATCTGCTGCAACAATCATGGCATCGACCAGATCAATGGCTTTTTCATTACCGCGGATTTTGACCTTGCCCGCTTCCATTGGACCGCCAGAGACAAATACCACCGGAATGTTCAGACGCATTGAAGCCATTAACATACCCGGGGTGATCTTGTCACAGTTCGAGATACACACCATCGCATCGGCACAATGGGCATTGACCATGTACTCGACCGAGTCTGCAATCAGATCACGTGAAGGCAATGAATACAGCATGCCGTCATGACCCATCGCGATGCCGTCATCGACCGCAATGGTATTGAATTCTTTGGCCACGCCGCCTGACGCTTCAATTTGACGTGCCACCAGCTGACCCAGATCTTTAAGATGCACATGACCCGGTACAAACTGGGTGAACGAGTTCACCACCGCAATAATCGGCTTACCGAAATCTTCATCTTTCATGCCGGTAGCACGCCATAAACCGCGTGCGCCAGCCATATTTCTTCCGTGTGTCGATGTTTTTGAACGATAGTCAGGCATTTTATATTTCCAACAAAGTTTGAGCTTGCAGTGAATCGGGCAGATCCACTCTGGCTAAATCATACTGACAAAGAGCTTAAATCAGTTGAATTTTAAACCTATCATACTACAAGCCCTTGATTTACAAGATGGCCTTTTGAGTGTAGATGCAGGCAAAAATGTCTATCGAGAGGTTTGGATGATCTGACGATAAAAATTTCTTAATGAAATCTACTATACCGCCATCATCATCAGGACAATACAAAACTTTCATGAATAATTTTTACAATTTGCATGAGTTTTTTTTATATAAAAATTCTACTGAAATTCAAGCACTCACCAAGCTTCTCGGATAAGTTTTTGCAACGATTAGGCTGAAATTTGGCTTTTGGCTTATAATAGCTTTTAAGTTTATTTGGAATTTCATGTGTGAAGATCATATTTGCAGGCACACCAGAATTTGCAGCGACTGCATTGGCTGCGTTGCTTAGAACCGAACATGAAATTGTGGCGGTCTATACTCAACCGGACCGCAAGGCCGGACGTGGACAAAAGCTCACGGCATCTGCGGTGAAGCAGTTAGCGCTTGAACATCATCTTTCGGTCTATCAGCCTTTGCATTTCAAGTCATCGACTGAAGAAGGTCTGGCGGCGCAAGCGGAACTTAAAGCCTTAAATGCAGATGTGATGGTGGTGGCAGCTTATGGCCTGATCCTGCCACAAGTGGTTCTGGATACGCCAAAATATGGTTGCCTGAATATTCATGGTTCGCTGTTGCCACGCTGGCGCGGTGCAGCCCCAATTCAGCGCGCGATTGCTACCGGCGATATCGAAACAGGTGTGACCATTATGAAAATGGCAGCCGGTCTGGATACCGGGGACATGATGTATAAAACACGATGTCCGATTACTGCCGAGGATACTTCTGCCAGCCTGCATGACAAACTGGCGCTGCAAGGTGCTGAGGCGATTGTGGCCGTGCTCGAATCGGAACAGACTTTACAGCACTATCTTGAGATTCGCGAAGTCCAGGATGAAAGCCTGACGGTTTACGCGCATAAACTATCAAAAGCTGAAGCACAAATTGACTGGACCCAGCCTGCAGCAGCCATTGACCGTAATATTCGTGCTTTTAATCCATGGCCGGTGGCATTTACCCAACTGGATGACAGCAACAATTTACGCATCTGGAATTCCTCGCTTTCTACGCAAAAGACAAGCAATGCCCTGCCTGGTGAAGTAATTGCTCTGGATAAAGACGGCGTGCATGTAATGTGTGGCGATCAAAATGCCATCTGTATCACCAATCTGCAATGGCCAGGCGGCAAAGCCCTGAATGCTGTTCAAATTAATCAAACTCAAAAACTATCGGTAGGATATAAATTCGCATGAGCCAAATTCAATCATCAGCTAAAAATTTGAATTTGCGCGCGCAAGTTGTAAAAACCCTATTGGCTGTACAAAATGGCCAATCACTTGCTTCTGTACTCAATCAACATATCAACATTGTGTCTGAGCGTGACCGTGGTCTGTATCACGAGTTAACTCTAGGCTGTTTACGTCAGTGGCATGGCCTGAAAGCCATCACCCTGCCGCTCTTAACCAAACCTCTCGATAACCAGGCGCTAGAAAGCTGCTTATATTTGGGTTTGTACCAGATTCTATGTACCCGTATTCCGGCGCATGCTGCAATTTCAGAAACCGTGACTGCTGCCAAACAGCTGGGCTTTGAACCTTTAAGCGGTCTGGTGAATGCCGTGCTGCGTCGTGTTTCACGTGAAACAGAAGAATTTGACCTGGCTTTAAATCAGGCGCATGGCCTGCCAAGCTGGCTCTACAAGCGTTTAAAGAAAGACTGGCCGGAACAGCTTGCCGAACTGTCGCATGACTTGAAACAGATTGCACCGCTCACCTTGCGTGTCAATGTCAACCAGGTCAGCCGCGATGAATATCTGGAAATTCTGGAAGAAGAAGGCTATGAAGCACGTGCCTGTACTCTTTCTGAAGTTGGCATCGTTCTGGAACAGAATGTCCATATTCCAAACCTGCCGGGCTATGAAGCCGGCGGTTTCTCGGTTCAGGATGAACATGCCCAGCTTTGCGCAACCTTGGTTCCTGACCTTGAAGGCAAAGTCGTTGTAGATGCCTGCGCCGCTCCGGGGGGTAAAACTGCACATATCCTGGAAAAATATAGCCCGAAAAAACTCTATGCCATTGATCAGGATGCCAAACGTTTAGTCCGAGTAGCAGAAAATCTGGAACGTTTACTATTAACTGAATATGCCGACGTTGAAATTATCGCGGCTGATGCGATCACCTGGACCGCTCCGGAGCCGGTCGACTGTATCGTTCTGGATGCACCATGCTCTGCAATTGGTGTGATCCGTCGTCATCCGGACATCCGTTTACTGCGTCATTCCACAGATATTCCGCAAACGGTACAGCTGCAAAAGCAGATTCTGGAAAATATGTGGCAGCAACTGAAAGTCGGTGGTACTTTGCTCTACATTACCTGTTCAATTCTAAAAGCCGAAAACGAACAGCAGATGGTCGAGTTTTTTAATACCCATGCCGATGCCAAAGAAATCAAAATCGAAGCCGATTGGGGCATCGAGCAGATTCATGGTCGTCAGTTGTTGCCGAAAGCAGATCAAGGCGATGGCTTCTTCTATTGCCGTATAGAAAAAACTGCATAAGTCATGCGTTTAAAATGAAAGGCAGCGCAAGCTGCTTTTTTTATGGCGCATGATTTAGTGAATATATAGCTTATTGAATAAACTTAAAAATCACCAGACTGCTCGCCAATGCCGCCATGCCGCTCACCAATCCATAGACTGTTTCATGCCCTTCAGAATAGCGCTTTGCCGTCGGCAATAATTCATCCAGCGCCAGATAAACCATCACCCCGCCAATCACGCCAAAGATCAGACCATAGACGGTTTCACTCATATAAGGTGCCAGAATAAAATACCCGAGCGCTGCCCCTAATGGTTCGGCCAGTCCGGAAACCAAACTGGCCCAGAGCACATAATCTTTACGGCCGGTGGCCATATAGACCGGCAGGGCAATCGCCACGCCTTCTGGTACATTATGAATCGCAATCGCGACTGCCAATGGTGCACCCAAAGCAGGACTTTCCAGCGTGGCAAAAAACGTCGCCAGCCCTTCCGGCAGGTTATGTGCGCTAATCGCAAACAGGGTCAGCATGCCGGTACGCAGTAATTGGGGTGAACTGACGCCCTTGGCAGAATGGGTTTCAATAGTGTCATGTGGGTTTGGCACAAAGCGATCTAGCAATAACACCAGAACTACGCCCAGTAAAAAAGCAAAAGTGCCAAAGGCAAAACCGGTTTTTTCATCAAAATCCAGGCTAAAGGACGCGATCGATTTGTTCAGAATTTCGGTTAAAGAGACATAGATCATGGCCCCGGCAGCAAAGGCCAGACCAAAGGCCAGCAAACGGAAATTAGGTTTTTTTAAGAATAATACCAGTCCCCCACCCACCACGGTGGCCAGCCCGGCAAATAAAGTCACGGCAAAGGCTGTATAGACTTGTCCATCTGAAACGGAAATCATGTCAGAGCATCAGCCATTAAAAAAGTCATTATCATCAAGGATGATAATGACTTCCGTTTATGGTAACAGTAGGTTTATGTGAAGATTTTTAGTCTTCTGGTTCTTCCGGATTCTTTGCCAGATGAATCACAGCCAGTACCAGACCACCCCATAATAAAACGATAGAGATGATCATCATGATTAGTGCAGATGTATTCATAGTCGCTCTCCTAGCTGTGACGATCTTTAATCAGGCTGAATAGAATGGCACCCAGAATAAAGAATGCCATTACTCCTCCACCTACCATCCATAGGGTACTGGCAGCATAGCCACCATAACCTTCTGCCATGATCGATTTCAGGGTCAGGCCCAATGCCAGCAATAATGACAACGGCGTGATCACCGTCAGCATGAAGTTCCAGCTCGTACCTAGTTTCACGCTGGCAAACTCATTCACATGGCCTTCCAGCTGTTTCATTAATGGACGACGGAACCACGACAACAGAATAATCGATAACAGACCACCACCAACAATACCGATGTTATTGGCAAAGTAATCGATGATATCGACAAAGGTAATGGCACTATGTGTCGAGAACATCAGGGTAGAAATCACTGCTGAACCACCCGCAATAATGGTCACTGACTTGTTCTTTGACCAGCCCAGTTTGTCCTGGAACGCAGCAATCGGAACTTGCAGGATACTGACCATGGAGGTAATACCCGCCACCGTCAATGAACCAAAGAACAGGAAACCGAACAGGTCACCACCTGCACCTAAACTGGAAATGATTTTTGGAAACGCAATAAAGGCCAGACCAATACCGCCAGACACCACATCTTCAACTTTAGCGCCTGAACTGAACGCCATAAAACCAAGTGCTGCAAACACACCAATACCCGCCAGGATTTCAAAAGACGAGTTGGCCAATGCCACCACAATGCCTGAACCGGTCAGGTTAGTTTTGCGTTTCAGGTAAGATGCATAGGTCAACATGATCCCGAAGCCCACTGATAGTGAGAAAAAGATATGACCAAAAGCGGCTAACCAGACTTTATAGTTGGCCATCGCTTCCCAGTTCGGCGTGAAGAAAGCATTTAAGCCATCGACTGCACCAGGTAAACGTACTGCCTGAATCACTAGGATCGTGAATAAAATCACCAGCAATGGCATAAAGATTTTATTCGCCAGTTCCACCCCACGGCGTACTCCACCGTAAAGAATCAGCATGACTGCTGCCCAAACGACCACCAAACCAAAGAACAGCACAGGTACAAAACCGAGCGTCAGACCCTCACCATTTTGCAGGTAAGTATTGAAGAAGAAGCCTTGGGTATCTGTGCCCCACTGCTGTCCAAAGGAATAGAACATATAACTGCCGGCCCAGGACAAGACGCTGGCATAGTAAATCCCGATCACCAGAGTGACCATGACCTGCCACCAACCCAGAGATTCGGCATTCATGAGTTTTTTATAGGCCATAGGCGGCGCTTTGCGGAACTTGTGTCCGACCGCATAGTCTAAAAACAATAAAGGTAAACCTGCTGCGAAAATCGCAATCAGATAAGGGATCAGGAATGCCCCGCCACCATTTTCATAGGCAACATAAGGGAAACGCCAGATATTCCCCAAGCCAACGGCGGAACCAATCGCTGCAATAATGAATCCTGATCGTGCGGACCAATTCTCACGAGTTTCTGTCATAGAACACCTAAACTTTTAACCCCTTTAGATGCTGCTTGTTATGGTTATGGCGCAAGCAAAAAAAGAAGCATTTTCAATAATTTTGGGTGTTTGAATTAGAGGGCACCTTGTGGGCGTCGAATTCTAATGTACAAACAGGTCAGCAGGTCTTACATCTTGCTTAAAGTCTGATCGAAAAACTGACCTTGTAGATGATTTAACAATACTGACTTTTTTAAATTTTTTCTGTAAATTCTGCTTAAAATATTCGTTATTTATAATCTATTCGAATTAAGCGTTCAATAATTCTGCAAAATAAGGCAGATTAAACAAGTTATATATTGACAAACTTTTTGGAATATATTTTTCTTAAGTTTTACTACAGGGTCGCTGTTTCAAAAAATGTATTGCAAGACTCTAATCCAGCATCTGTTTTTAGATCATTATTTGAAGATGAAACGGCTCATACTAAGACACATGACCAAGCCGTGATATGGGAAATCAAAGTCTCTCATGGAACTTTAACCTCCTTAAAAACCGGATTAAATATCACAAGCAGATTTAAAACAAGCTGCTAGTGATATCGAAGCGATGAGTATTCTAAACTTAGGCTTTAATCACCAGCATGCGCTCTTCCTGCATGTCGCGAATGGCTGACTGAATTCCTTCACGACCCAGACCTGAATCCTTGACCCCGCCATAAGGCATGTTATCGACCCGGAAAGACGGAATATCATTGATAATGACACCGCCGACATGCAGATGATCCCAGGCATACAGCATCTTGTTCAGATTCTGGGTATACACTCCAGCTTGCAAGCCAAAACGGCTGCGGTTGATACAGGCAATACCGGATTCGAAATCAGCATACACTTCCAGGATTGCCACCGGGCCAAAGGCTTCATCACGGTAGATTTCCAGACTGTGGTCTACATTTTCCAGCAAGGTCGGTGCGAACATCACACCATTCAATTCGCCTCCAATCAGGATTTTCGCGTCTTTTTTCACGGCTTTATCCAGCCATTTTTTCAGGCGTTTGGCTTCATCTTCCTTGATCATCGGACCAACCAAGGTTGTGCTCAGATTCGGATCAGCGGCTTTAATCGTTTTCAGTTTCGCCAGCAGTTTGTCCTTCACTTCAGTATAAATCTGCTGATGCACCAAAATGCGTTGCACACTGATACACACCTGTCCGGCGTGGTTATACGCCCCACCAATCAGACGATTAATCAAGGCATCGTTAATTTCGGTATCCGGCTCAATCATGACGGCAGCATTGCCACCCAGCTCCAAGACCACTTTTTTGCGTCCGGCACGCGCTTTCATATCCCAGCCTACGGCATCGGAACCGGTAAAACTGAGTAATTTAAAACGCTCATCAGTGACCAGTAGATCGGCCAGCTCTCGCGGACAGGGCAAGACCGAAAAAGCGCCTTGCGGTAAATCGGTTTCCGCCAGAATTTCGGCAATTTTTAAGGCAGAAATCGGGGTCAGACTCGGCGGTTTCAGCACAAAGGGACAACCGGCTGCAATCGCAGGAGCAATTTTATGCGCGGTCAGATTTAAAGGAAAATTAAACGGACTGATCAAAGACACCGCACCAATCGGCACCTGTTTCACAATGCCCTGATAGCCGGATGCTGCTGCAGTCACGGCCAAAGGCAGCATACGTCCCTGATCAATCTGGGTCACGGCATCTGCGGCAATCTGGAAAGTATTAATCAGACGTTCAACTTCGGCTTCGGCTGCTTTACGCGGCTTGCCCCCTTCTGCAATCAGAATTTCAGTCAGTTCTTCATGAATCTCACGAAAACGGCGTACGCAATGCAGCAGAATTTTCTGTTTCTGAAACGGCTCCAAGGCAGCCATTTCGGCTTCAGCATCTACGGCAGACTGAATCGCCTGTTCCAGTGTATTGGCATCAGCCAAGGCGACACGGGCATACAGTTCGTGGTTATATTTATGTTTGACCTCTAACCATTCACCAGTCTGAACGGCCTGACCGGCGACATATAATACATACTCTTTCGTTTGTTGTGTGCTTCTCGCTACCATCTTATTGTCCTACAAAATCCAAGGATATACATTTTTGAAATTCTCTATATCATGCACTTGCTACTCCATATTAAGAAGATGTTTTTAAGTAACCAGACACCTCCAATTTTAATAAAGCTTTAGGGAATAGAGCCATGCGCGCAAAAATACTCACCACCTTATTCTTCGGTTTTGGACTCAGTACGCTCAGTCATGCAGATGTAATCGGCGTGAAAGCAGATCTCAGTTACTGGGATTTTGACGGCTATAGTCAGGATAACAATTTCAAGCATGAGCTAGATCGACAAGGTACAGCGCAGCTATCTGTCGCTGTAGAACATCCTGTGCCATTGTTACCAAATGCCAAGATTAAATACGTCAATCTGGACAGCACCAGCGAACAGAGTTCTCTTATCAATGCCTCAGATATCAAGCTGAACAATATTGACTATATTCTGTATTACGAATTGCTGGATACCATTGTGCATGCGGATATAGGTGCAGGTTTAACCAATCTGGATGGTACGGTGGAAAACCGGACTGCCGGCGCTTTCACGCAATACGATCTGGATGAATATAGCCCACTGCTCTATGCAACAGCCGGGGTTAAATTACCCTTTACCGGACTGAGTGCCCAAGCAGAAGCGGTTTACAGTCACGGCAGTGATACCCGAAAGACCGATGTACAAGCCGAACTGCAATATGATTTCATTGATAATCTGCTGGTCGATGTCGGTGCCAAAATCGGTTATCGCCTCATGCAGGTAGATTTTGAACAGGATCAACGTCCAGACTTACAGCTGGAATTTAAAGGTCCTTATATCGGTCTAGATATACATTTTTAATGCAATACAACCGGTTAAGCCTATAAAGTTCAATTTCTCTACGCTGATGTAAGCCAAAGCGTACAGCAATAACCGCAATCTGCTGCTAGTGCGCCACCGGGATGTGTATTACTTTATAAACATAGAGAGCAGGATGCTCCGAAGACCTAAAAACAATAAGAACATCGCAACACCAGGACGTGAGGTACGACAGGAGTTATACCTAAATCACGAGATACGAAAAAGCCCCGACAGGATGTCGGGGCTTTTTTTTCTGCCTATTATTTTATTTATCATTGCTTAACAGTTCCGAGCTAAAACTCCAACATTGTAAGAATCCCCTTGTTGTTAAGCTAAAAATCCTCACATTTTTTGGGAACAGCAATCATGGTAAAAAAGGTCCTCTTTATTACATCTAATCAAGGCATTGAACATGATGAACTCACTGAGCCTTTAAATTTTCTAAAGTCCAAAGGTTTTGAAGTGATTCATGCTGCAGAAAAAAATGAAGATGTCGCCACTGTCAAAGGTGATACCAAGGCTGCTACCCAATACACGCCGGATACCAGTTTCGACCATGTCGATCCGAATGATTATGATCTTTTGGTGATTCCCGGCGGCACTGTCAATGCAGATACTTTAAGAATCAATCAGGATGCGCAGAAAATCATTCAGCATTTTGCCGACAATCACAAACCGATTGCCGCAATCTGTCATGGGCCATGGACCCTGATTGATGCACAGCGCATCAAAGACAAGAATCTGACCTCATATAAGAGCATCAAGCTAGATCTGGAAAATGCCGGCGGGAAATGGGTCGACGAAGAAGTCCACCGCTGCAATACAGGTGACTGGGTACTGATTACTTCACGCAATCCGGACGATTTACCGGCTTTCAATGAAGCGATCTTAAAAGAGCTTGAAGGCGAAGCTGCCTAAGCTCCTACACTAAAAAAAGAACCTCAGCATTGAGGTTCTTTTTTTATATTCAGACACCTCCGGCCAGACTTTTCAGATAAGCCACCACCTCTTTATTGCCTGCCATTTCAGCCAGCTCTAAAGCAGTATTTGGACTGCGATGTGCAATATCAGCACCCTTGCTGACCAAGAGTTTGACCACTTCCAGATGATCATTTTCAGCAGCGGCCTGTAAAGCACTATAGCCTTCTTCGTCGGCAGAGTTAACGTCCAGACCTTCCTGTAAGCCTTGCTCGACCTGTTCAACATCGCCTAAAGAAGCCCAGTACACCAGTTCAGGAAGATGTAATTCGTCATCATCTTCAGGGATTGGGGAGAATGAGTTGAGTTTCATAATTTTAAATCTATGCTGGGATGATTTTAATCAAGTTATACCAATTTTCTAATCTTTAGAATGGTAAATCTTCATCTAGATCAGAAATAATGTCTTTAAATACTTCATCAATTCCATATGCCTTTTCAGAAACTAGAGTGTAAAGCTCTGAAAAACTAGCATCAGCCTCTCTAGTACGAATATCAGATAATGCATATTTTATAGCATTTAAGTTTTGCCAATTCTGATTAGAGATAGAAACCACTTCTTCTAAACTTATATCATCTGGATAATAGAAAATAATATAATCATCTTGCTCATTTTTAATTATTGACCACTTATATTTATCTTTATATATAAAAAAATATTCTGCTCCACTAGCAATAACCGATTTAATTTTATCTGGATTAACTATCATTGCATTGATAGCTTGTACAATTTTAGACATCTATTACTCCAAAGGTGATGCAACGGAATTTACCTGCATATTTCTCAATACTTCACGAATTTCACTGATAATTGAACGCTTTCGAGGTTCATCTAGATTTTTACTACTTGCTAACTTTTCAATTTTTGAAATTAGATCATTTGATGTTTTTACTATTTGCTCATTTCCTTTCATTTGACCTGCTATTTCATGAAGAATATTTCTTATTTCTTCTAACTCATCTGGATTTTTAGCTGAATACTCATTTAAACGTTCTATTTTTGATTTTAAATCTGTCAAGGTAAGTTGAAATGACCAATTCAAAAGTAAATTGAAAGCTGTCTTAATTTCATTTGATTTAGTGAAGAAAAGCCAAATAGCTATACCTGCAGCGGCTATCGCAAATACGTCAGACAGTATTGAAATTGCATTTTGTATGAATAACCATACGTTCATTCAACCCTCTTTGAATAAAAAATATACTTTTTAATCATACAAGCTTTTGAAAATTTAACAATTAAATTAAAAAAAGCCCCCTTTCGGAGGCTTCTTATTTAAAAACTTAGCTTTAAGCTTTAGACACTGCTGATTCAATTGAACCAATCTTTTCAGATTCATTGTCATGCATGATTAATGCAACAGCAATTGCAGTAATCAGAACCGGTAAACCGACTGCCATAAAGTTAAAGTAAGCAGGCAGGTTCATACCAAGTAAACCACCAATCAGGATCGGCCCTACAATCGCACCCATACGACCGATCGCAGAAGACCAGCCAATCCCTGTCGAACGTACCGCAAGTGGATAGAACTGCGCAACATAGCTATATAGCAACATTTGTGAACCAATCGACGCTGCACCTGCCAGGAACACCAAGATGTAAAGTAAGAATTGGTTAGATGCAAAGCCCATTGAGCTCATCACAATCGCACCCATCATACCGAGGAACATCAGTACTGGTTTCAAGTGGAAACGATCCGCAAGAATACCACCACCGACAATACCCACAACCGCACCAACGTTCATCACCATCATGAACATCAAGCTGTTGTCCATCGAGTAGCCCGCTGCCATCATTAACTTCGGTAACCAGCTGCTCAGTGCATACATGGTTAACAGACAAGTGAAGAACGCGACCCAGAACAGTAAAGTATTGACCGCACGACCACGACGGAACAAGCTCACCACGTTGGCTGCTTCAGGCACATTTTCCTGTGGCAAAGTGAAAGTTGTATTCTCGGTAACTGTCAGATTTGGCGCCAAGCGACGTACAATACGACGAGCTTCTGGCTGCTTATTCTGTTTCACAATAAATGCGAGAGATTCAGGCAGGAATTTCCAGATCACTGGTAATAAAAACAGTGGAATACCCGCGATAAAGAACATGATTTGCCAACCAAAACTTGGGGTAAACCATGAACCCAATAACGCAGCCATTACGCCACCTACCGCATAACCACTAAACATGGTGGTCACCAGCGTACTACGCATTTTTTGTGGGGCATATTCCGAAGTCAACGCCACCAGGTTTGGCATTACGCCACCAATACCAAGACCGGCAAGGAAACGTAAAATACCGAATTCGGTTGGGTTTGAAGCAAAGCCGCCGGCAAAAGTTAAACCACTAAATAATACAATACAGATCATGATCACTTTCTTACGGCCGATCTTGTCCGCGAGGGAACCAAAGATCATCGCACCAAACATCATGCCAGCCAGTGCGGTACTTGCAAGCATTCCGGCCTGCACTGCACTTAAGCCCCAGTCTTGCATCAATAACGGTAAAACTACACCATTGATTGCGAGATCGTAGCCATCAAATAAGATAATGAGTAAACACCAAGCAACTACATTGAAGTGGAAAGGCGTGAATTTCGCATTATCGACTACAGAATTTACATCTATTTTTTCCGTTGTCATCGTTCTCATCTCCCATGAGTACTTGTCCATAACATCTTGTTGAAGACTGAAGTCAATCTTCAATGTCAGGCAATATACGCAAGCGGGATTTAAGGCACAATAAGACTAATTGATATTCTGCTATGCTCACCGAAAGGTCATTTATTTGCGTGATATGTCACACTATTATTAATATAAACTTTTGAATAATTGATATTTATTTTTTAATTCGCCCAATATTTAAGCTCTTTTAATCCGCTTATTCTTTTGACCAATTGAATATTGATTTAATTTCATACTAAAGATATGAAAAAGCCCCTTTAAGTAAGGAGCTTTTTAACTGAGTAGGTCAATTACGAGAGTTTAAATTTTGGCTGTTTTTAATTTTTTCACCATAACGCGACCAGGTTGTGGCTTACGAATCATTGAAATAGCGATGATGCCAATAATACCTGGCATTGCAACTGCGATAAAGTTCCATTTATGTGGTAACTCCATCCCAAGCAGCATACCAATCACGATTGGGCCAACGATTGCACCTGTACGCCCTACAGCAGAAGCCCAACCAATACCAGTAGAACGTACTGCAACAGGATAGTATTGAGCAACATAGCTATATAACAAGATACTGGTACCAATAGATGAGGCACCTGCTAAACTGACAAGTAAATAAATAACAGGGGTTGGAGAATTAAAGCCCAAACCAACCAAAGACAGTACACCGACAGTTAACATACTCATAAGAACAGGTTTAAAGTCAAAACGGTCTGCCAAAATACCACCGCTAATGGTTCCGATCACGGCACCAATATTCAGTGCTAATAAGAACATTAAACTGCTACCTAAAGAATATCCCGCGGCCATCATAAGTTTTGGTAGCCAGCTTCCAAGTGCGTAAAGCATGAGTAAGCACATAAAGAAAGCAATCCAAAATAAGAATGTTCCTGTGGCACGATTTTCTGTAAATAAAGCTTTTACTGATGCACTTTGGGTTTGATCAGCGCTAGCTAGAACAAGTTCAGTATCTGCTTGTATGTCTGCAGTTGGCTCGACTTGCTTTATAAAGCGACGTGCTTCATTCACTTTTTGTTCTTTAACGAGGAAAGTTAAAGACTCAGGTAAGAACTTCCAAAAAAATGGAACAAAAAGTAATGGAATACCTGCAATGAAGAACATAATCTCCCAACCAAAACTTGGTGTAAACCATGTACCGCATAATGCAGCCATAATACCGCCCACGGCATAACCACTAAACATGGTAGTTACCAGTGTGCTTTTTAAACGTTTAGGTGCATATTCAGACGTTAGAGCGACTAAGTTTGGTAATACACCACCAATCCCTAAACCAGCAATAAAACGTAAAATACCAAATTCTGTTGGATTAGTGGTAAATCCACCTAAAAATGTAAAAGCACTAAATAAAGAAACACAAATCAAGATAACTTTTTTACGACCAATTTTGTCTGCAAGCATCCCAAACAGCATGGCTCCAAACATCATGCCAGCGAGTGCTGTACTTGCAAGCATGCCTGCTTGAACAGCACTCATGCCCCACTCTTGCATAAGTAGAGGTAGAACAACACCGTTAATTGCTAAATCATATCCGTCAAATAGGACAATAAACAAACACCACAATACAATGCTTAAGTGAAATTTAGTGAATTTTGCCTGATCAATCACATCATTCACACTTACCGTGTTTGCTACTCGCTTCATGTTTTCTGCCATTTTTACTCACCTCCTGTGAGTCTTTTTCGTTGTTTTTAGCACGACACATGACCCTAACTCTTATTTATTATTTTTAATGATTCTTATCGCCATGTCTTCGCAACAACTTAGTTCAACACAGCTACTTTTCATGCAATATCCGACTAAAGTCTTACTTATTCCTTAAAATTCTAAACCCATGAGTCCAGTTTTTAATCAATATTCAACAATTCCCACAATTATTTGACTAAAACCCGCGCATAAAAAAAACACCCCCGGCCTTATGGTCGGGGGTGTTTAGGAATAATGAGCTGGCGATGACTTACTCTCACATGGGTAACCCC
>NZ_JAMXXN010000016.1 GCF_024129435.1 Acinetobacter lwoffii | reverse complement strand
GGTTGTACGGTAGATTTTAGAGGCAGGCTTATTCATTTTGAAATTATATTGCTGAATAAGCTTTTGATGCTAGGTTTGTGCAACAAAGCCGAGATGTACTACATCTCCTATTTTAATATTTTTATGATTAATAATAATTATATTTAGGTTTGGGAGTGAAATATGATTAAAAAAATTATAGGATTTTCTATATTGTTTTTGTTTAGTTTTTCTTTATCAGCGGGAATAAAGTTCAGTCCTATCCAAGTCTATATTCAAGATTTTAAAAGACAGAAAAGTACAACTGTTAATATTGAAAGTACAGGATTAAGTACTTCAAAAATATATGAAATTAGTGCATTTAAATGGCAGCAAAATGAAAAAGGTGAAGATGTTCTATTGGAGGATAATACTTTACTGTTTAATCCAAAAACATTTGAGCTAAAACCTGAAAGTAAACAAGTTGTCCGTATCGGGTTTAGCCAACCCCCATTAAATTTAGAGCAACAGCAATCATGGAGGATCATTTTTAAAGAAGTAACACCAGTTGATGATAATTCTTCGATTAATTTTTTGTTTAACTTCTCACTGCCTTTTTTTGCTGGAAAACAGGTTACACCACAATTAAATATAGATTTGCAAAAAATTAATGAACTGGCTTATCTAAATGTAAATAATCTATCTAAATCTCATGCAAAAATTACTGAAGTTATAGTATTGGATGATAAAAATAATCAACTCATGAAAAAAGATTTTGTTCAATATATTTTGAGTGGAAATAAAATTAAATTTGAACTTGGCGAATTAAAAGAAAATGGAGATTTGAAGTTAAAAATAAAAGTGGAAGACCATGAGGGATATTTGGAATTTCCTGTAAAAGCCTAGAAGATGCTTACAAAAAGAATAAATAGTAAAAGGATGATGCTATGAAGGTCACTAAAATTCTTCTAATGATCGCGTGTGGGATGGGGCTAACAAATGTAAATGCTGAAAATGTTCAACAGACGGTGCAGAAAGATAATCTAGAAATGTTCATCGTAAATATATGGGTAAATGGCTTAGATTATAAAACTGAAGCAATTCATTTTTCTGATGGAGGGCAGAGGTATATTGAGTGTGAGGCTTTATCCAGAATAGGAATTCACATTGAAAGGATCCCCCGTCACTTGGTCAAGAAGGAGTTCTGTTTATTGAATCAACCAGGTGTAACAGTTGAAGATGACTATAGTTTACAAGCCATTAAAATTAACTTTCCAGTCAATTATTTTGAAGATACTCATTATGAATTAGAGGTAGAAAATCCCGAGAAAGCGAATTTTGGAGGGTTTGTTAATTATAGTTTATTTTATAATAAAGATGATGCAGAACAAGAGTTTAATACATTTTCAGAAATTGGGATATTTAAAGATTATTGGTTATTAAAAAATGCTTTTTTATATCGTAATGAACCTGAAGATATTGAAGAAGGATTTTTACGTGTCAATACGACGCTCGATGTTGAATTTCCAAAAATCTTTTCAAGACTTACCTTGGGAGATACGACAAGTCCTTATAGCAGTTTAAATAATTCTTTTCGGTTTGGGGGGCTAAGCTTTGGTACCAACTATACCAATCGTCCAGACTTTGTTTACTGGAATGCGCCTACTTTAAATGGAAGTGCAAGCGTACCCTCAACAATTGATCTATATATTAATGGGGTGCGTTTATATCGGGATTCTGTGACCCCTGGTAATTATAATCTTCCTGCTGGAGCAATGCTAAATCAGGCGGGTGATGCACAAATTGTTGTAGAAGATATTTTAGGGAATAGGAGCGTCCAGAGTTTTCCGGTTTATATTAATAGTCGATTATTAAAGCCAAAATTGAACGAATATAATATTTCATTAGGTAAACTTAGATATAACTATGATTATGTCGATGATGATTATCGGGAGTTTTTTACAAAATTGTTTTATCGGCGGGGTATAACTTCTTCAATGACCTTGGGAGGAGATTTTTTATATAGTAAAGATGTCAGCAATTTTGATTTTTTATGGACCCAAGGAATAAGTAAATACTTGCTTATGGATAGTGCATTTTCAGTTAGCCAGACAAAAGCGAATGATGAACAAGGATATGCGGCTTCGATAGCCCTGAGTCGGGATTTTAGAAACTGGTCCTTTGGTATAAATAGTCGATATTTTACTCAGGAATATCAATATTTAAGTGGTGATATATATGACTCTAATATTGAAGCCTCAAATATTCTATATTTTAATTTTTCCAATTTGGGATTCATTGATGGATTAAATCTTAGTTATATTTATCAATCTTATTATGAGCAAAATGGTTTTAGTAATGATGCTCAGAAAATTTTTGATATTCGAGCTTCAAAAAGCTTAACAAAAAAATTATATACAAATTTTGGCTTTTATAAAGATTTTGGGAATGATGGGGATCATGGTTTCAATATCGCCTTATCTTATGACTGGGAAGAAAAGGGTCAAATTTATTTAAATCACGATACTGAAGATAATGAAACGAGTTTAAGTTTTAGTCACAGAACGATGACTCAGAATGGTTTTGATTATGTTTTGGTGGTTAATCGCACTGAAGAAGAAGTTAATTACAATGCTTATGGTTTATGGAAAACCAGTATTGGTAATTTACAACTTTCTCATGATGAATATGAGAATCGTCGTAATTCACAGGCTATGTTTGAGGGCGCCTTGGTTTGGCTAGGTAGTAAAATAGCATTCACCAAATATGCTGATAATGCTTTTGCTCTGGTTGAGGTCGATCAACATCCAAATCTTGATATCTATCGTTCAGCGAGTCTAGCTGGAAGCACCAATAATCAAGGCTATATGTTTATACATAACATCATCCCTTATATCCATTACGATATTTCTTTTGACCATAACCAGTTAGCGATGGAAGAAACTTTTGAACACTCTTCTAAAAAAATTATTGGTCTGGATCAACGTGGATATAAGCTGGATTTTCCTATCTATAAAACCAAACGTATTGCGCTAAGAATTAAAGATGCACAACAAAATAATTTAGTCATAGGCTCTGAGGTTCTTGTGGATGGTCTCAGTACAGAACCTTCTTTTGTTGATAGTCAGGGTATTGTTTACCTATATCTATTTAAAGCAGGCACTTACAACATTAAAGTGAAGACTAATAGAGGGCAGCAGTGCCAGGCTCAATTCATTCTGAATGAAAACCAATTCCAGAATTCAGACAAGCAAATTCTGGAAACTATATGTAAGTAGGAGTAGAAAAATGAAAAAGCTCTTTTTATTTATTACCGCACTCAGTATGAGTGAAATAGCCATGGCCCAATATTGCTCGATTGATGGTTTTACCACTCCAGAATTACGTCTAGCCAGCTATCAGCGTAGTCAGGCTGCCACTTCATTTAATATTTCATGTGATATGGGCTATTCAATTTTATTTAATAGTCAGAACCTGGTGAGTTCCAACGGGATAAGTTATGTGTCTAATGGTCCTAATAAATTGCGTACCAAATTAAATTTGAGTGGTGCAAATAGTGGGTTATGGGGAGTCAGAGTGAATCAGGGAGCTTCACAGAGACAGAAATATATCGTTTCGGTTCAACTCGAAGAGAATCCTTTTAATGGGGTTCCAGCTGGAACTTATCGTGATCGGATTTCTGTCGATATTAATTTTTAAATCATAGAAATAAGGAAATTGCCTGAAAGACTTTAAACCAACCTGGGATCAGTACAGTAGAGCAACCATGCAGAAACTTTGAGGGAGTTAAATGAAGATCTGTATAAAGTGAATATCTTTTTAGTCTAAGGAATAATTGGTATTCACTTATTTTTTTAATATAAATAATAATTTAGAAGATTTATTTTTGGTTTTTTTAGTTATTTTTATTCATCAAATAGTCATGAGATCTTTCTATACTGGGTGAAAAATATAAGCGAATAGGTGCGAGATGCAACAAATTTCCATCTCAGAATTATTAGAGCAAAGACCTGTTATTCACAAAATCCAGTTTGATTTAAAAGAGCAACGTAAACAGGCTATTCGTGACAAAATAGTCCTAGAAGATCTGACACGGTCCCGTTTAAAAATTGCCATCGTTACCGAAACTTGGCCTCCTGAAATCAATGGTGTTGCCCATGCTTTATTGCAACTTTGTAAAGGATTACAAAAACAGGGGCATAAGATTTTATTAATACGTCCAGAACAACGACAAGCTTGTAATGATTTTCAACCGCATAGTGAATGTCTGGTTAAAGCGCATTGCATTCCTAAATATAGTAATTTGCAGTTTGGTAGACCGCAATTTCTAAAAATCCATCAAGCTGTTGAAACTTTTATACCCGATATTATTCATATTGTGACCGAAGGCCCTTTGGGTTTGGTAGCTCAGCAGCTTGCAAAATTCCATAAAATTCCAGTCTCTAGCGGTTTCCATTCGTCATTTCAGGAATTTAGTCGGTTTTTTGATTTGGCCTTTTTACTGAAGCCAATTCAAGGTTATTTAAAGTGGTTTCATAATAATACTGATTTGACCTGTGTCCCGAGTCGAGGCACGGCTCAAGCCTTAAATCAGTTTGGTGTAACTTGTCCCTTGGCAGTCGTGGGCAGAGGCGTCGATCCAGATACATTTTCACCAAAGTGGCGATCACCAGATTTGCGCTATGCTTGGGGAGTTTCCAACGAGACCCGGGTGATGTTGTATGTCGGACGGCTTTCTCCTGAAAAGGAAATTGACGTGCTGATCAAAACCTATTTTGTGCTGCGTCAGGTTCGTCAGCAAGATGTGCGTTTGGTGGTGGTCGGAGATGGGCCGGATCGTACTCGACTGCAACAACTGAATCAGGATGGTAGCATTGTTTTTACCGGTAGCTTGACAGGGGAAAAACTGTCAGCGGTGTATGCCAGTGCAGATGTATTCTGTTTTGCCAGTCAGGTAGAAACCTTTGGAAATGTGGTATTGGAAGCGATGGCCAGTGGCTTGCCAGTGATTGCTTATGATTATGCTTGTGCAAATTTGCATGTGCAGCATGGTGAAACGGGATGGTTGAGCAGACTTGGACATCAGCAAGGTTTGATCCAGCAGATGCTCGGATTGCCTGATCTGCAAAAATTGCAACAAATGGGCGCGCAAGCACGTAAAAAAGCCGAAAAGGTAGGCTGGCAATACCCGGTCCGGCAATTTGAACAAGCACTGTATTCACTAGTACAGCATCAGGAATACAGGATATAAAACAAGAAAGGAGCAACAGTGTGAAACTCCAGAATGTAAAAATTAAATTTTTAGAAATCGATTTGAAAGGCTGTGTTTATCTGAATCATTTTTCGCATTCAGTCCGTATTGCCACTTTTTTTAAAATGATTAGCCGCTTAGGAAATGGTGCATTTTGGTATTTCATGCTGATACTGGTTTGGATCATGCAAGGCTTGATCTATACCGTGCAGATTGTTTATCTGATTTTGGGAAGTACCATAGGTACTATGATTTACAAGGTGCTTAAAATCAAAACCGTACGGCCACGTCCTTATCAGGTGCATCAGGTGATCCGTCTGGGTGAGCATCCACTGGATCATTTCAGTTTTCCCTCGGGGCATACCTTGCATGCCGTGATGGCAACCACCGTTTTAGGTTATGTCGCACCTTTATTACTGATGCTGATGCTGCCTTTTACGATTCTGGTCGCAGTGTCCCGAATGGTGTTGGGATTGCATTATCCAAGTGATGTGGCAGTTGGTGCAATTCTGGGTGGCATGATGGCAATTGCTATTGTCCTGACCGCACCTTATCTGAATATTGTGCTGTAAAAATAAGTGAAAGCCGGAGCAAAGGCTCGCAGATTTTCACAGATTTGTTAAAGTACAGCATCAAAGCAATTATGGTGAGAAATAGAGATGGGTTTACGTTGGACTGACACGCTCGATATCGCGATTGAACTCTACGAAGCGCATCCAGATGTGGACCCGCAGTGGATTCGTTTTACTGATTTACATGCCTGGGTGTGTGCTTTGCCTGAGTTTGAAGATGATCCAACCAAGTCGACTGAAGGTTTGCTTGAAGCCATTCAAATGGCATGGATTGACGAGGCACGCTAAGGCCTCATCTTAAAAAAGCATTTTTTTACAGATGAAAAGCAGAAAAATGCGCATTATCTCGGTATAATGCGCCAAATTTTCATGTCAACAATTGACTTAAGGAGCCTATCATGGCTATCGAACGTACTTTATCTATCGTTAAACCAGACGCAGTTGCTAAAAACCACATCGGCGACATCTTTGCTCGTTTCGAGAAAGCTGGTCTTCAAATTGTTGCAACTAAAATGAAACATTTGACTCAAGCTGAAGCTGAAGGCTTCTATGCTGAGCACAAAGAACGTGGTTTCTTTGCTGACCTAGTTGCATTTATGACTTCTGGTCCAGTTGTTGTTTCAGTTCTTGAAGGCGAAAACGCTGTTCTTGCTCACCGTGACATCCTTGGTGCGACGAATCCTAAAGAAGCTGCTCCTGGTACTATCCGTGCAGATTTCGCTGTAAGCATCGATGAAAACGCTGCTCACGGTTCTGACTCTGTAGCATCTGCTGATCGTGAAGTTAACTACTTCTTCGCTCAAACTGAGATTGCTCCACGTACTCGTTAATTCGCAGTATTCAAGCCAGATAAGTGTTATTATACTTATCTGGTTTTTTTATTCTCTGAATAATTCTTTGCTCACATATTGAGCTTCTCCTTTCATCTTTAGACATGGTTTAGGTAATACACATGAGTACTGAAGCAGTCGCTGTATCAGCAGTTTCTGAGCCACAGCAACACACTCCATCCGCTCCAGCACAGGCAAATACTGTCGAGAAAGTGAATTTACTTGGCATGTCACGTCCGCAAATGGAAAAATTCTTTGAGGACATGGGTGAGAAGAAGTTTCGTGCCGGGCAGGTGATGAAATGGATTCACCAATTTTTTGTGACTGATTTTGCTGAAATGACCAATATTTCAGGAAAACTGCGTGAAAAATTAGAAAAGATTTGTGAAATTAAAGCGCCTGAAGTGGTGCATAAAAACTATTCCAAAGATGGAACCCGTAAATGGGTATTCCGTGTTGGCGACGGTGACGGTTCCCTCGTCGAAACCGTATTGATTCCTGCTGAACATCGCAGTGGTTTACGTCGCACTTTGTGTATTTCTTCACAAGTAGGCTGTGCACTGGACTGTTCATTCTGCTCAACCGGTAAACAGGGTTTCCAGCGTGATTTGACCCAAGCCGAAATTATCGGTCAGCTCTGGATGGCGAACTATTCCTATATGGAAGATGTGCCTGTACTTGAGCGTGAACGTTCAGTCACGAACGTGGTGATGATGGGCATGGGCGAGCCATTGCTCAACTACGATGCAGCATTGAATTCAATGCGTATTATGCTGGATGACTTTGCATACGGCATGTCAAAACGTCGTGTGACTTTATCGACTTCTGGTGTGGTACCGAAAATCGATCAGATGATCAAAGATATTGACGTGGCGCTGGCTATTTCATTGCATGCGCCAAATGATGAACTGCGTAACGAGCTGGTGCCGATCAATAAAAAATATCCGCTTGAGCAGCTGATTGCTGCATGTCAGCGTTACATTGCCAAAGACGGGAATGAAAGTTCACGTAAACATGTGACGATTGAATATGTGATGTTAGATGGCGTGAATGACCATCCTGAACATGCTCAGCAAATGATTAAGCTGTTGAAGAATTTGCCAAGCAAGATTAATTTGATTCCTTTTAATCCGTTCCCGCATGCGCCATATGGCCGCTCAAGCCGCAACCGGATTATTTCTTTCCAAAAAACTTTGTCTGATGCCGGTTTTGTGTGTACGATTCGTCAGACACGCGGTGATGACATTGATGCCGCGTGTGGACAGTTAGTCGGACAAGTCGCTGACCGTACCCGTCGTGCGGAACAGTGGAAAAAGAAAATTGCGCAATCGAATGAGATCATGCGCTCACAAGGATAATAAGAGGTCGCCAGTTGAGAAATCTAACATCAAAGTTTGCTTTGATTTCAACAGTATGTGTGTCTTTGGTTTTAGTCGCGTGTCAGACGCCAGATCTGGGTCAGAAAGACCCTGAAAAGGCCACCAAAGTCCGTACCCAATTGGCGGTAGAATATCTGAGAACAGGTGACCTGGATGCAGCCAAACGTGCGCTGGATCAGGCACTTGAGACTACTCCGCGTGATTCTCAAGCAAATATGATGATGGGCGTGCTACTGCAACAGGAAGGTAGTAAGCTTAATCTCGAAAAAGCAGATCATTATTTCAAGCGTGCGATTTCGGCAGATCCGAAAAATGCGCAGGCGCGAAATAATTACGGCACTTATTTATATCAGCTTGAACGCTATAATGATGCGATCGAGCAGTTTCAAATTGCTGGTGCCACGTTGGGTTATGATCAGCGATTCCGCGCACTGGAAAATATGGGGCGGATTTACCTGAAACTGGGTGATACAGCAAATGCTGAAAAATCATTCAAACAGGCGCTGCAAGCCAATCGCGATTCTTATATTTCAATGTTAGAGTTAGCAGAAATATTTTATTTGAACCAGCAGTTCCCGGCGGCGACACAAATGTATCAACAGTTTGTGCGTGGTGTGGGACAGAAAAATCAGGGTGCCCGTGCGCTCTGGGTTGGCATTCGCACTGCGCGTGCCGGGGGTGATCAGTTGGGGATGCAGGTATTGGTCAACCAGTTACGTGCACTTTTTCCTGAAAGCCAGGAATACCAACGTTATTTGCAATTACAGTACAGTACTGAGGCCGTATGGAAGTAAATCCTAATTCACCATCGAATCATTCGAGCGTAGCTCCAAATGCGTTAGGAAATATTCAACGTCCGGGCGAGTACTTGCGCCAGATTCGTATCAATCAGCAACGCAATCTGGAAGATGTAGCGAAAGAGCTGAACATCCCAGTCAAAACCCTGACTGCTCTTGAGCAGGATGAATACAAGTCTTTGCCTGAAGCGACCTTTATTAAAGGTTATTACCGGACTTATGCCAAATTTCTGGGTGTAGATGCGTCTAGTATTATTCAACGTTTTGATGAAATTTATACCAATGATACCGGGCTGCTGCCGAATCATGCCCTGAATAATTCTCCTATCAAAATTATGGGGAAATTGCCAGGTTCCAAACGTGACCGCAATCGTAAGTGGTTAAAGCGCATTTTTATTACGCTGGTATTGCTGCTGATTTTGGGTGCACTGTTTGCCATGATTCAGAACTGGTCGAGTAGTAATTCACAAAATAGCACTGAAGTCTCTGGAGTAGGCGCTTCTAATGTCGAGATTCTGAATCTGGATACAGGTGCCGCACTTTCCGGTGATCAGCTGAAACTTGATTTTAACCGTCCGACTTCGGTGCATATTGTCGACTCGGCGGGTAATGTTCTGGCAACTGGCCGTCAGGCATCGAGCTTGCAGCTGAATGGTGAAGCGCCATTCCAGATTCGTCTGGATGATGCATCGGCTGTATCACTCAGTTTAAATAATGAAAATATTTCATTGTCACCCTACACTGTGAACGGAAAAGCAGAATTCCGTTTATCACCTTAATAGATCAAGAGTAGAGCAGAACGATGATCGTAAATCCAATTAAACGTCGTCCAACACGTAAAATTCGTGTGGGTTCAGTTTATGTGGGTGGTGATGCACCAATCAGTATCCAGTCCATGACCAATACTGAAACCTGTGATGTGGCAGCTACGGTTGCACAGATTCAGCGCTGTGTGGATGCGGGCGCGGACATCATGCGGGTTTCAGTGCCAACGATGGAAGCGGCAGCAGCATTCGGTGAGATTCGCAAGCAGGTCAATGTACCTTTGGTGGCGGATATTCACTTCGATTATAAAATTGCTTTAGCAGTTGCTGATTTGGGTGCAGATTGTCTGCGGATTAACCCGGGCAATATCGGTTCGGAAGCGAAAATCCGTGAAGTGGTGGCCGCAGCACGTCATAACGACATTTCTATGCGGATCGGTGTTAATGCCGGCTCACTGGAAAAAGATATTCAAAAGAAATATGGCGAGCCGACTGGTCAGGCTTTGCTTGAATCTGCGATGCGCCATATCGATATTCTAGACCGTCTGGATTTCCAGGAATTCAAAATTTCAGTCAAAGCATCGAATGTGTTCCTGACCATGGATGCGTATCGTTTGCTGTCACAGCAAATTGATAATCCGCTCCATCTGGGTGTCACAGAAGCGGGTATTTACCGCACCGGTTCGGTTAAATCTGCCATCGCTTTGGGTGGTCTGTTAATGGAAGGCATTGGGGACACCATGCGTATTTCCTTAGCTGCCGAGCCTGAAGAAGAAATTAAAATTGGTTTTGATATTCTGAAATCGCTGGGTCTGCGCTCCAACGGGATTAACTTCATTGCCTGCCCAAGCTGTTCACGTCAGGAATTTAATGTGATTTCGGTGATGCAGCAACTTGAAGAGCGTTTAGAAGATATTCGTACTCCAATGGATGTGTCCGTGATCGGGTGTAAGGTGAATGGTCCGGGTGAAGCCAAAGAGGCCGATATTGGTGTCGTAGGTGCAGCACCACGTTCACTGGTGTACCGTAATGGTGAAAAGAGCCATTTAATTGACACGAATCAATTGGTTGATGAAATCGAAACCATGGTTCGTCAACGTGTTACCGAGCTTGAAGAAGCTAAATCTAAAGAAATTATTCGTACAAGTTTTCCTGAGTAGATCATGAGTTCAATCGTCGCAATCAAAGGTTTTAATGACATTCTCCCAACGCAAACCCCAGCTTGGAGACGTCTTGAACAGCATCTATCCGGTTTGATGGATGCCTATGGCTATCAACAAATTCGTTTGCCTATCGTAGAACAGACTAATTTGTTTAAACGTTCGATCGGTGATGCAACCGATATCGTTGAAAAAGAAATGTATACCTTTCTGGACAAGGGTAATCCGCCTGAGTCGTTGACGTTACGTCCTGAAGGGACGGCTGGCTGTGTACGTGCCATGCTGGAGCATAATCTGCTGCGTGGTGCGACGCCTCGGGTCTGGTATATCGGCCCAATGTTCCGTTATGAAAAACCGCAAAAAGGTCGTTACCGTCAGTTTCACCAGTTTGGTGTGGAAACTTTTGGTGTTGCGACTCCGGACATGGACGCAGAACTGATTTTGATGACGGCGCGTCTGTGGAAACGTATGGGTGTAGCAGACAAGGTTCAGCTTGAGTTAAATACACTCGGTGAGTCGGATGAGCGTGCAGCATATCGTGCGGCACTGGTTGAATTCCTGGAGTCGCATAAAGCGGATCTGGATGAAGATTCTCAGCGCCGTCTGACCACGAATCCACTGCGTATTCTGGATTCTAAAGATGCCAAAACACAAAGCATCTTGGAAAGTGCACCGAAACTTCATGACTTTATGGGTGAAGAAACGCTGGCGCATTTTACCCAGTTACAACAGTATTTGACTGATGCAGGCGTGAGCTTCGTGATCAATCAAAAACTGGTACGCGGTCTGGACTATTACAACAAAACTGTTTTTGAATGGACCACAACCCATTTGGGTTCACAAGGAACAGTCTGTGCCGGTGGCCGTTATGATGGTCTGGTGGGCCAACTCAAAGGAAAAGCAGATCAGTCTGTTCCTGCGGTTGGTTTTGCTATGGGCATCGAGCGTTTATTGCTTCTGCTGGAACAGGTTGAAGACAATACTCCGACACGTGATTGTGAAGTCTTCTTGGTGGCTGAACCGGCTTCTCAAGGTAAAGCTTTGGTCATTGCGGAGCAGATTCGTGATCAGCTTGAAGCAGCAGACAGTCAGGTTCGTCTGAAAGTAGGCTCACAAGGTTCAATGAAATCGCAAATGAAAAAGGCCGATCAAGCCGGTGCTTTGTATGCGGCGATTTTGGGCGAGCGTGAACTGGAAGCTCAGGCGTTTACTGTGAAAGAGCTGGCAACCGCAGAGCAATCGAATGTACCATTTACGGACTTCGTTGCATTTTTTAGTACTAAAATTTCTTCAAAATAATCGATAAAACATTAGGAAAAGGGTAATCTCATGAGCGCAATGAGTGGTGATGAACAGTTTGAAAGCTTAAAATCCTTTACGAAGAAATATGGTTCTTCGATGATTACTGGGATTTTAATTGCGCTGATTGCCTTTTTTGGATGGGAATATTGGCAGAAGAAAAACTTGGCAGAGTCGCAAATGCACACTGCCAAGGTTCAGCAGTTGATGGATGATGCACAGGCATCGAAAGGTGATGGTTTTGCCAAGTTGTCTGAAGCTGCGGACAAGATTGTCAAGGAAGCACCTGATTCAGCACAGGCGATTCAGACCCAGCTGGTGATGGCGAAACTGGCTTATGACAAAGAAGATTATGCTGCGGCCGAGAAAGCGCTACAGAAAGTTGAAAACTCGAAAGTAGATGATAAAGGCCTGGTTCAGGTCGTCAAACTTCGTCTGGCCTATGCACAACTGGCACAGAAAAAATATGATGCTGCATTGAAAACTTTAGAAGCAGTCACTGAGCCTGCATTTAAAGCAACTGCCGATGAAGCACGTGGCGATATCTATGTTGCCAAAAATGATATTGAAAATGCTAAAAAAGTATATCAAAGTGCATGGGATGCTTTGATTGAACGTAAAGAAGAACGTCAGATTTTACAAATTAAGCTCGAAAGCGTAGGCGTATTGGTCGATGATCCGGAAATCGAACGCCCAATTATAGAAACACAAGCGGAAGAAGCTGAATGAATAGAAAATACAAAATTACCTGTGCCTTGACTGTTTTAACGCTTGCATTGGCTGGCTGTGCGGGTAAAACCAATAAAGTTCCAGAAGTAAAACCGAATCCACTTCCAAAACTGACTCAAGCCAAAACCCTGGTCCCTGTATTTTCCACCAGTGTGGCTTCGACAGATGCTGCTGATCCGTTGCGTTTACGTCTGGATGCAGATAATGGTGTGGTCTTTGCAATTGATCCGAAAGGCGAAGTGTCTGCATTTAAAGGCAAACAGCGTCTGTGGCAGAAAAAAGTCAGCAAAGACAATTTAAGTTCTGGTGTTGAAGCTGCTGAAGGTCTTGTTGTCGTTGGCAACCAGAAAGGCCAACTGTTTGCGCTGGATCAGCAAACCGGCGAGCAAAAATGGACTGCGCAATTGACGGGTGCTTTACTGGCACCTTCATTAATTCATGCTGGTCGTGTCATTAGCGTGAGCAATGACGGCACAGTATATGCGCATGAAATTGCGACGGGTGCGCAAGTTTGGACTTATAACTTAGCTAATGTACAATTCAGCCTGCGTGGCATGGCTGCACCTGTTGCATTAGATGCTCGTAATGTACTGATTGCATCTTCCAATGCTTATATCTATGCACTGGATGCCTTAAGCGGTGTGCCAAAATTACAGCGTCGTGTCGCAGTGTCGGATGGGCGTTCTGATATCCAGCGTCTGGTTGATATTGACGGGGAACCGGTCGTTGCAGGCCAGTTTGTGGTGACCACCAGTTATCAAGGTCAGGTGACTGTGCTGGATTTAGCTTCACAACAGGTGGTCTGGAGTGAAGATGCCAGCAGTATCCAGCGTCCAGAAGTTGTGGGCAATGGTGTATTTGTGGCGCAAACCGATGGCAAAATCAAAGCCTTTGAAATTACCTCGGGTCAACCGCTTTGGGAAAATGACCAGTTGCTGAATCGCAAGTTAAGTAATCCGGTGATGCTGGGTACTGATCTTGTAGTCGGTGATCTGGATGGTGTCTTGCACCTGATTGATCCGCGTACCGGACAGATTACTGGTCGTTCGAAAACCTCTGGGGAAGTACGTAGCTTACGCGTCATCGACAACCAGCTGTATGTTTCCACACGCAAGGGCTCATTAAGCATTTGGCAGAACCGTTAATTTTAACGAGCCTTATGCTAAACTAGCCACAACCGTATTTTTGTGAACGCGGGGTGATTGAAAAATCAATGCCCCGTGTTTTTATTTAGGGTATTTACCCCTTATATCTTCCTATGCTTTCTGATGTTCAGGCCACTTTGACGCCTGATATTAAATAAAGGTTACTCTATGAAACCCGTAATTGCGCTCATTGGTCGTCCGAACGTCGGAAAATCAACGCTGTTCAACCAGATTACCAAGAGCCGTGACGCATTGGTGGCAGACTTTGCCGGTCTGACACGCGACCGTAAATATGGCGATGCAACTTATCAAAATAAATCTTTCATTGTGGTCGATACTGGCGGTATTGGCGAAAATGAAGGTGGGATTGACTCGTACATGGCAGAGCAGTCCAAGACTGCTATTCATGAAGCCGACATCATCATTTTTGTGGTTGATGCGCGTGCCGGATTGCTGGCATCTGATGAGCAGATTGCCCGTGAATTGCGTACTTTAGGCAAAAAAGTCTTTCTGGTTGCCAACAAAGTCGATGGTGTACATGCTGAAGCTGCCTTGGTTGAATTCTACAAACTGGGTATGGGCGAGCCGTTACAAGTCGCAGCCAGCCATGGTCGTGGTGTCCAGCAAATGCTGGAAGATGTACTTGCCGATGTACCGGAAGATGAAAATCCGGAAGAGCACGACAAAAACACGGGTCTGCGTTTAGCGATTATTGGTCGTCCAAATGTAGGTAAATCAACGCTGGTGAACCGCTTGCTCGGTGAAGAGCGTGTGGTGGCATTTGACCAGCCGGGTACAACACGTGACTCGATTTATATTCCATTCGAGCGTGATGGCCGTCAATATACCCTGATTGATACTGCCGGGGTGCGCCGTAAAGGTAAAGTTGATGAAATGATTGAGAAATTCTCGATTGTTAAAACTTTACAGGCAATGAAAGATGCTAACGTAATTGTTGTTGTGGTTGATGCGCGTGATGGTATTGTTGAGCAGGACTTGCATTTGATTGGCTATGCACTTGAAGCGGGTCGTGCCATGGTCATTGCAGTCAATAAATGGGATAACATGACTGAATATGATCGTAAGCAATGTAAGCTCGATGTAGAGCGTCGCTTCGATTTCATTCCATGGGCCAAAGTGCATTTGATTTCTGCATTGCATGGAACGGGTGTGGGTGATCTTTATCCATCGATTCACCGTGCTTATGATTCATCTCGTTTGAAAGTGTCACCAGCAAAAATCACCCAGATTTTAAATGATGCGACAGATGCCCACCAACCGCCGATGGTTCAGGGTCGTCGTATTAAAATGCGTTATGCGCATATGGGTGGGCAGAATCCACCAACGATCGTGATTCACGGAAACAAGGTGGATAAAACTCCTGCAGATTATCGCCGTTACCTGGAAAACGTGTTCCGTAAAGTGTACAAGCTTGAAGGTACACCGATTAAAATCGAGTTTAAAACTTCTGAAAACCCGTTTGAAGGCCGTAAGTCTCAAGTGGATGAGCGTGCAGCTGCGCGTAAACGTCGTTATGTACAGAAGTTCAAGAAAGCCGAGAAGAAATTTAAACGTTAATTCTATAGTTTAAATTTTTCGGATAAAAAGCCTGCGTAAAGCGGGCTTTTTGTTTTGAGAAAATAATGAATTTCTCTCCCAATAAAAGTGTGAATTCTTTTACACTCAAATCAATTGATATCTTTTTAATGGATTCACGTGGCTCGGCTGATTCAAATTCATCTGCATCAACTTTCTGATCTGACTTGTCATTCGTTGTCAGACCGCAAAACCCAGGTTGCCGAACGGAAACGCAAAGTGGCGTGTTTGCGTAATCAGCTTTTATCCCAATCTTTTGAATTGCCAGTTAGCGATCAACAGGTGGTGCGGACGAATTTCGGCAAGCCTTATTTAAATGACTATCCGGATTTCAGTTTTAATCATAGTCATAGTCAAAATTTCTACGCCTTGGCCACGAGCAAGCAAGTTCAGAATTTAGGAATTGATATTGAAGAACTGAATCGTAAAGTCCGTTTTGAAGCCTTGGCACAACATGCCTTCCACCCTGAGGAACTCAAAAACTGGCAAGTGCTGGATTATGACCCTGAATACTGGTTCAAGGTCTGGACGACCAAAGAAGCGGTGTTAAAGGCATCAGGCTTGGGAATCCGGATCAACCTGAATGAACTCAACACCAATATCCATCCTGAGCAAAATGGTGGGCGCTGCGAACATCCAGAGATTGGCATCTATGCCTATCAAAATTATACGCTTGCTGGCTGCATGCTCACCGTGGCCTGGCAAAGTGAGCATTCCTGCAAGGGATTGAGATTTCCAGTGATCCAGATTCATCACACTGTCTAAAATAGAATCAACCCGAATATTTTTTATTTTCTGGAAATGAGCAGATTACTCAGTCGATTCACAAATTGTGGACTCATTCGCGATAAATGAAATAAAAACTGGCTTTTGAAACCAACCGGATGATGCGTGGCTTGCCAGATGGAATCTTTGAGTTCTGCCAGTTTCAGAATATCTTGTGCGACATCTTCTGCTTTTAAATGCACGCCCATCTTTTTGATGCTTTCTGCCTGCATATCTTTGACCATGGCCGTACTGACGAAAAGCGGCATTACATCCAAGACTCGAATCCCATAGGGTTGCCACTCAATATCCAGACTTTCAGTCAGGCCACGCACTGCAAACTTGCTGGTGGAATAACTGCTTAAATCGGCTTGGCCATAAATCGCCGAAGCTGAAGATAGATTGATGATGCGGGCAAATGAAGATTCTTTTAAATAAGGGAAAGCGGCATGACAGCCGTTCATGACTCCTTTGACATTAATATCCAGAGTCCGATGATGTGCCGTAATATCAGTTTCTTCAAAAGGGCCTGAATATAAAATCCCGGCATTATTGACCAGAATATTGATTTCACCTGCCCAAGCTGAAAATTCGGCTAAAGCTGTTTCCCAAGAAGCATAGTCAGCTACATCGAGAAAGCCGGCTTTGGCATGTTCGCCCAGTTGCTGGGCCAGCTGTTCAGCCTGTGCTGTATTGATATCATAAATACCGACTTTATAGCCGTGCTGGTAAAATAACTGGGCGGTTGCTGCCCCAATTCCTTGTGCTGCACCGCTAATCAATATACTGTGCATGTGCCTGATCTCCTTATTGTCTTTTTTTTGAGCATAACAAGAAACCGGCAGATTGACGCGACTATTTGGTAAGAAAAGAGGTTTTTAAACATGGAACAACTACTCCAGGTCATGCGCGAATTACGTGAAAAATGTCCATGGGATCAGCAACAGACCCCCGAATCTCTGACCAAATATGCCATTGAGGAAGCTTACGAAGTCGAAGCAGCAGTCCGCTCTGGAAAAGTCGATGATGTCCGCGATGAGCTGGGTGATTTGCTGTTACAGGTGGTGTTCCAGTCGCAGATGTACAGTGAGCAGGGCGCTTTCGATTTTCAGGATGTGGTGCAGGCCATTACCGATAAACTGATTCGCCGTCATCCGCATGTATTTCAAGCTGAACAATTTGCAAAAATGAGTCCGGAAGATGTGTCCGAGCTATGGAAAGAAATCAAACAGCAAGAAAAGCAGGGCAAGCCGCGTTCACGCCTGGATCAGATTAAACATGCACCGGCTTTGGCGCAGGCTGATGAAATTCAAAAAAATGTCGCCAAAATCGGTTTTGATTTTCCGGACATGGCGGGTGCTTATGCCAAGCTGGAAGAAGAGCTGGCTGAATTAAAAGAAGCGGTAGCCGGACAAAATTCCGATGAAATACAGGAAGAATTTGGCGACTGCTTATTTTCTCTGGTCAATGTTGGACGTAAACTTGGCATCTCCAGTGAGATGGCATTATTGGGGACGATCCATAAATTTCGAACCCGCTTTGCCTTGATGGAAGATCAGGCACAATTACAACAATTAGACCTGGAAAAGCTGTCACTGACTGAACTTGATCAGCTCTGGGAACAGGCTAAATTAGAATTAAAACAAAGAGCAGCACATGAAAAAAATATCTTATCGAATCGGTTCAACGTGGATTAATCTTCTCCTGAGTTGCTGGCTGGGCTTTATTTCTATCGGAACTGTGCATGCAACTGCGACCGATTATATGGAATGGAAGACCCAACAACAGCAACATGATGCGCGGCTCAAACAACAAACGGCAGTAGCCACAACCGACCACTATCTGGCAAAACCGGCACTTTCGGTGCAAGCTACAGGCGATAAAATCAGCCTGAATAGTGCAAATATTGAGCAACTGCAACAGTTGCATGGCGTGGGGCAAAAGAAAGCTCAAGCCATTGTCGAGTACCGGCAGAAGAACGGTAAATTCAAAAACATTGAAGATATTCAGCTGGTCAAAGGTATTGGGCCGGCATTATTTGCCAAAAATAAGGCCAAACTGGCCTTGTAAAGCGACAGCATGGATCATGACTAGCTGATTGATTTGACTCGCAGGATTGACATAATCAAATTGCCCTTTAGTCGTGTAAGCGATATGATTAGCGTCATCTTAGAATTTTACGTTCAGACGTAGGAGACAGCGTCTTTTGCAAACTTTGCGCGCGTCAAAATGTGGTTTATCAACCGCTCAATTACCTTCTTATATTCTCGATGTGATTGATGCCTTAAACAAGGCAGGCTATGAAGCTTATATCGTGGGTGGTGGTGTTCGAGATCTGATGTTAGGTTTGAATCCTAAAGATTTCGATGCGGTCACCAATGCCACTCCGGCTCAGGTCAAGGAAGTTTTCGGACGACGTTGTCGAATTATCGGACGGCGTTTCGAACTGGCGCATGTCTATTCAGGGCGGGAACTGGTTGAAGTGGCAACCTTCCGTGCACCCCCCAAAAAAGCAGTGACCTCGGCCGCAGGGATGATTCTGCGTGATAACAACTGGGGCAGCATCGAGCAGGATTTTGTCCGTCGTGATTTCTCCATCAATGCAATGTATTACCAGCCGCGTAAAGGCATTGTGCTGGATTTCTGCAATGCAGTGGATGATATTCACAGCAAAACCTTACGCTTACTTGGCGATCCGACTTTAAGATTTGAAGAAGATCCGGTGCGGATGCTGCGAACCCTACGTTTTGCGGCCAAACTGAACTTTAATATTGATGAAGCGATTCTGGATGTCTTTACGCCGGAAATGACCCAGTTGCTGCGTGATGTTTCTCCACATCGACTTTATGATGAATCACAGAAGCTGTTCACCATGGGGCACCTGAATCGTGTCTTGCCAATGCTGATCGATTTCGGGATCTGGCAGCAGTTATTTGCAGATATCAAGCCTGAAATTACGCCGTTTATGGAACGCGCTGCGAAAAATACCGATCAACGTATTTCTATCGGCAAGACCATCAACCCTGCATTTTTCTATGCGGTATTGTTATGGCAGCCATTCATGGAGCGTTGTGAATTCTATCTAAATAAAGGCGTGGTAGCCGCCGAAGCCCGCGCCCAAGCCGGTCTGGATGTGTTAAAACGTCAGGCAATCCGCACCATTATTCCACGCTTTGCGGAGACCTTTATTCGTGAAGTCTGGGAAATGCAGACCCGTTTGCTGAATCCAAAACCACAGCAAATCGAGGCTTTGTCCAGCCACGCACGTTTCCGTGCCGGCTTTGACTTTTTGCTGCTGCGTGAAAAATCAGGTGATGCGACTGCACAAGGTATGGGCAGCTGGTGGGATGCTTACCAGCAAATGAGCAGTGACGAGAAAGAAAGGGCCATTAGCCAGTATAACCGTCAGCGTGCCAAGAGCCGCCGCAAGGCGAGTCAAGAAGAACATCTGGAACAGAAACTGACCCAGCAGCAAGATCTTGCTGAGATTGAGCCGTTAGTGAATGAACCTGAACCACGCAATCGTCGTGTGCGTAAAGCCAAGTTTGAAGACAAGGCGAAACCTCTGTCGCATGTGGCAGCCAGTGCCAGCGGTGAAATTGGCGCAGATCATCCGATTATGAAACGTAAGCGGGTAAAACGTGATCTGAGCCAGGTGGTGTTTGGACCAACACAATGATCGTGACGTATATTGGCCTGGGCAGTAACCTAGGCGATTCACGCCAGATTCTGGCAGAAGCTGTACAGAAACTGGCGACCTTGGGGCAGGCGAAAACTTCGCATCTGTATCAAAGTCCACCGATGGGACCACAGGATCAGCCGAACTATCTGAATGCAGTGGTGCAGTTAAATACCGATCTGGCAGCTTTAGGCTTGCTGGATCGCCTGCAAGCTTTTGAGCAGGACGCTGGTCGGGTACGTTTACGTCATTGGGGCGAACGTACGCTGGATCTGGACTTGCTGCTCTATGGTAATGAGCACATTCAAAATGAACGCTTAACTGTGCCGCATGTTGGGGTATTAGAGCGTGATTTTGTCCTGATTCCACTTCTGGATATTGAGCCTGAATTACAGGTTTATGGACACAGATTAAAAGACCTGGACATCGTTAAACAGTCGACCCTCGCGGTACTCGATGACAGCAACTGGGCAAATATTTAATTTTTAAGTGATGGTAGCTTTGTCAGAACTTTCAAGCATAGAGGAACATTTTCATGGTCAGTCTGAGTGATTTAAGACGCTTTAAAGCAGATGGACGCAAATTTTCATGTCTGACTTGCTATGATGCCAGTATGGCCAAAGCCATGGAAATTGCCGAAGTGGACAGCATTTTAATTGGCGATTCTCTGGGAATGTCAATTCAGGGCCGTGATTCGACTTTGCCGGTCACGGTTGCGGATATGGCCTATCATACGGCTGCGGTACGCCGTGGTAACCAGCATGCCTTTATCATGACTGACTTGCCATTTATGAGCTATGCTACCTTGAATGATGCCTTGCAAAGTTCGAAAACCGTGATGCAGGCTGGCGCGCAAATGGTGAAAATGGAAGGCGGTGCATGGTTGGCGGAAACCGTGCAAGTGCTGACCCGTAACGGTATTCCGGTGTGTGTGCATTTGGGTCTTACTCCGCAGTCGGTACATGTCTTTGGCGGTTATAAGCTGCAAGCCCGTACCCGTGAAGTGGCTGATCAGCTCATTGCAGATTGTAAGGCAGTCGTAGAGGCAGGTGCTGCACTATTGCTACTTGAATGCGTACCGGCACAACTGGGCCAAGAAATCACCGAGCTGTTTCCGCAGATTCCCGTGATTGGCATTGGCGCGGGCGCAGCCACAGACGGCCAGGTGCTAGTGGTACAGGATATGCTGGGTCTGACCTTTGGCCACACTGCAAAATTTGTACGTAATTTTATGCAAGAACAATCGGGTGCGACAGCCATTCTGGATGCTTTTAAAGCCTACCATGCTGCAGTTTTAGATGGATCTTTCCCGGCACCCGCACAAACTTTTCAGGTTGAATTGTAAGATGAAAACAGAAACCACCATTCAGGGCTTAGCGGCATCATTAAATCCGGCGCGTACCAATCGCAAGATTATCGGTTTTGTACCGACTATGGGCAATCTGCATCAGGGACATTTAAATCTGGTGCGTGAAGCGCGTAAGTTGTGTGATGTAGTGGTGGTCAGTATCTTTGTCAATCCAATCCAGTTTGGACCCAATGAAGATTTTGACAGCTATCCGCGCACGCTTGAGCAGGACCAGCAGCTTTTGGCAGAAGTTGGTTGTGACATCGTGTTTGCGCCGACGGTTGAGCAAATGTATGGTAAAAAACCGCGTCTGACCAATATTAGTGTTTCTGACATTACCAATGATTTATGCGGTTTGCAGCGTCCTGGCCATTTTGATGGCGTGGCGGTGGTGGTCACTAAATTGTTTAATATCGTACAGCCGAATTACGCCTTCTTTGGCCAGAAAGATTATCAGCAATTGGCGGTGATTCGTCAGTTTGTACAAGACCTGAATATTCCACTGGAAGTGATTGGTGTGCCGATTGCCCGTGCAGAAGATGGCCTGGCTTTAAGTTCGCGCAATGGTTATTTAAGCGAAGAGCATCGTGCAATCGCACCGGTCATTTATCAAAGCTTGCAAAAGGCTGAACAGCAATTACATGCAGGCGTGGAACTGGAGACAGTATTGGCGGAGATTCGCCAGACTCTAACCGATACTGGGTTTGTGGTGGATTATGTTGAAGTCAGAACTCCAGAATTACAAAAAATTCATACGTTTAATCAAGATCTTGTGTTATTTATAGCTGCAAAGCTGGGGAATACACGTCTGATCGATAACCTGCAGGTTAAATACACTGCCGGCTAAGATGAAAGGGTAGCATGCATGAAGCGCATTTTAATTGTTACAGGACAATCTGGTTCGGGTAAATCATCTGCATTACAGGTGCTTGAAGATCTGGGTTATTACTGTATTGATAATCTGCCTTTGGCATTGCTTCCCGAAATCGTGGCAAAGCTGGACAGTGAAAATAATCTGGAACAGTTGGCGCTGGGCGTCGATGTGCGTAGTACCCGGGCAGATTTACAAGAATTTGATCATGTATTTGAGCAACTGCAACAGCATGGTTCGGTTGATATTATCTATCTGACTACACAGGATCAGGAGCTGATTGCCCGCTTTAGTGCTTCGCGTCGGCCGCATCCTCTGGCGTCACGCTTTAAAAGTCTAAATCAATGCATTCAGGAAGAGAAAATCCTGTTGATGCCGATTCAGTTGCGTTCTACGGTGCATATCGATACCACCGATAAAAGTGTGCATGATCTGAAACATACCTTGTTGTCCAAGCTTGGACAGGCCGATAACCTGATCCTGATTCTGCAATCCTTTGGTTATAAGCATGGCATTCCACTGGATGCCGATTATGTCTTTGATGTCCGGCATTTGCCGAATCCGCATTGGGAACTAGAACTGCGCAAATTTTCAGGACTAGATCAGCCGGTGCAGGCGTTTTTACAAAAGAGCGATCAGGTCGAGGATATGTTCAATGATCTGTATCATTTTCTGGACAAGTGGTTGCCGACCTTTGCTGAAGGGCATCGTCATTATATGACCGTGTCGATTGGCTGTACCGGTGGTCAGCATCGTTCTGTTTATATTGTGGATAGACTAAAAAAAGCCCTTGAGGCAAAATGGTCTATTCAAGTCCTCCATCGAGAAATGAAGCACTGGTCATGATTGATACGACAGTTGACGTAATTAATAAACTGGGTTTACATGCACGCGCATCTGGTAAACTGATAGAAGTTACCACCAAATTTCGTTCCAGTATCCAGATTGGCAAGGCTGACAAATTGGTAGATGCCAAAAATATCATGTCATTGCTCATGCTTGGTGCAGGCAAAGGAACAACTTTACGCTTAGTGATTGAAGGAGCAGATGAGGAAAAAGCCTTATCTGAAATTCAGGCACTATTTGCAGCAAAATTTTATGAGGCAGATTAATCGTGGCACGTCGACCGAACAGTTTAACTGAAGAAGATTTTGATTCTTTAGAGGGACGCGCAAGTAAGACCGAACAGAAAAAAGCAGTCCAGCGTATGGCTGCTTTAGGTGCGCAGCTTGCAGAGCTGAGCGCTAAACAAATTAAAAACCTACCTGTAGATGAGCGTTTGATTGACGCATTGCTTGATGTGCAGGCAATTAGTTCACATGAAGCACGTCGTCGTCAATTTTCACGGATTGGTAAATTATTACGCAATGAAAATGAAACGGTAATTTTGTCTTATTTAACACCGAAACAAGGTCTTAAAAAGACAGCTCAATTACAGCGTTGGGTGGATCGAATTGTCAAAGATGGAGATCCGGCCATCAATGAATTTACCAAAACCTATAATGCGACAGAGCGTCATACCTTACGTCAACATTATCTTCGGGTACACCGTGATTTAAAGAATCAAGCACCTGAAGAAGAAGTGAATGCTTCTAAATTAAAGCTGTTTAACTATGTACAGCAAGTGGCCTTGATTTCTGACAATTAAGTAGCCATGTAAAAAAGCGGTCTTTTTAGGCCGCTTTTTTTATAGCTATTCTGAGCCGATTGGTTTGACGTAGACATGCATAGCCTATAAGTGATCTATCTTAATATTTCTATTCCAGCTTCTAAAACTGCACTGAGGATAAAAAACACAAAATTTTCGCAATTAATTTGTTAATGAATGTAAGTTCTTTACAATTCTCAGTGGTTTTTTGGGTCTGTTTTTAGTTGAAATGCTGATATTTAAATATTTCTTACATTGGAATTGTTAAGATATTTTAAAAAATTAAAAATTAATTCTGAGCATTATTAGGTAGATGAAGCCTGATATAAAATCTATTTTTAATCATAAGGTCAAACTATATAGTTGAAAAATCATTAGCTTTTACTTTAAATAGAGTAAAAAGCGATGGTGGGTATTTTTTATTCAGTACTGTGTTACAGTAAATACAAATAAAGATACTTATTTTAGGTGAGATATATTAATTTCAAATACTTATGTAGGTTTTTTTAGAATAGTAAATTTTCAAGTTATTCTTAATCAATTAAATATCAGTACCTTGCAGTTAAGAATGTATCTGGATAGAAACAGGTTAACAAATCCTTTAACCTAGAGGTGGGTTTTCATCGTTGAGTAAATATAGAATCTTTGTTATTGATTGTATGAATTTGGTCGGCTGTGTTTTCTTTATTCCATAAACATTCAGAGAGGCAGACATGGAACTAAAACTGCTAGAGGTCGGTCAGAATACGGAGCTATTAAGCTCGTGCCGTATATCTCTCATTTTAGGTGTCTATACCTCCAATAACCTATTAGACACCTTTTGTAAGATCGCCCGTAAAGTTTTAAACGTTAAAACCAGCATTATCGGCTTCCACACGGAACCGTATATCTGGTACAGCTGTCCGCGCGGTTTCCGGGCCTTGCACGCCCCGCAGAACGTGAATCTGCCTACATATCTGCAACAGGCAGAGGTCATAGATCAGACGCATCCTGCTTATACAGAACTGTCAAATTATGTGAAAGATCTCGGTGTAGCGCATCAGAGATTAGTCGCCTTTAATTTAAAATCAAGTAGCGGTGTGTCTTTTGGACAGGCCGTTTTCTTTGATGATCAGACCGAACTGTTTGATCAGGACGATATTGCCACTATTAAACAATTTGCTGAAAGTTTAGTGATTCGAATTCAGCTCAATCAAGAACATACTGAACTGAAAGAATTATACGAGCAGCAATGCGCACAAAATTTCAGTAAAACCAAATTTTTCCAGATTATTGCGCATGATCTGCGTGCACCGTTTCACGGCTTGCTCGGCTTTTCCGAAGTGCTAGCGCAGGAACGTGACACACTGGATGAATCCAGTATTCAGAGTATTGCGGATTATTTATATGATAATGCACAATCGACCTATAACCTGCTGGAAAGCCTGTTGACTTGGGCGATGGCAGAGGGTGGACGCTTTGTTTATCATCCGATCAATTATGAATTGAAACAATCCAGTAATATTGTGTGCAGTGTGCTGAAAAGTCTGGCCTTAAATAAAAAAATTGAACTGGTTGATAATATTCCTGAAGACATCAAGGTACATGCGGATATCAACATGATTACCTCTGTCTTGCAGAACCTGGTGTCGAATGCGCTTAAATTCACCCCGGTGAATCAAGGCGGTAAAGTGATTTTAGCTGCAGAAATGGAAGGCGAGCAGGTCAAGATTACGATTCAGGATACTGGCTTGGGCATGACTGAAGAGCAGATGCAGAATCTGTTTAAACCGACTTTGGGTGTGAGTGTCAGAGGCACAGCTGAAGAGAAAGGGGCAGGTTTGGGTCTGGTGCTCTGCAAGCGCTTTATTGACCTGAACCATGGTCAAATTGCTGTAGATTCCAAAGAGGGTCGGGGTACGACCTTTACCGTGCATTTACCGATGGTCACCAATGATCATCAGGCACTGGTGCTTGAAGATGTACATATCGAGCAATCTTAAAGAAGTAAATTTCAAGCTAAAACATTCCCACTGAGACAAAACTCCTGCTATAACTAAGCAGAATGTTTCAGGGGAAGAGTTGAGTGATGAATGCGGCACAATTGCAGAAAACCTTAAGAGCCAGCCAATATGCCGAACAGGTATTGGCCAATCACCAGAGTCTACTGGAACAGGATTATGCAATTGACCAGTTTCAAGGCTCACTCAGTCGGGAATATATTGATCAGCTGGTGCAGCACTGCATCCTAAATATAAGCGATGAAGCAACGTGGATGCGCGCAATGCGTATTTTGCGGGCTCGATTGATGTTTCGTTGGATCTGGCAGGATGCCAATCAACTCACCGATGTCATTACCCTCACCCAAGAACTCTCCGATTTTGCCGATGCCTGCATCTGTGCAGCGAAAAATTTTGCCCGTATTCCGGTCGCTGCCAAGTATGGTCAGCCGATTGGTTATAATGGAAAAGTTCAGGATCTGATTGTCATCGCCATGGGGAAACTCGGCGCCCAAGAACTCAATCTTTCCAGTGATATTGACCTGATTTTTGCCTTCGACGAACAGGGTGAAAGCGATGGGCGTAAATGTATTGATGTGCAGCAGTTTTGCATCCTGTGGGGACAAAAACTGATTCATTTGCTGGATCAGATCACGGCAGATGGTTTTGTATTCCGGGTGGATATGCGCCTGCGTCCCTGGGGCGATGGTTCGGCGCTGGCCATTAGCCACGCGGCCTTGGAAAAATATCTGAGCCAGCATGGACGTGAATGGGAGCGTTATGCTTGGATTAAAGCACGTATTGTTAATCCAAGTCCGGAAGGTGACGAGCTGCTGGAGATGACCCGTCCATTTGTATTTCGCAAGTACGTCGATTACAGCGCGTTTGAAGCCATGCGCGAAATGAAAGCCATGATCGAGCGCGAAGTACAGCGCCGTAATATTGAAGATGATATCAAGCTCGGAGCCGGTGGCATTCGCGAAGTCGAATTTATCGTGCAGGTGTTTCAGCTGATTTATGGTGGAGCCAAACTTGAATTGCAGGATCGCCAGTGTCTGGTGAATTTGAATCATCTGGATGATGCCGAGTTACTGGATGAACAGGCGGTAAAGGATCTGGAAGATGCTTATTTATTCCTGCGTCGGGTCGAGCACGCAATTCAGGCCCTGAATGATCAGCAAACGCAATTACTACCGACAGAGCCAGAGTTAAGGGCACGGATGACGGACACACTTGGTTTTGCTGATTGGGAAAGCTTTATGGCATATCTCAATGAAAAGCGTGACAAAGTGATGTATCAGTTTGATCATTTAATCAAGGAAAATGGTCCAGATACCCTGGTTGAAAGTTTTTCACAGCTGGAAAAAAAACTCAAAGAAGTGTTGGATGAGAATGCGAAAAATCTCGTTTATGAGTTCTGGAATGGGCATGCCTTAAAGAAATTACCGGCAAAAGCGGTGCAACGTTTAAAAACCTTCTGGCCGCATTTAATTGAAGCTGTTTTACAATCAGATGATTCTCAGGTGGCGTTGGTGCGCTTGATGCCCCTAGTCGAATCGGTGATGCGCCGTACGGTATATCTGGTGATGTTAATTGAGAGCAAAGGGGCTTTGCAGCGACTGGTGAAGATGGCCACGGTCAGCCCCTGGATTTGTGAAGAACTGACCCATTATCCGGTACTCTTGGATGAATTCCTGTCGATGGATTTTGAATTGCCAAAACGTCAGGATCTGGAAGATTCCTTGCGCCAGCAACTTTTACGGATTGAAATTGATCAGGTCGAAGACCAGATGCGGGTCTTGCGCCTGTTTAAAAAATCTAATGTTCTGGCCGTTGCCGCCAGTGATGTGCTGGCTGAAAGTCCTTTAATGAAAGTTTCCGATGCTTTGACCGATATTGCTGAAGTATCGGTGAATGCAGCGCTGCATCTGGCTTATCAGATTGTTGCGAAAAAGCATGGTTTTCCACTGGATGCTGAAGGGCAGCGCTGTTCAGTTGAGCATACGGCTTTTGCAGTCATTGGTTATGGTAAAGTCGGTGGAATTGAATTGGGTTATGGCTCGGATCTGGATCTGGTGTTTATTCACTATATGGGTGAACAGGCCGATACCGATGGACTTAAGCCGATCAGTGGCTTTGAATTTGCCATGCGGGTTGCACAAAAGTTTATGTCACTGATGACCACGCAAACCCTGGATGGACGCGTATATGAAGTCGACACCCGCTTGCGTCCATCGGGCGAAGCTGGGCTTTTGGTCACCAGTTTAAAAGCCTTTGAACAATACCAGTTCAAAAGTGCCTGGCTATGGGAGCATCAGGCACTGGTGCGAGCCCGTCCAATTGCGGGTGAAATGAGCTTGCGAAAAAAGTTCGAAGTCTTGCGCCGGGATATTTTGATTCAGCCTCGCGATGAAAATTATGTACGGGCAGAAGTACTGAAAATGCGTCAGAAAATGAAGGAGCATCTCGGTTCTTCTAAAGAGCAAAAAAAAGATGGTATTTTTCATTTAAAACAAGATGCAGGTGGTATCGTAGACATCGAATTTATGGCACAGTATGCGGTGTTGGCCTGGAGTGGGACGAATAAAGATCTCGCCCATTTCTCCGACAATGTACGAATTCTTGAGGATGCCGCAAAATCAGGTTGCTTATCCAGCGACGATGCGACTGCTCTGATTCAAGCTTATCTCCGTGAACGCGCCGAGAGCCATCGCTTAGCCCTTGCAAATCAATCCATGCAAGTGTCTGCAAGCGACTGGCACGATACCCGAATGACCGTTTGCAAGTTATGGCAAAGACTAATTGATCCGAGTGCAGACTTTGCACTGGATAGTGAATAATTGTGAGAAATTGGAGTTTGTGGCATGAATTTGGCTGATCGTGATGGTTTCATTTGGCAAGATGGACAACTAGTTGACTGGCGTGAGGCAAAAACTCACGTATTAACACATACTTTGCATTACAGCATGGGCGTGTTCGAAGGTGTCCGTGCTTATGAAACCCCGAATGGAACGGCTATTTTCCGTCTAAAAGAACATACGAAGCGTTTGTTGAATTCTGCAAAAATTTATCAAATGAAAGTTCCATTTGATCAAGCGGCATTAGAACAGGCTCAAATTGATGTTGTTCGTGAAAACAAATTAGCGTCTTGCTATTTACGTCCAATTATTTTTATTGGTTCTGAAAAACTCGGTATCGCTGCAACTGACAATACCATTCATGCGGTAGTTGCGGCATGGAGCTGGGGTGCTTACCTTGGTGAAGAAGCGATGGCGAAGGGTATTCGCGTAAAAACTTCTTCATTTACCCATCATCATCCGAACGTGACCATGTGTAAGGCTAAAGCATCAGGTAACTACACCTTGTCGATTCTTGCGCATCAGGAAGTGGCACATTCAGGTTATGACGAAGCAATGCTGCTCGACCCACAAGGCTATGTATGCCAAGGTTCAGGCGAAAACGTATTCCTAGTACGTGATGGCGTGATTCATACGCCTGACATCGCAGGTGGTGCGCTGGATGGTATCACTCGCCAAACCATTATTACCATTGCTAAAGACCTGGGTTATGACGTAATTGAACGCCGTATTACCCGTGATGAGTTCTACATCGCAGATGAAGCATTCTTTACCGGTACTGCTGCAGAAGTAACACCAATCCGTGAATACGATGATCGTCAAATTGGTGAAGGTGTGCGTGGTCCAATCACCACACAAATCCAGAAAGCATATTTTGATGCAGTTCAGGGCAAAGACCCGAAATATGCACACTGGTTAACGTATGTGAAGTAATTAAGAGTTTACTGATTGAAAAAACCTCTCATTTGAGAGGTTTTTTTTAACGGATGTACTTATTCTGCTGAACTTATGTCATCATATTCACCATCAAGAAGATTTTAAGATGAGCTTAGGCATACGCAATGAGTAACATCGTTATTTGTATGAAATGGGGAACCAAATACGGTTCGGAATACGTCAATCGTTTATACAATATGGTTAAACGACATACGACAGTCGACTTTAAAATGGTCTGTCTGACGGATCGTACTGAAGGCATTGATCCTGCAGTACAATGTTTCCCTATTCCACCTTTGGCATTGCCTGAAGGTGCGCCTGAGCGTGGCTGGAACAAGCTATCTACTTTTGAGCCTGATCTGTATGGTTTGGAAGGCAATGCATTATTTCTCGATCTTGATGTAGTGATTGTCGATAATATCGATGAGTTCTTTACTTATCCAGGTGATTTCCTGATTATCCATGACTGGAAACGGCCGTGGCGTATTACCGGTAACAGTTCGGTTTACCGGTTTAAACTGGGTGCTTTCCCAGGTCTGTTACCTTATTTCCGTGAAAACTTTGATGAAATCCGTAAAAAATTCCGTAATGAGCAAGCCTATTTGTCTTGGTATGTAGACCGTGAAGGTAAACAGACCTATTGGCCAGAGAGCTGGTGTAAAAGTTACAAATATCACTGCCTGCAAAAAATTCCGATGGCTTATTTTAAGCCGCCTGTGAAACCTGAAGGTGCTAAAATTATTGTATTCCATGGTGAAATTAATCCGCCAGATGCAGTGAATGGTGGTGGTGGGAAATGGTACCGTTATGTGTTGCCATCGCAGTGGATTAAGGATGCTTGGCAGTAAGCTGAATCAATGAGAAATTGAAAGAGATTTAATTTCAAATGCCGGTAAGAAAGAAAAGTAAGTTCGAACAATGGTTTTCATTTAGTCGTCATCAGCGTCGTTTTGGTGCTGAAAAGATTTATGCGCAATTTGGTCAAGCCGATTTAAATCAGTTAAAAAATACCATCATTGATGGGGATCAAATTCAATATACGCATGGTTCGGCCAAAGATCTCAATGAGCATATTGAGCAACTCAAACAGGAGTTTGTGGGGCAGTCTGCATTAAATCATTTCCATGCCAGTCTGATTGTTTTAATTCGCCGTGAAGTCGATACTCAAAATAATTATGATAAATTCAAGGCATTATGGATGGCTGAACGAAATTTTCTTGTACAGTCATTGAATATACGCTGGCTGATTTCAGCCTGTGATACTTTTATTGATTTTGATGAAGACGTAACTCTAAAAGCCATTCTGATGAATGCAGTGGTATTGATTAATACGCTTAAGTTACAGGAAACAGAACGTTTTTTGTGTGATCAGTCTTTAACTGTAAATCAGGAGCATCAGCAGTTATTACAACAACAGCGCTATGCCTTATTTGATGGTACTTCTGCATTTGCAGTTGGAACAGATGATACTTTACGTAATATGCGCTGGCGACTAGAACAAGTGTGTAAAGCTCATGAGCTTGGTCAAATCGTGATAGAAATTTTTGACCGTCTTCAACTTGAGCAGAATGAGAATGTTTATTCACGTTTTAAACAGCGTCATACTCGTGAAAAGACGAGATGGTGGTAATTGTGAATACTTTAATTATCAATTTAAAAAGTTCACAGGATCGTCGTGATTTTCAAAAAAGACAATTTGGGAAATTAGGACTGGATTTTGAAATATTAGAAGCATTTTCAGTTGCTGATCTGAGTGAAGAACAATACCAAAAATTCGGTTTTGGCTGGCAAAGGCCTTTGCGTAAAGTTGAGGTAGCGTGCTTTCTCAGTCACCAAAAAGCCTGGGAAGAGGTACTGAAGAGGAATCAACCTTGTTTAATTCTTGAAGATGATGCAGTACTGGCTTCAAATGTAAAAGAAATTTTAAACGAAATTGAGCAGCATCAATTTTTAGATGTGGACTTAATTAATCTGGAAGTAAGAAGTCGTAAAAAAATTATAAGTCGAAAACCTGTATGCACCTTAAATCATACTCAGGTTAAATTATATGGTTTATATCAAGATCGTACTGGAGCAGCAGGTTACATTCTCTATCCAAGTGGTGCGAAAAAACTATTAGATCGTTTGGCGAAAACAGCGCCAGCGATTGCAGATGGATTTATATTTTCGGCTTATGAGTTACAGTGTTTGCAAGTCGAACCTGCAGTGATTATTCAAGAAGACCAGCTTGGCGCATATGGCCTCCTGCAACAAGGGCGTTTTGATTCGACCATTGGCCGTTCTGAACATTTTAAGCCTGAATTCAGCTCTATCAAAGAAAAATACAAGTTTAAAAAAAGACGGTTAGCGGGACAAATTGCGATGGCGATACGATATTTACAAGTCATGGGGAAAGCAGAAAAAAGACTGATTAACCTAGATCAAGAAAAATTTATTTAGGATTAATACTGTATGAAAAAAACAATCGTATTAGCCATTTTTACTTTACAGGGAAATGGCGCTGAACGTTTTGCTTTAACCTTGGCAAAGGGCCTAATTGATGCAGGTCATGAAGCACATATTGTTTATTTTAAAAATATTATTGATTTACCGATACCTGAAGGCGTAAAACTCCACTTTTTTGATTATCAAAAATATCGTGCAATTCCTAAATTTATGCGTTCCGGTATTGCAGCCAAAGCATTTGATAAATTTGTACTAAAAAATATTGGGATCCCTGATCTTGTCCTATCAAACTTATTTCCTGTTGATTTTATATTATCAAAAAGTCAGTTACCGAATGTTCATTTAGTCATTCATAACACGACGAGTTTGGAATATGGTGAAAGATTAGAGGGAATGAAAAAACAGTTGGATAAAGTTTATTTAGCCAAGCCTTGTGTAGCAGTAAGTAAGGGTGTCGAAAAAGACTTTATTAAAGTATTTGGCTCAAAAAGTCGGATTACTACAATTTATAATCCGATTGATGTGGAACAAGTGGTTTCAACAGCAAATGAATATATTCCTGATATTGAAAAACCATATATTGTAAATGTTGGGAAGTTTAAGCAACAGAAACGACATGATATTTTAATTAAAGCTTATGCAAAAGCCAATGTTCAAGAAAAGCTGGTTTTGGTCGGGACTGGTGAACTATTAGAAACTTCTAAAAAATTGGTTAAAGATTTAGGGATAGAAGGCAAGGTTATTTTTACAGGCTTCAAAAAAAATCCCTATCCATATATTAAGCATGCAAAATTTATGGTTTTGTCGTCTGATTTTGAAGGGTTGGGTTTAGTAATTTTAGAAGCTTTAGCTTTGGGTATTCCCGTTATAAGTACTGATTGCCCTTCGGGTCCCAATGAAATTTTACAAGCTAATAATCTCGTTGCTGTAGGCAATATTTTTGAACTTTCGCTTAAAATCAATCAAGCATTAAAAGAGGTAGATAATTATTCAACAAATTTGAATCCATCTTTTACCCAAACTTATGCTGTTGCGGAATATATACGGTTAATCGATTAACTTAATAAATTTATCAGCCATCTCTTTAATATCGTAACGTTTTGATAAGTTTGGGGGAATTTGATATGGATTTTCTAATATATCTTCGATAGAATTTTTTAATTCTGCACGATTATTTGGTTGTACTAGACCGCGTTGCATATCAGGGGTAAAAAATTGATGTGATACTCCTTCGCTGCAATTATATGCAACGACATGAGTGCCATTTAATAGAGCTTCTCCAATAACAAGACCGAAGCCTTCTGTCTGAGAAGGGAGAACTAATATTTTACTTTTTTTAATATATTCGATAGGTTCATCCACCCAGCCAGTAAAATGAACACGATCGCTAATATTTAGTTGATTGACTAATTTTAAAAGTTTGTCTTTTCTTGCTCCATCACCAATAATAATCATATTTTTAATAATATGAGAATTTTTTAGAGCAAATAAAGCATGTTCAATTTGTTTGGAAGGTGATAAACGACCAACATAGCAAATATCCCATACTTTTTCTTTCTTTTCAGATTGTATTGTATCTTTTAAATTTAATCCATTATAAATAACATTTATATTAGAATTCTCTAAAATTTGAGAATATTTCAATTTTAAATCTTTATTAAGTACGATAAAATTTTTGTTTGAAAACACTTCCTTGAATTTATTAATAAATTTTCTCTTCTTATATATATTTCTTAATATTTTAATCGGATTTGAAGTTTTATTAAATTCAGGAAGAATGTCTGCTTGTGACCATATCCATATATTTGGATGATTAATAAATGATATGCTTAAATATGCATACCAAATAGTTAATATAACAGCTTCAGGTTTTATTTCATCAATAAGAGACTGGAGTTGTTCTTTCTTACTAGATTCTAATTTTTTGTCTATTAATAACTTCCCACTAACAAATTTAATAGGAAAATCAATAGATTGAATATTGAAACTCTTAGTCTTTTCTTTATAATTATTTATATCAATTAAGGTTATGATGTTTATTTCATAGCCTCTCTCTTGCAGTTTTTTTGCAAGATTAAGAGTCATAATTTCTGCACCACCACCTTTAAGATGATCAATAATAAAAAGAATTTTTTTCTGATATTTCATTTTAAACCTAATTTTTAAGTTTTAATTTAAGTAGCTAATTTTTACTATGAGTAATATAAACTTTTGTCATTTTCCAACTTCCTAAACCGTTTATATCCCCACAAATACTGCTCTGGAGCGACATTAATCATGCGCTCCATTTCTTTATTTAAGGTATCCACAGAACACTGTAGGTCTTTCGACGAAATATCGTCAGAAAGTTGGGTCACAACAATATCATAACCTGACAAATCGTTGCGTCTTAGGCAACTCAGTCCAACCACAGAACATTGGGTTTTAGCTGCCAGTTTGGAAAGTAAGGTAGAAGATAGTGCATTCTGATTGTAGAAAAGTGAGTAGATACCACCACTTTCTTTAGGGACATGATCCGGTAAAATTGCAGAAAAACCACCCTGTTTTAAATGCTTAAACAAAACACGTACACCAGAATCATCTGTAGGGACCAGTGTGGCATTCAGGCGTTGCCGAGCTTCAAGCATAAAACGGTCAACATCCTGATTCTTGCTGGGCTTATACATAATCACAGGAGAAGTGTGCTGATTCACCCATACATTCAACAGCTCCCACGTACCAAAATGTGGAACTACAGCCAAGCAGCCCTGAGGATTTTGCAGAGCCTGGAGAAAAATATCTTCGCCATGCACCTCTCGAATTAAAGACAGCGCATATTCAGAAGATGATCCCCAAATCTTGACTGATTCTGCATACGTCATGCACTGGCTTTTGAGGCTACGTTTGGTCAAATCAGCTCGTTCAGATTCAGAAAGTTCTGGATAAGCAGAGGCCAGATTAATCTCAGTCACTCGGCGTGCAGAAGAATGACTGAGATACAAAATAGATCCAGCCAGTTGCGCAAGATTTTGAATGAATCTTAGTGGAAGCTTGGAGAAATTTTTGAGTAGGGTGTACATGGTATCCAGATGGTCAGATTATAGGTCTTTGTCCGGATTGCCCTTTAGCACCATATAAATCAAACCTACAAAAATCAGCAGGGCACCTAAAATACTGCTCAGGCAAAAATACACAATACGGTCATTGGTATCGAGGTTGAACAGATTGTTGGCAAGGATATAGCGCATGAACAGCCATTGAACCACTGAAAATACAATAAGCATAATGCTGCGATTACGAACTGCAGGACGCATAGCCATTGCTAATTACCTTAGATTAAAAACTGTGGCTATTATGCCACTGTTCCAGATGCGACTCAATCACACAAAAAAGCCCCACACGAGGCAGGGCTTTTTCACTTAAAACGTCAAGAATTATTCTTGAGATTCAGCTTTCGGTTTTTCACGTAAGCGAATCCCAAGGTCACGCAGCTGGTTTGATTCAACTGGTGCTGGCGCTTGAGTCAATGGACATTCAGCAGTCTTGGTTTTCGGGAATGCAATCACGTCACGAATAGAAGAACCGCCAGTCATGAGCATCACAAGACGGTCAAGACCAAATGCCAAACCACCATGCGGAGGAGCACCGTAACGTAATGCATTTAACAAGAAGCTGAATTTCTCTTCTGCTTCTTCTTCACCAATGCCAAGCGCTTCAAAGATCGCTTTTTGCATTTCAAGGTTATGGATACGCAGTGAACCACCACCGATTTCAGTACCGTTCAATACCATATCGTAAGCCACAGAAAGCGCAGCGCCTGGGTTGTTCTTCACTTCTTCTACGCTAGATTTTGGCAGCGTGAATGGGTGATGCACAGATGTCCATTTACCATCATCAGTTTCTTCGAACATTGGGAAATCAACCACCCAAAGTGGCGCCCACTCGCAAGTTGCAAGTTTCATGTCATGACCGATCTTCACACGAAGCGCGCCCATGGCATCGTTTACAACTTTCGCTTTGTCTGCACCGAAGAATACGATGTCGCCATTTTCAGCGCCAACACGTTTCAATAGATCAAGCACGATTGGCTCGATGAATTTCACGATTGGAGATTGAAGACCTTCGATACCTTTTTCAAGTTCGTTGACTTTGATGTAAGCCAAACCGCGTGCACCGTAGATGCCTACAAACTTCGTATATTCATCAATCGCGCTACGTGGAAGTGAACCAGCACCCGGTACGCGAAGCGCAACGATACGGCCTTTAGGGTCTTTTGCAGGACCTGCGAATACTTTGAACTCAACGTCTTGCATCAAGTCTGCAACGTCAACCAGTTTCAAAGGAATACGCATATCTGGTTTGTCAGATGCATAGTCACGCATTGCATCGTTATAGGTCATGCGTGGGAATTTATCAAACTCTACGTTTAGAAGTTCTTTGAACATCTTCACAGTTAAAGTTTCCATTAAATCCATGATGTCATCGTCACTCATGAACGATGTTTCAACGTCGATTTGGGTGAATTCAGGCTGACGATCCGCACGTAAGTCTTCATCACGGAAACATTTAGCGATTTGGTAGTAACGATCAATACCGCCCACCATCAACAACTGTTTGAACAGCTGTGGAGATTGTGGCAGTGCATAGAAGCTACCATTAGATACACGGCTTGGAACTAGATAGTCACGTGCACCTTCAGGAGTCGCACGAGTTAAGATCGGAGTTTCAACGTCTAGGAAGCCATTGTCTTCGAAGTAGTTACGAATCAGGTTGGTTAACTTAGAACGGAAGCGTAAACGATCTAGCATTTCTGGACGACGGATATCCAGGAAACGGTATTTCAAACGGATTTCTTCAGAAATATTGGTGTTTTCGTCATTCAAAGGGAATGGCGGAGTTTCAGACTGAGCAAGAACTTCAATTTCTTTACCCAAAACTTCGATTTGACCGCTCACCATATTGGCATTTTCTGTGCCCTCATAACGGCGACGCACACGGCCTGTAATTTTTAATACAAATTCTGAACGTACTTTATCAGCAGTTGCGAATGCTTCAGGAGTATCTGGGTCAATAACCACTTGAACAAGACCATCACGGTCACGCATGTCAAGGAAGATTACACCACCGTGGTCACGGCGACGGTGTACCCAACCGCATAATGTTACGGTTTGGTCAATTTGAGCTTCGGTTAAAGAACCGCAGTAATGAGTTCGCATCATAGCGTTAGAAATCCAACTATATGGGTTAAGGTCAGCGAATACGTAAACAGCGTACCGCTTTGAGTAAAGGTAGGATTATGCCTCTTTGGGCATGTTGTCACAAGAACTTGGGTCAAAAACAATATCATTTTAAAGTGAATAGGGGCAAAGCCAGTGCTTTGTTTAACCCATCCTGCGATCTCTATCTAAAAATAAAAACAATAAACAGCCCAGACTAAAGGTGATCAGAAAGCCTTGGCTAAATTCATTAATAGAGCGACCAGTAAAATAATAGAGGTCCGATTGCCAGACTTCTGTAGAGATATAGCGTGCATAATCCCAGACCGAAAATAGGCCGGTAAATATAGAAAAGAGCAATAAGCCCCAGGCAAAGGATTTGATTTTCACACTGACTGCAAGATATTGCTGATGAGTTTTATAATAATGCAGGCTCATCCACAGGATAAGAGGCAAGACAATCACTGAGGTGCCAATCTGTAAAATCCGATGCAGCGGATAGCTTTGTCCAAACAACTGAAAATGTTGGGCTAAGACTTCATGGAAGGCAAAAGTTCGAAAATCGACATGGGTTATTCCATCCCAGATTAAATGGGTGGCTGTACCAATGATGACTGCCAGAAACATCACCAGGATGAATTTTAGTGCTGAAAGGATATTGTGAATCTTTAAATCATGCTGAATACCGATGAAACGGTAAATCACGGGCCGGTAAATCAGGTACCAGACGGCACAAAAAGCCAAACCAATCCAGAGATCTGGATGAATCAGAGAAGACCATAAATGGGTGATATTCGAATTAGTATGAGTAAACAAGCGATGCAGATCGGGAACCATGCTCCCAATTGCCAGCGCAGCAACAGGAAGTCTATTCCCAGTCAAATATGAAATAGGTGGAGCAAGCACAGCATGCGATAAGGTAAAGGGCATAAAGACAATGTTTTAATGTAATCAAAAGTATTCAAAGGACATTCTAATAAAATATAGCACTGATTATCGTAAAGGATTGCAAAAATAATGAAATGTTATATTATAACATTAATCCAGATTACTGAATTTGAGCTTCGGTCATGTCCTTCCCTAAGAATCTAATAACATTGTCAATTTTTGCTGTAGTTGCGCCTACAGTATTTGCAGAGCAATCCTCATCTTCTATCCCGGTTCAGACCATGGACACTATTCAGGTGCAAGCTCATCCATTGGTGCAGACTGCGGCAGATTTTGCGGTTGCAGATCATGTCGTGGATCAGAAAGCGCTATCTGAACGTGCCACCACCATTGGGGATGCCTTGGCAGATGAGCTGGGTGTTTATTCTAATCAATATGGTTCAGGCTCAAGCCGTCCTGTGATTCGTGGTCAAGATGGTCCACGTGTGAAAGTGTTGCAGCATGCTTCTGAAACAGCGGATGTATCCACTTTGTCTCCTGACCATGCTGTCACCGTTGATCCGATTCTGGCGAAACAGGTGGAAGTAATTCGCGGTCCATCGACCTTGCTTTATGGTGCCGGTACAGTTGGTGGGTTGGTGAATGTCACTGATCAAAAAATTCCGACCCAGATGCCTGAAGATGGTTTGGAAGGTACAGTCGGCCTGCGTTATAACAGCGGCAGTGACGAAAAACTGGCAAGTGCTGGGGTAACAGCGGGTATTGGTGAAAACTTTGCTTTGCGTGTAGAAGGTTCAAAGCGTAAAGCCAATGATTATATTGCACCGGATTATTTTCATGAGCATGATGACGAATTAGAAAAAGAACGTCGTGTGGGCAATACTTTTGCTGAAGGGCAGACAGTCAATATTGGTGGATCATGGATTCATGATCGTGGTTTTGTTGGATTGTCCTATAGTAACCGTCAGGATCAATATGGCTTGCCGGGACATAGTCATGAATATCATGGCTGTGTTTTACATGGTGATCATTTTCATGGTTGTCCAACACCTGACCCAGATGCACCAGCCCATGAAGAGCATGGTGGACCATGGGTAGATTTAAAATCTGAACGCTATGAAGTACGCACCGAACTGGAACAGCCTTTTGCCGGTGTTGAAAAACTACGTGCACATGCCAGCATTACCGATTATGAACACGATGAACTTGAAGAAAGTGAAGTCATTATTAACTTTAAAAGCAAAGGTTATGACGGTCGTTTAGAGTTAGTACACGTGCCAGTTGCAGGTTGGGAAGGGGTGATTGGAACCCAGATTTCACAGCAAAAAATTAATCTTGCCGCATCAGAGCATGACCATCATGAAGATGGCGATGAGGACGATGAAGAACATCATGTTCATGGTTCAGGTGTCGTGATGCCGGACACAAAAACTGACAAATTCAGTCTTTTTGCTTTAGAGCATAAGCAACTTGGCGATGTGCATGTTGAACTTGGTGCGCGTGTCGATCATCAAAAAGTGAAAGTAGATTCGGATCAGAAAGATTATTCGGGGACTGGTGTCTCTGCATCCGCTGCTGCCAACTGGGAATTTGCACCGAACTACAAACTTTCTGTGGTGGGATCTCATCAGCAGCGTTTGCCTTTAGCTCAAGAACTCTATGCTGATGGCTTGCATTTTGCGACCAATACCTATGAACTCGGTAATCCTGATCTCGATAAAGAAACTTCAAATAATCTCGAGTTAGGTCTGCATTATGAAGGGGATAAACTGGATTACCATGTGCATGTCTATCACAACTGGTTTGATGATTATATCTATGGCGAAACGGTAGCGCAGAAAGGTAATTTACGTGGCGTGCAATATACCCAAGACAAAGCTAGATTTTATGGTACAGAAGCACAAGCCGGTTATCAGATCAATGATATGTATAAAGTCAGCGTCTTTGGGGACTATGTGCGTGGCAAGATTGAAGCTGAGAATGCACCACGTGTACCTGCAGGTCGCTTAGGCACCAAAGTAGAAGCAGACTTTGCCGATGGCTGGTCAGGTTTGGCTGAGTATTATCATGTCTTTAATCAGGACAAGATCGCCAGCTATGAAGATGAAACCCAAGGCTACAATATGGTGAATGTTGGCCTGAGTTATGCCAATAGCATTGCAGATAACAATGCTTATCGAGTTTATTTCAAGGCCAATAACCTGCTCGATGATCAGGTGTATTCACATACTTCATTCCTGTCTAATATTCCGCAGGTGGGTCGCAACTTTACTGTCGGCGTGCAGTATGATTTCTAACAGGTCTACTGAAATAATCGACCAAATCATCTAGATCTCACTGAAATCTACTTGAAAAATCATAAGATAAAACCTAGCCTGAGTATATTGGGTTAGGTTTTTTCTTATGCGTATCTTTCAACGAATTCACAATAAATTGAACTGGTCGAATCGCCGTTATGCGACTTTGATCATTAGTATGCTGGCTGTGGGTTATTTGGCTTCGGCAATCTACCACACGTATAAGCCTTTGCCGGAAGGTCTGAATTACACGGGCAAACTGCGTCATGCCGAAGTCAAGTTTCTGGCCGATCAGACTTATCTGGATGCCGAAGGAAAACAGCATTTAGATCATCGCATTTTTAATGAAATGCTGAAAATGATTGAAGAGGCCAAATCGCTGATTGTGCTGGATATGTTTTTATTTAATCAGCAAACCGGTGCATCTACGCAGCAGCATCAGGCATTGAGTCAACAACTGAGCGATGCTTTAATCAGTAAACGTCTGCTGCAGCCTGAGGTAGAAATCAAATTTATTACCGATCCGATCAATTCGGTCTATGGTGGAATTAGATCCGAGCAGTATCGGGAATTACGTCAGCACGGTATTGATGTGATTGAAACCAATCTGACGCCGTTGCGGGCTTCCAATCCAAGCTGGTCCGGCTTCTGGTATATCTGTTGCCAAGGCATTGGCAATAATCCGGAAACAGGCTGGTTGCCGAATCCATTTGGAACAGAAAAAATTACCCTGCGCAGTTATTTTGATTTGTTTAACTTTAAAGCCAATCATCGCAAAACTATGGTGGTGGATACCGATCAAGGCTGGAAAGCACTGGTCACATCCATGAATCCGCATGATGGCAGTTCACGGCATTCCAATATTGGTTTATTGGTCTGGGGGAGCACAGCTGTGGATATTTTGAAAACAGAACTGTCTGTGGGCATGATGTCACAAGCGAATATGCCAGCCATTGTCGCTGGGGATTTTCAGGCAGACAGTAGCCAGCCACAAGCTCAGGTGCTGACTGAAAAAGCCATTTATGATGCGATTCTGAATCTGATTCAGACCGCGAAAGCCAGTGAACAGATTGATCTGGCAATGTTTTATCTGTCTGAGCGAAAAATTATCAAAAGTCTGATAGCGGCCCATGAACGTGGTGTCAAAGTCCGGGTTTTACTCGACCCAAATAAAGATGCCTTTGGCCGTGAAAAGAATGGAATTCCAAATCGGCAGGTGGCTTCAGAATTGCACGAAGCGGGTATAAATGTACGTTGGTGTCATACTCAGGGTGAGCAATGTCATAGCAAGATCCTAATGAAGCGCAATGCTCAGCAAGCTGAAATGATTTTAGGTTCGGCCAATTTTACGGTACGCAATTTGAAAAACTATAATCTGGAAACCAATATGCGCGTGGTGGGTCAGCCTCAGGCCGAAGTCTTCCGGGATGCCCAGCAATATTTTGAGGGGGCATGGTCAAATCTAAATGGCCGTTCGATGAGCGTAGATTACACTCAATATGCAGAAAACTCGTTCTTTAAATATTGGCTGTATCGTTTTATGGAATGGAGCGGCTGGTCGACGTTTTAATTTTAAATCCCTCCTGACCTCCCTTTTTAAAAAGGGAGGAAAGTCCCTCTTTGAAAAAGAGGGAGTTAGGGGGATTTTTTATTATCAGCTTTTTGATTCTGGATTCGGCGGAACCAGCTGATCCAGCTCTTTATCCGTTAATTCATCCAGCTCAGAAATATCGGTTTTAATTTTCCATTGCGCTTCATCATCAACCGGATTTGGTAAACGCGCTTCTAACCAGTCACAAACTACATCGGGTGGGAAATCTGCGTGATTACACTGGATCACCCAAGACAGGAAATCTTTGGCTACACCATTCATATATGGCGGTGGCGAAACTGGAAGGAACTGAGTTGGGAGACGTTCATTTTTAGAAATATAATTCAGGACATGACCTAATTCTTGCACAGTTTGCCAAGCCAGCGGATGATCGACATTGATCTGAAACTTAAACCACCATGCCTGTTTGCCATCTGAACCATAGCTATCAATCCGTTCTTTCTGAACACTCGGCACTTTAGAAAAATATTCATGTAAACGATCGAAATTTAAATCAGACACGGTATTCAACTCGAAACATTAAAAAAGTGATTTTAGCATAAAGCAGTCGCCTGCCGATGGGCCTGCTAGATTGAAAATACGCAGGCACATTACAAAAAATTGCAGGGTCAGTAAGCGTATTCATATTTTCTGCATTTATTTTGTTTAAAATATAAACGAGTGATTGAGAGGAAGCCCAAATGAAAATAGTGTTATTGAGTGCAATATTTGCTGCATTGCTATTGGGGGCTTCTGCACAGACGATGGCCGGAAACGCTTGGGGCGGATATACAGGGGTTGAACGTTCTAAGCCGAATTACCGCGCTGCACCATCACGCTCTTATGATCCACCACGGCACTCTTATCCGCAGCGTCCGATGCCACCTAGACTACATTACCCGCAACGACCGACCCATTGGGGTTATCCGCCTGCTCAAAGTCAAAGTGGTCTCAATATCCAGTATCAGGCACCGACCACGATTTATCAAAATTCCAATAGCTATAGCTGGGTGAATGGCGATCCGAATGTGGCTCGAATTGAAAATTCAAGATATAGCGTTATCAGTGACTGGCAGCGTCTGGGCTTACCTGCACCACCGCGTGGCAGTTACTGGATTTATGAAAATGGACGTTATGTGCTGGTGCCGAATCGTTAAGTTAAAAATCCCCCTTTATTCAAGGGGGATTTTTTATATCAAGCCAACTCATCATCTTCCGGACGAGGCGTTTTGCCTTGTGGCACTGGTTTCTCGCTGTGTTTGTCACGAATTACCGATGGATAGGTCCATGACGCATAGCGCACCACTAAAATGGCAAATGCCATAATCAGGATCGAACCGGTAATAATCACCAGATCCATACTGGCTTTATGCGTGTGCTGAATGTCCGCAATGAGCAAGCGGGTCAGTGCGGTAATGGCAATATAAATCAGGAAGCGTACCGGCATATGATTGGTTTTAAAATAGATCCCCACCATGGCACCGAGTTCGAGATAGATGAACAGTAAAAGAATATCGTCAATGGTGGCGAACTGTTTCACGGTCAGAATATCGATGACGGTATGGCCAGCGGACCAGATCACCATACAGCCAATAATAAACAGCGCAATATAATGAAAACTTTCTACAGCAAGATTACCAAAACGGTCGAGGAGGGCTTCAAGTTTTTCAACTTTGGGATGGGGTTTCGGCATAAGATCCTCCTGATTTTTATGTGATATAAACAATACTTATAGAATAACCTGCAAAAATTATGCACAGAATGATTGGATGAAAAATAAAGATTAAATTATTTGAACTTTTGCGCTTTTTTTAGACTAAATTGCTATATTGTATGGGTGGTACATTGAATAAATAGGAGAAAAAAGTGTTAGATAAAATTCAAACAAAAATTGACCAATTAGAAGCCGGAAAAAAATTAATCCTCGGCGTAGGCATTAAGGCTGAAGATATGCAAAAGGTGGTGGAACTCTGCGAGTCTTTAGAGTCAGAGGGGAATATCAAAATTGTGAATAAACATCTGAATCCGAAAAGCAATAATCAACCGGATTCTTTAATGATTCAGAAAGTTTAAGTTTCGAATTGTAATAAAAACGCCTGCATCAAGCAGGCGTTTTTGATTATGGCTGTTTCAGCTTAAGCTTGAGTCGTGAAGTAATCTTCAGAGAAGTTCATGATCAGGTCAGAACCTGATTTTACTTTGGTGATGCGTAGAGCCAGCTCAGGTAGAATGCGTTGCACAAAATAATTCGCCAAAGCCAGTTTGTTTTGATAGAACTCGCCCTCTTTATTTTTCGCAGCATTGGCAATACGCGCGAACATATACGAGAAGCTGAGCAGACCGACAGCGTGCAGATAGTCGACCGCGGTCGAGTTCGGGAAATCATGACTTTCTCTTGCTGCTTCCAGAATAAACTGAGTCACCGATTCGACTTCAGTCGCTGCATCCAAAGTGGCATCTTTAATGAAGTTTAGGTCTGCATCCAGACTGTTGGCAAAGTCACGGATTTCAGAGATATATTCAGAGATATATTCACCGCCACATTTAATGGTTTTACGACCGATTAAATCTTGTGACTGTACGCCGTTGGTGCCTTCATAGATCTGGGAAATACGCAGGTCACGGATACATTGTTCCACGCCCCATTCACGGATATAGCCATGACCACCAAACACCATTTGCGCATCTAATGTTGCCTGGAAGGCAGTATCGGTTAAATAGGCTTTTGCGATTGGCGTGAGTAGTGCCACGCGGTCATTGGCTTTTTTCACCGCTTCAGGATCAGTAGAGAATTTGGTAATGTCCAGTTGCTGACCGACATAGACTGCAAAGGCACGAGACGCTTCATTGTTGGCACGTACATTCAGCAGCATACGGCGTACATCACCATGCACCAGAATACTGTCCGCCGGTTTGTTTGGCGATTGAACGCCAGCCGCACTGCGACCCTGTAAACGATCGGTCGCGTATTGTGCAGCATTTTGATAAGCAAATTCAGAAGCACCTAAGCCCTGAATCCCCATGGACAGGCGCTCGTAGTTCATCATCACGAACATCGCAGCCAGACCTTCGTTTTCTTTACCCACCAGATAACCTTTAGCGCCATCAAAATTCATGACACAGGTCGCAGAAGCTTTAATGCCCATTTTGTGTTCGATAGAACCTGGCCCTACAGGATTGCGTTTGCCAACAGAACCATCTTCATTGACCAGGAATTTCGGTACGATAAACAGGGAAATACCACGTGAACCCGCAGGTGCATCTGGGGTTTTGGCCAGAACCAGATGAATGATGTTTTCCGCCAAATCATGATCGCCGCCGGTAATAAAAATCTTGGTACCGGTGATGCTATAGCTACCATCTTCATTGCGTTCAGCTTTGGTTTTGATAATCCCCAGATCCGTACCGGCATGCGGCTCGGTTAAGCACATGGTGCCTGACCATTCACCCGAATAAATTTTAGGTAAATAGGTTTGTTTTTGCGCTTGTGAAGCATAGCTGTTTAAGGCCATACCTGCACCGACAGACAGCAGCGGATACAGCATGAAAGACGGGTTGGTGGCAAACAGCATTTCATCAGAAAGTACCGTTAGCATTTTCGGCATTTCCTGGCCGCCCCATTCGGTATCTGCGCCCAACCCGATCCAGCCGCCTTCTGCATATTGTTTAAAGGCTTCTTTAAAGCCAGCAGGGGTAGTCACATTGCCATTTTCATATTTTGCGCCTTCTTCATCACCGCTACGATTGAGTGGCAGGGTCACGTTTTGCGCAAATTTCGCCATTTCTTCCAGAATGGCTTCTGCTGTTGCAGCATCGAGGTGCGCTAAATTTTCATTGGCTTGCCAGAATTGTTCTGCATTAAAGACATCGTTGAGGATGAATTTCATATCGGCAAGTGGCGCGTTATAAATTGGCATGGTGTGTCACCTGTTTATTGTTTGATTAAATAAGTTTTAATCAGTCTAAAACACTCAAAATCTGAATGTTAGACGACTAAAGGTTAATTCTGTAACTCGTTATAAAGAAAAAGGACTGTCTGTTCATTGACCGTCCTTTTTCTGTGATGCGATTAGTCTGATTCTAACTTAGAATGCGAAATGTTCTGCATCCAGGTTCATCAATGGCTCTACACCTGTTGCGATCACGTCAACATGTGAACGAACGCGTGGCAGGATTTTCTTGAAGTAGAAGCGTGCAGTGGTCACTTTGGCATTGTAGAAGTCAACTTCAGTGGTGCCAGCAGCCAGTTGCTCTTGAGCAACCAGTGCCATACGTGCCCATAGGTAAGCCAGGGTGACATAACCAGAGAAGTACAGGTAATCGACCGCAGCTGCACCGACTTCTTCAGGGTTTTGCATCGCACGCATACCAATTTGCATGGTCAGGTCGCCCCATTCCTTGTTCAAGGCAGCCAATGGCTCAACGAATTCTTTCATTGCAGCATTGTCTTTGTGCGCTTCAGCAAATTTGTGGATCATCTTGGTGAAGTCTTTCAACATCGCACCTTGAGTACCCAACACTTTACGACCTAACAAGTCCAGCGCCTGAATTTCAGTGGTACCTTCGTACAAACAGGCAATACGTGTATCACGTACGATTTGCTCCATGCCATGCTCAGAAATAAAGCCATGACCACCGAAGACCTGCACACCGTGTTTCGCAGCTTCAGAACCGGTTTCAGTCAGGAATGCTTTTGCGATTGGGGTCAGCAATGACAGGATGTTGTCTGCAAATTTACGGTCAGCTTCTTCTGCAGCATGTTCAACCACGTCAGCATATTGTGCTAACAGGTAAACCAGTGCACGACCACCTTCTGCATATGCTTTTTGCGTCAACAGCATATTACGTACAGCAGGATGTACAATGATTGGGTCTGCTTCTTTCTCTGGTGCTTTAGGACCAGAAAGAGAGCGCATTGCCAGACGATCTTTTGCGTATGCAAGCGCGCCTTGGAATGAACCTTCAGATGCTGCAAGACCTTGAACTGCTGTACCGATACGTGCTGTGTTCATGAACGTGAACATGCAGTTCAGGCCGCGGTTTTCAGGTCCAATCAGAAAGCCTTTAGCATTGTCAAAGTTGATCACACAGGTTGCGTTACCGTGGATCCCCATTTTATGTTCGATTGAACCACAACGTACGCCATTGCGATCGGCAATAGAGCCATCGGCATTTAGGTTGAACTTCGGTACGATGAATAATGAAATACCTTTGGTACCTTTCGGTGCGCCCGGTAAACGTGCCAGTACGATATGGATGATGTTTTCAGCCATGTCGTGTTCACCCGCAGAGATGAAGATTTTCTCGCCAGAAATGGCGTAGCTACCATCTGCTTGTGGCTCGGCTTTGGTACGGATAATACCCAGGTCAGAACCTGCATGCGATTCGGTCAGGCACATGGTACCCGTCCACTCACCTGAAACCAGTTTAGGCAGGTAAGCATCTTTTTGTTCAGCTGAACCGTGGTGTTCTAAAGTACGAACTGCACCGTGAGACAGGCCAGGGTACATGCCCCATGCCCAGTTCGCAGTACCGACCATTTCAGAAATGGTAATCCCTAAAGAATTTGGTAAACCTTGACCGCCATACTGTTCTTCAGCAGAAAGTGAAGGGAAGCCCAGCTCGATGTATTTTTGATACGCTTCTTTAAAGCCTGTTGGTGTAGTCACCACGCCGTCATTCCAGGTACAACCTTCACGGTCGCCCGCCTGGTTAATCGGAGAAAGTTCATTTTCACAGAAATCAGCCGCAGCTTCTAAGTACTGATCTACCAGTTCACGGCTTACGTTTTCTTGGAATGCAGGGAGATTTGCATAGTGTTGTTCAGCATTTAATAATTCATGCAACACAAATTGCATATCACGTAAAGGCGCTTTGTATTGTGGCATATCGGTTTCCTCAATACTGGTTGAACCAGCGTTATAATCTTAGATGAACTAAAACCTGTCTTCACTGACACGGTTTGGAATGATCTAATCGTGCAACAACTTCCCCTGCGGTACAAGCTTTTCGGGGTGTTTTCTTGGTGACTGTAAAGTCAAAGATTAATCTGCATGACGCATTAAAGGTCTTGAGTATAAAGACTTTAGCCATATTCTGCAGGAAACGAATAGTCAACTGTATGCATGAAAGAGCACGCAATAAAAAAGCACCCGAAGGTGCTAGTCGTGAAGCCTTGATTCCTATGCATTAATAGGTAGAGGCTGTGGGCTGGAAACGGACATGACATTTGCCATTGATAGTTTGTTCGCCCATCTTGATCTGTGCAGCTGCCCCGTCTTTTTTGCTTTGACAGGCTTGTAGCATGGCTTGTTGATGTGCCTGGTGTTGAGCGAGGCGCTGATCAAACTGTTTAGTCAATTCTGCACGTTTGGCATCCGTCAAGACTTCACCGTGCATCATGCCTCTACGCATATCGGCACGCATTGGACGATGCTCAGCTTTCATGTCGCGATGGCTTTTCATCTCTTTATGATCTGCTTTAAAGACCATCTTGCAGGTGCCGTCTATGGTTTTATCGCCAGTCTTGATTTGAACAGCCGAGCCCACAGCTTTATTGTCGCAGGCCTGTTGAAGCTGTTTGGCAAACTGCATGCGTTCTGCACGCTTTGCCTTAAACTGTTCACGCTGTTCGGGAGTTAGATGCTGTTTTTTGCCTTCATGATGTTTCATCATATGGGGGTGATCATTATGTTTCATCATATGGGGGTGATCATTGTTTGGGACATTACTGGTGGATTGACAGGCAGTCAACGCACCCATTGATAAAACACTTGCACTGATTAAAGCTATTTTTGTCATGGTTTGCATTGTATTTATCCCCGTCAAGAAGCTGATTCTATGTCAGATAAAGATTAAACAATAAAGATGAAGAAACAATGAAGAGTTTTTTGCTGCGGTGTTCGCTACAATAATGAATATAGAAGAAAAATTGAGATTTCTATTTTGAACATTCGCCGCATTCCCATTGCATTACGTCTATTTTTGACCGTGCTGTTGACCACGCTGGTCATTACCACGGTAAGTCTGGGTGTATTGCATCTGAATATGCAGCGTAATTTCGCCCGCTATGTCGCCGATGTCGAAATGCAGAAGCTGGATTATGTGATTGAAAATCTGGCGGATGTCTATGCAGTTTATCAGGACTGGGGCAATGCGATTCAGGCACAGATTCTCCAGATGGAAGGTGAAGCCGCACCAGATGATTATGACCGATTATCACGCTGGTGGTTACGCCGTCAGTATGATATTGCCTTGCAACAGCGTTATTTTCAGGAACAGACCCTGGCTCAAGTGGCACCGAGTATGGTGGATCCAGAGTTGCCACAACGTCAGGTCAATGAAGAAGAATTACGTTTATTAGCATCTAATTTGCCTTCCCAGTTTCAGCCTTTTGAAGGCTTGAAATTCCCGCTTAGTTCTAATCAGAATCTGTTTAGAACTGATCGCAAAAATGGTGAGCAGCCAGCACAGCAATCGACTGGCAAGAAGCAGTTTATCCAGATGCCGGACCGTCTTGGCCTCAGTTCACGTCTCTCTCTGTATGATGCCAAGCGTCGTTTCGTAGTGGGTGAGGCTTCAGATGAACAGATTTCTTATCGCCCGATTATGGTGAATAATCAGATTGTCGGCTATTTGGGCTTAAAACCGGTTCTGGATCAGGATGATGCCTTAAGTATCAATTTCTTTAGTAACCAGAAGCGTTATTTATTTCTGGTCTATGCACTCAGTATTTTGGCGAGTCTGATTGCTTCCCTGTTATTGGCAACTTATTTCAAAAAGCCGATTCAACGTCTGCTCAATGGTACACGTGCCTTGACTCAGGGGAATTATCAGTATCAGGTTAAAGTAAACCGGAATGATGAACTAGGTGATTTATCCAATGAATTAAATGCATTGGCGGTGATTCTGGATCAGCATGAAACCTCGCGCCGTCAGTGGGTGGCAGATACTTCGCATGAGTTGAAAACGCCACTAGCAGTCTTACAGGCACAGATTGAAGCGATGCAGGACGGGATTCGTAAACCAACGCCTGAACATTTTGCGTCCATGCTGGCGCAGGTAAACAGCCTGAAAAAACTGACCCAAGATCTGGCCGCGCTGGCACAGGTCGATGCCCAGCAATTGCAATTTTATTTCTCCTCGGTAAATCCGTGGGAGGTGGTGCAGCAGGAACTCATCAACTTCCAGCCGAAATTTGAGCAAGCTGAATTGACGGTTACTGCAGATGGCGAAGGGACTGAGTTAAATCTGGATCTGGATCGTTTTAAACAGATTGTGGCGAACTTGCTCAGTAACAGTATTCGCTATACTGAAGCGGGTGGGCAGGTGCATATTCACACCACGCAAGATGATAAAGAATGGACCTTATATGTCGATGATAGTCCGTTTGGTCTGACTGATGAACAACTGGCGCGTATTGGTGAACGTTTCTACCGTGTCGATGATTCGCGTACCCGGGCGACTGGCGGAACCGGACTGGGTTTGGCATTATCATGTAAAATTACGCAGGCGCTGGGCGGCAGCTTAAGCTTTGCACATTCACCACTGGGTGGTTTACGATGCAAGCTGAGCTTTCCTAAACAAGTGAAACCATAAAGGAAATATATTGATGAAACATGTCATGCTGGTTGAAGATGAAATCGAACTTGCACAGTTGGTGCGAGACTATCTGGAAGCTGCTGGTTTTGAGGTCAGTATGTTTCATGATGGGCAGGAAGCATATAACAGTTTTACCCAGCGTAAACCGAGTCTGATGATTCTGGACTTGATGGTGCCGCGTATGGACGGCCTGACCATTTGCCGTAAAGTACGTGAACAGTCGGATTTACCGATTATCATGGTGACCGCGCGTACTGAAGAAATTGACCGGGTATTGGGTCTGAATATGGGTGCAGATGATTATCTCTGTAAACCGTTTAGCCCGAAGGAACTGGTCGCGCGTGTACAGGCTGTGTTACGTCGTCTGGATCGTAAATCAGAACCGGAAAGCAATGATTTATTCCGCATGGACAAATCACAACAGCGCATCTGGTACCAGCAAAAAGCCTTGAATTTAACGCCAACTGAATTCCGTTTGCTGGAGTTATTCCTGGAACATGTCGGACAGGTATATTCACGTGCGCAATTGCTGGATCATATTAATCCGGATAGTTTTGATGTGGCTGACCGTGTGATTGACAGTCATATCAAGAATTTACGCCGCAAGATTTCAGATGCGGCTGAAACCGGTAACCGTCATGAGTGGATTCAGGCGGTGTATGGGGTCGGTTACCGTTTTGAATATCCTGAAGACTGATTAAGTTTTTAATGTTTAAGAGAAGCGAATAGGTGAGAACTTATTCGCTTTTTTTATATCTGAAAATGATAAATATAAGAGGGCTAAAAATAATGAATATCATGATTCGAGACGAGCAAATAAATGACATTCAGGCAATTGAAGAATTAACAAAAGCCGCTTTTAAAAACATTGAATATTCAAGTCATACTGAACATTTTATTATCAATGTATTAAGGGAAAATCATCAATTGACATTATCGTTAGTCGCTCTTGAAAATAATATTGTTGTTGGGCATATTGCCGTGTCTCCCGTATCAATGTCTTCGGGTGCAGCAGGGTGGTTTGGATTAGGCCCTATTTCAGTTTTGCCTCATTATCAAGGTTTAGGCATTGGTTCAAGGCTTATACATGCAGCATTGGACAGACTGAAAGCATTGAATGCAAAAGGCTGTGTGCTATTAGGCGATCCTAAGTATTATGCTCGTTTTGGTTTTCAACCCATTGCCGATTTAATTTTGGAAAATGTACTAGCTGAATATTTTCAAGCGATCAGTTTTGATGGGGCTTTTCCGAAAGCCCAGGTATTTTATGATGAAGCATTTAATGCAACTAAATAACTGACGATATATTGAATAATTCTGATAATGGATCTTAAAATTTTTATATACATCATTCCTATAAACAAGGTAAAAACCTATCGTACTGTTTTAAGTAGCTCAATTCGCTGCCGATCGACTTTTTTTAACTTTAATAGTACTAACTCATAAGAATTCAGCACTAAATCTTCAATCAAAGCTTCGTCCAGATTTTCATCCTCATAAACTGAAACCCAGTGCTGTTTATTCATATGCCAACCAGCACGAATATAGGGATAAATATCCCGCAGCATTGCACCGTGATCAGGCTCAACTTTTAAATTAATGACAGCTTTGCCTTGCAAATGAAAAGTCAGCATAAAGACTTTATCCATAACTTTAAATACATCACAACCCTCACCAAAAGGCTGAGTGACAGTGACCTCAGGCAGTTTTAAAGCAGCTTGGGCAGCAAGAGTATGTAAGGTCATAAGCTATGGATAAATCATCATAAAACTGTGAATAATGTTTAAATTATCCACAGTTTTTATTTTGGATGTGAATAAATTAAGAAGAACAGCTGACCATTACTTCTGGCACGTCACTTGGCAATGGTGCTAAATCTTCAGGCTGTTCCAGATCTGGCTGTTTCTGATAAGGCTGACTCAATAATTTAAACAGGCGGTCTACTTCAGAAAAATCATCCCGCTCTGCTAGTTCAATGGCTTTCTGTGCCATATGATTCCGCAGAATATAATGCGGATTGGCCAGTTGCATGGCGGCATCCAATTCTTCTATATCCTGGTGTTCACGGATAGATCCATATTGCGCCAGGAATGCTTCAAACTGGCGTCGGTCCAGACAATCATCTTTAATGGCTTCATAGTCTTTATTTTGCAGACGGATAAAACTCTGGGTGTAGTCCAGTTGTTCACTTTGCAAAATTCGCAGAAAGGCCATTGCGCAGTCAAAACTGTCTTTATGGAAACTTGGCAAGCCCATTTTCTGGTTTAAACCATGTTTATAATGTTCCAAGAAGGTTGGCTCATAGTGCTCCAGACATGCAGCTAAATCCTGTTTCCATTGTTCTTTGTCATAATCGGTAGGGCAGAGCGGCACCAGATTATTTAACCATTGCCATAAATTCCAATGCCCAATACTCGGCTGCTGCTGATAGGTATAACGACCTTGATAATCCGAGTGGTTATTGATCCAATTCGGACGGAAGCGCTCCATAAAGCCATAAGGACCAAAGTCCAAAGTTGAACCGATAATATTCAGGTTGTCGGTATTCATCACGCCATGTGCAAAACCGACCAGTTGCCATTTGGCAATCATCACCGCAGTGCGCTGAATAACTTTGGTGGCAAAGCTCAGAATCGGCTGTTCGGCTTGCAGACATTCCGGATAATGCCATTCGATACATTTCTGGGTAAATTCAGCCAGCAGATCTGGCTGATACTGATTGATCCATTCAAAATGCCCGAAACGGATATGACAGTCAGAAGTACGCAGCATCATCGCGCCCGGCTCTAGCTTCTCACGCTGAATACCTTGCATTGATGAAGTAAAACCGACTGCATTACTGGATGCCACACCCAAGGCATTTAAGGCATGGCCCGCCAGATACTCACGAATAACTGAACGCAGTACGGCACGACCATCGCCCATGCGTGAATAAGGCGTTGAACCAGCACCTTTTAAATGCAGGTCAATGGTCTGCTGATCCTGATTTAGAATCTGTGCAATCAATAACCCGCGACCATCTCCCAATTGTCCTGCCCATTGCCCAAACTGATGACCTGCATAGGCCATAGCTAAAGGTTCAAACTCAGCAAAGACTTTCTGACCGCTACAAATCTCGACCCATTGCGCCTTGTCTTCGTCCGACCATTGCAGCTGTTCTGCCAATGCTGCATTAAAATGTCCGGCTTTTGCACCTTTTAATGGAAGCGGAATTTGATGGTGATAGAGGCGAGCAGGTAGTGTTTGATAGCGAGAGTTAAAATACATGGCATCGGTACAGGATTGGAATACATGAACTATAACAAAGATAGATGTATAAAACTGTTGTATAAGCGAGAGTTCACGTTATCTTTCGGGCATAAAAAAAGCCCCAATCGGGGCTTTAATGTTCAACAGCTTTTATTGAGAAACTGCAGATTTTTTCAGATTACGAACCAGTAGATTCAAGGTTTGACGATGATGGGAAAGACGCTGTTCAACCAGCTGGAATTCAACTTTCAGCTTGTCATCCATCTGATGGATTTTTTCAGCCATCGATGCTTTCTTGACCTGAATTTCCTGTTCTTTCAGCTTTGCCCAGTCATTTAAAGTTTGGGTAAATGCATCATATTCCTGTGCAATCTTGGTTTTTACCGCCGAGATGTCTTCAGAAACATCATGACCATACACCGCAAGATCCTGCTCAGCATATTTAAACTTCATTGCCAATTCCGCTTTTTTGATATTAAAGCTAGGAATACGGCGCAAGTTTTTAGCTAAACCAAGCTTAGAACAAGTCCAGATCAACCATTTGGTTGGATCGTATTGCCACCATTTCACGCCGTTACGGTAATCGTATTGGAAAATGTGGTGATAGTTATGATAACCCTCACCCCAAGTTGCAACCGCGAGTACGAAGTTGTCACGTGCAGTATTTTCGTCGGTATAAGGACGATTTCCCCACATGTGGCACAATGAGTTAATGAAGAAGGTCACATGATGGCTCAGGATTAAACGCATTAATCCACCCAACAGCAATACGCCCCAGACATCGCCGACTGCCCAGCCAATTGGCAATAAAATCGCGGCATGAACAGCAATCACTAAAGGAACGTAGTATTTGTCCTGAAACATCACTACTTTGTCTTTTAACAGATCTGGCGCATTTTTATAGTTGGCTGCACCTGATGGATAATCACGTAACATCCAGCCAATATGTGCATACCAGAAACCTCTATTGATCGAGTACGGATCTTGATCAACATCATCGACATGACGGTGATGGGTACGGTGACCAGATGCCCAGAATAAAATACTATTCTGTACAGCAAATGTACCCATAATCATCAAGATGATTTTCAATGGTAAAGTGGCTTCATAAGCACGATGTGCCCACAGGCGATGGTATCCTGCTGTAATGCCGAGGCTGCTTACGCCCAGTAAAACAAACATACTGATCCAAGCGGCAGCGCTAAAATCATGGTGATACGCATACAACGGAATCGCGATCAGGGCTAAAATCGGTAAAAATACCAATGCAAACACAGCAATCCAGTTGATGGGGGCTTTGGGTAAGGGAGCATTCATCTCCAACAGCACTCCTAGAACCTCGGAAGGTATAACAAAAAGCAGAAACTACTGTTGGTTTTAACAGCAGCCTATCTTGTCCATATTAGCATGTGCCCTAAGGCATCACTAGCATTATTGTACGGTTGTATTGTACTTGTCGGTAACAGAATAAGTAGGGCAGAAGTGACCATTTTGCGAGCGTAGACAGGCTCTGATTTCCGACTAAGTGACTGAGGATTATCACTCTTTCAGAAAATTGAAACCGAATGAATCGGAGGAAAATCATTGTTCATAATTTCTACAATATTATTAGAGAATTTGCAGAATATACGTGTTGGGCAACTTAAGCTCACTTTCAAATAAAATCTGATTAAGGAACATTCACACTTTCATTATTGTATTGTCGAAATGAACTGGATTAAGAAATACCTAGATCAATTAAGGCTAAGAGAGATTATTTTAAGAGAAATTGTTCAGAGTTGTTGCAGCATCAATTTTGGATAATCGGTAATCAGCCCCTGAATGCCCCAGTCTCGCAGCTGTTTAGCTCGGGTCACATCATTCACTGTCCAGACACTGATATTCAACTCGGCAGCCTGCGTGGCTTGAATCAGGTCTTTACTGGCCAGTTCATCCATCCAGCCAATATGACAGCATCCCAGTTCCAGCGCCTGATCAATAGCTTGATGTTTGACATCGGTCTCAATCAATAAACCACGTTTTAAACGTGAGTTTTGCTGTTTAAATGCATCCAGAATTTTGGCATCAAAGCTGGTAATAATGGCTGCCTGCTCATAGCCTTGTAATTGCTGTTCGACTTCAAACGCGATTTTCTCAGCTGCTGCTTCAGATGTTACGCTTTTAATTTCGACTTCAATATGCTCGAAATTTCGAATGACATTTAAGGTTTGATCGAGCAGTGGGGTCGCTTCGATTTTATTCCATTCTGACCAGGCCACTGCGTGATTATATTGGGTAAGATCTTGACGGTTACACTCGTATAGATGCTTCTGCAAACCGGTGGTACGCACAAAGTCATCATCATGCATGATGATTAAGGCATTGTCTTTGAGCTGACGAACATCAAACTCAACGGCGCGAATGCCGATCTCCTGAATATATTGAAAACCGCCCAAGGTATTTTCAGGGGCTTCACCACGTGCACCACGATGACCAATTATGCGCATAAGATGCTCATGAGTGGGAAAGTTAAGTTCATTTTGCGAGGGCTACGTGACAGAAGGATGACACTTTCTATTTTCGTCAGATGCTCTGTAAAATCAAGAGACATCTGACGTGTATTTTTAGATGCTAACTTGAAACATAATTTTACTTTTCGATGCTGTCATTGATATTTTTTTGCCACAGCACTTCGGAACCGCCTTCAGCGCGTTGCAGGGTGCGTGATGCTACAAATAACCAGTCCGATAAACGGTTAAGTAGTTGCAGTGACGCTGCCTGAATATTTTGGTCACGGTGATGTACCGACATTACGCTGCGTTCTGCACGACGGCAGACTGCACGCGCCTGATGGGCAAAGCTGCATACCAGCGTTCCGGCAGGCAGAATAAAGTCTTTTAACATCGGCAACGCTTCATTCATGCGGTCGATATCATTTTCTAAAAACTCAATTGATACCGGTTGCACCAGATTAAAACCTGGAATACAGACTTCACCACCAAGATCGAATAACCAGTGTTGGATCAGGCTTAAAGATTTATCCCAAGCGGCTTGATCTTCAATGTTACTTGCTGAAATTTGTGTACGTAATACGCCAATCACGGCATTCAGTTCATCGACATCACCCAGCGCGGTAATACGCAAGTCATCTTTGGCAACGCGTGAGCCATCACCAAGCCCTGTAGTACCCGAATCGCCTGTGCGCGTGTAGATTTTACTTAAACGGTGGCCCATATGTGTTCCTTGAATTTTTAATGAAGATAATAAAAAAGGATAATGTCGGTCATAACATTATCCATAAACTGCGCTGTTTTAAAGTTTTTTGCTGTTTAGAGCTTAGTATTTAAAAGTGATTCCAATAGAAGCGAGGCGGTCACTGGCAATGTAATAAGATGTGGCATCATTAAATGCTGTTTTGTAATTGGTATCACCTAGGTTACGAATATTCACAAAGGTTTTTAAGTGAGGATTCACTTGCCAATAGGCATTCATATCAATGACTGCATAGCCTGGAATAAGGCCTTTATCCTCCTTAGATTTACCTTTAGCTACTAAAGACGTGGACGCACCATACTGACCATTATCCCAACCCAAGGTTAGGTTGAAGTTTTGGCGTGGGCGATTTGGCAAATCTTTATCTTTATCATCGTTCTTAGCTTGAATATACGCATATTCAGCATTGGCATAGAAGTCATCTTGTGTCAATTTTAAACCCAATTCAGCACCATTAAAGGTGGCGCTGTCCATATTTTCAAATACCCAGTTGGTATCTCCGTTAGAGACCATAATATTGTCGACTTGGGTTTGAAAAGCAGAACCGTATAATGTCATTGATGGGGTGATTAGATGATCAAAACCAATTTCATAAGATACACTTTCTTCTGGTTGTAGGTCAGGATTACCGCCCCACCAAGCGGGTTCACTAATAATTTGCCCGACAACTGGGGCACGAAATGCTGTTCCGACATTGGCATAAATACTTGATGTAGGGCTTAGGGTATGTCGAACAGCGAGTTGTCCTACACTATGTGTACCAAATTGCTGATTGTCTTCAACTCGAATACCCGCTTGGGTGCTGATGACATCATTTTGATATTGGTGCTGTAAATAATAGCCAGTGCTATCATTTTCATCTTTAAAGGTGTTTAAACTTTCAGCTTCTGTCTTATTGTAATGTACACCCGCAAGAAGTTTATGCTCGGCGTTGATTTGCCATTGAATATTGGAATCTATTTCTTGTTGTTCAGTGATTACAGTCGATGGATAAGCGCTTTGTACAATTACGTATTCATCTTCAAATTGTGATAGGCGAGTTTCCCACACTAAATTTGGATTAAGCTTAAAATAACCTTTAATATTATAAAGGCGATTGGTGAAATCATAAGCTTCTGGTGCACCATAAGAGAAGTAGTCGCCGTGACCTTCATTTTCTTTAAATTCCGCTGACAATCCAAAGTTGTCTTGATCAACGCCTAATTTCGCTGAATAGCCTTTTTGATCGAAACCTGCTTTTTTAGCTTGATTGCTAATAATTTGGTCACCATCTGTTTCTAGGCGTTGCCCACGAATTTGGGCGTAATAGCCATTTTCAGCAGCATCAACACCGACAAGTGATTTGTAGGTATTTTTTTCACCGACTTCGACCGTTGTAAACGCACTATTTTCTGTCGGTGTTTTGGAAATGAGTTGAATTACACCTCCAATTGCATCAGTACCATATTGTACCGATGCAGGGCCTTTTAGAATTTCAATTTGCTTAATGTCTGTCGTATCAATTAAATGTAAATTTGTACCTGCAACAGTTGCGGTATTGGAGCGCATACCATCTTGTAAAATTAAGGTATGTGCGGCATTGCTGCCACGCAAGAAAATTGAAGCTGGTTGACCATAGCCACCCACTTGTTTGACTGATAGCGCTGCTTCTTTCGTTAATAATGAAGGTAAGTCAGCAATAGGGGATTGTTGAATCGTTTTTTCATCAATCACATTTAGACGCATCGGCACATTTTCAATATTTTGTTCGCTGCGTGATGCCGTGACCACAATGGTATCTAAAGATGCTTTCGCAACTTTTTGCTCGTTAGCAAAAACAGATGAAGTGGTACCCAACGCAAGTGCGATCGCACCTACTAAGGCAGTAGGTTGACAATGAAGTGACATGTTAAAGCTCCCTACATTCACTTCCCCGTGAATGATTGAGTTATAGAACACAACAAGCAGGTTTCCGGACTTAAATGTGCAAAGCAGCGACTTTGCTGTATATCCACCTTCCCACATCAAGATGCAGTGGTGTAAACCGAAGAGTTTAAATTGATAGACGTTTCATTTTTTACCGTTGCGGGGGCAGTGCTGGATTTACACCAGCTTCCCTAAAGCCTGAAGGCTTGGACTTGCTGCAAAGTGAGCGCAGTATAAAGTCAGTATGAGTTATATACAATCTGCATAGAGAATAATCCAGATGAACTTTACGCAAGTCAGAAAAATTGCATTACAATGATTTGCCCCAATCTTATAGATTGTTCAATACATTGGTAGATCTAGAGCCAACATAATATGCGAACCCGTGCCAAAATTTGTGGAATCACCCGAGTTGAAGATGTACATGCCGTAGTCAATGCCGGCTGTGACGCGATAGGATTTGTATTTTATCCACCGAGTCCACGCCATGTTACTTTAGAGCAGGCTGAAATCCTGATCCGGTCAGTTCCAGCTTATGTACAGGCGGTGGGCTTATTTGTGAATAGTCGCGCAGATGAAATTCAGCATATTCTTAAAACCGTTCCGCTCGATATTTTGCAATTTCATGGCGATGAAACACCTGAACAATGTCAGGCCATCGCCCAGCAGGTCGGACGCCGCTGGTATAAAGCCATTCAGGTGCAACCTGATCTGGATGTGGTTGCAGAAATTCAGCGTTATCAAGATGCAGGCGCAAGTGCAGTACTATTAGACGCATGGCATCCTGACCTGAAAGGCGGCACAGGGCACAGCTTCGATTGGGATACATTTCCCAAACTCAATCTTCCCTTGGTCTTGGCAGGCGGTTTAAATCCTGACAATATCGAACAGGCAATTCTCACCACACAGGCCTATGCCGTGGATGTGAGTGGCGGTGTCGAGTCCGCAAAAGGTATTAAAGACCAACAACTCATAGAACGCTTTATGCAAGGAGTCCATCGTGGATCAGCAAAGTACTAGCCAGAACAGTCAGGCAGTTGACTATACCCAATTCCCGGATGAACGCGGGCATTTCGGTATTCATGGCGGACGTTTTGTGTCAGAAACACTCATGGCGGCTTTAGAAGACTTGGAAAAGCTCTATTTCCGTATGAAAGATGATGCGCAGTTTTTGGCAGAATTTGACCGTGACATGGCGTTTTACGTCGGTCGTCCGAGTCCTTTATATCATGCTGAACGATGGTCGAAAGAGTTGGGTGGCGCACAGATTTACCTGAAACGTGAAGACCTGAACCATACCGGTTCGCACAAAGTAAATAACACAATCGGTCAGGCCTTACTGGCGAAGCTTTCCGGCAAGAAACGTATTATTGCCGAAACAGGTGCAGGCCAGCATGGTGTAGCAACGGCAACAATTGCAGCACGTTTAGGTCTTGAATGCGTAGTATTCATGGGCGCAGACGATGTAAAACGTCAGGCGATGAACGTCTACCGTATGCGTTTATTAGGTGCGACGGTTGTGCCGGTAGAAAGTGGCTCCAAAACATTAAAAGATGCCATGAACGAAGCCATGCGTGATTGGGTGACCAATGTTGATTCAACTTACTACGTCATTGGTACCGTGGCAGGTCCACATCCATATCCGCAACTGGTTCGTGATTTCCAGTCGATCATTGGTCGTGAAGCACGCCGTCAGATTCTGGAACAGGCTGGCCGTTTACCAGATGCCCTAGTGGCATGTGTCGGTGGTGGATCCAATGCCATGGGCTTGTTCTATCCATTCCTGAATGACCAAGATGTGAAAATGTATGGTGTTGAAGCAGCAGGTCATGGGATTGAATCAGGCAAGCACTCTGCGCCGTTGAATGCCGGTCATGTCGGTGTACTGCATGGCAACCGTACTTATTTAATGTCGGATGCACAAGGTCAGATTATCGAAACCCATTCAATTTCTGCAGGTCTGGATTATCCGGGTGTGGGTCCGGAACATAGCTTCCTGAAAGATATGGATCGCGTGAAATACGTGCCGATCAATGATCAGGAAGCTTTACAGGGTTTCCGCGACTTGACCAAGATTGAAGGCATTATTCCGGCGTTAGAAAGCGCACATGCTATGGCTTATGTCACTAAACTTGCACCGACCATGGATAAAGATCAAATTATTATTGCGACGGTTTCAGGTCGTGGTGATAAAGATTTGATGACCGTTGCCCGTATTGATGGCGTGGAAATGGTAGAGATGTAAGCTCCTTAAAGTCCTCTCCTTATAGGAGAGGGTTGGATGAGGTTAAATCTCACAAAAGGATAAGTTAAAAAATCGTGCTAATAAAAATTAGCACGATTTTTTATTGAGTAGATTTTGAAAAAACATGCCTGTATGGAATTAAGAAAATTCACCTTGCGCGCGCTCTTTGGCCCATTCACGTAAAACAAATTTCTGCAATTTTCCGGTCGAAGTTTTTGGAATTTCGGTAATCACCACATCCTTAGGCACTTTAAAACGGGCCAGATGCTCACGGCAGAATTCCATAATTTCTTCTTCTGTGGCTTTTTTTCCTTCTTTGAGTTCGATAAAGGCACAAGGAACTTCCTGCCAGCGTGGATCAGGCTTGGCGACTACCGCCGCAGTCAGCACCGCCGGATGCTGATACAGCACTTCCTCCACTTCAAGTGAAGAAATATTTTCTCCGCCGGAAATAATCACGTCTTTAGAGCGGTCGGTAATTTTGGCATAGCCATCCGGTTGGCAAACTGCCAGATCTCCTGTATGGAACCAGCCACCGGCAAAGGCTTCAGCGGTCGCCTCAGGATTTTTCAGATAACCTTTCATCACGATATTGCCACGGAACATGATTTCACCCATGGTCTGACCATCATGTGGCACTTCCTGCATGGTATCCGGATCAAGCACTTTCATGCCATCTTGCAATGGATAAGGTACGCCTTGGCGGGAGTGCAACTGTGCTTGTTCCTGAATAGATAAATCACTCCAGCCGGCTTGGGATGCGCACAGTGCAGAAGGACCGTAGGTTTCTGTCAAGCCGTAGACATGGGTTACGTTAATGCCAATATTGCGCATGCCTTCAATGATTGCTGCTGGAGGTGCGGCACCCGCCACCATCACTTCGACACGGTGATCAATTTTGGTCTTTTTCTCTTCAGGTGTGTTAATCAGCATCGACAGGACAATCGGTGCCCCACAGAAGTAATCGACTTTATGTTCGGCAATCAGTTTAAAGATCAGTTCAGCATCGACTTTACGCAAGCAAACGTTGGTTCCGCCGTTGGCTGCCATGGTCCAGGCAAAGCACCAACCATTACAGTGGAATAGCGGCAGTGTCCATAAATAGGTGGCACGTGGTGTCATGCCACAGGCAATAATATTACTGGCTGCGTTAATGTAGGCACCGCGATGATGATAGACCACGCCTTTCGGGTTGCCTGTGGTTCCAGAGGTATAGCTTAAGCTGATGGCATCCCATTCATCTTGTGGTAGATGCCATTCAAAGTTTGCATCGCCTTGCGCAATCCATTCTTCATATTCAATTTGACCAATACGTTGATCTTCACCTTCAAACTCTACATCGGCCACATCAATGACATAAATGTCTTGTGAAACTAGAGCAAGTGCTTCAGTCGCAAGTGCGGTAAATTCAGGATCGACCAATAACACTTTACTTTCAGCATGTTCTAGCATGAAAGCAAGGGTCTTGGCATCCAGACGGGTATTTAAGGTATTCAGAACTGCGCCTGCCATCGGCACAGCAAAATGCGCTTCGATCATGGCAGGGACGTTAGGCAGTAAGACAGACACGGTATCATTTTTACCGATGCCTAATTTTTGGAGTTGGTTGGCAAACTGACGACAACGGTTGTATTTCTCACGCCAGGTAATACGACGCTTACCGTGAATAATCGCGTTCTGGTTTGGATAGATATAAGCTGCACGATCAAGATAGCGTAAAGGTGATAAGGCTACAAAATTCGCGGGGGTACGCGGTAATTCATCATATGCGCTAACCATTGTAAAACTCCGTTCTATATTTATTTTCATATCCTTTTGAAAAGATATGTATTTCTCAGAAATCTTGCATTTATGCTTTAGTCGAGTGCGATTTTACAAATTCTAAGTAATTGAATATTAATAAAAATATTTAACCCTACTTAAATGTTCTGAACGCCTGGGTTCCCAAGTTTGATTTTTTAGGTATTTTACTCTAGGGCGTGTCCTCATTTGGCTTTGCACCAAATAAATATGCAGGCTATACGCATAGATTTATAATTGCGTGCTAGTTTATCAAATCGAGTT
>NZ_JAMXXN010000015.1 GCF_024129435.1 Acinetobacter lwoffii | reverse complement strand
TAGTGTGGGGTTACCCATGTGAGAGTAAGTCATCGCCAGCTCATTATTCGAAATCCCCCTCCGCCAAGGCAGAGGGGGATTTTTTTATGTGGAATAATCATCTTGTATTTGAGATATATAAAGTTAATCTAATACAGGGTTCAATATTAAGATAGAGCGGTAGCTAACTTTACTGAGTAATAGTTTGCAACTCTTTAACTTTTTTATGACAAGCTATCAAACTGACGTCGAGCATGTTTAAATGCAGTTCTGAGTCCTTCTTCCAAAGTCGGATGATAAAAAGGTTTCTTTAAGATCTGATAAATATCCTGGTCAGCATCAATCATCCAGGCCAGTAAATGGGCCAGATGTTCTGCTTGGGAGCAGAAGAGTTCTGCACCAAGTAATTTACCTGATTTCTTAGCAATATAAACTTCTATTCCACCTGAGTCTTCTGCCAGAACCAGTGCACGTCCTTGATTTTCATAAGAGACGAATCCCCGAATAAATTCAATTTGTTGATCTTCTAGGTGTTTAAAGCTTTTTCCGACAATCGCCATTTCAGGATGACAAAATACAATCGCCAATGGGATTAAGGCAGAAATAGGTTTTACCTCGGGATAATTCAAGCAGTTATGAACAACCTGTTTACCAGTAAGCGCGGCTTCATGTTGAATGGGTGCATCAGGAGCGGCATCACCGACTATAAATATAGGTAGGTTTGCAAGTTGTTTGGTTTCTTTATCGATAGGAAGGTTTTTGATGTCCTTAAATGTTGAATTGAGTTGATCTAGACCTAAACGATCTATATTGCTTTGCCGACCTGTGGCACCTAAGACATATTCAACTTCAATACTCTTAGTCTGATCATTTTCTGTAAAGTTAATCTTTATTATTTTATCAGCTTGGATTTCAATCTCATCTGGTAAGGTTTTAAATTTGATATTGAGTTCTTTACTTAATTGCTCTTGTGCCAGTTTTTGTAAGATCGGGCTAGTTAAAGCACCTACTTTTTGACTACGCGCAAACATTGTGGTTTGTACACCCAGGCGTTGCATGGCTTGAGCTAATTCAATTGCAATGATGCCACTCCCGATCACTGCTAAAGATTTGGGTAATTGGGAAAATTCAAATATTTCATTAGAAGTGATGTATTTTTCTTTTAATTGTTGCTTTAAAGTTTCATCAATATTAGGGCGTGAACCTACAGCGACAATAAAACTTTTGGCCCGATAGGATTGTCCATTGACTTCGATCGTTTGGGGATCAATAAATTTGGCTTTTCCGGAAATTTTATGTGAGCTGTCCCATTGATCGACACCTTTCAAGGTTGCACGAATAAAACGTTCTCTAAGGACATGCACACGTTGCATAACATCTGAAGTATCAATGACAGCGTTATGCTTTAAAGCAAGTTCTTCAGCAGTTTGAATATCATGCATGCGATTTGCAGAAGAGATTAGCAGTTTGCTTGGCATACAACCTACACGTGCACAGGTCGTATCCCACGATCCATCATTGATAATTAAAATATTTTGGGTGTATTTGATGGCTTCGTTATAAGCACTGATCCCTGCAGTGCCTGCACCGATAATGATGAGGTCGTACATTAATTGCTCTTATTGAAATCAATTTATGAATATAAGCTAGCATACAAAACATTTAGCTTACCTTTATTTACATAAATGCTTAACTATGATTACATATCGCATAATGAATAAAGATTGATAACAAACTCTATAATAGAGGGTCTTGGGGATTTAAATGATTAGTAAACAATTAGGTATTAAATTATCTACTCTTACTTTAGCACTAATGTTAGCAGGCTGCGGGGGCGGTGGAAGTGATGGTTACTATAATAATGATGGCTCTAGTTCTGGAAATATTACTACGAACCCTAGCACAGGTGAAGAAGTAAAATCTGTTAATATTAGTACTATACAATTGATTGATCGAAATGGTAACTTTACTCAGGCAATCGCTGCAGAAGGTGTGAGCGCTCAAGTCAAAGTAACTGATCAGTCGGGTAAAGGAATTAGTGGTGCATTAGTTACATTTACAGTGACTGGTGGTGTTGTTTTAGGTAGTTCCAATGGTGCTGTTTTAACAAATACAAATGGTGAAGCGAGTATCTCAGTTAAACCTGAAAACTTAAATACCAATGGTGCCTATCAAATTTCCGCAGTTGCAGATTTTGATGGTACCGAAGCATCAACACCAGCACTTAATTTCTCACTTCAAGCAACCAATATTATTTTAGTCGATTTAACGGCAGCTAGTACTCAATTAGAATCTGGTGGTTCAACAAATATCACGTTAAAAACGCAAGATGCAAATACAAAAGTCAATCAGAATAATGTCAATGTCGAATTCACTGCACCATGTGGTAAATTTGAACCTGCTACAGTTGTTTCATCAAATCAAGGAAATGTTACGACAACTTATAAAGCGATTGGTACAGATGGAAAGCTTTGTACAGGAACACAAAAAATTTCGGCAACAGGTTTAAATATCCCAGAAGTTGGAATTGATGTCAGTATTAAGGCACTTGAAGCTAATTCACTAGTATATACATCTAATAAAGTTAATTTGGGGATTAGAAAAAGTGGCTCAGCATCATCTGGTCAAATTGAATTTACTTTGTATGCAAATGGTGTACCTATAGCAGATCAAGATGTTTTGATTGAGAAAGTACAAGCACCAGAAGATTTATCGTTCGTATCATTTGGAAATCAAAATAACAAAACTATAAAAAGTGATTCAAATGGTAAAGTGATTGTGAATCTTTATCCAGGAGATAAACCTGGGCCTGTAGAGATAAGAGCAACTTTAGTTTCAGACAAAAATGTTTCGGCTGTATCTAAAAATGTATCTGTATCCATTGGTCGAGTAACTCAAGATGGATTAAGTTTATCAGTATCTAAAAATTCATTACAGAATGTAATTGATGGTGACACTGCAACTATTACAGCGAGAATGGTTGATCGTACACGGAACCCTGTTCCAGATGGTACAGTAATTAGCTTTGTTTCTGAGGGAGGGAAGGTTGAACCTAATTGTTCAACAGTCCAAGGAGTATGTTCTGTAACTCTAACAACACAAGAACCTCGTCCTTTAGATAATCGTGTGACTGTATTGGCTTATGTTGAGGGTGATAAAAGCTTTACAGATTTAGATGGCGATAATCTTTATACTAAAGGCGTAGATCGACTTCTTAGTAATATTGGTAGCTTTTTCCGTGACGATAACGAGGATAATCAATATAACAAAGATTATGGTATTGGTGAATTTCTTTATAATCGTGCGGTATTAGGAAACAAAGCGACCTGTGCTCCATCTACAATTAGACAGCCGAATATCGCAGACACATGTGACGATAATTTAGATACGGTCATCCGTCAGCAATTATTATTTGCATTTGCTGAAAATACACCAACCTTTACTAATGTAAAGGCAAGTGGAAGTTTATTGTCTTTTAATATGTATGGAAATAGCGCTCAAAGTGTGCCTATGCCAACAGGTACCACAATAAGTGTTACGCCTGAGGATAATACAAAAGCTAATAATTTATCTTGTACTGCAGAGTTAGCAACAGGAAGTTCACCTGTCGCAAATGTCTTTGATCTTTTGACACCAAGCACTTTCAAAGATAGTAATCAAAGTTATTATGGCTATCGTCTAAAAGAATGTGCGGTAGGAGATACGTTGAAAGTTTCTGTTTCTTCGCCAGATAGTAAAGTATCAACAATTTATGTAGATTATCAATAGAAATTATATTTGTATAAAAAACAGCGCTTCGGCGCTGTTTTTTTATGGGAGTTTAAAAAATTAAATCGAAGTTCCCACACTTACACCCACAGTCGGCTTTAGATTCATCGAGCTACAAGCTGTAAAAGCCAAACTACAATATAAAATAATCAATAACTTACTCATGAATTAATCCTTGAGATTTAGCCTGATTAAACAAGGCCGCAGAACGTGTACCACTTCGACAAACCATCAAAATTGGTTTAGGCAGTTCATTATAATATCGAGCAAATTCTTCAATATTAGCCTGAGAAAGCTGGCCACTCACCATAGGCTGATAAATCACACTCACTTGAGATTTCTCCGCAATGGAGCGTAGTTGACTCACCGTGACATTATTACCAGTCTCCTGATCAGGACGGTTTACAATTACAGATTTGAAACCTTGCTGAATCAATTGCTGAAACTTGCTTGGTGTCATTTGCCCCGTGACACTCACCGTAGAAGTCAGCGCACGGCTAAGATCATGTGCAGCAAAAACAGGTGTAATACAGCTAAAATAGGTTGCCAGTACCACACCTTTCCAAAACGACTTAGTCATCCAGCAGATCCATCTGTTTTGCCAACTGATATAAATTATTCGAGCGGTTTCCAGTACGACAGAACATTAAGATCGGTTTTGGCAACTCATTATAATGATTGGCAAAAGTGCGTACATCAAGCTCAGTAATCTGACCGGCTACTACTGGCTGGAATACATAATCCAGACCGGCATTGCGTGCAGCTTCCTCGATTTGTGCACTGGTTGGCTGCTCGGAACCACCTTCCATGTCCGGACGGTTGTTGATAATCGATTTAAAACCTTTCTCAACCACTTGAGTTACGTGTTCTGGACCAATTTGACCAGCAAAACCTACATTTTCGCTCATGACGCCACTCCATCATTTCATTTATATCGATATGCTTTATGATAGCATTAAGCTGAAAACATGCTGAACCTGTTCTGAAATTTTTATAAATGATGATAACCATAAGATAACGCAATGGAGCGCGTATGCAGGCTTATACAGTTGAACCACTGTATGTCAAAAGCGGTCAGGAAGTGATTGCTGCAGATTTTTATCGGCCTAAAAATATAGAAAAACCGGCCGTAATCCTGATGGCTCATGGTCTGGCGGCCTTACGTCAATTTAAACTGGTGCAATATGCCCAGCGTTTTGCCAGTGCCGGCTATGCGGTGGTTTTATTTGACTATCGCTATTGGGGCGGCAGCACTGGGCGTCCACGTGAACTGGTGTCGATCAATGCCCAGCTCGATGACTGGCGAACCATGATCAGACATATTCAGGAACGCAAATCGATTGACAGTAAACGGATCGTGCTCTGGGGTACGGCCTTAAGTGGTGGGCATGTATTGACACTTGCAGCAGAGCTGAAAAATATTCAGGCGGCGATGGTACAGGTGCCTTTTGTCGATGGGGCTGAAAGTGCCCAACTATATCCTTTACAGCAACTCCCCAAGGCGCTTAAAGTTTCCAGTCAGGATTATATGGGGGCCAAGGTTGGTATGGCACCAAAAACCTTACCTGTAGTTGATCCGCATGAGCTATGTTTTATGCCGACACAGGACAGTTATGAAGGTTATCTGTCGATTGTCAATCCGGATTATTACTGGAGTGGTCATATTCCTGCACGGGCATTCTTTAAACTGATGCGCTATCGACCGATTCAGGAAGTAAGAAAGATCAACATTCCAGTACTGTTTATTGCGGCAAAACTGGATAGTCTGATTCCCATTGAATCGAGTCGGGAAACTGCGACCAATATTGCACCATTTGTGCAATATCATGAGTGGAATATCCGGCATTTTGATATTTATCATGGGGAATGGTTTGAAAAAGCAGTTTCGACCCAATTAGAATTCTTACATCAACATATTGGAGTGCGCTAGATGATTATTGTATGTCCGGAATGTCTGGCCAAAAACCGTGTCCCTGAAGATAAACTCACTGCCAACCCTGCTTGTGGTCAATGTCATCAAGCCCTGATTCCACTGGCACCGATTGAGCTGAATGAACAGAATTTTAGCCAGTTTGTCACGCATAGTGACTTGCCAATCCTGATTGATCTCTGGGCAGAATGGTGTGGTCCCTGTAAAATGATGGCACCGCATTTTGCAACTGTCGCAAAACAATATCCAAATGTGGTTTTTGCAAAAATTGATACAGAAGCGAATCCGCGCTTAAGTTCTGCATTTAATGTTCGCAGTATTCCGACACTGGTGTTGATGAATAAAAGCAACGAAATTGCTAGAATAAGCGGTGCATTACGGTCAAGCGAGCTGCAAAAATGGCTTGATCAGCAGTTAAATACCCAACCCTAATTCAAATGCCTGGAGTGAAAGTGTCAGATTCTCAAGTAAGACCAGAGGGGATTCTTTCCCTACAGACGATCGCAATGCCTGCAGATACCAACTGGAGTGGTGATGTCTTTGGTGGCTGGATCGTTTCACAAATGGACTTAGCAGGCGCGATTCACGCAGAACGATTTTCAAAGGGGCGTTGTGCCACGATTTCAATTAACCAGATGACTTTTCTGGTACCGGTAAAAGTCGGGGACGTGATTAGTTGTTATACCAAAATTCTCAAAGTTGGAAAAACATCTATCCAAATGGAAATTGAGGTTTGGGACAGTCATGATGATTCACGCCCACCAATTCGGGTGACTGAAGGTGTGTTTACCTTTGTTGCTGTCGATGTGAAAGGTAACAAGCGTCTTATTCCAGACGAAGCGAAACAGAAGTTCTTGGAATCACAGCTCGCCCAATAAACGGCTTAAAATAAAAACCCCGGCAATCAGAGCCGGGATTTTTATTGCAGAAATTATGATGATTTTTTCAGCTGATCTTTGGCAATCCAAGCCCAGAGCATTTCACATTGAATGGGGGCTTCACCTGATTCATCCGTGACGGTGACCTGAACCAGGGTTTCACCTTTATCCGAGTTTTGCATCAGGGCTTGCTGCTCCGACGTGAGCGTAGCAACAGCAGTCATGGCACCGCGTGTCGGGCGCTTAAAATCAACCTTTAAGCTTTTGATCAGTACAATTGCTGTATCCGGAACATTCATTGCCGTCACAAAGCCGGTCGCTGTTTCTGCCAGCAGGGCCATTGCACATGCATGGATTTGTCCGATATGGTTCTGCATGGCTTTATGATTGGCCATACTTACTACCACTTTGGACGCACTCATTTCCTCATAACGAATCTTGGCAGAGCCGACCATAGGAACGATCCGGCCAAAGGTTTTACTCAATAAAGTACTGCGTATACCTTGTGGTAATTTGGAAGTGGCGTTCACCAGTTTGGTCAGTCGATTGCGATGCGTCATAATTCCTTCTTCAAGACACAGGATGGTCTTAATCTTTAAAGTTATTGAACTGTAAAGGCAAACCAAATTGCTGTTCTTTCAAGAATGCCATTACTTGCTGCAAGGTATCGCGTTTTTTATCAGTCACACGAATCTTGTCGCCCTGAATAGAAGATTGCGCCTTAATCCCACTTTCTTTAATGGCTTTATTAATTTTTTTTGCGGTATCTGAGTCAAGACCATCTTTAAGCTTGATGACCTGAATCACATTTTTGCCAGAAGCCGTCATTTTTTGTGGATCAAGCGCCTGAATATCGACTTTGCGTTTAAAGAAATGACTTTCCAGCATGCTATAGACTTGTTCACACTGGAAATCGCTTTCAGTCGAGATTTTGATTTCCTTGTTTTTTTCATTCAGTTCAATAGAAACGTCCTGACCACGGAAATCAAAGCGGGTCGCAATTTCTTTTTGGGTGTTTTGGACTGCATGATTTACTTCAAAAATTTCTAATTCAGAAACAATATCGAAAGAAGGCATAGTTTAGACCTTTACAAAGGGAAAGAATATCTGAGATGCTAGGGATGTTTTCTTCATTTGCCAAGTGTTGTTTACATCAAAGGAGTGCGCAATGATCCGTAAACAAGAAATTACAACATTTGAGTTCCCAGAAAATGCAATTATCTGGGATGTACGCGATTCAAGTGCTTTTGCTGAAGCACACGTGAAAGGGGCGGTGAATCAGCCCATTAACGATCTTTCAGCAGAAAGCCTAACTCAGGTGTCAGCGGATCAACCCATTTACATCTTGTGTGGTGGGGGCAGTAAAGCTCCACGTGCTGCGGAAAAACTAGAGGGTTTTGACAGCTCACGTGAATATGTCATTCTGATGGGTGGTACTCGTGCTGCCCGTGATGCAGGCTTACCGCTTGAACAGGGTGTATAAGCATTCTGTCAAAAAAAAGCGCCGCAAGGCGCTTTTTTAATGGGTGAGATTTAATGCCTCCCAACCTCCCTTTTCTAAAGGGAGGAGCTACATCTATTCTATTTATTCATAAAAGTAGAGAAAAGTCCCCCCTTTTTTAAAGGGGGATTTAGGGGGACTCATTCAAAATAGTAATTAAATTTGTAGCTTAAAATACGGTTTCTTCATTTTCACTTTCTTTTGAAAACGAGTCACACTGAGTTTTTTTACTAAACTGGATGGCACCGGACAGGCTTCACCGAGAATCTGGGCTGCCAGAATTTCACTGCAGAGCGGCGCAAACAGAAAACCTTTAGAACCGAGACCGGCAAAGCTGTAAATTTCCTCATCCACTTTCATTTTACCCAGTAGGGGAAAATAATCCTGACTTTGCGCGCGTACCGAGGCACGACCTTGCCAAGTCTCGGTAGCTGGTAATGATTGTGCATATTCTGGGAAGACACTGTGGATCAGTTCGTAGTTATGCACATGGTCTTCTGCTAACACCTCGATATCATCCCGACCTGGATAGAAAGAAGCACCCAAGATCAGATGTTCAGCATCCAGTTGCATACAATAACCGCCGTAGCTATAGGCAATATTTTGACTTAAAGGCTGAGTTTTATTGTTTAGCCAACTGACCTGTCCGCGAATCGGTTTCAAAACCGGATAATCTGCAAAGAATTGTGCTGTTTCTCGCGCAGTACAGACAATGACATGATCAAATTCACCTAGATCCTGTTCATCTGAAAATAGCTGAGGTTTTGTAGCCGCTTCAATATGGCTAATTTTGGCCTGTTTATATCGGATATTTACATTCTGTAGAATTTCATCACGCAATTGATGAGGAGAAACCGCGCCAGCTTCTAGTAATTTTAAACTTGGAAATGCAGTTTGAAGCTCTTGCGACTCTGTATCTTGTACAGCAAGAATTTCTTCAGGATATTCATCTGCCAATCCTAAAAGCTGTTCAGGATTTTTTAAGGCAAGCTGATTGACCTGAATCGGGCGGAAAGCTTTAAATTTTTGGTAATGATTTAAGGCATGTTGCCAGGCCAATGTCATCAGATGTTCAGCACTTTGCTCAACCGGACAGAGTTTGGGATTGAGCAAAGCCAGTGGATTGCCAGAACCTCCTGAGAGTGGCGCTGACTGGTCGTAAATCGTGACTTGATGACCACGTTGAGCGAATGCCCAGGCTGTACTTAAACCGGCGATTCCAGCGCCAATCACAGCGATTTGGCTAGGTCTGATATTGGTCTCTGTATCTCGCTCAGTTTTTTTTTGAGTGATTTCTTGTATTAATGAACTTTCAGTCTCTTCAGCCGGATTCCAGATCGCTTTCAGCATTTCACGCTTATGCTTAAAACCACGTGGACGGGAAATTGAAATCCCATGATTTTTTAAGCCACGTTTTAAAACGCCAGCAACACTGAAAGAGGCGAAAGTTGTCCCAATCTCGGATAAACGTACAATATTATTTAAAACATTTTCTTCCCACATGTCCGGATTGCAGGAAGGCGCAAAACCATCCAGAAACCAGGCGTTCACCGGCGCAGTTTTTTCAATCACCGGGAAAACATCATGTGCATCACCCAGCCATAGATCCAGACTGAATCGTTCTTTAGGAAAACTGAGACGATGACAGCCAGCAATTGGCATCGGATATTGAGAGATGAGTTGATCAGCTAAAGGCTTGAGTTCTGGCCAGGCATTTAAGGCCCGAATCAGATCAACTTTGGAAAGAGGAAATTTTTCAACTGAAATCGCATGCAGATGACTGTGATTATCCGGACGCACCTGTTGCCAGAGCTGCCACAGCGCCAGAATATTTAAACCAGTACCAAAACCCGTTTCACCGACACAGAAATATTCAAAAGGTTTTAAATCTGCCAGACGCGTCGTGAGATCATTGCCATTTAAAAAGACATGCCGGGTTTCCAGCAAGCCATTGTCTTTGGAAAAATACACATCACCAAATTGCTTGGATACAGGCACATCAATGCCATCCACCAATTGCCAATCCAGATCGGCAGTTTGAATTGCGTGCGACAAAACGGGTACAACCTTAAAGATATCGGGAAGGGCTATAGCTTACCATTGACGACGACGTTTGGTATAAACATAGCTCGCAATTAGGAAGCCGAGCAATACACCGACAGCCAATGTTGCTGCACCGTAGAGGAACATCTGCGCACTGCGTTCACTTTGCAGCACCTGTACCTGAACGCCCAGGTTGTCATTCTTGAGCTGCAATTCCTGATTTTGCGATAGTGCGTCCAGATTGGCTTTTTCCAGTTGCTGCAAACGGGTGGCCTGATCTTTGACCAAGGCTTTGACCTTGGCCTCTTGCTGGGCTTTCAGCTTGGCGATTTCTTCTGCAGTTAAAGGTTTATTCTCGGCAGGTGGCACTGGCTGGGCAGAAGTCGCTACGGCAGGAATAATGGCAGGTTTCGGCGTAGACTGGGTTTGGGCAGTCGCCGCTGTCCCTTGAGGTTGTGCTGTCTGATTTTCCTGAATTACAGGAGCAGGCGCAACTTCGACTGCCCATACTGGAGAAATCATAAAACATAGGCCGATGATACTGGCAGTAACAACACGCATGAACCTTATCCTTGAGGGAATGCTTTATTGAATGGTTTGACATCGATGTGTTCGTACACCCCTTCTTTTAAGAAAGGTTCATCCTGTAGCCATGTATCCAGCGCTTCACGACTGTCAAAATCGACAATAATGGTACTGCCATAAAAACCGGCCTGTGGATTGGCTGGATCTTTAGGCATGGCACCTGCAACAATCAGGCGACCTTCAGCATTTAACTGTTCCAGACGTGCAAGATGTTGTGGACGAATCGCGAGGCGTTTTTCAACTGTACCTTCCCGATCGGTACAGCTAACGACGAATAATGGCATGATGACTCTCAATCGTTTGTAGTTGGACTTATTCAGTGGTCTTAAAGTATTTGCGCAATACAATAAACTGAATAATGATAAAGGAAAACATCACTATCATGTCACCGAATGCGGTAAATTCGCCCCAATATTTTCCATCCATCCACAAATAGGCGAAAAAGGTATGCAGAAATGACATCAGCACAAACATCGCCACCCAGGCATAGTTTAGCTTGAACCAGCCTTTTTCGCTAAGATTGAATACTGGACCAAATAACCGCTGGATCAGAGGCTTTTTATCCTTGCTAAACCAAGGAGACAGGAAGAATACACCTGCAAAGACCAGATTCAATAACACGGCTTTCAGACGGATATAGAAATCATCGCTAAGGATCAGGGTGATGCCACCAAAAATCACCGTCATAAACAAGACAATCCATTGCTGTTTGTCCAGACGGAATTTTTGTATGACAAATAACGCACCATAGACGACCAGCATGGAAATAATCAGACCTGTGGTTGCAACAAGAATATTATTATTGTCGACACCCCCCGCAGAACCGATCAATTGCAGCAATTGATGGTCAGTGTCTTTTGGATCTACAGTTTTATATAAATAAAAGAAAATAATGAGTGGCACAAAGTCTAAAAGTGCTTTCATGTTAGAGTATCTAAATCTGATCAAATAAATGTCATAGTATAGAGATGCACGGCGTAGATTTACATACACATAGTAATATTTCTGATGGAACTTTCAGTCCTCAGCAATTAGTCGAAGCGGCTGTGGAAAAACTTGTCCATACTTTGGCCCTGACGGATCATGACACCATGGACGGTTTGGCATTGGCTGAGGAAGCCGCTAAAAATCATGAGATTAAGATCATTTCCGGGGTGGAAATATCCAGCCAATGGTCACGTCCTGCCACCAAGAAAAACTATGGCGTGCATATCGTCGCGCTAAATATGCAAAATCCTGAGCCTTTACAAAAAGCCCTCAATCAGCAAAAGAAAATCCGGGCTGAACGTTCTAAACAGATTTGTGATCTGCTGGTTCCTTTAATTGGTGAAGATATTTATGCTGATGTACTGGTCAAAGTCGACCATATCCCTGATCGGGTGACACGGACCCATATTGCCAAAACGCTGGTAGAAAAGGGGATTGTGACGCGTCCGCAACAGGCTTTTGATAAATACATCAAGGAAGGTAAGAAAGCCTATGTCAAATTTGATGGCTTGAGTCTGGAAGATACCATTCAGGTAATTCATGAAAGTGGCGGCTTCGCCGTGCTGGCACATCCGACCAAATATGATTTATCTGCGACCAATATCCGCTACCTGATCGAAATCTTTGCCAAGTTTGGTGGAGATGCCGTCGAGCTGCCACCGGCGATTGAACCAAGTTCCACCCGGCAGATGGTGGATCGAATGATTACTGAATATGATCTTAAAGTTTCGATTGGCAGTGATTTTCATGGCGATCACATGCCCTGGATTAAACTGGGCAATGTCCCGAGTCTTAAACCGGGGCAGGTCGGGATTTGGGAGAGTTTTGTTTAGTCATTCCTTTACCTCGATCTTTTTCATTTGAGAGAAGATTTTCCCTTCGCTACTAATAACAAAGGGCGAGGAGAGAATTATAAATTAAAGCAAATTATGATCTTGAGCCTGAATCGGTGGTGGCGTCGGTTTACCTAAAGTCCCTAACAGTTCAATTTCAATCGTACGTACCATCGAGTCCAGCGGCAAGTCATTACTCTGAGTACCAAAAGGCTCTTCAATTTCCGAACTTAGAGCATCTAATCCTAAAAAGGTATAAGCCAAAATTCCAACCAGTAAAGGCGTAAACAGACCAAGCGTTGAACCTAAACTAAAAGGTAAAATAAAACAGAAAAAATAGACGGTACGATTGAGCAAGACCGAATAGGCAAAAGGCAAAGGCGTCGTCGCAATCCGGTCACAACCAGTCTGGACAATACTTAGTTCCGCCACATGATTATTCATCTGCATATAGATGATATCGGAGATTTCACCTTCTTTAAGCGCCTGCATTAACTCCCATTGAATCAGGCTTAAGGTATATTGCGGCGCATTGGCCTGCTGATAGAGTTGGGTCACCGCCTGCTGGCTCATGCCGCTGGTTTCAACCAGTTCAGTCGGATTGGCTGTTTGATGGCGTAGGCGATCGCGGAGTACATTGGCAAAGACAATCACATGCTGAATCACACGCTCACGGCGACCTTGGGACAGCATCCTGCAATCACGGTCAAAATGACGTGAATTGGCAATTAGAATTCCCCAAAGTTTGCGCGCTTCCCACCAGCGGTCATAACAGGCGGTATTTTTAAAACCAAGAAAAATAGACAGTACCACTCCAATCAGGGTAAATCCGACCAGCGGTAATTCTGGAAAATGAAAATAACCAATATGTGACAAGCCACCAATGATGGCTGACATCAGCATCACCACGCCCAAAGGCGGTAAAACTTTAGGTAAAATCGTCCCCCGCCAGGAAAACAGCAGTTTAAAAACAGTTGGCTGGTCACGTACGATCATTTATTGGAATCATCACAATTTTTTTCATGATCTTGTGGAGTTGTGCCTGCTTTGTCAAGTGCTATTCAATACTGCATTTCTGGTTTGATGAGTTGCTGCTCAGCAAAGGAAAAACTGCCCTCCAAAGCGATAATACAATGGTCAATCAGATGAATATCTACCAGCTGGCAGGCTTGTTGAATCTGACGGGTCAATGCCAGGTCAGCCTTGGATGGAGAGGGCCGGCCCAGTGGATGATTATGTGCAATCACAATGGAAGTAGCCTGTTGGCTAATGGCATAACGCAACAATTGATTAATGGAAATATCACATGCATTGATGGAGCCATAAAACAGTTTTTTAAAGGCAATTTTTCTTAGACTGGCATCCAGACACAGCACGGCAAACACTTCTTGAGTTTCACCGAGCAGTTCAAAACGTAAGTAATCTCTCAGCCGTTTGGAATTGGTGAGTTCCAGTGCATCCTGTTTCAGGTGCTCGGCAATGTAACGCCGTCCGAGTTCCTTGACGGCCATCAGTTGGGTATATTTACTGATGCCCATGCCATGAAACTGGCTGATTTCCTGTAAAGGCGCATCCAGTAGTGCAGTCAAATGACCAAAATGTTGAATCAGCAACCGCGCCAGATCAACTGCCGAATGCTGCTGTGAACCGGAGCGTAGAAAAATGGCCAGTAGCTCGGCATCGGATAAACTTTCTGCGCCATATTGAATCAGGCGTTCTCGCGGCCGTTCTTGTTCCGGCCAGTTTTTAATAGAAAATTGCATAGTTATTAGACTTATTTATTATGAATTATCAGTTTTCCCGCAAGCCGATCTCTTGGGAATGCGATTATTTAATGCTATTGTGAGCCCCACTGCAACAGCGAGGTAATCTGTTCGTGAGCTTTGATCTAAGTGTAATTCCTCATAAAAATATCATTTTGGCCGTCACTGGCGGTATTGCTGCCTATAAAAGTGCAATTCTGATCCGCCGTCTAAAAGATGCCGGATTTGATGTGCGGGTCGTCATGACTCACGGTGCACAGGCTTTTATTACACCTTTAACCTTTCAAGCCTTATCGGGCAATCCCGTACATACCGAATTGCTGGATACTGAAGCAGAAGCCGGCATGGGCCATATCGAGCTGGCACGTTGGGCAGATCTGTTGCTGGTAGCGCCGGCCAGCTGTGATACCTTGGCAAAATTTGCCGCAGGTCTGGCTGATGATCTCTTAAGTACTTTATATCTGGCGACGAAAGCACCCGTCTGGGTGGCGCCTGCCATGAACCAGCAAATGTGGGCGGCGAAAGCAACGCAGCGCAATCTTGCGACACTGATCGAAGATGGTGTGCATGTGATCATGCCGGACGCGGGATCACAGGCTTGTGGTGATGTAGGTTTGGGCCGGATGCCTGAGCCGGAAGATTTAGCCCGACAGGTGACTGAATATTTTCACAAAGCTCAACGTGCGATTGCGGAAAAATTTGGCCTGCTTGCGGGTAAACAAGTCACGATTACCGCAGGCCCGACCCGCGAAGCGATTGATCCGGTGCGTTATATTTCCAATCACAGTACCGGGAAAATGGGCTTTGCACTGGCTGCAGCCTGTTATGCAGCCGGAGCCAATGTGACCCTGATTGCAGGGCCGGTCAGTCTGGACACTCCAAATGGCGTGAAACGTAAGAATATTTCTTCTGCCGTGCAAATGCTGAATGAAAGCATGCAAATGCTGGAAAATGGTTGCGATATCTTTATTGCGACAGCTGCAGTAGCCGATTATCGTGTGGCAGAAGTAGCCGAGCATAAAATCAAGAAAGCTGGTGATGAACTGAATGTAGCCTTGGTGAAAAATCCGGATATTGTTGCCACCATTGCCCAGCAGGAAAAACGTCCATTTATGGTCGGCTTTGCGGCAGAAACCCGCAATATTGAAGAATATGCTGCCGGAAAGCTGGTCGCGAAAAAGCTGGATATGATTGCCTGCAATGATGTATCACGTGCAGATATCGGATTTGCTTCGGATGAAAATGCCATGACGGTATTCTTTGCCGAGCATTATCAGCTGGACAAACGTGATCTGGAAAAAGCCTCCAAGCAGGAAATTGCCCAGCAGTTGATCGAAGCCATTCATGATGCCTTACATCGTGATCCATCCAGTGATGATGATTTTTAAAACGATCTGTATCGAAAAAACCCTGAATCCATCAGGGTTTTTTTATGGCTGATTTTTTATCATTAATTCAAAAAAACTATAGAAACCATAAATATTTAGTCTTAATCGAAGCGCCGTTTGTTTATTGTTTTTGCAAAAAAGCATAAAATGGATCACAGAATAAGCAAAGATAAAAATACTGCGTATATCAGCTATAAGCAGGAAGTGGAAAGAAAAAAAGAGGGGCGCTATGAAAAAAATCATGATGTTATGGATGGTCGCCTGTCTGACTGGATGCAGTTATTTTGTCTCGATGGATGAGCTGGCCAAAAATATTCAAACGCAGATGCAACGTGAATTTAATTCCAATCGAGATTATCAACACTATCGTTTTACCGTGAAAAAGGTCAAAATTGTCCAGCGTCAGGGGAATGAGTTTCAGGCTATTTCTCATCTGAATTATCAGGGTGAGGAATATCCCATTCATGTAAAAGTCTTTAAGGTGGATGGGGGGTATAGTTGGTCGATTGAAGATGATGCCTTTGCTTTTATTGATGAAATTGAAATTGAAAAATATCGTCAGCAACTGGATCGAGAATTACAGCAACTGGCCTCAGCCTTGGATGATCTGGAACCTGTAGATGAACCAAACCAGAATGTCTCCGGCTCGCTGATCACACCAGTGGCTGAACCCGCATTACAAGATGTTTCTTATCAAGAAGAGCCGATTCCGGTGGGTAATATTACGGCGTATACGCAATAACTCATGCGCAATCTCTATAAAAAAGCACCGATGATCGGTGCTTTTTGTGTTTAGGATTCAACTTGTTGATGTTCTCGAACATAATCTTCGGTACGCTGCATCGCTTCCTGAATATTAAAGAGTGCAGTTTCTACATCTTTCAAGGTTTTGGCATTACCACCGCTTAAAGCCTGACGCCATTTACGTGCACCCGGCAAGTTCTGGAATAGTCCCAAAATATGACGGGTAATAATGGATAAAGGTGCACCTTCGGCGATGCGATGAGCAATATAAGGTAGCATCTGTTGCATGATGTCAAAACGGTCTGGTGCATCCAGATTCCACAGTTGGCCCAGTTCAGCCAGTAAGTAAGGATTATGATAGGCTTCGCGGCCAATCATCACCCCATCCACATGTTTGAGATGTTCCAGCGTTTCGGCATAGGTTTTAATTCCGCCGTTGATCTCGATGAGCAGATCAGGACGATCCTGTTTTAAACGGTAGACATCTTCATAACGTAGGGGTGGCACGTCGCGGTTTTCTTTAGGTGATAGACCTTTTAATAAGGCAATCCGCGCATGCACGATAAAATTATTGCAGCCGGTTTTGGCCACGGTATCGACAAAATGCAGCATCTCTTCATAAGATTGCATATCATCAATTCCGATCCGGTGTTTTACGGTCACTGGAATATCCACCGCATGACGCATTTCAGCAATACATTCTGCGACTAGATCAGGCTCCGCCATCAGACAGGCCCCAATTTTATTATTTTGTACCCGGTCACTTGGGCAGCCTACATTTAAATTGACTTCGTTATAGCCCCAGTCCTGTGCCATCTTGGTACAAGTGGCGAGATCTTTTGGATTTGAGCCACCGAGTTGCAACACGATTGGCTGTTCTTCCGTATTAAAGTCCAAATGACGTTTGGCATCACCGTAAATGATTGCACCCGTAGTAACCATTTCGGTGTACATAATCACATTCGGGTTAAAAAGACGTGCAAAGAAACGATAGTCTTTGGTAGTCCAATCCATCATCGGCGCAACACTGATTCGTGGTTGAAGTTTATTTTCAATGGTGGTCAGATCAGTCATTCAAAATCACGCCTTAACGAAATGGAAGAAAGAAGAAGCAATTCATGCGATCACTCAGCTATTGGTTTTTGGCTTAAACTGGATCGGCTGACGTCGCAAAAAGAGGGCGTAATACTAGCATAAAATCAGAAAAACCACCCGGCGAACTTGAGCTAGCCCGGTAAATCCAGGGAATGAAACAAGAAATAAAATTGGAATTCCCAGTCAGGTTGGAATGGTATATTTTGATAGGAGAAAGATGAAGATAAAAATTTTAGAAATAAGGAGAATAATCATGTTGTTATTGGAGGAAATTTATAAAAGCCATAAAGCACAAAATTCGGCACATTTTAATTTAAGAATTCATCGGGGCTTAGGCTGGTTTAAAAAATCGCTAGATCTGGATCAGGATCTGGATTTTAAGTTTATCAGCCTGTGGATCAGCTTTCAGGCGATTTATGCAGATGAGAGTGATCTAGTTCAAGATCAAAGCAAGCTGCAGCAGTTTCTGGAAACACTCTGCCAAAAGGATCTGGATCAGAAAATTAATCATATTCTTTGGGAAAAATACAGCCAGCCGATCTGCTCACTTTTGGCCAATCCCTATGTGGAACAAAGCTTTTGGGATTATCGTCATCAGAAAATTAGCCTGGAAAGCTGTCAGGTTGACTTGGAAACACAGAAACAGAATATAGAGAATGCTTTAAAAGAACGAAATTCTGTTGAAATTTTAGCTGGAATATTTCAGCGTTTATCTACCTTGCACCATCAGATAATGCAGGGTGGCGCCACGTATCACAGCTCGCTGAATTATAAATCATTAGAGGAGAGCTGCCGAATTCTGGCAGCCTTATTGCCGGTTTTTATCTGTATTTTATTAGAAAACTCACAAACTCTTGATCTGAATAAGCCTTATTATCCGGCGGTGCAAGTCAGCTAGATATAGTCAAAATACTTATGCAGTTATGCGGGCCTGATGCCATTGATCCAGCAGGGCGAACAAGGTAGCGCACAAAGCTAGCCCAAGTCCTGTCATACAGGTCATGCTCCAGCCCCCGTGATGCCAAGCATAAACCCCTAAGGCTGAACCACAGGCACCGCCTATAAAATACAAGGTCATATACAGTGAATTGACCCGTGATTTGGCATCCGGGCGCAGGCGGAAAATCACGTTCTGGTTACAGCTGTGCGTAATCGCGAGCCCCAGATTTATCAGTCCATAACCCAGAATATAACTGAGCAAGGATACCGCACCAAAATATAAAAACAGCCAGCTTCCCATCAGGATAGAACAACCGATCCAGCTCAGTGTTTTGATATGGCCACGATCGGCCCATTTGCCAATGAACTGCGTGGAAAGTGCGCCAAATACACCCACCAGCGTGACCAGTCCGACCATGACATCAGAAAGCTGAAAAGGTTCCTGCGTCAACAGTAGAGCTATGGTGGAGAACAACATACTCATGGCAGCAAAAGCACAGGCGCCTGTAAGTGAACGCAAAACCAGTCGTGGTTCCTGCTTGAGTAATATCCCCATAGATTTAAAAATCGCTGTATAGCTGATTCTCAGACGTGGCAGGCTCGGTAGTTTTCCTCTCAAATAAAAACTTAAGGCCAACATGCTTATGCCACTGAGGATATAAATCATTTTCCAGTGAAACAGGTCGGAAAGTAATCCGGCAATACTGGTCGAAAGTAGAATGCCAACCAGTAATCCGCTCATCAGGAAGCCCACCACTTCTCCAGTTTTTTCCGGTTTGACCGCCATGGTGGCCAAGGGAATCAGAATCTGTGCAGCTACGGAAAACAGTCCGGCAATGATAGTGCCGACCCAGAGCATTGGCAGATTCACTGCACTGGCACAAATAAATAAACCTGCTGCTGCACCCAGCATGAGGAAAGGGATCAGTTTGGTTTTATTCAGCATGTCCCCTAAAGGCACAATAAAAAGCAGGCCCAGGGCATAAGAGATTTGAGCAAAAGTGACAGTAAGCGCCACTTGTGATTCAGGTACCTGATAATACTGCTGAATCGATGAAATCAGCGGCTGGCAATAATAGTTCGCACCGGCACATAAGCCGCATGCAATCGCCATCAGCCATAATAAGGGCTTATTTTGACTAATATCGAGGGGCGTGTGCATAGGGCTAACCTTGTATTCAGACCGGAAGAACTTAAATGAGGAATGAGAATAATGTTCAAATTGAGGGCACTATAGGCCAGAAGTTCTTGCTTTAAAAGTAGAGAAATATTGCCAGCATTGAAAATTGTTAGAACTCAGGCAGCTTAATGAAAGAAGTGCAATTTCAAATAGAAAGTATGAGTGAATATTTACAGAATTTTTTATCTTTTAATGATGGGGTTGCTTCATTAAAGCGCAGCTTAAAGTAAAAACAATAAAAAAGAGCACTGAGGTCAAAAAAGTGGAATATTTACTCTATTTTATTGCGCAAATTTGGTGCAAAAATGGGATTTCCCATTTTGAATCAAGTTCAGTACATTAATATAATAAATAGTACGCAAGGTTTTTTTCTACCCTTTATCTGACTGTTTGAGACTTGGGTCTTATAAAATTTTGGCGATTACTTTTTGTCAGATCTATCAATTCTGTCTGATGAAGATCTGCTCAAAACAAATTCTATCATTTCATAAAATACGATTTTAACATCTAAAAACAGTGCTCTTGCTTGAGTACTAAATCTGTCAAAAAAGTCAAAACTAAAAAAAACGACGCAGCTAAAGTGCCGCTATCTATAGGGACTAGAGAAATTGAAAGTCTGCTTCTGAATCAAGAAATACAGCAATCATTGTCAGAATCATCAATGTAACAAAATAAATCAGAAATTCGCGCTTATTTACGCCAGCAAAATCTGGATATTTCATTCAGTGGAATGAATATCGTTTATAAAAGCATCGAATATGAATAGCTAGAGAATTAAATAAATGTGCTATTGCAGCATCATTTTTATGAATCATCAGTTCAAAATATAGGTATTTATTAAATAAATAGTAGGTGGTAATTTCAAACAGTTTGATTAGAATCCAAAAATTCAACAAGAACACATCCTGAGGGGAAGCATCGTTTAGGCGATGTTTACTTAAGAAAAATTAGCTTGAGGAACGCTCATGCAGATCGGAATTCCAGCCGAAACTGTTGTCGGTGAAAATCGCGTCGCTGCGACGCCAGAGACAGTAAAGAAATTGATCAGCGCAGGACATAGCGTGATTATCGAACGTGGTGCAGGGGTTAAAGCTGCCTATATCGATAGTGCCTATGAACAAGTTGGTGCCAAAATTACGGATGATGCCTATACTGGCAGTCAGTTGATTTTAAAAGTTCGTGCACCGAAAGGTGATGAAATTCAAAAACTCAACCCGAATACCACTATCGTGGCAATGTTTGATCCTTACCGTAATACTGAGCTTGACCAATTCGCGGCACAAAACGTGTCTGCATTTGCATTGGAACTTTTGCCACGAACCTTGTCTCGTGCGCAGAACATGGATGTCTTGTCTTCTCAAGCCAACCTTGCAGGTTACAAGTCGGTGCTTTTGGCTGCGGCTGAATACCAGCGCATGTTCCCGATGCTGATGACTGCTGCGGGTACGGTTAAACCGGCTCGTGTGGTGATCATGGGGGTCGGCGTAGCGGGTCTGCAAGCGATTGCAACAGCAAAACGTTTAGGTGCCATCGTTGAAGCCACGGACTTGCGTCCAACTGCCAAAGATCAGGTTGAATCTTTAGGTGGTAAATGGCTAGACGTACCGATGTCTGCTGAAGAGCAGCAAAAAGCGGCTGATGCTGCCAAAAATGGTTATGGCTGGATGCCGGGTGAAGAATACATTCGCGATCAGGCGGCAATTGTTGATAAAGCGGTATCAAATGCTGACATCGTGATTACCACAGCGCTTTTACCGGGCCGTGATGCACCGCGTTTAATCCGTGCTGAAACAGTTGCGAAAATGAAACCCGGTTCAGTAATTCTGGACATGGCAGTAGAATCTGGCGGTAACGTCGAAGGTTCAAAATGTGGTGAAACAGTCTATACCGACAACGGCGTTAAAATTCTCGGCATTCCAAATATTCCGTCGACTGTATCAACTGAAGCCTCTGCTTTATACGCTCGTAACGTATTTAACTTCGTGGAAACATTATTTGATGCAGACAAGAATTTTGTCCTGAATCAAGAAGAAGAAATTCAAAAAGCCCTACTTGTCACTCATGGCGGCCAAGTGCTGCTGAAACGTGGTTAAGGAGAAGACTCATGGTTGAAACAATTACGATTTTTGTCCTTGCCATTTTCGTAGGTTACTACGTGGTGTGGGGTGTAACACCAGCATTGCATACGCCGTTGATGGCGGTCACCAATGCCTTATCATCGATTATTATTGTCGGTGCGATGATTCAGACCGTTGGTCTGCCGGTGATCGGCGTTGAAGGTAGTGTGGATTTCCAGACCATTAACGTGGTGAGCGTACTTGGCGCGATTGCAGTATTCCTGGCGAGCATTAACATTTTTGGTGGCTTTGCCGTGACTGCTCGTATGCTGGAAATGTTTAAACCTAAGCAAAAGAAAAAAGAGGGTTAATCCATGGAAATGATTCGAGAATATGCGGATTGGTTCTACCTGATTGGTGCCGTTCTTTTTATCCTGACGCTACGTGGTTTATCAGGTCCTAAAACTGCGATTGCCGGTAACCGTTACGGGATGATCGCGATGGCCATTGCGGTCGTGACTACCTTCTTTGTAGCTGAGAATCCGGTGGTCTGGATGATCATTGGCGCAATGGTGCTGGGTGCAATCGTGGGTATTGCCCGTGCACGTACAGTTCCAATGACCCAGATGCCTGAAACTGTAGCGTTGATGCACTCATTGGTAGGTCTGGCTGCGGTTTTGATTGCTGTCGCTGCCATTATTCACAACAACAAACTGATTGAACTTGGTCCAGACCTGTTGGCTGCCAATGGTGTCAATTTCCATGAAATGAGCCGTGTTCATTTATTTGAACTGTTTGTGGGCTGTTTCGTGGGTGCGATTACCTTTACTGCATCAGTCTTTGCTTACGGCAAACTGGCCGCGAAGAAATGGGCAAAAACCATTTCAGGTGCATGGGTGAAACCGGTTCAGGCGATTATCTTTATTGCAATGTTAGGTTTTGGTATTCACTTCTTCCTGACGGGTAATATGACTTCGTTCTGGGCAATGACAGGTCTTGCACTGGCATTCGGCTGGGTATGGATTGCACCAGTCGGTGGCGGTGATATGCCAGTGGTGGTATCGCTACTCAACTCATTCTCGGGTTGGGCAGCAGCGGGGATTGGTTTTACCCTAGAAAACAACATGTTGATCGTTGCAGGCTCACTGGTGGGTTCTTCAGGTGCGATTCTGTCTTACATCATGTGTAAAGCGATGAACCGTTCTATCATCAACGTTTTGTTTGGCGGTGCGATGGGCGGTGCAGCTGCGCCGACAGCAGGAGCAGGTGAACAGGTTCAACGTAATCACCGTTCTGGCTCGGCAGATGATGCAGGCTTCCTGATGTCAAATGCAGACAGCGTGGTGATTGTACCGGGTTATGGTATGGCGCAAGGCCGTGCACAAAATGCGGTAAAAGAATTGGCTAACTTGCTAAAAGAGCAGGGCGTAACGGTTCGTTTTGCGATTCATCCTGTAGCAGGTCGTATGCCAGGTCATATGAACGTACTACTTGCTGAAGCGGACGTACCGTATGAAGACATCCTGGAAATGGATGAGATCAACTCGGACTTCCCGGCAACAGATGTGGTGCTAGTGATTGGTGCGAACGACGTTGTGAACCCTGCGGCGAAAGATGATCCAACCTCGCCAATTTATGGTATGCCGATTCTGGAAGCGCATAAGGCACGTACGATTATGGTGATTAAGCGTTCTATGGCAACCGGTTATGCAGGTCTCGACAATGACTTGTTCTATAATGACAAGACCATGATGATCTTCGGTGATGCCAAGAAAGTGGTGGAAGATATGACCAAAGCCATTAATGGTACAGGTCACTAATCATCTAAATCATTAGAATCCCCCTAAGTCCCCCTTTAATAAAGGGGGATTTTTTATTTTATATCTTGGAAAAAAGATGATTGAGTGGTCATCGAACGTCTATGTTTATGATGAATTGATCCTAAAATACCAATCAAATCGGTGCATAAGACAAGATGGAAATTAAAAAATAGCGAACAGATTGAGTTGTATTAATGCTTATAAAGTTAGATGAACAGGCAATAAAAAAGCGACCTACACAGGTCGCTTTTTTGAATATTCGGTTTTTACGCTACAGAGTCAGTATCTGTAGGATTGCGCCATAAGCTTTCTAGGTCATAGAATTTACGCGCTGTTGGCAGCATACAATGAACCACCACATAACCAAGGTCGATGAGGATCCATTCAGCATCACGTTCGCCTTCAATACCAAGAGGGCGGAAGCCAGCTTTACGTGCTTCTTCAGCAACGTTATTGGCCAATGATTTGATGTGACGTGTCGATGTACCGCTTGCAATGACCATAGCATCAGCCACATTACTGATACCGCTGACATCAAGCTCAACAATTTCTTTTGCTTTTACATCTTCAAGTGCAGCATGTACGACTTTTAAGCAGTCCTGTACAGCTTGAGAATTTGAATTCATAGTAAGATCGTGAGAATTAGAAGCGCTGGGCGATGGTTCTAAATTCATGGGGAGTGTAATTTCCTAACAATTATGCATGGTCTAATATAGCGGTTTTAGTCCTGAATTTCAAATGAAGCCGCAGTCCACTCAGTCATGCTCCGGAAAGAACTCAGCTTTCCAGTCAAAGGAATCGTTGGAATGTCCGCTAGGTTTATACTCGGCAGCGACATAACCTTGATATTGACTATGTTTTAACCACTGAAATATATCATGATATTGAATTGAACCCGTATTGGGTTGATGCCGTCCCGGACAATCCGCAAATTGGATATGACCAATCGAGGCAATATTTTCTTGCAAAGTTTCTAAGACATCTTCGCCCATCATTGCCATGTGGTAACAGTCGTACTGCATTTTTAAGGCCGGATGATGTACCGCTTCCAGCATTTCCTGGGCTTGGGCAACATTTTGAATCAAAAAACGTGGCATATCGGTGCCATTGATCATTTCGAAGACCGGTTCAATTTGATGCTCAAGCAGCATTGAACAGGCCATTTTTAGGTTACTCGCCAGCGTATTCAGGCAGGGTAAAAGATCACAATCCCTAGGCTGTTTTCCTGCCAGAATGTTCACCCGAGGTACATTCAATGCGGTAGCATACTGGATGGCCTGCTCAACCGCATGACGAAACTCGATTTCCTGTCCTGGAATGCCAGCCAGACCATGACCGCCCTGCATTAAATCACCTGCCGGCACATTAATCAGGCACAAGTTTAGCTGATGGGTGCTGAGCTGGTTTTGAATCTGGCCAATCGTAAGTTCATAAGGAAACTGGATTTCCACATGATTAAAGCCCTGTGCACGAGCCAGCGCGAAACGTTCGATCAGCGGCACTTCGGTAAAAATCATCGACAGGTTGACGGCAAGTTTAATCATGTCTTTCTCTTCAATATTCAAGGCCGCATCAATCAAGCGTTATGAATGTTTTAGTTGCTGGATTACAGTAGCCAGATCTGCTTCGGCAAAGCCTTGGGCTTGATGAGCATGTAACTGCGTTAAAGCTTGAGTCGCCACCGGAACATCCAGGTCAAAGCTTTGTGCCAGTTGCACGGCATTATTCAGATCCTTGGATAAGGTCTGTACTTTCCATTGCACCGGTTCAAAAGTTTGCGTGGCCATACGCGGTGCCAGAATCTGAAAAGGCTTGGAGTCGGCAAAACCACCCGCCAGCGCAGGCGCCAGTAAACGTGTATCCACCCCGGCAAGTCCAGCAAGGGCGACCGCTTCTGCGATCAAGGTGCTATTGGCAGCCACAATTAGCTGATTACAGATTTTAGTCGCCTGACCGGTACCCGTATCACCCATGCGGGTCACGCGTTGTGAAAGTACTGCATAGATCGGATTAAGATTTTCAATAGTCGCGGCATTACCACCGGCAAAAATCACCAGACTGCCTTGTTCGGCTCCAACTGTACCGCCTGAAACCGGAGAGTCAATCCAGGTTACTTTCTTAGCCTGTGCTTGTGCAGCAAGTATTTGGGTTTGCTGTACTGAAAGGCTGGAGAAATCTACAATCACTTGCTCCGCAACCAAATACGGTTCGATCTGAGCAAAAACAGATTGCACTGCCTGATCATCTGCCAGGCAGGTCAGAATCACCGGGTAATCTGTAATCTTATCTAAAGATAGCGTAGTTGCACCTAGATCCAGCAAGGGCTCACAGGCAGATGGTGTACGGTTCCAGACTGCCACCTGAAAACCTGCTTGAAGCAGACGTGTGGCCATGCGAGTGCCCATCAGCCCCATACCTAAAAAGGCAATTTTAGTATCGCGATTCAACTGCATGCTTTGGTTTATTCCTTTCCTAGATTCAGACTGGGTTTATTTGTATTGGCGCGGTACAAACTGAACCTCTGGGTTTTTGTCCTTTTTACGGGCCAATTGACTGTTTTTACCCAGTAATAATTTCAGCTGCCATATTTTTTCCATACGCAAGGATTTATTTGGACGATGCTGCATGGCATCCAGTACAAATTTAGAGGCCATCAGCGCATCTGGAGAACGTTGCAGCATTTCTTCAGCCAAGGCTTGTGCTCTTCCTAGTGGCTGTTCATCGACATGGGTGATCAGACCGATTTCTTTGGCATATTCACCATCAAAAATCCGGGCAGTTAAGGTCAGCTCTTTGGCCAGATCAATACCAATCAGGCCTTTCAGGGAGCGGCTGAGTCCCATGTCTGGCACCAGTCCCCAGCGGGTTTCCATAATCGACATTTTGGTCTCAGGATGGGCAATGCGGATATCTGCGGCTAATGCCAGTTGCATCCCGGCACCAAAACAGAAGCCCTCCATTGCGGCAATCACCGGAACAGGTAATTCTTGCCAGACCAGAAATGCTTTTTGAAACAGGCTTTGACCCGGACGAATCAGTTCCCAAGCAGCATAAGCACGATTTTTAGGATTATTTAAATCTGCCAGATCAATACCGGCACTAAAGACCTGGGCTTCTCCCGTTAAAATCACACATCGGATGCTTTTATCTTTTTTGATTTTTTGTGCAGTCGCGACCAGTTCGCGCAGCAGGGCAAAGCTCATGGCATTGCGTTTATCCGGACGATTCAGTGTAACAGTGGCAATGCCGTTATTTTTTTCCAAGCGCACGAGTGACATGGCATTCTTCCTTATTTTTCCTGGCTTGAGCATAGCATGCAGCCTTTAGGCTTGCATGACAGCTCAGTCACACTTCTTAAGTCATGGACTGAGCCACTTCAGAGGTTTAATTCAAATGTTGCTTCAAAATTTGCTGGGCAGCCTGTTCAACCTGTTCAACCACGGCTTTGAGTTCATCAAAATATTTCAGCACGTCCTGAACAAAGTTTTCATCGGCCTTACGGCGTTCTTTGCGCAGGGTTGAAACGAACTGTTCAAAGCCACCGGTGACTTTCTGTAAAGTCGGTGCACCGACATAGCGGGTCGCGCCGTATAAACGATGCAGCACATGTTCCAGTTGTGGGAAATCTTCCAGTTCAATCAGTTGCTGCATTTCATCGAGTTCATCCGCAAAGCTGTCCACCAGCATGCGTAACAGATCTACCGCCAGATCTTCCTTATTGGCTGCCAGTTGCAGACTTTGCTGCCAGTCCAGAATATTTGGATCCAGAGCATCAATCACATTGGCACGTTCCAGTACCGGAATCCGTTTAAAATGCTCGGTGGTCCAGTGCGTCAAAATTTGGATAATCTGCTCGATCTGGATCGGCTTGGTGACATAATCATCCATGCCGTTTTGCAGCAGTTTATGTTTTTCATCAGAAAGTGCATGCGCCGTCAGTGCAATAATCGGCAGGCGGCTATGATTTTCAAAGGTCGATTCCAGCGAGCGAATAGCACGGGTGGTATCGATCCCGGACATGACTGGCATCTGGATATCCATAAAGACCAGATCAAACGCCGGTTGTTCCTGTTCATAACGGCGCTGAATAATATCGATCGCTTCCTGTCCGCTGAGGGCTTTGGTCGTGGTGACATTGAGTTCGCCCAGAAGGGCTTCCAGAACAATCAGGTTCGGCAAATGATCATCCACGGCCAGAATATGCAGGCCTTGACCATTAAACTCTTCATGCTGTTCCTGGTCGAAGACCGGCTGATTGCCGAGTAACTGAATCAGCGCGCTGCGGCTGAGTGGCTGATGCAGGGCACGGGCACGATGGTCATTGAGCATGCTTGGATCCAGTTGCATCTGATAACCATAGACAGCCAGATGACCCTGATAACGTGAACGGATTTCGCGTAACAAGACTTCACTGTCACCACTATGATCGACGATCAGCCAGGTATTTTCGCTATTCTGTAAATGATTCAGACGGCTAAACAGATCCAGAATTGATGCACATTCAATATGTTTAACCTGATAATTTTCCAGATAATGCCGCAGCACATTCGCAGTTGCCGGATGTGCAAGATAAGACACCACGGTCAATTCGCTAAAATCTGGATGCTCAATCACGGTATCTTCATCGACCAGGAACTGGGCAGTAAACCAGAAAGTAGAGCCTTTTTCGGTTGGAGCACGTTCCTGATTGTCTTCAAAACCAATCTGGCCATGCATCAGGCTGACCAGCTGTTTGGAAATTGCCAGACCAAGACCGGTACCGCCAAACTGACGGGTCACCGAGGTATCACCCTGCGAGAAGGACTCAAACAGCTTTTTACGGTCGGTACCACTCAGGCCAATGCCGCTATCCTGTACACTAAAATGCAGCACACACTGATCCATTCCATCATGTTCCATGCGTGCCCGGACAATGATTTCTCCATCCGGAGTGAATTTGATCGCATTGGAAATCAGGTTGGTCAGAATCTGTTTAAATCGTAGCGCATCACCAATAATGTGTTTTGGCACACCATCTGCATAATAGAAGGCCATATCAATATGTTTTTGTGCTGCCAGAGGTGACAACATGTCCATCACATCAAAAATCGCTTCTTCCAGATCAAAAGGTGCCGTTTCCAGTTCCAGTTTGCCGGCATCAATTTTGGAAAAATCCAGAACATCATTGATCAGTGCCAGCAAATGCGCCGAAGACTTACGAATGGTCTGCAAATACAGGCTCTGCTCGTTGCTGAGATTGCCCTGACGTAACAACAGATGAATAAAACCATCAATACTGTTCAGCGGGGTGCGCAATTCATGGGAAATATTGGCCAGAAACACCGACTTGGCCTGGTTGGCCGAGATCGCCTGGTCGCGTGCCTGACGATAGGTAATATTCTGGACTTCTAAAGTGTCGAGGGTGCGGCGTAAATCGTCTTCGGTCTGTTCGGTATGTTCACGCAGTTCCAGAAAGCTGAAATGCAAACGTTTCACCACATTGGCGATATCACGTTGCAATAAACGCAGCTCGCCGGTGCTGTTAATCACCATATGCTGGCCGAGGGTATCGGCATTCAGGCGTTGCAACTGCATGCGAATCTCATACATCGGGGCGATCCAGCGCCGAGAGTAGAAGTTCAGACAGAGCAACAATAATAATAAAGTCAGTAATCCGGTCGCAATCAGTACGATTAGTACCCGGTAACGGGCAATTGCTAGCGGCTGGTTATCCAGTTCGATCGCCAGCCAGCCGGTAGAAAAAGTGTTTTCATTCACTTTAATGGCATAGATATGATTATCTTGATGCAGAATCGGGCCAACAAAATTACCGCTTTTCTCAAATTCTGGCCAAGGCGCTTGTTCCTGAAAGCCGATGCCCAAACGGTTCTTGCCATTTTCGTCCAGAACCGCTGCCCGAACTAGATGCTTTTCATTCAGCATGTTCTGCATGGCATTGTGGGCCTGGTCATATTGCCATGGATACAGATTCAAGATATCCAGTGCATATTCTGAAGTGCCTTGAAAGCGGGTTAAAATCGCAATGGCCATCTGCTTCTGTTGGGCACGTGCGGCGTTCGAGGTTTCAGTCAACACCAGCATGGCACCGACGCAGGCCAAAATGGTAATTGGCACAAAAATCAGCGCAATCAGCTGTCCATAGGCATGATTTAAGTGTAGGCGTTTAAACAGCTTTTTGTTGATCGTTGACATGATTTAAGCAGTATTTTCTTTATGCCTGGCATATTAGCATGCTTTAAATCGACAGTTAAAATTTAAGCATAATTTTTATAAAGCTTCGGATTAGCAGTTAAAAATACAAGAGATTTCAGTTAATTTTGCTCAGGTACAGCAAGACTAAGACGCACGAAATTTCAATCTGTAAAAGTGCCAGACTGAAATAGTATTTTCATCTTCATTAGCGAGCTGCTTCACCTGGCTAAATTATCGGGAAATGTAGTTTATGGCTTGATAGTGTGTGAGTTTTGGCGAGTTTTCTGAAAAAGCCCTGCTAAATGAGTGCAGGGAAAAGCATTTTTTCATACAATAGCTGCACCTCGATATAGGTGCAAATAATGAGTAATACCACCCCTGATTTTCAAGCAGATGAATTTTTGTTAGACCATTATGTAGGCAAAACGCCGCTGGTGCGTTTACAGCGTCTGGCAAGTCACACTCAAGCTACAGTACTCGCGAAACTCGAAGGCAATAACCCGGCAGGTTCGGTCAAAGACCGTCCGGCCTACAATATGATCATGCAGGCCGAGAAGCGTGGGCAGATCAAACCGGGTGACACCCTGATTGAGGCAACGAGCGGAAATACGGGGATTGCATTGGCGATGGTCGCAGCGATGCGTGGCTATAAAATGAAGCTGATCATGCCGAACAATATGAGTCAGGAACGTAAGGACGCGATGCGTGCGTATGGTGCCGAGCTAATTGAAGTGACCAAAGAGCAGGGCATGGAAGGTGCACGTGATCTTGCTGCTCAAATGCAGAATGATGGTGTGGGTCTGGTGCTGAATCAGTTCGGAAATCCGGACAATGTCGAAGCGCATTACCTGACCACGGGTCCAGAAATCTGGCAGCAAACCGGTGGCAAAATTACCCATTTTGTCAGTTCTATGGGTACCACCGGCACCATCATGGGTGTGTCGAAATACCTGAAAGAAATGAATCCTGATATTCAGATCGTCGGTTTACAGCCATCTGATGGTTCAAGCATTGCCGGAATCCGTCGCTGGCCAGAAGAATATCTGCCAACCATTTTCGACCGCAGCCGAGTCGATCGCATTATTGATATTCCACAAATCGAAGCTGAAAAAACCATGCGTAAGCTGGCACAGAAAGAAGGCATTAGTGCCGGAACCTCTTCTGGTGGGGCAGTGTGGGCCTCGATTAAACTGGCGGAAGAACATCCGGATGCAGTGATTGTGTGTATTATCTGTGACCGTGGTGACCGTTACTTGTCTACAGGGTTATTCTCTGTACAAGATCCTGAATAATTATTTGAGCACTGTTTTATGCGCCTGCCTGTTTTAACTTTCGATATTGAAACCCAAACCGATCTCAAATCAGGCGCGCATCTGTTTGGTCTGGACCTGCCCGAAGCAGATCTGGATCAGGCCTTGACCAAATTACGCCGTCAGGATTCAGGCTCGGATTTTCAGCGTTTGCCGCTGCATGAAATCGTCTGTATTTCCGGTTTGTGGATGGATGAGCAGGGCATGAAGCTGTTTTCGTTTAGCCGAGAACAGCATTCTGAAGCAGAAATTTTGAAAAAATTCTTGTCGATTTTTGACAAGCGCCATCCGACTCTAGTGAGTTGGAACGGCTCACAGTTTGATTTACCAGTGATTTTATACCGCGCCATGTATCATGGGCTCTCTGCACCGAGTCTGTTCGATCAGGGCGAAATTGATACGCAAAAGCGTTATAATAACTACCAGAATCGTTACCATCATCGTCATGTCGACTTGATGGATGTGATGGCCATGTTTCATGCCCGTCATTTCCAGAAGCTGGATGATGTTGCACATTTGCTGGGCTATCCAGGCAAGCGCGGTGACGGAGCCTATCGGGTTCCGGAATATGTCCGCAATCAGCAATGGACCGAACTAACGTCTTATTGTGAAGGTGATGTCCTGAATACCTGGCTGGTGTATATCCGCTGGTTGCTGTTAAAAGGCCAGCTGTTGCTGCCGGATTATCAGCATCTGCTGCAAAGCACGATTCAATATTTGCAGACTCAACCGCAACATGCGGACTTTTTATCAGTCTGGCGTGAAACTTCACAACGAACTGAATTTACCCAATTTGATTTTCCCATCTCCACACCCTAGGTTTTCATGAAACATCGAGCACAAGCACGTCCTATCCAGCAACCCGAGTATATTTTTCAGGTTGAGTCACTATCGCATGAGGGACGTGGTATCGCTCATTATGGTTCACATCCGGATCATCCGCAGCATAAACATGGCAAGAAAGTCTTTATCCGTTATGCCTTGCCGGGTGAAACCGTGCGTGCCCGCATTACCCGTGAAGTTAAAAAACTCGAAGAAGCCGACAGTCTTGAATTGTTGAGCGACGCTTCCGAGATTCGCGTGAAGCCGGTGTGTCCGCATTTTGGGATCTGTGGTGGCTGTAATATGCAGCATATCGCTGCGGATGCGCAGATTGAACTGAAACAGAATGTGCTGAAATCGCATCTACAGCATTTTGCTGGAATCCAGCCTGATCAATGGCTACCGCCTTTACGTTCACAACGTGAAGATTATCGCCGTAAAGCCCGGATTGGGGTGCGTTATCTACCTTCCAAGGATCAGCTGGTGGTGGGTTTTCGTGAGAATCAGTCCAACAAACTTACGCCGATTGATCGCTGTATGATCTTGGATCGCGAGTTTGGCTCGGTTACACGTCTTAAACAATTGCTGCAAGGTCTCAATGGTAAGGCCGACATCGGTCATATAGAATTGGCTATGGGGGATCAGGACATTGCGCTGCTGGTGCGTGAAACTGCAAAATTATCTGCCGATGATGTCAACCAATTGCGCGAATTTACGTTACAGAAAGGCTGGCAACTGTATCTGCAGCCTGCTGGCAAAGAAACGCTCTCGCGGATAGATGATCCAGAAGCATCTGCACGCTTACACTATGGTCTTGATGACTTTGATGTAAAATTCGGCTTTAATCCTCTGGACTTTACCCAGGTAAATTCAAGCATCAATCCGCAAATGGTACGATTGGCATGTGATTTGCTTCAGCTACAACAGGGTGAGCGGGTTCTGGATCTGTTTTGTGGATTAGGAAACTTTTCTTTGCCTTTGGCGCGCCGTGTTGGTGCGTCGGGTCAGGTGATTGCGGTCGAGGGAAGTGATGAAATGGTTCGACGTGGTGCGGAAAATGCCAAAAACAATGGTATTGCACAAATATCGTTCTATTCACAAGATTTAACCAAAGATTTCTCGCACCACACTTGGGCAAATCAAGGTTTTGATGCATTATTAATCGACCCGCCACGTGCCGGGGCAGAAGAAGTGATGCATTATATCCCTCAGTTTGGAGCTAAAAGAATCGTTTATGTGTCATGTAATCCTGCGACACTCGCCAGAGATGCAGGACTCTTGGTACAACAGGGCTATCGTCTCACCCAAGCGGGAGTGATGGATATGTTTACACATACTGGACATGTTGAATCAATCGCATTGTTCGAAAAAGAAAATCAAATAAACGATTAAAGAAATGATGTTTTTAAAAGTAGGAGACGGGTATGGTCACAGTACGTGAGCAACTCCCTGGGCGACTCAATGAGTTGTCACAGGAGACGACTGTAGAACATGCCGAACAAGCACACCAGGATCTGACTGAATGGTTGGATCGGGTTCGTGGCATATTAGATGGCGCACCTTTAACGCAGCTCGAAGAAGTCGCCCACATAACATTAGAAAGAGAGCTGCAAAGTACGGTTCAGCACCGCTCCAATACCTTTTATACCGGTATTGAGATGGCGGATATTCTGGCACATCTGCATGTGGATGAAGATACTTTGTCCGCAGCCATGCTGTATCGTGCTGTTCGTGAAGGCGTCATGCCACTCAGTGAAGTACTGGAACAGTTCGGCGAACAGGTGCATAGCCTGGTCAAAGGTACGCTTGCCATGGGTAAGCTGTCTGAGCTGATCGAAAAAAATAAGCGTCTGGAAGATCATTTCAATAATAACCAGCGTGAACATCTGTCTGGCATTTACAAAATGCTAATCTCGGTCACTGAAGATGTACGTGTTGTTCTGGTCAAGCTGGCCGAACGTACTTATGCCTTGCGTGAACTGGCCAATTCCTCGCGTGAGCGTCAGGAACGGGTGGCCCGAGAAATTCTGACCATTTACTCGCCACTGGCACACCGTTTAGGTATTGCCCAGCTGAAATGGGAGCTGGAAGATCTGGCTTTCCGTTATCTTGCGCCGGAACGTTATAAAGAAATTGCTTCCTTACTGAATGAAAAGCGTCTGGAGCGTGAACAGTATATTCAGTTTGTGATTGATAAATTACGCAATGAATTGGCCGAGCATGGCATCGAAGCTGAAATTAATGGCCGGGTGAAACACATTTATTCGATTTATCGAAAAATGAAAAGCAAGAACCTGAGCTTTGATCAGCTCTATGATATTCGTGCTTTACGGGTACTGGTGAAAAGTGTGCCGGAGTGTTACCACACTTTAGGTATTGTGCATCAGATCTGGCGCCACATTCCGCATCAGTTTGATGATTACATTACCAACCCGAAAGCCAATGGCTATCGTTCTTTGCATACTGCGGTGATTGCCGAGAACAAGTCACTTGAAGTTCAGATTCGTACCCATGCAATGCATGACGAAGCTGAGCTTGGAGTGTGTTCACATTTTAATTATAAAGAAGGCGCAAAAACCACAGATCGCTCCTTTAACCATCGTCTGCATTCCTTACGTGCGGTACTTGAGCATTATCAGGAGCGCAATGAAAGCAGTGCACATAAAGAATCTGAAGATGAAATAGAAAATTTTGAGCATATTCAAGATTTTGAAGGTTTTGAAAAGATCTATGTGTTTAGCCGTGATGGCGATATCAAAGAGCTGCCACGTGATTCAACCGTGCTCGACTTTGCTTATCATGTACATACCGAAGTCGGCAACAAGTGCTATGCCGCACGGGTAAATCAGCGCTATGTGCCGCTGACTTATACCCTGAAAACCGGTGAACAGGTTGAAATTCTGACCAAAAAAGACCGGGAACCGAACCGGGACTGGCTGGTTAATTCGCTGGGTTATATCAAAACTGCCCGTGCGCGGGACAAGCTGCGCCACTGGTTCCGCCAGCAAGATCGTAGCAAGAACCTGGAAGTCGGCCGTGAAGTACTGAACAAAGAATTGTCACGTCTGGCAATTCACCCGAAATCGATTGATCTGAGTGATTATTGCAACCACTTCAATGTCAAAACTGGTGATGATATTCTGGTCAATCTGGTCAATGGTGATATCAGCCTGCATGCCCTGATTAATCAGGTGAATCGTCACATGCATCTGGATCAGGACGAACCTGAACTGGTGCTAAAACCTGCCCTGAACCCGCGTGCCAGTCATACACTGTCAGCGCACGGGATTCTGATCGATGGTTTGGATAACGTGGAACTACATGTCGCGCAATGTTGCCAACCGGTGCATGGTGAATCGATTGCTGGCTATATCACTCTGAATCGTGGTGTGAGCATTCATAAAGTCGCTTGTCCGGACTATGTGCGCATGATTACCCAAGAGCCTGAACGTGCGGTAGAAGCCGACTGGGAAATGCAGCCGACTCGTGGTCAAAGTGTGCAGATTGTGGTGGAAGCTTATGATCGACGCGGTTTGCTCAAAGATCTGACGCAAGTAATTTTCTCGGATCAGATCAATATCCGTCAGGTGAATACCATTTCGGAAGCGGATGGTATTGCCAATATGAAGCTGTTGATTGAAGTCAAAGGTCTGGCACAACTTTCCAAGCTTTTGGCTCGTCTAGAGCAGCAGCCGGGAATTATCAGCGCGCGCCGTCTGGTACAGGGCACTTAATTGCTCTTATGTAAGTTTAAAAAGCCTGCAATTCAATTGCGGGCTTTTTTATTGTAAGGTATTTAAATTACATGCATAAAAAAATAGACCAACAGACCGAGATGAGCGCGACTGAAATATTTGAACGTAGACGAAATAATCTGGCCAAGGTCATTGATCTGCTGATCGAGACACAGCAATTTAAAACTGGCAAAGAAATCTGTGAGCATTTCGGCTTGTCTGCATCGTATATCGCTCAATTGCTGAATAGCAAACGCCAGATCGGCGAGAAAGCAGCAAGGGAGCTGGAACAACAACTGGGTCTAGATGTGCTCATTCTAGATCAGTCGACTGAACCAAAAGTTGAATTATCTCCAATTCCAGCGCAAGGTGTACTGTTGCAAATGCAGGTGGTGCAACAGCAGGCATTCGCACTTATCTCCTTGGATTCAGCGCTCTCATTCAATCAGGATATTTTTCATCTGCAAGCACAGCATTATGCGATTTGGGTAGCAGGGCCGTATTATTTTCCCAGCTTAAAACCGGGCTGGTGGCTGGTTTGTGACAAACAGGCCGAGTTATCCACTGCAGGCATACTCTGTGTGTATCTGCTCAATGGCTTGCAGCTCATTTTGCAACTGGTCAGTGAAACTCAGGATCATTATGAATTTCAAAGTCTGGATGAAAGCAGAAAGGTGGTTTTCCAGAAAACTGATATTGAGAAAATCCATCCAGTCATTGCGATTATTCCCGCTGCCACATATTCAAACGGCAGAAATAATTCAGCCCATCATAAGACGGGCTGAACGATGAACATGAAACAGAACAGATTATGGAATCTGGTTCTCGTCTTCAAATTCTGGTTTCACCTGAACAATAAAGTCCTGACGGTTTAGACCACGCCACAAGGCAAAGGCCGTACCGATATAGATGGACGAATAGGTCCCGACAAAGACACCAACAAACATCGCGATCGAGAACCATTTCAGACCATCGCCGCCCATCAGCATCATGGCAAGCACCACCAGCAATAAGGTCATAGAGGTATGAATGGTACGACGCAGCGTTTCAGTCAGGGCAATGTTAATGATTTCGACCGGTTCTGCACCACGAATCTTACGGAAGTTCTCACGGATACGGTCAGAGACCACGATATTATCGTTCAGTGAGAAACCGATGATTGCAAGGAGTGCTGCAAGTACAGTCAGGTCAAATGGCCACTGCATCATCGCAAAAATCCCGAGGGTAACGACGATATCATGGAACAGTGACAATACTGCACCCATAGCCAGCTTGACCTCAAAGCGGATGGTGACATAGACCAGCATCAGCAGGAGCGCAAGTGCCACAGCACCGCCAGAACGGACATAGAGCTCATTACCGACCTGTCCACCGACGACATCAACCTTCGGTACTTCTGCCGCATTATTTGGCAGTTGAACTGCGGCTGTAACAGCTTTGGTCAGGTCTTCAGCTTCGATATCTTCCTGAACCGGCATACGCACCATCAGGTCACGTTCAGAACCTAAAGTCTGAACCACAGCATCATTAAAGCCTGCCTGGTTCAATGCCTTGGAGACATCTTCAGGTTTGACCGGATTGGTATAGTTTAATTCGGCTGCCACACCACCGGTAAAGTCTAAACCGAGGTTCAGGCCTTTGGTGGCAATAAAGAAGATACTCGCAACGGTTAAGAGGATTGAAAACAATGCCGCAGGCATCGCAATCTTCATAAACGGAATAATGCGTTCGTCTTCCGGGCGACCGTACTGTTTTTGATTCAGTTGAGTATTTTCAGTCATCAGTGATCTCCTTAAATGCTCAACTTTTTCAAGTTACGTTTTTTGCCATAAATGAGCTGTACCACGGCACGCGTTACTGTAATGGCAGTAAACATCGAGCAGACAATACCAATCATCAGGGTTACGGCAAAGCCTTTGATCGGACCTGTACCAATCGCGAACAGAATGAACGCCACCAGGAATGTGGTCAAGTTCGAGTCGAAAATGGTGTTATAGGCACGATCATAACCGGCCACAATCGCCTGTTTTGGCGAAGCTCCCCATTTCATTTCTTCCCGTATTCGTTCACAGATCAGTACGTTGGCATCGACCGCCATACCGATGGTAATGACGATACCGGCAATACCCGGAAGGGTAAGGGAAGCGCCAATCCAAGACATGACTGTCAGAATCATCGCCAGGTTAAAGACCAAGGCAAAGTTGGCAATCACACCAAACAGACGGAAGAATACCACCATCCAGATGGCGACCAGAAGGAAACCGATCTGAGTTGAAAGTACACCTTTATCGATGTTTTCTTGACCCAGACTTGGACCAATTACACGTTCTTCAACAAAATACATTGGCGCAGCCAACGCACCTGCACGCAGCATCAAGGCAAGTTCAGCAGCTTCTTGCGGCGAGTCCAGGCCAGTAATACGGAACTGAGAACCCAGTACTGCCTGAATGGTTGCAGCGTTAATGACTACAGATTCAGTATACGGGGTACGAACTTCAGTCTGAGTGCCGGTCGCAGGGTCTTCCACATAATTAATGCGCTGCTTGTTCTCGATGAACAAGACGGCCATACGTTTGCCGACCGCATTACGGGTGGCATCCGACATCAGTTTGCCGCCTGCGCTGTCCAAGGTAATGTTAACTTCAGCACCGCCTGTGTCTTGGCTAAAGCCACTTGATGCATTCTGAACACGTTCACCGGTTAAGATACGGTTACGGTTCAAGAGGAGCTGACGACCACTGTCCAGTGACTCATAAGCAAAGACTTCTGTGCCTGGTGGCAATGCACCCGTTGCCTGACCGGTATATGGATCAATATATTGATCATTCAGGTCAGACACCAGACGGAACTCGAGGTTCGCGGTACGACCTAAGACACGTTTCGCTTCAGCGGTATCCTGCACACCAGGAAGCTCAACCACAATACGGTTGCTGCCCTGGGTTTGCACCAGTGCTTCTGCCACACCTAACTCGTTAATACGGTTACGTAAAGTAGTCAAGTTCTGGTTGACTGCATAAGATTCAATTTCTTGCTTACGCACATCGGTATAGTTCAAACGTAAAGTCGAACCAGTCTCGGTCGCAACAGCCTGCTGGGTAAACTCGTTGCCATTACGGCGCAAGAAGTCCATCGTTGCAGAACGGTCATCATTGTTGGCAAACTGCATTACAATGGTGTTGTTGCTTAAATTCAGGCTATTAAATTTCAGGTTGTTATCACGCAACTGACGACGTAGATCCGTCGCAGAGGTTTCCATACGCTGGGAAATGGCCTTGTCCATATCCACTTCAAGCAAGAAGTGAACACCACCACGTAAATCCAGGCCGAGCTTCATTGGTTTGGCACCAATTTTTTGCAGCCATTCTGGGGTGGTCGGGGCAAGGTTCAGTGCAACCACGTAATCATCACCTAAACCACGACGTAAAGCCTCTTTGGCTTTAAGCTGCGATTCACTTGAATCTACACGTAATAAGGCTGCATTGTTGCCAAAGCTATTGTCATGGGTGGCAATATTTTCAGTTTTTAAAATTTGCTCTGCTTTTTGTACGATGCTTGCATCAATTTGAGTACCGGCTTTGGCACCCGAAATCTGTACAGCAGGTTCATCTGGATACAAACTTGGCAGGGCATATAAGGTACTGATCACCAGGACAACCAGGATCAGTACATATTTCCATGCTGGGTAACGCATTCGTTTTCTTCTTAAAATGAAAAAGTCGTGCGAGGGCACGACTATTTTTGATTAAAGGTTATTTAAAGTGCCTTCAGGGAGGACTGAAATCACACTTGCACGTTGAACTTTGACTTCTACACCACGGCTCAATTCAACCACTGCGAAGTCACCTTCAATCTTGGTGATTTTGCCCATTAATCCGCCTGCAAATACCACTTCACTGCCAACGCCAAGGCTGTCGACCAAAGCACGGTGTTCTTTGGCACGTTTAGATTGAGGACGCCAGATCAAGAAATAGAAGATTGCAATAAAAACAGCAATCATCAAAAGGTTCGCCATCATGCTTGGTTGTTGTGCAGCTTCACCTGCAGCGTGAGCAGTCGAAATAAAAAGGCTCATTACATTTTCCTAAAATAAAAAACTGGTGATCAACTCGATAATAAATTGACATATTCTTGCAATTTACATTGTCTTTTTCCTCAGCGCAAATGCTGATGGATTAATCTTGCGGACAAGGTGGCACTTCCAGGCCACGGCGGGCATAAAAGTCATGAACAAATTCGTCAAATGTACCGTTGTCTAATGCATCACGCATCGCTTCAGTCAAACGCAGGTAATAGCGCAGATTATGAATCGTACCGAGCATCGAGCCGAGCATTTCCCCACATTTCTCAAGATGGAATAAATAGGCACGGGTAAAATTCTGGCAGGTATAACAGTCGCAATGCGGATCGAGTGGACTCTGGTCATGACGATATTTGCTGTTACGGATCCGCACCAAGCCGTCTGTCACAAAATAGTGACCGTTACGTGCATTTCGGGTTGGCATCACGCAGTCAAACATATCGACACCGCGACGCACCGCTTCCACAATATCTTCAGGCTTGCCGACACCCATCAAATAACGCGGTTTGTCTGCAGGCATTTTCTCTGGAAGATAATCCAGAACCTTGATCATTTCTTCTTTTGGTTCGCCCACGGACAGGCCGCCAATCGCATAACCATCAAAGTCGATTTCAAGCAGGCCTTTTAAAGATTCATCACGTAAATCTTCATACATGCCGCCTTGAATAATGCCGAACAGCGCATTACGGTTTTTCAGCACGTCATGATGCTGGGTTTTACAGCGTTTGGCCCAGCGTAGAGAAAGTTGCAAAGATTTTTGTGCTTCTTCATGCGTCGCAGGGTACGGGGTACATTCATCAAAAATCATTACAATGTCAGAGTTCAGCGTGTGCTGAATATCCATTGAAATTTCAGGAGATAAAAATACTTTTGAACCATCAATTGGTGAGCGGAAGGTCACACCTTCTTCTTTAATTTTACGCATTGCGCCCAGACTGAAGACCTGGAAGCCGCCTGAATCGGTCAAAATGGGACTATTCCATTTCATAAAGCCGTGCAGGCCGCCATGTTCACGAATTACATCCAGTCCTGGACGTAGATACAAATGGAAAGTATTGCCCAGAATGACTTGAGATTTGATCTCTTTAATGTCGCGTGGCAACAGGCCCTTGACCGTACCATAAGTACCCACAGGCATGAACATCGGGGTTTCCACCACACCATGTTCAAGCGTTAAACGACCACGACGGGCACGGCCCGACTGACCTAATTTTTCAAACTTCATAGGAGTTCCACATCAAGGCGAAAAAACAGTTCGCTGATTGTTATAGCTAAAGGGCGCTATTTTCCTTGATTCTTACACTAAACGCCAGCATTGTAGAGCATTCGCTCTGTAATTTTATTTATCGCTGAAGCTAGAGAACATCCGGAGATATTGGCGGATGGGCAGAAAACTGCTGCAAGCGCTGCTGGATATCTTCCCGGCTAAGGGCGCAGCTGCCATCCGGCTCAGAGGCCATTGCAGCGATATGCTGGATCAGTTTCTCGATATAAATATTGCTATCGACAAAGTAGGATTCCAAGGTCAGCAAATAGGCATCTTGTGCCACTTGCAAATAGTCATAAGGCTCCATCACCAGCATCTGCTCTAGATCAATCAAGATATCTTTGTCGTTTTGCGAGAGTTTCAAGCGTTTCTGTATGGCAGGTAAATGAGTAGTTTGTCTGGATGCCAGAAATTTCTGTAAATGAATATGCTCAGGATTAAGTGTCTGTGCAGATTGGCATTCAAATTCGACTTGGGTGGGCAGGCTCATGAAAAAAAGGATGCCATCCAGATCCAGACCATAAGCCTCAGAAAGACGATGTTTGGTCTGTTTAAAACTCTCCAGCAATAAATCCAGATGCGTCGCGTGCAGCTGTTTTTGCTGTGCCAATACCGGATGGCCAAAGCTGTGCTGGGTTTTAAAATAATCGGCCAGCAAGGTTTTAAAGGGAATGAGTCCAGAGTGGGGCAAAGCATGTGCCCGATAACGCCATTTCCGGACATTCCAGCGATCCTGTTCCTCCAGATATTGCTGAAGATATTCCGGATCTTTAAAAATACTGCGTTCAGTCGAAATGGCCAGATCATCCAGCAGTAAAAATTCGTCAAAGACCAGACTACAGGCATAGATTTGATCATCCTGATAATGGTCGTATAACCGATAAAATTCCTCGACCAGCGTCTGTTGCAAGTGCTCTAAATAATCCAGCATAATTTTTATTCTTTATATTATAAGTTTTAGATAGGTACAGCCGCATCCTTGGCTATTTTTATAATAAGTTAATGCGCCAAGGATGCAAAATTTTATCAGATCTTGCTGTTCACTCAGTGAAAGTTCGGACGGTAATCAAAATTCTGTGTCACGCTTTGATCACGGAATGGACGTACCACTTTTTTTCTGAGTAACATATTATTAATGATGTTGTGCGGAAAAATCTGGATCTGGTTGTTAAACAGCTCGACATTGCGATTATAAATGGTAATCGCCGCACCGACATTTTCATTCTGTTCTTCAATTTCAGCCATCATTTTCAGATAGATGTCATTGGCTTTCAGTTCCGGATAATTTTCAATCACGACATTCAGGCTATGCATTAACTGTTTGTTCAGACTTTCAATGTGTTGTAATTGTCCAATATCGGCATCCTTGATATTCAGGTTCATGATATTCTGACGCAGTTCGGTGACTTTTTCTAGCGTGCCTTTTTCAAAACTCGAGTATTGCTCGACCAGCGGTTGCAGCCCATCCAGAATTTTCAGTTTTTGCCGTTCATAACTGGCGACATCCGACCAGGCGCGAATCGTGGCGTTGTGATGACGGACAATACTGTTGCGGATCATGATAATCGTGACAATCAGCGCCACAATGATCAAACATAAAATCAAAAATCCCATCCGAGATCTCCCCAAGCTATATCTATATTTTAAAAATGATGCGAAAAATTTATTTTAAAAACTGCAGCAGATCATGTTGTAAGTTTTCGAGCTGTTTTAATTTAAACGTTCTCAGGTGGCCGCGCAATGTGGAAATATCGCTAATATTCTGCTGCTTGCTCGATACCTGAAATAAATCATGGGGCCCTAGATAGCACAGCATCTTATTTTCTGGGTGAAACAGTAAATCACCCTGACGCTGTTCAAAAAAGTCGGCCAGTCGCAGCACAAAACCCGGACTGAGTAATTTGGCAGTTTGCAGCGGATCACTGCCATAAAAGCTTAATCTCTGGTTGGTGCGAATATCGCTGCTGTGCCAGGGATGGCTATAAGGATAATAAAATTTCTTTCTGGAAGTCGTAACGGCCAGTCCCTGAATCTGGATATCAAACACAAATACGCCCCACAGGTCTTTATGGACCTGCATCAGTTTGACTGGCTGACCTTCCTTATTTCGGGCCTGTACTTCATCAATATAGTGGTATTGGAACAGTAGCACCTGATGTTGCTGGCCATTTTCATCTTCCCAGACCGTGCTGGCATAACGCTGAATCTCATTACTCAACGAACCTTGATTGAATACTGGAAATAATTGTTTTAAATGCCGGATAAAGTGCAGGGGATTGAGTGGCATGGAAATATGCAGTGGCTGTTTTTGAAAGGCAAGCTGATATTTTTTGGCCAGTGCCTGTTCTTCCAGAAAAGCAATGACTTCCTCTAAGGGCTGCTGCTGTTCATAGCAAATATAGGCCCAGAAGATACAGAGACAGCCGAGAAAAACACTGCCCTGAATCCAGATATTTCCCGGCGCAATAAAAATGCTGCCAATCAGAAAAAGCCCAATTCCGGCAAGCGCAAGCGGCAGGTTATTTTCAAACTTGAGCGTAATCGGGCCATTCCAGGGATGCAGCCCATCCAGCAATTGCTGATGCGTTTTGGCCTGTTGACCCAGATCCCAAAGCCGAGCGATATTTTGAAACACCACTGCATTTTTCTTGCGGCGAATATGAATGGACTGTTGTACAGACTCGATCGGCATGGGCAATGGTTCTCGCTTATTTCGCCTGATCAATCAGCATGGCATCGCCATAACTGAAGAAGCGATACTGGCTGTCTACTGCATGCTTATAAGCATTGAGAATATTGTCACGATTGGACAAGGCAGACACAAGCATTAACAGGGTCGATTCTGGTAAATGGAAGTTAGTGATCAAACGATCGACCACTTTAAACTGATAACCCGGATAGATGAAAATCTGGGTATCACCTGTCCAGGCTGCCAGTTCACCGTTATGTGCTTGTGCTGCACTTTCGACTGCACGGGTGGCAGTCGTGCCTACAGAAATGACTTTATTACCGCGGGCTTTAGTCTGACGAATCATCTCGACCGCAGTTTCAGGGACGTCGCACCATTCGCTGTGCATGATGTGATTTTGAATATCATCGGTACGCACTGGCAGGAAAGTACCTGCACCAACATGTAGGGTCACAAAAGTTTTTTGAATCCCTTTGGCTTCCAATTTTGCCAACAGATCGGCATCAAAATGCAGGCTGGCAGTAGGTGCTGCAACGCTGGCCAGTTTGGTTGGGTCATTAAACACGGTTTGATAACGTTCAGTATCAATCTCTTCCGCTTCACGGTTGAAATAAGGCGGAATCGGCAAGGCGCCGTATTGATCCAGCACATCGAGAATTGGTTGTGAAAATTCTACAATAAACAGATTTTCATGACGGCCTTGTACGGTCACTTTCACTGCATCCGGGCCAATAAAAAGTTCTGCACCGGCTTTCGGAGTGTTGCTGGCCTTAATATGACAATAGGCAATAAAGCGATCTTGCATACGCTCAACCAGCACTTCTACCGCACCGCCTGAAGCACGTTTACCTTTTAAACGGGCCTTCATGACTTTGGTGTCGTTTAATACCAACAAGTCGCCGTCTTCAAGTAAATCCAGAATATCGGTAAATTGATGGTCATGATATTGACCTTGGGCATCGAGGTGCAACAGGCGAGAGGCACTGCGTGTTTCCAATGGGTAGCGAGCAATCAGCTCATCGGGGAGATCAAAATTAAAATCAGAAAGTTGCATGATGATTTACGCTAAAAAAACTGCGGCTAGTATAAACTTTTTTCTTTTTTATGGCGGGAATTGCTCGATTTTAAAACGAAAAAATGCGATTTGTTTTAAAAATAAACAAATGAAAATATTCTGCGTTGACAGTGCTGAGAAATCGCGTATTATACCTTTCATCCACTCCCGAGGTGGTGAAATTGGTAGACGCGGCGGACTCAAAATCCGCTGTCAGAGATGACGTGTCGGTTCGAGTCCGACCCTCGGGACCAAAATTCTAAAAAACCCCAAGCACATTCAGTCTTGGGGTTTTTTATTGTCTGAAAAATAATAACCTGTTTCTTTTTATCTGCTCTTCAAAATTATCTTCTTGATTTAAAAGATAGCTTGTGAAAATAACACTGCATAGAACTGCTTAAAAAATGGATTGCTTCAGTGATTGCGCTGCATGAATTGGACATAAAAAAAACCGGCACGTCAGTGCCGGTTTTTTTAATCAATTTAACCTAAGGTTAAATCGATTTTTTAACTCATTACATAGAAGCAAGAGCAGCATTCAACGTTGCACTTGGACGCATCACTGCATTTACTTTCTCTTGATCAACTGCGTAGTAACCGCCGATGTCTACTGATTTGCCTTGAACTTCTGTAAGCTCAGCAACGATTTTCTCTTCATTTTCAGCTAAAGTTTTTGCAAGTGGTGCAAATTTCGCTTTCAATTCAGCATTTTCGTCTTGAGCAGCCAAAGCTTCAGCCCAGAATTTCGCCAGGTAGAAATGGCTACCACGGTTGTCCAATTCGCCAGTACGACGAGAAGGAGACTTGTCGTTATCTAGCAATTTGCCAGTCGCTTGATCTAAAGTTTTAGCAAGTAACTTGATGTCGTCATTGCCTTCCTTAATCCCCATTTCTTCTAAAGATACCGCCAACGCCATGAATTCACCGAGTGAATCCCAACGTAAGTGGTTTTCTTCAACTAACTGCTGTACGTGCTTAGGAGCAGAACCGCCTGCGCCTGTTTCGTACATGCCCCCACCTGCCATTAACGGCACGATTGACAACATTTTCGCAGATGTACCCAATTCCATGATCGGGAACAAGTCAGTCAGGTAGTCACGCAGGATGTTACCTGTTACCGAAATAGTATCTAGACCGCGAGCAACACGTTCAAGCGTATAACGCATTGCACGTACTTGTGACATGATCTGGATATCAAGACCAGTGGTGTCATGATCTTTCAGGTATTTTTCAACTTTCTTGATCAGTTCGTTTTCGTGTGGACGGTACGGGTCAAGCCAGAAGATTGCTGGCATGCCAGAGTTGCGTGCACGAGTCACAGCAAGTTTCACCCAGTCACGGATCGGTGCGTCTTTCACCTGACACATACGCCAGATATCGCCTTCTTCCACGTTTTGTGACATTAACACTTCACCTGTTTCTAGGTCAGTGATGTTCGCAACACCTGCTTCAGGAATTTCGAAAGTCTTGTCGTGTGAACCGTATTCTTCCGCTTTTTGCGCCATCAAACCAACGTTAGGTACAGTACCCATGGTTTTTGGATCGAAGTTGCCATTCCATTTACAGAAATTGATCATTTCCTGGTAAATACGTGCGAAAGTTGATTCAGGCATGACTGCTTTACAGTCGTAAGGCTTGCCGTCAGCGCCCCACATTTTACCGCCACCACGAATCATTGCAGGCATAGAAGCATCTACAATCACGTCGTTTGGTGAATGGAAGTTAGTGATGCCTTTTGCAGAATCAACCATCGCTAAAGCTGGACGGTGTTCTTGACAAGCATGTAAATCAGCAATGATTTCTTCACGTACAGAGGTTGGTAAAGTTTCAAGCTTTTCGTAAAGACCGGCCATACCGTTATTGACATTAATGCCAAGCTCATCAAAAAGCTTGCCATGTTTTTCGAATGCTTCTTTGTAGTAGATTCTTACACAGTGACCAAAGACGATTGGGTGAGACACCTTCATCATGGTTGCTTTAACGTGTAAAGAGAACAGAATGCCTGCTTCACGACAGTCTTCAAGTTCTTTTTCGTAGAAGTCGCAAAGTGCTTTCTTGCTCATGAACATTGAGTCGATGATTTCGCCGTCTTGAAGCGCAACTTTTGGCTTAAGAACAATGGTTTCACCAGACTTGGTGATCAATTCCATTTTCACATCACGTGCGCGGTCTAAAGTCATTGACTTTTCGCCGTGGTAGAAGTCACCTTCGTCCATGTGTGAAACGTGAGTTTGAGACCACTGTTTCCACTCGCTCATAGAGTGCGGGTGTTTTTTCACGTAGTTTTTAACGGCAGCAGGCGCACGACGGTCTGAGTTACCTTCACGTAGAACAGGGTTTACTGCTGAACCAAGACATTTGCTATAACGTGCCTTGATTGCTTTTTCTTCTTCAGTGGTCGGGTTTTCAGGATAGTCAGGGATTGCATAGCCTTTAGACTGAAGTTCCTTGATACACGCTGTTAGCTGGCCAACAGAAGCACTGATATTTGGGAGTTTGATAATGTTCGTGTCTGGATCTTGTGTAAGACGACCTAGCTCAGCTAGAGTGTCAGGCACCTTTTGCTCTTCGCTTAGGTAATCTGTAAATTCGGAGAGCACGCGCACAGCTACAGAGATGTCACTTTTGACGATCTCAACGCCAGCTGGCTTAGTAAAGGTCTCAATGATCGGCAGCAGAGAATAAGTCGCCAGTAATGGCGCCTCGTCGGTCAGTGTGTAAATGATAGTTGACTTTCCACCAGCCATATATAGCCCCTTGCGTTGGATTGAGTTTCTGAGGACCGAACTTTTGGCCCAGCCTCTTTGAACCGATTTGCTTAAATAAAAACATTGAGAGTATCGTCTTTCAGCGCATTTCAGTCAACGAAATATGCCTTTAGATTGAAATTTGGGCGAAAATTTGTACAGATTTGTGCGGTTTAGCCGTGTTTGTATTTTGTACAAAAAATAATCTTCTATCGCTGTAAATCCTGATGAAAATGATCGGAAATGATTCGCTAGCCAATTGTATTCACTGAAAATGGTTTTTTGATCCTGACACAGGCTTAAACTGATCCTCGATATGGAGATGGATACCGAGTGACTGGATGCTGTTTTGCGCAAATTCAGTCAGGCTGATGATGCAAATTTGTCCTTGGCAGATGGCTACATCATCATGGAATAGCTTTGCGCTATACTGGCAAGCATCAATGAAATGATCTTAAAGATTGACGCTAACAAGGAAATGTAATGCCCAGCTTGTTTATTGTGATGCTCGGTGGTCGTCATGCCCGTGCCAATACAGAAGTTCATGATGTGGTTTTGGCAATAGGAGAGAGTCTGGAAGATACCTATCCGCAATTGAAAAATGCCTGGTTTGCGGAACAGAAAGGCTTGCATATTGATGCCTGGGCGCAAATCAACGGGCTAGAGTTCGAGGGCAAGTCCTATGTGCTGCAATTTACTGATGCACAGCCACAGCAATCCGATGAAAAACTTTGGCTGATTAATCTGGGTGGTTATGATCCACGTGAGTTTGGTGAGTTACATCGTTATGTGTTGGTGGTTGCGCAGAATGCTATGGTCGCTAAACAGCGCGGTAAAGCTTACTTCGCCCGGCACTGGCAAAAACAGCATACCGACCGCGTGCTGGATGTAGATGACTGTATTGCCATCGATCAGGTTTATGGCCACTACGTACAACTGCTAGAGGGTAGTTTTAGCGGCAATCGCTGGGAAAATACTTATCTCACGATTTAAAGCAGTTTGCGATTGAATTAAACCTGTGCCCGGCTTGATGATTCGATAAGCGGTTTAAAAAATCTCTTTATCAAAATTTAATAATTGGCATAATACTGCCAAGGAAAAACAGTTTTGACTGAGATGGAATGTCTTAAATGGATTTAATTCAGGCAAATGGACAACCGCGTTATGGACGTTTCAAGGAGCTTCCAAAAAGTATTGACTATCAGGCATATCAATACAAAAATCCTTATGGTCATGTGCTGTCAGGCTGGCGTAAGCATCTAAAATATAAAAAATTCAAATTCTGTAGTATTCAGCACGAGCATTATACGATTGGACTGGCGATTGCCGATATTGCATGGGCAGGGCATGGTTTTGTCTATGTCTATAACCATATGAGCAATGAAGTGCTGGAATGGAATGCGATTAATTTCCTGTCCCGTAACACGGTGCTGGACGAGCAGCCACTGTTTAATCATAGTTATTTCCATAATTCACCTTTTCAGATCGATATCCAGCATGCCAACGGCGTGCGTTATATCAATGTCAGCAAATATGGCGAGATTAAACTCAGTGCGCGAATTTTTTGTGCCGGAACTGATCCACTGAGTATGTGCAGTCCGACCGGCATAAATGGCTGGACTTATACCCAGAAATTAACCACCTTGGGCTGTGAAGGTTTTTTCATTAACAAGCAAGGTGAAACCATCCAGTTTAATGAACGCAGCTTTGCCTCTCTGGATGATACCTGCGGCTTTTTGCGCCCGGAAACCGCCTGGTTCTGGTTGTCCTGTAATTTCTGGGATCTGAACCAGAACCGGATTGGTATTAATCTGGCGTCAGGCGTAAATGAAAGCTTCGGTAACGAAAACTGTCTGTGGATCAATGGGAAAATTTATCCCTTGGCCGATGTGCTGTTTCAACAGGAATCGGAAAACCAATGGACGATTCAGTCGCTGGATGAAAGATTGAATCTGATGGTCAGCACAGGCTGGCGCCGTTATGAAAATCTCAACCTGCGTCTGGTCGGGAGCCAGTTTAGTCAGTGGCAAGCCAAGGTTTCCGGAACGATTCAGCAGGATGATCAGGAAATTATTTTACTAAATGAATATGCCTTGCTTGAACAGCATTATGCCAAATGGTAAAAGTGCAGGACATAAGACCTAATTTAAAAGCCTTCAATTTTGAAGGCTCTTTTGATTTGAGCTTAATCTTTGGCGGCCTGCCAGAAGGCTTCACCGGCCTGAATTGGATCATTGGTTTCGGCTAAAGTCTTTACCCAGACATCGTATTGCGCAATCACAGGATGCTGGCTGGGATGGAAGTCTTTTTTAAACCAGTCCCGATATTGTGGGCCCATACGGGTCAAGGTGCCGTTACGGCCAAACAACCAAGGCAGTCCTTTCAGGTTCATTTGCAAACGCTCCAAGACACTGAAGCCATCATGTTTCAGCATGACATTGGCGCGATAGATGGTATAACTAAACATCAAAAATGTCGTGCTGAGCAGGGTCATTTTGCGCATCCATTCAGGTGTTTTCGCGACATCTTTCATCACGTCAAAAGCCACATCACGATGCTCCATTTCTTCAATCGCATGCCAGGCAAACATGGCACGTATATGAGGATGCCCGTCTTTTAAGGTGGATTTCTGACCGTAAAAAGTTTCAGCCATCAGCGCGGTCAAGTGTTCTGCCGCTGCCGTCGTGGCAATATTGAACTGTGCTGAACGATGTTTGAGGTCATAAGCGAACATATTATTCAAACGTTCGATAAAATCATCGACGGGCATGCCTTGTTCACGCATCAGCTGGTTCATTTTTTCATGGGCAATGCCATGCTGTGCTTCCTGACGAATAAAATCTGCCACACGTTGTTGCAGTTCCAGGTCTGTGATCTGATCGCGGAACAGGCGTACACTCTGAATAAAATAGCGCTCGCCATCTGGAAAGGTCAGGCTCAAGGCATCAAACATGCGGGTCAGGAAAGGATCACCGCCAAACCAGTAGCGCGGAATTTCATCCAGTTTAAAATCAAGATTGGTGCGGACCACCGGCTGTACAGTTGTTTTTAATGGTGCATTCATCTTAGAAATTCTTTTTTGTGACGATGCTGACAGTATGTCGGGGAAAGCCGCAATTGTTTTGACAGTGCTTGCCAATTTTTATACATTTTATGCCAAATGAAAATAAAACTGCTCGGACTAAAGCAGGCATCGAGAATCGCGCATGCAAGAAATTAAAATATCCAATGGTTATATTCAGCTTTGGGCGACCTATCTGCGAAGCTTAAATATAGAACCTCTGCAAGCTGATTTTCTTCAGGATCTGCATACGTCATTAAGTCATCTGATTGACCAGCCCTTTAATACTGAAGTTCCACTTGAGTTATTAAATATTGTTATTGAAAGAACCCAAACTCATCTGAATTGCCCGCAATTAATTTTTGAAATCGTCCAATCTATTCGCCCAGAACATTTTGGTGTGCTCGGTTATATGGCTTCGCGGAGCAGTAGTGTTTCGGAAATGATCCGCCATATCATGCGTTTTCAACGACTGGTGATTGATGGCGGTGAGTTTGTACCTTTGCAGTTGAAGCAGCATGAACACAGTATTGAATTATACTGGGCCTATCTGGATGAAAAATATAATCTGTTAAATGAGCTGACCATAGCTGCGATGGTGCAATTGGGACGCATCATTTTGCAGGATCATCAACTGTTACTGCATTGTGTACGCTTTGCCCATGCGCCTGATAGGGGACAAATGCATTATCAAAAGTTTTTCGCCAGCGAGGTGAGATTTTCCCAGGCCTACTATGGTATAGAACTGGATCTACAAGGACTGGCACATCGGTCTGAGCAGGCAGATCCGATGCTGTTGCAGTTACTGGTGCATCAGGCAGAACAGGCGATTGCCGCCAAACCGTCATTTGAAAATCACATGGAACAGGCGCAGCAAATGATTGCCGAACAGCTCCGTACCCGGCATCAGGCCATTAAAGTTGAACAGCTTGCCCGGCAGTTGCTAATGTCGACACGGAGTTTGCAGCGTTTATTTAGCACCCATGGCACCTCATTTAAAAAACTGCTGGAACAGCAGCGGATTAAACGTTGCGAGCTGCTGTTGCAACAGGGAATGGGGCTGAGCGAGGTCGCCGAGCAGCTGGATTATTCTGATCAGTCAGCTTTAGCCAGAGCTTATAAGGCAGCCACCGGACAGACATTGTTAGAGCGCAAAAGGCAGTTACACCAACAGCGCAGCTAAAAAAAGTGACCCAAACAGGTCGCTTTTTTTATTTGAAGAAAATGGTGAGGTTAAGCGCTGGCTTTGATCTTGGGGAATCTAAATGCAATCGCCGCAATCGCAAAAATGGCCAGAATCCAGCAGTAGTACACACCACCCATCAGTTCAACGGGCGAGATTTTTGCAATGGAACAGGCTAGTAGTAACTGTGCGCCATAGGGAATCAACCCTTGCACCACACAGGAGAAAATATCCATCAGTGCCGCAGAACGCTTGGGATCTACGCCGTATTCTTTGGCAACTTCACGTGCCATATCACCCGACAGAATAATCGCCACGGTATTATTGGCCACAAAGATATTCGAAAATACGACCAGGAAGCTGATCCCGATTTCGCCGGCACGTTGCTGACCGACTTTAAACAGACGGGTCAGGCTATAAATACGCTCAATCAGCCAGCGTAAACCGCCTTCACGTTGCATGATTGCCGACAGGCCACCCAGGAACATGGACAATAACGCCACTTCAAACATGCCGACAAAGCCATCATAAATTGAAGTATTCAGTTTGAGCAGATCAAATTCAGCTGTGGCAAACAGGCCAAATAAGCCGGAAAGTAACACCCCAATGGTCAGCACAGCCAGAACGTGTAAACGGCTAAAGGCTAAAATAAATACGGCGATATAAGGTAAAACCAGAAGCCAGTTGAAGTCCTTGTATTCCACTGCATTGCTACTACCGCTACTCAACACGTAAATCAAAATAGTCACGATTGAGGCTGGAACCGCAATCCAGACATTGACTCTGAATTTGTCACGCAGTTGTACGCCCTGACTGGTCGTTGCAGCAATGGTGGTATCCGAGATCATTGAAAGATTGTCACCGAACATGGCACCACCGACGACCGCACCAACCGCATAAACTACATTGATCTCGGTGACCTGGGTGAAACCAAAAGCGATCGGTGCGCAGGCCGCAATGGTACCCATGGAGGTACCCATCGCCGTGGCAATAAAGGCCGAGATCACAAATAACATCGGTAGAATAAATGTGGGTGGGATAACCGACAAGCCCATCTGCACGGTAGCATCCACACTGCCAATGGCGCTACTGACGCTGGCAAAGGCGCCGGCCAGCATAAACACCATAAACATCAGAATTAAGTTCGGATGACTGGCACCTCTGAGGAATTCCTCAATGCCCTGGTTGAGTTTGCCGCGATACACTAATGCAGCCAAGATAATCGCAGGCAGGGCAGCCACAGGCGCTTTCACCTGATAGAACGCGAACTCGGTTCCGATCAGGGAATGATAGATCCCGCTACCCAAAAATATGGTTAAAAATACAATAAGCGGCAGCAGTGCAATGGCGCGTGCCTGCACTGTAGCCTCAGAATCAGTCTGCATAGGAGATAAAAAAGTAAGAGAATAGGACTAGTATAAAGCAGGTTTTGCAATTTCAGAAAACTTTAAATGAATGCGCTAACATCTGCATTTTTATTAATTTTTATATGATAAAAATAAGTTTATCTAAATATTCAAGATTTTATGTAATAGCAAAATTAGGCATCTTTGATCATTGTGAAAAAAATCAAAATAATCGTAAATAGACCCTTCCGAATTGTTTTGAAATCTTCGCACAGGAAATGAAGTACTCGAGGTCGGTATCGCAGACTGTTCATTGGACAAAAAATAGCGTTACAATGCGATGTCTTGTATTTCTACATAGTCAATGCCTCAAGTTTGAAACACGTTAAGGAAAATACCACCCTATGTCACGTTTAGCCACACGATTTGGACAACTTAAATCTCAACAGCGTAAAGCTTTAGTTTCTTATGTCATGGCGGGTGATCCGCATCCAGAAGTCACAGTGCCTTTGCTGCATGAGATGGTGGAGGCGGGTGTCGATGTGATTGAGCTAGGACTTCCTTTCTCGGACCCGATGGCAGATGGGCCGGTGATTGCGCTAGCTGCTGAACGTGCTTTGGCAGGTGGAACCAATACGCTAGATGCCCTGCACATGGTGAAAGAGTTTCGTTTGAAAGACCGCGAAACACCGGTGGTGCTGATGGGTTATCTGAATCCGGTTGAAGTAATTGGCTATGAAAAGTTTGTGGCTTATGCCTATGAATGTGGAGTAGATGGTGTACTGCTGGTGGACTTGCCACCAGAAGAAGCACAAGGTCTGGGTGAAGTACTGGAAAAATATGATATGGATCAGATTTTCCTGCTGGCACCAACTTCAACCGATGCACGTATTCAACACGTAGCGAAACAGGCCAGCGGCTTTATTTACTATGTGTCACTGAAAGGCGTGACCGGTGCAGCAACTTTAGATGTGTCTGAAGCCGCTACACGCATTCAAAAGATTAAAGCTGTGACTGATGTTCCTGTAGGCGTAGGTTTCGGTATCAGTGATGCTGCATCTGCGAAAGCGATGGGTGTTGCTGCCGATGCAGTTATTGTGGGTAGTGCGTTTGTAAAGCAGTTTGCAACGCTCGCACCAGAACAAGCCGTTATTGCGACGGTGAATAAAGTCAAGGAGCTTCGAGCAGCGCTCGATGAGTTAGTATGAGTCAACAACTGAAATCAGGCAAAATTCTGAGCCCATCGACCCCATGGACGGAGCGTACTGTTCCGGGCATTCAGGTACCCGATGAGCAAACGGCATATAAAGCGACATTTACCGAGCCTACGATTGAGTGCCCTGAATGTCATGCATTGGTGACCCGTACTGCCATGTCATTCAATGCCTATGTATGCCCGCAATGTGATGAGCATTTGCGCATGAAAGCCCGTGAACGTCTGAACTGGTTCTTTGATCAGGTACAGACAGAATTGGGTCAGGAATTTATAGCCAAAGATCCGCTGAAATTTGTCGATAGTAAAGCCTATCCAGACCGTATGGCGGAAGCACAAAAGAAAACCGGTGAAACCGAAGCGCTGGTGGTGATTCAAGGTTTGCTGAAAGGCGTACCGATGATTGCCTGTGCGTTTGAGTTCGACTTCATGGGCGGTTCTATGGGGACTGTGGTCGGTGACCGCTTTGTTCAGGCTGCAGAACATGCGATTGAAGCTCGTCAACCTTTGATCTGTTTTGCTGCTTCGGGTGGTGCTCGTATGCAGGAAGGCATGTTGTCCCTGATGCAAATGGCGCGTACTTCGGCTGCGATCCAGCGTTTAAAAGAAGCGGGTCTGCCTTATGTAGTGGTATTGACTCATCCGGTCTACGGTGGTGTGACCGCATCATTGGCGATGCTGGGTGATGTACATATTGCTGAACCAAAAGCGATGATTGGCTTTGCCGGTAAACGTGTAATCGAACAGACCGTACGTGAAAAGCTGGAAGAACCGTTCCAACGCGCGGAATACTTGCTTGATCATGGGGTAATCGATCAGATTGTTCACCGTCATGCATTACGTGATACAGTTTATCGTATCGTTACGAAGTTGATGAATTTGCATTGAACACAGCACCATTAGCAACAGATTCTTTAAACACATGGCTCGAGTATTGGAGCCATGTTCACGTTACGGGTATTGATTTAGGTCTGGAGCGCGTTATTCCGATGGCTGAAAAGCTGGGCGTGACATCTCCAGAGGCCAAAGTGCTAACAGTGGCGGGAACCAATGGTAAGGGTTCAACCACCACTACACTAGCCGCGATCCTGAATGCGCAAGGCTTCAAGGTCGGGCTATATCAGTCTCCACACGTGTACCGTTTCAATGAACGCGTGAAATTACGCGGCATTGAAGTGGAAGATCAGTTGCTGATTGATGCTTTTGTTCAGGTCGATCAGGCTCGTCGCGAATGCGGTTTGAGCCTGTCTTTCTTTGAAGCCACGACACTGGCTGCTTTTGTGATTTTTAAAGATCAATGCTGTGATGTCTGGGTGCTGGAAGTCGGCTTAGGCGGCCGTCTGGATGTGGTCAATGTGGTCAATCCGGATGTTGCGGTGATTACCAATATTGGTCTGGATCATACTGACTGGCTTGGTGACACCATCGAGAAAATTGCTTTTGAAAAGGCCGGAATTATCCGCCCGGATATTCCCGTGGTGTTTGGTGGACAGCAACAGATCCCGCAAGCGATTCTGGATAAATCCCAAGAATGCAATGCGCCCTTGTATGCAATCAACCGGGATTATTTTTATGAAGCGTTTGAAGATGGCCAAAGCTGGGCTTTTGCTTCTTCGGGTACGACCTTAAAACTCCCTAAAGGTTCACTGGCATTAGATAATATTTCTACCGCCGTGGCTGCCATTCTGCTGAGCGGATTAAACGTCAGTCAACAGGCAATTGCACAAGGAATTCAAACGGCAAAATTGCCGGGACGTTTTGAAGTTCGTCAAATCCAGAATAAAACCGTGATTTTTGATGCAGGACACAACCCGCATGGGGTCGAATTTCTACTGAAACAATTACGAGATTATTTAAATTACAATCAAAAATATAATGAAGTCATTTGTGTATTTTCAATGCTGGCAGATAAAGATATAAATTCTGTCGTCAAGTTATTGAAAGACACGGTGCAATTGTGGAAAATTGCACCATTATCCGTTCCACGTGCAGCAGACGTCACAGTTTTGGCTGATGCTTTAAACGGTGAGGCGGTAGAACAATTTGACAATGTAAAATTAGCTTTTAAATCAGCACTGGATCAAACAGATAATAATCAGCTGATTTTGGTATGTGGATCATTTCATACATTAGAAGCGGTATGGGAGTATTTGGAAGAATGTCAATGAATAACAAACAGCGCTGGATGGGCGGTGTTGTTTTACTCGGTGGTGGTGTTTTATTGGCAGCATTACTCCTGAAAGGCCAAGATGAAATCAATCAGGACCGTCAGCAAAATCCGGCACAGGCTGCGGAAGTTGAAAATAAAGAGACAGGCAATCATTCGCTCGGTTCTTTGACGGTCGATGTGGAAACAGAAAAGCGTTTACTTGAACAGCAACGTCGTGACCGGGAAAAATCGGTTGCAGAGCAGGAAGCACGTGCAGCCGAATTTTTAGCGATGCAACAGCAGGCTGAAGCAGATGCTGCGCGTAAAGCGGCTGAAGAATATGCTGCCCTGAATGCACACCGCCTGGGACAGCAAAGTTCCGATAATATTCCGCCAGAACTGGTTGAAGACGAACAGGCCAAGCAGAAACGTCTGGCTGAAGAAAAAGCGGTGCAAGAAAAAAAGTTAGCCCAGCAGCAGCTGGACCAACAAAAAGCCAATAGTTCTACTGATGCAGCCAAGAAAGAAGCAGAGCGTAAAGCTGCTGAAAGTAAAGCCGCTGAAGAAAAACGCAAGTTAGAGCAACAGCAAAAAGCCGAAGCAGAACGTAAGGCGGCTGAAGCAAAACGTAAAACCGAGGAAGAGCGTAAAGCGGCTGAAAAGAAAGAAGCTGAACGTAAAGCAGCCGAAGAAAAACGTAAGGCCGACGAAAAGCGTAAAGCTGAAGAAGCTAAGAAAAAGGCTGCAGCCGAAGAAGCCAAGAAGAAAGCAGAAGCTGAACAGGCGCGTAAGTTACTGGAAGGTGAAGAGGACAAGCAATGGATGGTGCAGGTGGCACTGGCAGCGAATGAAGCCAATGCAGATGCTGTAGCAGCCAAACTGCGTGCCAAAGGTTATAAAGTAACCAAAAGCTCAACGTCTAAAGGTGTACGTATCATGGTGGGTCCGTCCAAAGACCGTGAGACTGCAGATGCACTTCGTAAGAAAATTGCGTCTGATGCCAGCCTGAATATGAAATCAGCTTGGGTGAACGATTGGGTGCCGCTAGATAAGCGTTAATTCTTAGTATTAATCAAAGTTTCTGTAGATGGATTCGTGAGTTGCTCGCGAATCCATTTTACATTTTCAGGGGTAAATAAATTTTCAATATTGTGCCAAATGGCATGAAAACCATATCCGCCATGTTTCATTTCCTGTAGTGCCTGCTCAATCGGCCAATGTTCAAAAATAATCCGGTACATGGCGACACTTGCACCAGTTCGGTCTGAACCGTGATAACAATGCAAGAGCACCTTCTGGTGATTTTGTTGTGCTTGCTGAATCAGTAGCATAATTTTCAATAAATCTTCCCGATCAATTGCCCAGGTATGTATGGGTACATGATGTAGCTGAAAGTTTTCATTGCTCAAAACAAAGCTGTCTTGATCCCGTGAACGTAAATTAATAACTACATCGATTTGATGCTTTTTTAATAAAGGAATGAGTTCAGTTGAAGGCTGCTCACTACGATAGACAAAATTGCTGATTTGATGAAAATTATGATTCTGATGAATGGGCTGTCCCCAATGCTGAGGACGTTGAGGTTCAGGCAGGGCAGGCGTAGTCATGCAACCTGTGGTTAGGAGGTAGCCACTCATGAGGATTGGAAATATGCAGATTTTCATACAGAGCATAGATGTTGTTTTTGTTATTTCAAGTTTAAAGTGGATATGAGATTTTGAATATAAAAAAGCCTATCCGAAGACAGGCTGTATAGAGAAATCGAACCCGTAGCACGTCAATGTAGTATTCGATAAAGCATAAAATGTGGAAAATAGAGTTTCTCTTATTCTTTACTACGAGCTCCATCTTATCCTGTGCTACGCGCTTCGCTTGTCTTGCGCAAAATTAAAAAGGAGTCCTTTTAATTTTGCTCAGGATGTGGCGTTAAGCGCAGGTAAGGTTTAACCGCGGTATAACCTTTTGGAAAACGTTGCTTGATTTCTTCTTCATCTTTCAGTGAAGGGACAATCACCACATCATCACCGTGCTGCCAGTTCGCAGGCGTGGCCACTTTATGTTTATCGGTGAGTTGAAGTGAATCCACCACACGCAAGATTTCATGGAAATTACGACCGGTCGATGCAGGATAAGTAATAATCAAACGGACTTTTTTGTTGGGATCAATGACCACTAAAGAACGAACTGTTAGCGTTTCGCTGGCATTCGGATGAATAAAGTCATACAGCTCGGAAACTTTGCGATCCTGATCGGCAATGATCGGGAAATTCACCGTGGTGTTTTGGGTTTCATTGATATCTTTAATCCAGCCATGATGCGATTCAACATCATCGACCGACAAGGCAATGGCTTTCACGCTACGTTTTGCAAACTCGTCTTTCAGTTTTGCGGTATAGCCAAGCTCAGTCGTACATACTGGTGTATAGTCAGCAGGGTGTGAAAATAAAATGCCCCAGCTATCACCCAGAAAGTCATAAAAATTAATCAGGCCTTCACTGGATTGCTGTTCAAAATTCGGTGCGGTATCGCCTAGACGTAAACTCATCTTTTTAGCCTCAATTGGTCTTTTAGTGTCGAGATACGATTTAATATGAATCAATTTTTTTATGATTAAAAATAGTGTTTTTTGCTTTCTTTATGAGTAAATTGCATAAGTAGGATATCCATCTATCCAGAAGCGCAAAAATCAGTCACCTAATTGACTATGTTGCACAGGGAAAATTTGCTACATTACTTTGCCTTAGATCTTAGGGCTAGAACTAAGGATCAGATTTTTTTAGCGGTTTTACAGCAAAACCCTTGTAGTTCAAATTTCTAGCACCATAATAACGACTAAGAACATATTCATTTGACAAGCAAGATTTAGAGAGTCTATTCATGTTGGCAAGTCTGATCGGAGGAATCTTCGGTACCAAAAATGAGCGCGAACTCAAACGCATGCGTAAAATCGTAGACAAGATTAATGTGCTCGAGCCGACGATATCTACCCTTAGCGATGCAGACTTATCTGCAAAAACTGAAGAATTCAAACAACGATATAATAAGGGTGAAACCCTCGATAAACTATTGCCTGAAGCATTTGCAGTCTGTCGTGAAGCCGCGAAGCGGGTGATGGGCATGCGTCATTATGACGTGCAGCTGATCGGTGGTATTACCTTGCATGAAGGTAAAATCGCAGAAATGCGTACCGGTGAAGGTAAAACCCTGATGGGTACTTTGGCCTGTTATCTGAATGCCATCAGTGGCCAAGGTGTACATGTCATTACCGTGAACGATTACCTGGCGCAACGTGATGCCGAGTTAAACCGTCCATTATTCGAATTTTTAGGTCTAAGCATCGGCATTATTTATTCCATGCAAAATCCGATGGAAAAAGCGGAAGCTTATCGTGCCGATATTACTTACGGTACCAATAACGAATTTGGCTTTGACTACCTGCGTGACAACATGGTGTTCTCGCTAGCAGAGAAAAAGCAGCGTGGTTTGACCTATGCCATTATCGATGAGGTCGATTCGATCCTGATTGATGAAGCGCGTACCCCGTTGATTATTTCCGGTCAAAGTGAAGATTCTTCACAGCTTTATGCAGCCATCAATAATATTCCACCAAAATTACAGGCACAGAAAGAAGAGAAAGTGCCGGATGGCGGTCACTTCTGGATTGATGAAAAACAGCGTTCAGTTGAAATTACGGAAGTGGGTTTTGAAACCATTGAAAGTGAATTGATTGAAATGGGCTTGCTGGCAGAAGGCGAGAGCCTGTATTCAGCGTCGAACCTGAACCTGTTGCATCATGTCACTGCAGCGATTCGTGCGCATTATCTCTATCAACGTAATGTCCAATACATCATCAACGATGGTGAAGTGATTATTGTCGATGAAAATACCGGTCGTACCATGCCGGGACGCCGTTGGTCTGAAGGCTTGCACCAAGCCGTAGAAGCCAAAGAAGGTCTGGAAATCCAGCCAGAAAACCAGACTCTGGCAACCACAACCTTCCAGAACTATTTCCGTCTGTATAAAAAATTATCCGGTATGACCGGTACTGCTGATACCGAAGCAGCGGAAATGAAAGAAATTTATGGCCTGGATGTGGTACTGATTCCGACTCACCGTCCAATGATTCGTCAAGACCATAACGATTTAATTTACTTAAATCGTGAAGGGAAATATAACGCGATTATTCAAGAAATTCAGCGTGTGCATGAAGCAGGTGTTGCGCCAATCTTGATTGGTACAGCAACGATTGAAGCTTCTGAGATTCTGTCGGATAAGCTAAAAGCTGCAGGGATCCAGCATGAAGTACTGAATGCCAAACAGCACGAACGTGAAGCCGATATTATTGCGCAGGCCGGTGCGCCGCGTGCAGTGACGATTGCCACCAACATGGCCGGTCGTGGTACCGACATTTTGCTCGGTGGTAACTGGAAAGCATTACTGGCTAAAATTGAAAACCCGACTCCTGAAGATGAAACGCGTCTGAAAGCAAAATGGGATGTTAATCACCAGGCCGTGCTGGATTCTGGCGGTTTGCATATTATCGGTTCTGAGCGTCATGAATCACGCCGTATCGATAACCAGCTGCGTGGTCGTGCTGGTCGTCAGGGTGACCCGGGTGTATCACGTTTCTACCTGTCACTTGAAGATGACTTGATGCGTATTTTCGCCGGTGATCGCGTAGTCGGCATGATGCGTGCTATGGGCTTGCAGGAAGATGAAGCGATTGAGCACAAAATGGTGTCTCGTTCGATTGAAAATGCGCAGCGTAAAGTGGAAGCACGTAACTTCGATATTCGTAAGAACTTGCTAAAATACGATGACGTCAATAACGAACAGCGTAAGATCATTTATAGTCAGCGTGACGATATTCTGGCAGAAAATTCACTGCAGGATTATATTGAAGAAATGATCCGTGAAGTGATGCAGGGTGTGATCGCCAACTATATTCCGCCTGAATCGATTCATGACCAGTGGGATATTGAAGGTCTGGAGCTGGCGCTGCGTGAAGATCTTTCGATGGATCTTCCTATCGGACAATGGCTGGAACAGGATCGTCGTCTGGATGAAGAAGCCTTGGTGGTGCGCATTACCGATGAAGTGCTGAACCGCTACCGTTCACGTCGTGAACAAATGGGCGAGGAATCTGCAGCATCGCTTGAACGTCACTTTATGCTGAATTCTCTGGACCGTCATTGGAAAGAGCATCTGGCAGCTATGGACTACTTGCGTCAGGGTATTCATTTACGTGGTTATGCGCAGAAGAATCCGGAGCAGGAATATAAAAAAGAAGCTTATAACCTGTTTGTAAACATGCTGGGTACGATTAAGTCCGATGTCGTGACAGATCTGTCACGCATCCACGTACCGACCCCTGAAGAGCTGGCGGAAATGGAAGCACAGCAGCAGGCACAGGCTGAGGCAATGCGTTTGCAGTTATCTCATGAAGAGTTTGACGGCTTGCTGGCAGGTGAACATGAGGTGACGACCGAGCAAAATGCTCAGGCGAATCCTGTAGCACCAGTCTTTGAAGCACCGGCAAGTCGTAATGCGCCTTGTCCATGTGGTTCAGGTCTGAAATACAAACAGTGTCATGGCAAGATCTAAACGCTATTAAAAATCAGAGCCCCATGGCTCTGATTTTTTTATGTATGAAGATTTTTCAGAAATTGAATACTGTTTGCAGTCTTAGGAATTAAATGCTATTTAATGGCTCATTCAACACCTCAAAGTGGAATAACCTGAATGAAAAAAGTATTAAAAACGCTCATGATTGCCGTTTTGGCAATGCCTGCCTTAAGTTTTGCACAAACTGCAGCGACCACAACAATTGATAAAGTTCAGCAAGCGGTGGGTACTAACACTGCTCAAGTACAACGTACCGATGCACAAGTGACTGTAGCAAGCCCACGTACCGGCATCCGTTATACCTTTGCCAACCAGAATCGTCCGATTGTGTTGCAGACGGCTGCGATTGCAGCTGCCAATGCGGCAAATGCAGACCGTATTGTTGCTACAAATCCGGCACTTTCTACTGCAAGTCAACAACAGGCGAAACAGGCTTTGCTAAGCGAATCTGGACAACTTGCACAAAATTAAAAATATCTTATTTTAAAAATGTAGAAACCAGTCTTGATGACTGGTTTTTTATTGTGAAAATCCATAACAAATCTCAGGCTGGCTCAGGCTTTGGCTCGATTTTTTGTTGCAGATCAACTAAGCTGTATTTTTCTAAAACTTCAATATTGGACTTTAAAATGGCAGTTGGTGACGTATCTATGCCACAGATGCATGTGGTGAAAGGGGTTAAAATTGGTTCGGCTGAAGCCTATGTGCGCTATCAGAACCGACGTGACCTGGTGATATTTGAACTGGCTGCAGGCTCCAATGTTGCAGGGGTGTTTACCCAGAATGCCTTTTGTGCAGCACCAGTGCATGTATCTAAAGCCCATTTGCAAGCGGGTAATCCACGTTACCTGGTAATCAATACCGGAAATGCCAATGCAGGAACAGGCCCTACAGGCATGGCAAATGCAGAAGCCACCTGTGCCAAGCTGGCTGAACTTGCAGGCGTACAGGCTGCTGAAGTGTTGCCATTCTCGACTGGTGTGATTGGTGAGCAGCTTCCAATGGAGCGTTTGCTTACAGGTTTACAGCCTGCGCTGGATTCATTGCGTGATGATGCCTGGGTCGATGCAGCAACTGGAATCATGACCACAGATACCACCCCGAAAGGTGCTTCAGAACAGTTCGAGCTGGATGGTGTGACTTATACCATGACCGGTATTTCCAAAGGTGCAGGCATGATTCGTCCCAATATGGCGACCATGCTGGGTTATGTTGCGACGGATGCACCGATCAGCCGTGAACTGGTTCAACAGTTATTAACTGAAACAGTCAATGTATCGTTTAACCGTATTACAATTGATGGCGATACCTCAACTAATGACTCGTGTATTTTTATTGCCACAGGTCAGGCCGGTGGTGCTGAAATCACTTCGACTGAAGATCCACGTTATGCAGTGGTGCTAGACGTATTGACACGTACCATGAAACGCCTTGCGCAACTGATTGTACGTGATGGTGAAGGTGCGACTAAATTCATTACCGTGACTGTAGAAGGTGGTGGCAATACTCAAGAGTGCTGCGATATTGCCTATAGCATTGCGCATTCACCGCTGGTCAAAACCGCAATCTTTGCTTCTGACCCAAACTGGGGCCGTATTCTGGCAGCGATTGGTTATGCCGGTGTGCCAAATTTAGACGTTGCAAAAATTCAGGTTTGGTTAGATGATGTGCAAATCTGCAAAGATGGTGGTGCGGCAGCAGACTATACTGAAGCAGCCGGTGCACGTGTGATGGCCCAGGCTGAAATGACGATTCGTGTTGATCTTGGACGAGGTCAGGCAAAAGATACGGTTTATACCTGTGACCTGTCGTATGACTACGTAAAAATCAATGCAGATTATCGCTCATAATTCAGATTGTTTATAAAGCCTCCGTTGTGGGGCTTTTTTTATACTTAATGATTTTTAATGACTGGTCAAAAATAGCATTTCGCCAGAGATGACCGGGATGTAGGGTGAAAGGTTCATTGAATAGTGAACCATGAGGGTAGAGTAAGAGTTGTTATGAATGATGCGACCAAATTAATAGCCAATGAAGCTAAATCGATTGTGCAGGCGCATTTAGATCGTTTAGGTGTTCCACAAGAACATCAAATGAGCCAGCAGGAAAAATTGGACAAATTTGCACAGATCAAGGCAGAGCTAGAAAAACAGGATGCTGTTTTGGTGGCGCATTATTATTGCGACCCTGAAGTCCAAGAGCTGGCTGAACTGACGGGGGGCTGTGTTTCCGATTCACTGGAAATGGCGCGTTTTGGTCGCGATCATCCAGCTTCAACGCTTGTGGTAGCTGGTGTGAAATTTATGGGCGAAACCTCTAAAATTCTTTCACCCAATAAAACCGTGCTGATGCCAACTCTGGAAGCGACCTGTTCACTGGACTTAGGTTGTCCTGTCGATGAGTTTACCGCTTTTTGTGATGCGCATCCGGATCATACCGTGGTGGTGTATGCCAACACGTCAGCGGCCGTGAAAGCCCGGGCCGATTGGGTCGTCACTTCAAGTTGTGCAGTGGAAATTATCGAACATCTGGACAGTCTGGGCGAAAAAATCATCTGGGCACCCGATCAGCATCTGGGGCGTTATATCCAGAAAAAAACCGGTGCAGAGATGTTGCTCTGGGATGGCGCCTGTATCGTGCATGAGGAATTCCGTTCACGCGGTATTGCCAATATGAAATCACTCTATCCAGATACTGCGGTTCTGGTACATCCTGAATCACCGATGTCTGTAGTCGAGATTGCCGATGCTGTGGGTAGCACTTCGCAACTGATTAAAGCAGCGCAGACTTTGCCGCATCAACGTTTAATCGTGGCTACTGATCGCGGCATTTTTTATAAAATGCAGCAGGCAGTACCGGATAAAATCCTGATTGAAGCACCAACCGCAGGAGAGGGGGCGACCTGTCGTTCTTGTGCGCATTGTCCTTGGATGGCCATGAACGAGCTGGATGGTATCTTGCATGTGTTACAGCATAAAGATCAGGAAGTCTATGTCGATCCTGCACTTGCTGAACGAGCGAAACTGCCTCTAGATCGCATGCTGAACTTTAGTGCTGGTCTAAAACGTTAAAATTTGTATAAAAAATGTCTGAAGTGATTGATAAATAAACGCTTGAAGCGTTTTTTCGGTTTTTTTTAAATATAGGTGTTGACGTCTCCGGGCGTCACGCCTAGAATGCACACCGTACCGAACGATGTTCGATACGAAAGCTGAGATGAATCGGAGCATAGCACAGCCTGGTAGTGCACCTGGTTTGGGACCAGGGGGTCGTAGGTTCGAATCCTACTGCTCCGACCAATTCTTCAAGGCAAATGATGTTTGCATCAGTAACGCGCTTGTAGCTCAGTTGGATAGAGCATCCGCCTTCTAAGCGGATGGTCACAGGTTCGAATCCTGTCAGGCGCGCCATTTGGTCGCTTGATGTTAAGAATCAAAATGATGGTGGATGTAGCTCAGTTGGTAGAGCCCTGGATTGTGATTCCAGTTGTCGCGGGTTCGAATCCCGTCATTCACCCCAACTTTTAAAGTTGAAATCGGAGCATAGCACAGCCTGGTAGTGCACCTGGTTTGGGACCAGGGGGTCGTAGGTTCGAATCCTACTGCTCCGACCATCTCCTTCAAGATGGTCGAGATAAAAGATACCGCGTTAAGCGGTTTTTTTATGCCTGAAATTTGATAATACTCTAAAAATAATTTTATTCTTACATTAAAATCATTATAAAAATCTTGCGATTGTATAAATAATCATCGATATTTATTTTTATGCTTCTAGGGTGTGTTGACACTTTTAGCTTAAAAAAATAGCGAAGTAGTAAAATCAAATCGCCAAACCCAATTTTACTATTCGCTATGCCTCGTA
>NZ_JAMXXN010000014.1 GCF_024129435.1 Acinetobacter lwoffii | reverse complement strand
GGTTGTACGGTAGATTTTAGAGGCAGGCTTATTCATTTTGAAATTATATTGCTGAATAAGCTTTTGATGCTAGGTTTGTGCAACAAAGCCGTTTTAATCAAAGAATAAGGGAATATAAATAATATTTTAATTATTTAAAAATAATATAAATAAAAACCACTATATTAAAATATAGGGTTTCTGTTTAAAATTTAATCCATATTTTTAAATTTTAAAATATATTAGACAACATAACGTTTACTTAATCCCCACTCGGCTAAGATTCGACGATAGGTCGTTGAAGAGCGATCTGCTTCAAAATGCGCTTCCATGGAAATATCGAGCGGTAATTCTTCAGGTTTCTGGCTTTCTACCATGTCCTGATCTTCGGCAAAGATTTGTGCATTGAAGTCATATACCGCCTGTAAATCTCCTGTCGTATCGAAGTTGCGTGTCAGTGGTACAAATAAACGGGTTTTATTGTGTGAGACCGGACAACAGGCATTGAGAATTTTTAATTGTCCCTGTTCTGGGAAATGTACGGTTAGCACCGCAGAAAACGGTGGATAAACATCAAATACACGTTTCCACAAAAAACCTTCCGGTGCCAAATCTTGCATACCATGTGGATAGTTGCTGACACTGCTGACATATTCGGTATGCAGGCCGTAATCTGTACGTTCTGTCGTGTATTTGGGTACAACCTGATTTTCAGGATCTGCGAAAGAACCCTGATGAACCCAGGCAAAATGTGCAACATCAATAAAGCCTTCCAGTTGACGGCCACTTGAGCCGCCAATATCCACAAACGGCGGTAAAATTGCCTGATGATCTGGCATCTCCCAGGTATCTAAAACAGGAAAATTGGCTTTTGCTTCGTCACGGCTAAAAATACTGGTCCAGATCAAGCCATATTTTTGCACTGCAGGAAATTTAGTCAGAGAAAAGCGCTCAGAAATACTGGTCAGCTCGGGTTGTGCAGGAATTTTGATACATTTACCTTGGCCATTGTAGTGTAGACCATGATAAGGACAGACCAGATTTTCACCCGAAACCCAGCCTTTGGTTAAGGGTACACCCCGGTGTGGACAGAGATCACGGACCAGATGAATATCTCCACTTTCTGTTTTGTACAATGCCAGTTTGACATCAAGCAGGGTCACTTGTTGCGGTTGGGTAGAAACGTCCTGAATCCGTGCAACCGGATACCAGTGACGAGCCAGAATGTCCCAGTCCTGATCATCAAACTGGCTATAGCAGGGTTTGTTGAATAAATTGATGACTGGAATTGCGTTCATATCAAACCTATATTTTTACTGTAGATGGTCTCTTTTTACAGGCCTTGAACAGTGCAGAACTGTGCAATTTTGGCTTTGCTTCTAATTGAAATTACTGAATTTATTGTCATTCTGTCTATTAGAATGATTCGTACTATTTATTCTTAAAATTAGAACACCTCAACCATGTACAAATGTACTTACCGAATAAAGCTGCCTTCTTTGGCATAAAACTCGCATAAGCACGGTTATCTCAAATATTGATATAAATAAACGGTGGTTCTTCGCTTGACTAAATTAATGAATACGCCTTTTTCCCGATTTTCAGAATATTTTATCGCGGTGGCGAAAACGGGAAGTTTACGCAAGGCCGCAGATCAATTATTCATTTCCGTGTCTGCAGTACATCGGCAAATTGCTCTGGCTGAAGAAGAACTGGGAATTATGTTATTTGAGCGCTTGCCCAATGGTTTAAAACTGACACTGGCGGGCGAATTACTCTATGCCGATGTTATAAAATGGCAAAAAGAATTCCAGCAAACCCGGATTCGCTTTGATGAAATTCAGGGGCTTACGCGTGGGACCATCGAATTTGGTTTAATTTCTGCCTTGAATGATGGTTTTGTCATGCAGTCCGTGCAATATATGTATGAACATTATCCCTGGATTAATTTTAATATCCGGGTTGCAGACAGTGAAATTGTAGCCAAAAAAGTGATTGAGGCAGATCTGGATTTTGGCCTGATCCTGAATCCAAAATCCCATCAACATATTGAAGTCCTCTATTTTCTGGAACTGCCTTTAGGTTTTGTGATGGGTAAGTCTCATCCTTTTGCTCAAGCAGAAAAGATTTATTTTTCAGATACCTTGAATGACAACCATTTTATTCCGGCCGAACCCCTGATTATTCATGATTATGTACAGGCATTGTATAAACATCATCAATTTATACCTGCACGTAAAACGGAATCGAATGATATACGCCTGATGAATACTCTCATTAAGGCGAATTCCGGGATTGGAATTTTTAGTTATCTCGATGTTTTACCGTATGTCGAGCGAGATGAAGTGGTCTTTAAACCTATCTCTGAAAAAGGGCTGCATCCGCTGACCATTGCCTTGTGTGTGGCGCCTAAACGCCAAATTTCACGCGTTTCCCAGTTGATGATTAAACATATGATTGAACAAATGGAAACCTTAAAAAGCAAGGTGCAGCAACTGTAGTATTTTCATACTTAAATAACAAAAACCGCGATGGCTAAAATCGCGGTTTCTCGATATGTGATGCTATTAATGAAACTTAATCCAATGGATTACCCACAATATTGCTAATAATGCCTTTCATAATATGTGGGCCTTGCTCTTTCCGCAGGTCTGCATACCAGTCTTTGGTAATTTGTTCATCTTTCATATGCGTGACATCACAACGCTTACGTGCACGTAGCAGCAATTCATTGGCGCGTTCATTGCGTTTATTCTGATAACGTTTCAGGGCATCTTCCAGACCTAGCGTATTAATTTGTAAGGCACGTGCCAGATAGACCGCATCTTCCATTGCCTGGCAACCTCCCTGCCCGATATCCGGTGTGGTGCTATGTGCCGCATCCCCTAAAATTACCACACGGCCCTTATAAAACTGGGTAAAAGGCTCAATATCATGGATTTCGACACGATTGGTTTTCTGCTCATCAATACTGTCAATCAGGCATTGAACCTGGGAGCACCAGCCAGAGAAATATTGCTTTAATAAGATCTTATATTCCGAACGTTGATTCTCCAGACCTGCGGGCAATGGCACATCAAAGAAGAAATAAAAGCGATGCTCTGCCACAGGCATCAGTGAAGCGCGTTTGCCTTCACCGACAAAAGTGGTCCACTGCTGTGCGGGCGCTAAATCTTCAGAGATCTCAACCAGTCCGTTCCAGTTCACATAGCCAGCATAACGGCGTTCAACCTGTTTGCCCAATACATACTGACGCGTCATGGAATGGGTACCATCTGCGCCAATCAATAATGCTGCAGAAACAGTGCTGCCATCCTGAAAACCGATTTCAACGTGTTGCCCCTTATCCTCAATAGACACCATTCTTTTACCGAGCTGAATATCCTGCCGGCCAAACGCATCCATTAACATATTTTGTAATTCAGCACGCGATACCGGATATGGACGTTGACCGACTTCTTCAATTAACGGCGCCAAACTAAACTGCGTCATGACCTCGCCATTCAAACCATCGATATAGGCTAAGTCATTCATCTGGCCACCTAACTTTGCTACCTGTTCAGTTAAGCCCAGATAGTTCAAACACTTCACCCCGTTTGACCACAAGGAAATTGCAGCACCGACAGGTAAAATCTGTTCTGCCTGCTCATAGATGGTGACCCGATGTCCGAACTTTTTTAGTGCAATTCCTGTGGTTAATCCGCCCATGCCTGCCCCAATAATTGCAATCTCCATCTATTCCTCCTGGCTATTTCATCTTCATTGCCAGCTAAAATGCTAAAAACGTGCCATCCTGAAAAAAATGCACTAAAAAAATAGCAAGAGTTGGCACACGCTGTGCTTTTAAATTCCTTCAATGTCCTGTTTTTATAAAGGCAGAAGACCTAAATTTGTATTTATAAAAGTGCATATTCATGTGACGTATACCAATGATGGAAATTTAAGATGGCGACCTTATTAGCTCCAATTTTTGATCTGCCTGCTCCAGTACAGCAGTTAACTAACCTTGCAGATGCCCGAATTGGCGCAGAAATTCTTGAATGTTCAGATGAGTTTTTTGCTGAAGCAAAACGCATGTTGCAATTTGAGGCACCGGTCTTTATCGAAGACAAGTTTGATGAGCATGGCAAATGGATGGATGGCTGGGAAACCCGTCGCAAGCGCCACACGGGCTATGATTGGGCCATCATTAAACTTGCTGTTGCAGGTCAAATACAGGCACTGGATATTGATACGACTTTTTTTAGCGGCAATTATCCGGCCTCTGCTGCTGTGCAAGCATGTTATGCGCCAGATGGAAATCTTGATCAGGCAGAATGGATCAGCATTATAGAAAATAATGTCTTGGGCCCCAGCCAGCATCATATTGTTCAGATTTCAGCAAAGCAGATATTTACCCATGTCCGTTTGAATATTTATCCTGACGGTGGGATTGCACGTTTTAAGGTCTATGGTCAGGTAAAAATCAATCTGCAAGATAGTGATCAAATGCTAGATGTTTTGGCACTAGAACATGGTGGCCGTGTCGTTGCCTATAGCGATGCGCATTTTGGACATCCACGCAATCTGATTAATCCGGGACGTGGCATTAACATGGGCGATGGCTGGGAAACCAAACGGCGTCGTGCTCCAGGATTTGACTGGTGCATTTTGGCTTTAGGCGCCAGTGCCCGAATCGAGAAAATTGAAATTGATACCGCCCATTTTAAGGGAAATTTCCCTGCAGAGGTTTCTATTCAAGCCATCTATGTTGAGGATGCAACCGATGAGCAACTCATTCCACAAAGCATGTTCTGGCCTTTTTTGTTAGCAGCCCAACCTATGCAAATGGATCATATTCATCATTACATCAATGAAATTTTACAACACGAAAAAATTTCCCATATTCGTGTCAACATGATTCCGGACGGTGGCATCAGCCGGATTCGTCTCTGGGGAAAATTGGCTTGAGTGATCAATGATATGTCTATGCAAAGTATAAAAATACAGCCTTTAAGCACTGAAAGTTTTCTGCCTTTTGGAGAAGTCATTGCCTGTCAGGGTAATCATTATTTTCATATCAATGAGCAGCAGACTGAGCGTTATCATGCCCTGGCTGAAGTAGAAAGTGACACCAAGGTCGGACTGAGTATTTTTAGAAATATGCAAGCTACGGCAATTCCTTTTCAAATCTCAATGCTGGAAAGGCATCCTCTAGGATCACAGGCTTTTATTCCGATGCACGGCCAGCAATTTTTAATCGTTGTAGCGCCTGAACTTGATTATACACAGCCCGATATTAGTCAGATTCAGGTATTTATCAGTGATGGTTCTCAAGGGATAAATTATCGTGCCGGAACCTGGCATCATCCATTATTGACCCTTGAAGCATCCAGCGAGTTTGTCGTAGTGGATCGTATAGGTAGCGGATCAAATTGTGATGTTCATCCTTTTCCTGAAAACATCCAGATCGTATTTTAAACGCATTAAAAAAAGCCCTTTTATCAGGGCTTTTAACTTATTTCTTCATCACTTTGCCTAGAAGTGATATTTCACTAAAGCACTGACATTATTTTCATCGGCATTTGGGATACCGAATTTGTTGTTCCAGATAGAATGTTCAATCCCCAGATATAAATTGGTGTCTGGAGAAATGCGTTTACCGACATTCCATTTCCATTGGGTGGTCCAGTTCATCTCGCTGTCATGAGTATCTTCTTCTGTAGACCAGTCCAAGAAGCCATCCACCAGAAATTCTTCAGTTCCCAGTTTAATTGGCACGCCATAGGTCAGTGTCAACTGGTAATCATCATCAATATTCTCATTATTCACGCGATAAAGGTTAATGCTGGCATAACGGAAATATGGAATATCCAGATCGAAACCTACGCCGTACAGGAAGTTATCAAAACCCTCTCCACCTTCCCAGGTCGTTGAAACCAGTACATCTTTAACCGGACCAAAGGCAAGCTTCTGACCCGACACTTCACCCAAGCTCAAACGTGGTGAAAATTCAAAATAACTTGATTTAAAGTCATCTGCACCGCGCATACGGTCAATGAAGAAGAAGACATCTGCATATTTTACTTTTGCCGTATATTCAAAGGTCGCAGTCGCCTGTTTCTCATCGACCACCTCATAGTTTTCTCCATAAAGTCCGGTGACACTGAAGTCTTGCCAGATCGGTTTTGCCTGTGCGGATGCCGCACCCAATACAAGTAATGTTGCAGCAGTAAGTTGAGTGAATTTCATAAATAAGGGTCCCCAATGGAATGAAAGAATCACATTCTGAATTAAGCAAAAACAAAGCCAACATTTTTAATTTTTGATAAAAAAACAGCCCATTTTCTGGACTGTTTTCATCCTGGTTTAAATTTTCTAATGTGGAATCTTTGCCACAATTTCTGTAGTCGCTGTGCTTTTATTTTTAAATAGGTTCAGATGATTGAACAACAGGTTGAGTAAAATGGCCATTAAGCAGGTTGAGCTGATGCCTGAATGAAACAAGGTTTGCACCCATTTTGGAAAGTTGGCATAAAAGGAATGATCAATAATGGGAATCATGCCGGCTGCAATAGCCGTCGCAACAATGATAAGATTTTTTTGCTCGTTATAATCAATTTTAGCCAAGGTACGAATCCCGCTTGCAGCGACTGTTCCAAAAAGTACCAGACCTGCACCACCTAATACCGGTACAGGAATGGCAGCAATCAAACGTCCCATAATTGGCAGTAAACCCAGCACTACTAAAATCATGCCACCCGCAGCGACCACAAATCGGCTTTTAATTCCGGTAATCGCCACCAAGCCGACATTTTGCGCAAAAGCACTTTGCATAAATGAACCAAAAACCGGTGCCATCGCACTCGATAACATATCGGCACGCAAGCCATTCGAGATACGATCCGCATCCACTTTGGTACCTACAATCTCACCCACTGCAATGATATCTGCTGTGGTTTCGGTCATAATCACGAGAGTAACGATGAGCATGGAAATAATGGCTGTGAGCTCAAAAGTCGGTAGTCCAAAGGCGAAGAAGCTAGGTACCTGAATCCATGTCCCAGTCGCAACTTTAGAGAAATCACCAAAACCGAATAAATAGGCCAGTACTGAACCTAAAACAATTGCTAGAAGAATAGACAAGCGACGGATAGCGGCCTGTCGGCTCAAATTCAGGCAAATTACTAAAGCCAAGGTCATCAATGCCAGACCAATATTCTCGACACTTCCCCATTCTGGTGCCTTGGGATTGCCGCCCATCATCCAGCGGACTGCCACCGGCAATAAAGACAAACCAATGATAGTAATGACGCAACCGGTCACGACTGGTGGAAAGAAACGGATAATTTTGGAAAAATAAGGTGCGAGGAAAAAACCGATCAATGATGCGACAATGACTGCACCGTAGACGGCTTGCAAACCACCGCCTGTAGTCACAATCGCCACCATCGTTGCGACACCGGCAAAAGAAACCCCTTGCACCAAAGGTAGTTTTGCACCGATATATTTCACCCCAACGGTTTGCAAAATTGTGGCTAAACCACCGACAAATAGCGCCGCCGCAATCAATAATCCAATTTGATAAGCTTCTAGGCCGGCTGCTGTTCCCACGATTAAAGGTGGTGCAATAATTCCACCATACATGGTCAGTACGTGTTGCAAACCATAAGCTGCACTTTTCCCCGCACCTAAATATTCATGTTCAGGTGATATTGTTTTACTTTGTTCTGTCATTTTTCTCACCCTCAAAGTCTAAATATAAAATCAGCTTCCGCGATATGTGGAGTACGCGAATGGGCTGATCAGTAAAGGAATATGAAAATGCTGGAATGCATCTTTCACATAAAAATGAATAACTGCTTTAGGAAAAAAAGTTTCTAAACCCAAACCTTCAAAATAAGCAGATGTAAAAAACTCAAGACTATAGATACCTGTTTTTAAATCGACTATGCCAAAATCACTGACGCGGCCGTCTGTATTGGTTTTTGTCTCAGCAAGCAAGCGACCGTCTTCAGCAAAAAGTCGTACCACCACGTCTGTCGCAGGTTTTCCCAGATGTGTATCTAAAATATGCGTGCTAATCATGCATGAAGCTCCTGAGCCAGTCGTGACAAGGCAATTTCTGCCAGTTGATGATGGACAATACGTTTCTCAATCTCTGGATCATTTAGCAAACGATAGTTCAGGGCTTGAAGGACGTCTTCACTGCTCAATCCAGCAGCTTTGATCAGAAAGATAAACCCATATTTTTTTTCATAGGCAAGATTGCCTTTAAGCAGCGCGAGCTGGGTATCGTCATCTGCTGTAATGCCGGATTGCTCACGATGGGAAAAGTCTTTTTCTATTTCACTTAATTCAGCCTGTGCCTGTTTTTCACCTATACGGGGATGATTATCCAGCGCAGTTTTAATTTCATCCCAACTCCAGGTCGCCGCCTGTTGGTTCGCTGCACTCAAAACATCCTCAAGCGATGCATAAGGACGTTTTGTGGCAAGCTCGGTCGACCAGCTGGGTATTTGCACACAGTGCTTTAAAAAGATCATCGCATCTTCTGCTGATGCTTGATTAAATTCAACAAGTTGCACTATTCAATCGCCTGTTTATATTGCTTGGTTATTTAAAACTGGTTTTGCAATAACAGTGCCAAAGCTGATGTGTTTGTTATTTTTATAAAGTACATGACTCAAAAAAGAGCATCTAAACTGATCTTTTCCAATATATTTTATGATTATGGCGCATGATGGTTATACCAGTGCTCGGCAATATCCCCACGACGGCAAATCCAGACCTTGTCATGATTTTGAATGTAGTCCAGGAACTTTTGTAGAGCTTTAAAACGTCCCGGCCGTCCTAAAATACGGCAGTGCATGCCAATCGACAGCATTTTTGGCGCAGTTTCGCCTTCGGCATAGAGCACATCAAAAGCATCTTTGAGATATTGATAAAACTGTTCCCCGCTATTAAACCCGCCCGGTGAACTGAATTTCATGTCATTGCTATCCAGGCTATAAGGAATAATCAAATGCGGACGTGTTTCCCCTGCCTGATTGGTCAAGGTGCTCCAAAATGGCAAGTCATCTCCATAGTAATCAGCGTCATATTTGATGTGAGGAAATTCAGCCAGAAGTTGACGGGTGTTTGGACTGTCCCGACCGGTATACCACCCAATAGGCGCTTCACCAAACAGGCTTTCCAGAACACTGATCGCCTGATCCATATACTGACGTTCAAGTTCAAGCGGCATGTCCTGATAATGTAGCCAGCGCTGCCCATGTGAAACGACATCATAATGGGCTGATTTAATCGCCTCGACCACATAAGGATTACGTATTAAGGCCATGCCGACTCCAAAGATGGTCATCGGCAAACCACGTTTCTGGAACTCCTGATGAATGCGCCAGAAGCCTGCACGTGAACCATATTCGTACATCGAATCCATCGACATATGTTTATCTGGAAAGCTGGCAGCACCAATGATTTCAGATAAAAACTTTTCTGATCCTGTATCACCATGTTCAATGTGGTTTTCACCACCTTCTTCATAATTCAGTACAAACTGTACCGCGACACGCGCGCCGTTTGGCCATTGCACTTTTGGTGGTTCACCATGATAGCCAATCAGGTCACGCGAATAAGGTGCACTGCGAATGCTGTCAATAAGTTCTTGTCCGCGTAAGTAGCTAGTCGTCACATCAATTCCTTGTCGATTCTGAGTAAATGATCAATTTTCTATACGCGTGATAAGCAATTTATGCGCCAAACTAGAGCATTGAAACTGAGAGCACGCTTTTTAAAAAAATATTTTCAGCGAAATTTAAGCTTAGAAATATCCCATCTCAATATTTGCGTGGTTGAATATAAAAAACCTAGAAAGATGCTTATTTGTTTTCAATCGCCGGTCAGTGTTCTGATTTACGCAATCCTATGTCCTATTAATTGAAATTTCATAGAACACCTTGCTGTTTTATAGTCCAGCTAAAGGTCATGACACAGAACCCATTATGAATACAAATATCGCCGCTTTTAGTCCCGACTTACCCGTCCATATGACATTCGAGGAACATGACTGGCATCTTTTGGCTCAGTACTGGTATCCGATTGCACTTGCGCGTGATATTACAGATCAGCCAACAAGTAGCATGCTGCTTGATATGCCTCTGGTGATTTATAAAATGAACGATAAACTGGTGGTGGCGAAAGATGCATGTCCGCATCGCGGTGTACCTTTAAGCTTGGGAAAAAATGACGGCCAAGGCGTGGTGTGTCGTTATCACGGTTTACGCTTTGGCAATGAAGGTAAATGCAACCGTATTCCTGCACATCCTCAGCATAAAATATCGGAACGTTTCCATTTGAAAACTTATGCTGCGGTAGAAAAGTATGGTCTGATCTGGTGTTCATTAAGCGCTACAAAAGATGCAGAACCTCATATTCCTAACATGCCTTTTTGGGATGATGCTGAGTATCAGCAACTGGTCTGCCCTCAGATAGACATTCAATGTTTTGCAGGAAGACAGCTCGAAGGTTTTATTGATGTGGCTCATTTTGCCTGGGTGCATCCAGACACTTTTGGCGATCCGGAGGATGTAGAAGTTCCTGATTACAGTACGACAGAAACGGAGGTCGGTTTTAATGCAGATTACATCAGCAGTGTAGGACGTTATCCGATCGGAATCGAGCAGCGTGGCCAGGAAGATTTTAAATGGTTACGTCATTTCGAAGTGAGCCTACCCTTTACTGCAACACTTACGATTCATTTTCCGAATGATGCCAAGCAGGTCATCATGAATGCGGCTTCACCCATGACTGCGCGTTCAACACGACTTTTTGCACCTATTTGCCGCAATTATGATAAAGATTTACCGGTTGAAGATGCCTACGCATTTAATCTGAAAATTTTCGAGGAAGATCGTTTAATTGTAGAAAATCAGAAACCTGAATATTTACCTTTGGACTTATCTTTAGAAGCGCATTTTCCGGCAGATCGAAGCTCGAGTATGTACCGAAAATTACTACGTAAACGGGGATTTAGTCCTTTATTTGCTGCTTAAAATTTTATTCAAAAGAAAGATTCATAATAAATAACCAGGGTTAGAGCTTCTCTGATATTTAAAAATTAATTGGGTTATATATTGATTTCTATGAGGATACATCTTGTTATATAGCCTCATAAGCCTTGTATTCTGGTGAAGATAAGGCCTTTTAGAACGATAAAGAACTTTAAGAAGATAAAATTAGTTTTTTATTAAAATAGGTATATAATAAATAAAATCACTTTACTTTACTATTTTAATAAAATTATGGATCAATATTGCACACTGCAGATTTATCAGGAAGATGAATGGCTGGATTGCGCTATTGTTGAGATTGTCGGTCAACAACAAACTGGATGGCAAGCAGCCACGCGCACATCATATCTATTTGAATATGCTATTTCTTATATGAACCTAAGCGATGGGCATGCGCTAGCCTATCATTTACCGGTAAATGTGCAAAATACATTGCAATCTACCTGGCCGGCCTTCCTGATGGATTTGTTACCTCAAGGTTATGGTCGTAAAGAATTACTCCGTCAGCTTAATTTTTCTGAAAATACTCAGGAACAAGCAGACTGGGCGCTTTTAAAAGCAGGTGCAGGCAATCCGATAGGTAACTTACGGGTGAAAGAGGCTTATGAATGGCTACAGGGGCAATTCCCTGTTCAGCAGAATCATGGCTTTAGTCTGGACCAAGTCGTAGAACGTCAAGAAAAATTTATTGAATCCTTAGCCTCTTATGGACTTTTTATTGCCGGTTCTTCTGGTATTCAGGGCGAGTGGCCAAAATTACTGTTAACTCAAGGTCACGATGACCTGTTCTATCTGGATCACACGCTGACAGATCATCAGGTCAAGCAGCATTGGCTGGTGAAATTCAGCCGTGGCAGTGATCAGAATTTAGATAAAATTTTGATGCACGAAGCCTTATATATGAAAATTGCCCAGTATCTGGGACTTCGTGTTCATCAGGAACTGGAACTGCATGGCAAGACTTTATTCATTCCCCGATTCGACCGTAAGATCATCGATGGGAAGGTTGAAAGAATTGCCCAGGAAAGTATTGCTTCTCTGGGGGGGAAAGCCGGTTTTGGGGTAAGAATGATCCATAACCAGATCTGTAGCCTGTTGATGCAATGCTGTACTGAACCAAAACAGGAAATCTTTGAATATTTGAAGCGTGATCTTGCCAATGTCGCTTTAGGCAATAAAGACAATCATACCCGTAATACAGCGATTCAACGTTTCAATAATGGAATCATTCAACTAACCCCATTATTTGATTTTGCGCCGATGTGGCTCCATCCAGATGGTATTGCCCGAACTACACGTTGGGAGCGAGATGATCATGGTGGCATGCCAATTTGGCATTCAGTCATTGAACAGATCGCCGAAAGCACGATGATTGATCCACAAGAAATCAAAGCGGTATTAATCGAACAATTACCACTTTATCAGGGGTTACTCGAGCACATGCAACATCTGCAATTGGCACCTGAAATTCTGGAAAATAGCCAGTATCGAATTGATAATATTTGCCAACAATTGGAGGAGCTGAATTATGGATAAACGCTTCAAGCCACTGACTCCGATTCAACAGATGCAAAAGAGATTGTCTGTACTTGAAACCGTCAGTAACAATCCTGACTGGCCTTTTCATCAGGTTGCTCGCTTCATTCGTACCGAGTTGCACCTCACACTCAACGATATGGCTAAAATTACCAAGATTGCTCCCCAGACTCTACAGAAAATGGAACAACCTGAAGGCAATCCAACACTCAAGTCTATGCAGAAATTACTGGATGCTTTTGGTTTAAAGTTAGAAATCAGGGTTAAATCCTGATGATAATCTGATGCTTTAATTGATATTTAGGGGAATTTTAGAGAAGAAGAATGACTTAACAACTGAAAATATGCCCTCCTCCAATCTGTTTATTGAGTCCTTGCTCCATCGCAGGAATCCCGGTTTAAATTAAACACGGGATTCACTGGAGGCTGATATTTTCTCATCAGTTTTTTAATGAATAAGTTTACTTTTTAAACATCATTATGAAGAAATATCAACACAGAGATATTTCATTTCAAGGTATTCATCCATACCGAATTTAGACCCTTCACGGCCTAACCCTGATTGCTTGACTCCACCAAATGGCGCAACTTCATTAGAGATGGCTCCGGTATTAATTCCCACCATGCCGTATTCTAAGGCTTCGCCTACACGCCACTGACGTGCTGTACTTTGGGTAAATACATACGTGGCCAGACCGAATTCTGTATCGTTCGCCATCTGAATCGCTTCTTCTTCAGTCTTGAAGCGGAATAACGGCGCCAACGGTCCAAAAGTTTCTTCTTTTGCTATACGCATCTGCTGGGTAACTTCAGTCAAAAGCGTAGGTTCGAAGAATGTACCGCCCAGATTTGAACGCTGTCCACCGGTTTTCACCTGTGCACCTTTGCTCAATGCATCGGCAATATGTGACTGCACTTTTTCAATCGCAGCCTCATCAATTAATGGACCCTGAGTAGAGGCTTCATCACGGCCATCACCCACTTTCAGCTTGGCAACGGCAGCCACCAGTTTTTCTACCATTGCATCATAAATACCATCTTGTACATAAATCCGGTTCGCACAAACACAGGTCTGTCCACTGTTCCGGAATTTACTGGCCATGATGCCCTGTACAGCCTGTTCAATATTGGCGTCATCAAAAACCAGAACCGGTGCATTGCCACCAAGTTCTAAAGACAGTTTTTTGATGGTGGGCGCACACTGCTGCATCAGGATACGGCCGACTTGAGTCGAACCGGTAAAGCTTAACTTTTTCACGGTTTCGCTTTCACATAAGACCTGCCCCACTTCAACTGCATCACCACTGACATGCAGCAATACATCTTGTGGTAAACCTGCGCGCAAGGCCAAAACCTCAAGCGCATAGGCGGTTAAAGGCGTTTGTTCAGCTGGTTTAACCAGCATGGAACAGCCAGCAGCCAGAGCTGGCGCGGCTTTACGGGTAATCATCGCCGCCGGAAAATTCCACGGTGTGATCGCAGCTGTTACCCCAATCGCCTGTTTAATGACCAATAAACGTTGATGGGCAAGCGTTGGCGTCAACACGTCACCATCAATACGGCGCGCCTGCTCGGCAAACCAGCGGATAAAGGAAGCGGCATAACCAATTTCACCACGCGCCTCAGCCAGTGGCTTACCCTGTTCAGCAGTCAGAATCTGAGCCAAAGATTCTTTATGTTCCTGCATCAGATTGAACCAGGCCCAAAGCACATCCGCACGTTCGAGGGCTGTCTTGGTTTTCCAGGCTTTTTGGGCTTGCTGAGAACGAGCTATCAGCTGTTCTACAGATGTCCGGTCATGGGATTTTACCCAGGCCAAAGTGGCTTGGGTTGCTGCATCGTTGACTTCAATATATTCACCCGTGGCAGGCTGATCGAAGCTGATATCAGGATGCTGTAATAAATCTCTATATTGCGCTTGAAGCATGATCATTACTCTTTCATTAGGCTGCAACAGACATTGCAAACCCTTGTTTCAAGATAGCCAATCCCGCACGGAACTGTTCTGCCGGAATCGTGAGCGGGTATAGGAAACGGATTACATTACCATAACGACCGCAGGTCAGGATTAACAGACCATTTTGCATGGCATGGTTTTGTACAGCTTTTGCCTGTTCCGCAGTTTCCAGCTCAACCGCCACCATTGAGCCCAGTGCACGAATATCTTTGACCATGCTAGAAGACATTTTCAGTTCATGTAAAACATCAACCAGTTCTGCGCCTAGATCATTCGCTCTTTCACAAAGACCTTCTTCTTCAATGATATCCAGTACCGCATGGGCAGCCGCAACAGCAACCGGGTTACCTGCATAAGTGCCTCCCAATCCACCCGGATTTGGTGCATCCATCACTTCAGCACGACCTACAACACCTGAGATCGGGAAACCGCCACCCAGACTTTTTGCCATAGTGATCAGATCTGGCTTGGTCTCATAATAATCCATCGCAAACAGTTTACCTGTACGCGCAAAACCAGACTGTACTTCATCAGCAATCAGTAAAATGCCGTTTTGATCGCATAATACACGCAAGCGTTTCAGGAATTCTGCTGGCACCACATTAAAACCGCCTTCGCCTTGTACAGGTTCAAGCACAATTGCTGCTACGTCATGCGCAGCAATATCTTCTGCGAAAATGTCTTCGATGCTTTGCATTGCATCATCTACGCTAATGCCTTTGGATTCCACCGGGTAACGGGCATGGAAAACACCACCAGGCATCACCCCAAAGTCGCGTTTATAAGGTGCAGTTTTACCGGTCATAGCCATCGTCATAAATGAACGGCCATGAAAACCATTACCAAAAGTCACAATGCCATGACGGCCAGTATGGGCACGGGCAATTTTAACTGCATTTTCGACAGCTTCAGCACCAGTCGAAAAGAATGAGGTTTTTGCAGCACCTTGGATGGGAGCGCGTGCATTGATACGTTCTGCCAGAGCAACGTAACTCTCGTATGGTACAACCTGATAAGCCGTATGGGTAAATTTGGTTAATTGTTCAGTGACCGCAGCAATAATTTTAGGGTGACGATGGCCAGTATTCAGTACGGCGATTCCGCCCGCAAAGTCAATATATTGATTGCCTTCTGCATCCCAGATGGTCGAGTTTTCTGCTTTCTCTGCGTACCATTGACACATGACCCCAACACCACGTGGTGTTGCCTGCTGTTTACGTGCATTCAGTGCTGAGTGTTTACTGTCCATTTTGTATCCTCATTCTTGATTCATACGTTGTAAATTTTGCTATCCGGATCTTGGGATAGAAATTTGCCAAAGACTGGCTGATATGGTTCATTTTGCGCTTTTATATGTATGAGACGAGAGCCACTTTGCAGCAGATGGAAGGAGCCAATTGGCCTAGTTGAAATGAGTAAAAGAGTCAAAATATAAAATTATTTTATTTATAAACAAATATTTATAATTTTAATAAAAATTGGCTCCTTTTTAAATAAAGAAGCCAATTTAAAAATCCATTGCAAAAATTTAGGATAGGTCATCATGGATTAAATCCATTCATTTTTATGGATTAATCCATCTTGCAAAAACTTCGCTTAACCCGGATAGATGCCGCGTTCCTGACGCGCCATTAAAATCCGCTCACAGGCCAGAATATAAGCGGCTGTACGCAAAGAACATCCGGCCTGGACTGATTTTTGCCATACATCCTGTACCGCATTTTTCATGCTGGCATCCATACGCTGATTAATCTCTTCCTCGGTCCAGAAATAACTGGCCAAATCCTGAACCCATTCAAAATAGCTGACCGTCACGCCACCCGCATTGCAGATTACATCTGGCACCACGGTAATATGACGCTCACTCAGAATTTCATCCGATTCAGTCAAAGTGGGACCATTGGCACCTTCCAGAATCATTTTGGTCTGAATATTTTGCGCGACCTGAGTATTAATCACACCTTCCAGCGCTGCCGGAATAAAGACGTCGGCAGGAATGGTCCAGAAAGCTGATGCAGAAATTTCATCGCTGGTAGAAAATCCCTGAATTTTATGGTGGGCATTTGAGTATTCAAGCAGCTTTTTAATATCAATCCCCTCTTTCTGATACAGGGTGGCAGAATGGTCCTGAACACAGATCACTTTGCTGCCATTTTCCTGGAAAAGCAGCGCAGCTTCACTGCCCACATTACCGAAACCCTGTACACAAACCCGAGCATTTTTTAAATCCAGACCGATTTGCTGGGCAACTTCACGACCGCTAATAAATACGCCGCGACCTGTAGCTTTACTGCGGCCTAAAGACCCCCCTAAATGAACCGGCTTTCCGGTCACTACACCAGTAATCGTAGAACCCGCATTCATGGAAAACGTATCCATCATCCAGGCCATGATTTGCGGATTGGTTCCAACATCCGGCGCCGGAATATCTTTTTGCGGTCCAATAATTAAATTGATTTCTGCCGTATAACGTCGGGTCAAGCGTTCCAGTTCGCGCTTGGAAAGCTGGCTCGGATCAACTCGCACACCGCCTTTGGCACCGCCAAAAGGTAAATTTAGAGCAGCACATTTGATCGTCATCCAGGCCGACAGAGCCATCACCTCATCTAAATTGACATCTGGATGAAAACGCACGCCGCCTTTGCCTGGACCGCGAGTTAAATTGTGCTGAACACGATAGCCTTCAAAATGCTGAACCGTACCATCATCCATGATGACCGGAACATCGACAATCAAACTGCGCTTTGGGCGTCGCAGCATGTCCAGTCGTTCACTCAGCTCACCCAGATAAGGCGCTACTTTATCCAGTTGCTTAAGATAATTGTTCCAGGCCGTTGTACCTTGCTCGGTATAGGTCAATCCTTTCATCATCATGTTCATTCTATGATCCTTTTGTTATATGCAGTCGTATGTCCTGGCGGCTGCAACACATCTCTATTCGGCTGTTATGGCAATCATTGCTTGATTCAGGTCTTAGTTCAGCGAGCTCCAAACAAAATCAGTGTCTAGATTTTCCGCTTTAGTTTTAATCGGTATCTGTGTATATTGCCTGCCCGCCTGTATGCTCGCATTCAAGCCGCAGGTACATGATCAAAACGCATACAAGACACTTTACAATGACTGCCTGATCAGACTATTTTGCACCTAGCAATACCGCTCTCACGAGAGCCATTTCAAATTTGTAGGAGAGAGCCAATTGCGTAGCTTGCTTGGAGATTATTTACTGCAGCGATTGCAGCAAGATGTCACAGGAACATTACAGATGCGCCTGTTCCGCTGCTTGCGTAACGCGATTATTGATAGCGTATTGGCTCCCAAAACCCGCTTGCCTGCATCACGTGATCTGGCTAAAGAGATTCAGGTATCGCGTAATACGGTGTTAAATGCCTATGAACAATTACAGGCACAGGGTTATGTTGATGCCCGTACCGGTCAAGGCACCTGGGTAGTAGAGAAATTACCTGAGTCCTTTTTGGTGAAGGTAGAACAGAATTCTCCTGCCGTTGCAGAAAAAAAAGCACAGCAAAATTACAATCTGTCGCAACGCGGTTCCTACTTGCTCGGCTATTCCGCGGCCTCGCCTTATCAATGGGGAGCCTTTGTACCGGGCGCACCCGATGTAACCGAATTTCCGCATCATATTTTCAGCAAAATCCAAACGCGTTTGAGCCGTGAACCTCAAGTTAATAACCTGATTTACAGCAATGCCGGTGGCTCCCTGGAACTGCGTCAGGAGCTGGCGGAATATCTGAAAATTGCCCGTTCAGTGCAGTGCGATGCTGATCAGATCATTATTACCGAAGGCACCCATCAGGCGATTGATCTGGTCTCGCGTACTTTAAGCGACATTGGTGACGAAGTCTGGATCGAAGATCCGGCCTATTGGGGCGCGCGTAATATTTTACGAATTAATGGCGTCAATCTGCGTTCCTTACCGGTCGATCAGGAAGGGATTATTCCCGATCTGCATCCTAAAAAACCGCCTAAGCTGATTTTTGTGACGCCTTCTCATCAATATCCCTTAGGTTCACACTTAAGTTTGGAACGGCGCAAACAGTTAATTGCACTCGCACGCCAGCATAATAGCTGGATTGTTGAAGATGACTATGACAGCGAGTTCCGGTTCTCGGGCCAGCCTTATCCTTCTTTACAAGGTTTGGAGCCGGATTCTCCAGTGATTTATATGGGGACGTTCAGTAAGACCATTTATCCAGCCCTGCGCATTGGCTATTTAGTGGTACCAAAACAACTGTTTTCTTCGTTGCGAATTGTAGCCTCGGAACTTTATCGCGGTGGTCACTTAATCGATCAGCAAACACTGGCTGAATTTATCCGTGAAGGACATTATGAAGCGCATATCCGACGGATGCGTTTATTGTATGGCAAACGCCACGCTTTTTTAATTGACCTGATTCGCCGACATTTAGGTGAAGATTTTCTGCATGAATACAATACCGCCGCCGGTTTGCATCTGATTTTAAAATTGCCGAGCAGCAGTGATGATGTCTTGATTGCATCCAAAGCACTGGATCAGGGCATCAAGGTCAGAGCCTTGTCGCAATACTATACCAAACATTATTCCACCCGGCAGAAAGGATTATTACTGGGCTTTGCCTGTGTGAGTGAACAGGAAATTCTGGTGGCTTTCGGGATATTGTTAAAGTGCTTGCGCGAGCATGGGATCCGCACTTTAACTTAGTAAAAACTCAGGGATCAATACAATTATATTTTTAAAATCAAAAAGCTTTTAATTTATTTTTAAAGGGAACGTAAACCTGCTTTTAGCCTGATATTTTAGGTAAGCTTTATTTTTCTGTAAATATTGCCTGCTTATATTTTTTATCTCTTAAGCCAATTGGCTCCTTTGAATTGCTCAAAAATGGCTCTCGTCACTTTACAACAAAAAAGAGAAATTAACCGCATACATGAACAGCATGTAACCGTACTTTAATCAAAGTGTGATCCTGTCTATAGGGCTACAAGGATTCATTTTATTAAGATTAACTTAATATTGGTCAAGCACTGATGAATTCGGTTACAGTTTCAAAGGATAAGATAGCGTAAGCCAAATAAGGAATTTTATTGCCGCTACGCTATTGATATTAAGGGAAATTATATGGCAGAACATCAACATTTCTCCAATTCCGAATCATCAAACGGCTTAAAAAACGGACTTAAATCACGCCATCTCACCATGATTTCAATTGCCGGTGTCATTGGTGGAGCACTCTTTGTCGGCTCCGGTAATGTCATCTATTCTGCAGGACCGGCTGCACTCATTGCCTATACTCTAGGTGGAATATTAGTTTTACTCATCATGCGTATGCTGGGAGAAATGGCGGTACTGAATCCCGACAGTGGTTCATTTTCAACCTATGCGGATCGTGGAATCGGGCGCTGGGCTGGATTTTCTATCGGCTGGTTATACTGGTCTTTCTGGACGTTGCTCATGGGCTGGGAAGCCTTTGTTGCCGGGAAAATCCTAAATAGCTGGTTTCCATTTATCCCGATCTGGGGCTATATGCTTCTGGTCACTGTAGCACTGGTCTGGATTAATCTCCGTGACGTAAAAAACTTTGGTGAATTCGAGTTCTGGTTTGCCCTGATCAAAGTTATTGCCATTGTACTGTTTCTGGTGTTTGGTAGTTTGGCCGTGATGCACCTGTGGCCTTGGGGCGATGCCTCTATGCTCGGTGGTACAACTCATCTAACCGCTCAAGGCTTTATGCCTAATGGGTTTTCATCGGTGATCACGGCCTTATTGGGTGTAATGTTTGCTTATATGGGAGCAGAGATTGTCACCGTAGCAGCAGCTGAAACCAAAGATCCAGCCAAGGAAATTCGTAAGGCCGCTAATTCAATTGTATGGCGTATCATTTTATTCTATGTCGGTTCAATGCTAATTACGGTTTGCCTGATTCCACACAATAATCCTTTATTGAAAGATCCGACCTGGGGTACGTATAGCGTAGCGCTTACTGCACTCGGTATTCCAGAAGCACGCCATATTGTTAATTTTGTCGTGCTCACCTCGGTATGTAGCTGCTTTAACTCCGCACTTTATACCTGTTCACGCATGGTCTATTCCCTCTCGAAACGTGGAGATGCACCAAAGAGTTTCGGTTTAACCAACCGCAATAACAGCCCATGGGTAGGTGTCATCTTTTCAAGCCTGTTTTCTTTCGTGGCGATTTATCTGACTGCCACCGAAAGTATGAATATTTATGATGTCTTGATGTTAGCGACTGGTACCGTATCTTTATATGTCTATCTTGCTATTGCCATTTCTCAGCTTAAGTTACGTAAAAAACTGGAAGCTGAAGGACAAAATATTCCATTCAAGATGTGGTTATTCCCATGGCTCACTTATCTGGTCATTATCTTTATTGTCGGCGCTTTAATTACCATGATTATTGAAGGAACCTATTTTAAAGAAGTGGTTTATACCAGTGTGCTTGCATTATTTATTGTGGGCTTAGGCATCTGTGCACAAAAGTTTAACTGGGGTAAAGCCTCAGCCAAAAAGGAAAAGGCAGCACAGGCCAGAATTAATTTAAGTGATAATCTTTAATTTATTTCTATAGAAATTTTTTAAACACATCAGAATGAATAAATAAATGGAGAGTTAGCAAGCTCTCCATTTTTCTTATATATTTCCAGAAAGAGATGCTTATGTATGTCTAGATTTTAAATCTCCGTTGATACCTCACCTTTCCTAATCAAATTTCACCTTTCAAGACCACCTCAGCTATCAAAGTGTAGCCAGAAGCTGTTTCATCAGCTTTTTCTGTTCTGGTTGCTCAACCTGATCCGTTTCAACGAATAATTGATAAATCTCGAATACATTCTGTTATGAAATGTTGAGTCCAGCCTCATTTTGCCCAAAAGCTTCTAATATATTTTTTCTTATATGGCCACAATCATTGGAATTGGAAAAGATATGAATCATTATCCTGAAACCCCAGCTTCAACTGAAACACAAGACCATCAACCGGGTGTGCAAACCAAAATGGACCCTGCACCGGAAATTATTAAACCGCATTATAAAGGCAGTGAAAAATTAAAAGGCAAAGTTGCCTTGATTACCGGTGGTGATAGCGGGATTGGCCGTTCTGTATCGGTCTTATTTGCCCGCGAAGGTGCAGATATCGCCATTTGCTATCTGGATGAAGATCAGGATGCACGGGACACCAAAAAAATGGTGGAAGATGAAGGCCGCTGTTGTCTGCTGATTCAATGTGATTTACAAGATCAAGATGAAATCAAGAAAATGGTGGAAAAGACCCTTCAGGAATTTAAAACGATTAATATTCTGGTCAATAATGCCGGGGTTCAATACCCTCAAGAAAGTATTGCCGATATCTCGCCCGAGCAATTACTTAAAACATTTAATGTTAATATTCTGTCGATGTTCCACCTGACTCAGGCGGTGATTCCGCATATGCAAGAAGGTGACAGTATTATCAATACCACCAGTATCACCAGTTATCATGGACATGACCAGTTGATTGACTATGCAAGTACCAAAGGTGCCATCACCACATTTACCCGAAGCCTTTCCACCAATTTATTGAAAAATAAAACCGGCATTCGTGTCAATGGAGTCGCGCCAGGTCCAATCTGGACACCATTAATTCCAAGTAGTTTTGATGAAGAACAGCTCAAAGATTTTGGTAAAAGTACCCCAATGGGCCGCATGGGCCAGCCAAGTGAAGTAGCACCGGCGTATTTATTTCTGGCCAGTGAAGAAGCCAGCTATATTTCAGGTCAGGTGATTCATGTGAATGGCGGCAGTATTATTAACGGCTAATCAAGCAAAGAAGATGATGGTTCTAGATGACCGTTATCTTCATCTCCTTGATTTTAGGCCCATATATTTTTAAGAAATATTTTTAAAAATCAATGTATAAAACATTTTCTAGATTCTATTTTTCTTTTATAAAATAAGTCAAACAAATACTTACCTGCATAGAAACCAGCCCTTGTTATAGTAATTTAAGCCAAACCTGATGAGGATATTAAGATGCCTAGAGGTGACAAATTAGCCTATACCGATAAGCAAAAACGGCAGGCCGAACATATTGAAGAAAGCGAAAAAAACGTGTTCATTCTGAGGAAGAAGCCGAACGTATTGCCTGGTCGACGGTCAATAAACAAGACGGCGGTGGCAAGAAAAAGAAAACGTCCCACTAAATAGAATTCATGTCGATGAAAGTATGGGACAGATACAAAGACCCTCTATAATTAAATTATGGAGGGTCTTTTAGCATCAAGTTTAAGTGATATTTTCGATACGCTGCTGAGTCCATGCTGGCCAGATCTTTTGCAAGGTCTTTTCAAATTTTGCATTTTCGGTTCGCCATTGTGGATTTTTGTCCTTATCAATAATCAGCGCACGAACCCCTTCAATAAAATCGCCCTGCTCTAACCAGACATCCTGCAAGTCCCGTTCTAGCTGCATACATTTTTCTAGCGACAAATTCTGTCCGGCTTGCTGTAACTTCAGGCTGGTCTGTTTTGCCATCACCGGACGCTGCTGCAAGATCGTCAACATTTTCTTCGCCCAGTCCTGATCTGTGAGATCGATGGCATGTGCCAGACTCTGTTCAATCTCATCCAGGTTTGAATAGCCAAAATGCTGATTAATCAGATCTGCACGTTTTTGCAGCTCACTTTCCACCGGATGCGTAATATAACCACTGATAATTTTCTGGATTTCAATCGGATTTAATACAGGCGCTGCAGTCAATGCTGCTTCTAGTTCAGCAAAACGTTCACTCGGCACATGATAATCGACCAGATCCAGATACAGCGCATCACTGCTACTGATCTGCTCCCCGGTCAATGCCATATAGACACCAACTTCATCCAGTCGGGACAGAAAATGGGTCGCTCCAACATCCGGGAAAAATCCAATCGCAGTTTCTGGCATGGCAAAACGTGATTTTTCACTGGCGACTTTGATATGACAGGCTTGAGCGAGGCCAAAGCCTCCGCCCAGTACATAGCCATCCATCATCACGATCACGGCCTTTGGAAAATTACGCAAGGTGCTCAGCATCTTATATTCAGTGGCAAAAAAATCCTGATATTGGGTATTGCCGGCCTGATAGCTGTCATACAGATAGCGGATATCTCCTCCAGCACAAAACGCCTTGGGACTGTTGGAATTGATCAGGATGGCTTGTACTTCTGGATCATGGCACCATTGATCGAGTTGCGCCTGAATACCCTGAATCATCGGGAGGGTTAAGGCATTTAAATGGCTGGTGCGGTCCAGGCTGATAATGCCCAGACCCCCTGCGACCCGAATCGCTAAATTATTTTCATCACTCATTTTATTTTCCTATTTTTGTTTTATTGATGGGTAAATTTGGCTGGGCGTTTTTCTACAAAGGCCTGCATGCCTTCTTTTTGATCGGAACCGGCAAAAATCGAATGGAAAACCCGGCGTTCAAAGCGCAGGCCTTCAGCCAGGCTCACTTCAAAGGCCCGATTAATTGATTCTTTAATCATCATCACGGCAGTAAGCGACTTTTCAGCAATTTTCTCGGCAGCTTGCAGGGTTTGTTCCAGCAATTCTTCCTTGGCAAAAACCCGAGCGACCAAACCACTTTGTTCCGCTTCCTGCGCCCCCATCTGCCGTGCAGTCAGGCACATTTCCATGGCTTTGGCCTTACCAATCGCCAAGGTTAAACGCTGGGTCCCGCCAATGCCGGGCAACACGCCTAAGGTAACTTCAGGCAAACCAAATTTTGCATTATCAGCGCAGTAAATAAAGTCGCACATCAATGCCAGCTCGCAACCACCACCCAAGGCATAGCCGCTCACTGCGGCAATTAAAGGTTTACGACGCTGCGCAATTCGATCGGCCAGACTAAAAAAATCGTCCAGATAAATTTGCGGAAAATTCAGATCTGCCATTTCTTTAATATCGGCACCAGCGGCAAAGGCTTTTTCCGAACCGGCAATCACAATACAGCCAATTGCCGGATCTTTTTCCAGCTGATCCAGTGCCTGATTCACTTCAACAATCAGCTGGTTATTCAGTGCATTTAAAGCTTGCGGACGATTTAAAGTAATCAGCCCGACACCATTACGTTGTTCTAATAAAATTGTTTGCCACTGCATGAAATAAGTCCTTTTAAAATTAGAGGCTGCGTGCAATCACCAGGCGCTGAATATCGCTGGTGCCTTCATAAATCTGACAAATCCGCGCATCACGATAAATGCGTTCGATTGGAAAATCTTTAAGATAACCGTAGCCGCCAAAAATCTGCAGCGCTTTGGAACAGACCCGTTCTGCCATTTCTGAAGCAAATAGCTTGGCCATGGAGGCTTCGCTTAAACAGGCTTCACCGGCTTCTTTTTTGCGTGCTGCAAAATGCACCAGTTGCCGTGCCGCTTCAATTTCAGTCGCCATACTGGCCAGCCTGAACGAAATCGCCTGCTGTTCAAAAATCGGTTTGCCAAAAGCCACGCGGTCGTGCGCGTAAGCAGTGGCTTCTTCTAAAGCGGCACGCGCCAAACCAACCGCCTGTGCCGCAATACCTATCCGTCCGCCTTCCAGATTGGCCAAGGCGATTTTTAAACCTTCGCCTTCTGCACCGAGTCTTAAACTTTCATGAATGCGGACATCAGTTAGGGCAATCTGACAAGTATCCGAAGCATGCAGGCCGAGTTTTTCTTCCACCCGTATGACTTCATAGCCAGGTGTGTCTCGCGGCACTAAAAATGCACTCATGCCTTTTTTGCCCGCGTCTGGATCAGTCACGGCAAAGACAATAATCATCCCGGCATTGTGGCCTGAAGTAATAAACTGTTTGGCGCCATTCAGAATGTAATGATCGCCGTCCTTGACCGCCCGAGTTTTAATGGCAGCGGCATCCGATCCGGTATGCGGTTCGGTCAGCGCAAAGGCCCCAATCATTTCACCTTGCGCTAAAGGCTTTAAAAATTGCTGCTTTTGCTGTTCCGTGCCGAACTTGAAAATCGGCACACAACCCACCGAGTTATGTACGCTCATAATCGCGGATGTTGCGCCATCGGCCGCAGCGACTTCTTCTAAGGCCAAGACATAAGCCAGCGTGCCTGTGCCCGAGCCGCCCCATTCTTCCGGAATCAGCATGCCTAAAAAACCCAGCTCTCCCATTTGGACCAAGGCCTGTTTAGGAAAAATGCCTTTTTGATCCCACTCGCCGGCAAAGGGTTTAATCTGTTCCTGGGCAAAGCTTTTAGCCATATCCTGAATTAGTTTTTGCTCTTCCGTTAGTTGCATCGATGCTTCCTTCAATCTTCTTATTTAATCTATTGGCTTTATGAGTTTATGCAGTTTTGGATTGCTGTTTGTTGATTTCCTGATTGCGCAGTAAAAAGCGTTGAATTTTACCGCTTGGGGTTTTGGGCAATTCGGTCACAAATTCAATCAGGCGCGGATAGGCATGTGCAGACAAACGCTTTTTCACAAATTGACCCAGTTCTTCTTCCAGATGGGTCGAAGCTGCAAAATTATTCGCCAGAATTACAAAGGCTTTAATCACTTCAGTACGCTCGGGATCAGGCACACCAATGACTGCTGCTTCAATCACGGCATCATGTTCCAGCAAGGCACTTTCCACATCAAATGGGCCGACCCGATAACCTGACGTTGTAATGACATCATCACTACGCCCAACAAAGCTCATACTGCCATCTGCATGAATTTCTGCGGTATCCCCAGTTAAGTAATACTGTCCGACAAATGGAGATTTACGGCTTTCTTCATAGCCAGAGAACCACATCATTGGGGACTGGCTGATATCCACTGCCAAGATGCCCGGGACGTCAGCTGCTAATTCATGCCCCTGTTCATCGACAACGGCAATCCGGTAACCCGGGCTGGCAAAGCCTGCCGAACCTGAACGGACCGGATGTTCCAAGGCATGATGATTACACACCACCATCCCGACTTCGGTCTGGCCATAATGGTCATAAATCGGCACATCCAGTACCTCTTTAAACCAGCGGATCACTTCCGGATTTAACGGTTCTCCCGCACTGCTGACAACACGTAACTTACCGCGTAGTTTTGCCATTTGAGCAGGATCGGCTGCCATCATCATGCGGTAAGCGGTCGGTGCACCGGCCAGATTGGTAATGCCATATTCCTTAACAATTTCGCAGACACTTTCCGCATTAAAACCGCCTTCATAAAACAAGGTCGAGTGTCCAAGCATTAAGGGACCAGTAATCGCGTAATACAATCCGTAGGCCCAGCCGGGATCAGCAATATTCCAGAATGCATCTTCAGGAGTCAGACCAATGGCATTTTGCATATAGCTTGCAAAAGCAATCAGCGCTTTCAACGGGACTTTAAGTGGTTTCGCCAGTCCAGTGGTGCCCGAGGTAAACATCAATAAAAATGGATCATCAACATTCAGGATCTCCAGCTCACAAGCTTCAGCCTGACGGTTTAATACCGTCCAGAAGCTAAGATCGTACGGATAACGTTCCGCTTCGCTTTCGGCATGTACGGTGACGATCTTGGGACAATCGGCAAGATCGGATAATTTCTCTCGATTCGCCAGATCAGTCACCACCAGCTTGCTTTGCGCCAGCTGAATGCGATGTTCAATAGCTTTGGGCCCAAAGGCCGTAAATAAGGGTTGATAGACAGCACCAATCCGCCAGGTCGCTAAAATGGTAATGATCAGCTCTGGGGTACGTGGTAATAGTCCGGAAACACGATCACCTTTACCAATGCCTTGAGACTTTAGAAAGTTGGCAAACTGGCTGGAATATTTTTTGAGCTCGGCAAAGCTATATTGTTCTTTACGGCCATCTTTACCATGCCAGTACAAGGCAATGGCATCGGAATTGGCATGACGGTCACAGCATTCATAACAGGCATTTACTGCCTGCATTGAACCGGAGAGATACTGACTTGCAACCGCATCTAAATCAAAGTTTTGAACTGTTGTTTGATAATTTAACATGTTAAACCTCAGCCTGAATTTATCGTTATTACTGACAAGGTGTAATTATTGAAGCGAATCCTTGCTCCATCTGAATCTTTTAAGTTTTAAGCAGGTGGCGTGGTGTATTGATGCATGATGCTGGAGAAGTCCAGATGGGCATCGCCTTCCTGACACAGTTGTTGATAGAGTTTTTGTACCATGCTGCCCAGAACCACCGGCTGATCCACCTGTTGCGCTGCATCGACAGCCAGGCCCAAATCTTTAAGCATCAGCTGTGCTGCAAAACCATCGGTATAACCCCGTGATGACGGTGCATTGGCACAGATATCCGGCCAAGGATTATAGATTTCAGAACTCCAGCAACGTCCGGTGGAACTATTGATTACCCCGGCTAGTGCTTGCGGATCAATTCCCAGTTTGGCTCCAAGTGCCATGCCTTCTGCAACGGCGGTCATGGAAATACCCAGAATCAGGTTATTGCAGATTTTTGCGACCTGTCCTGTTCCTACAGCGCCACAATGCACCAGATTTTTGCCCATACAGCTGAGAACAGGTTTAACGGCCTCAAAGGTGGCATCATCTGCGCCGACCATAAAGGTTAAAGTGCCATCTTTGGCACCTAAAGTACCGCCGGATACCGGTGCATCACAGACGCGAATCTGCTTGGCCTGAGCTGCTGCAGCAACCTCCTGAATGGTTTGCGGATCAATGGTGCTGCTGTCGATACATAAGCTGCCCGCTTGAAGCACCTCCAGAATACCGTGTTCACCCAAATAGACTTCACGCACATGCTTGGCTGCAGGCAACATGCTGATCACGATCTCCGCCTGCTTCGCGGCAGCTTGTGGACTGTCGCAGACGATACCGCCAGCTTCTGCAAAATGCTGTAAAGCCACTGCACTTAAGTCATAACCAAAAACCTGATGACCGGACTTGAGCAAGTTTTGCGCCATGGAACCGCCCATGTTGCCTAAACCAATAAATGCAATCTTCATGCTGATGCTCCTTAACGCAGACTGATCGTGGTATTGACACCGGTGGTTTCCTGGTCATCTTCAAACCATCGGCTGGTAACGGTTTTGGTCTGGGTATAGAACTGCACCGCCTGTTTGCCATAAGGACCGAGATCACCCAGTTTTGAACCGCGTGAACCGGTAAAACTGAAGAAAGGCACAGGGACAGGAATTGGAATGTTAATGCCCACCTGACCGATATCAATCTGGTTCTGGAAGGTACGTGCCGTATTGCCATTTTGGGTAAACAGTCCAACGCCATTACCAAACGGATTGGCATTAATCAGTGCAATCGCCTGTTCCAAAGTATCGACATGCATGATCGCCAGTACCGGACCAAATACTTCTTCTTTATAAATGCGCATATCGGTCGTGACCTGATTAAAAATCGTTGGTCCGACAAAATTACCCTGTTCATAGCCTGGAACCTGCACATCACGGCCATCCAGCAGCATTTCAGCACCCTGCTCAACACCACTGTTAATTAAATCGATGACACGCGATTTGGCACGGGTTGAAATCACTGGTCCAACATCGGTATTCGGTTCATGCCCGGCATTTACCTTTAAGGTTTTGGTTTTATTGACCAGTTCATCGACCCAGTGCTTGGTCTCACCGACCATTACCGCCACGGAAAGTGCCATACAACGTTGACCTGCTGCGCCAAAAGCTGCACCGACCAAGGCATTTAAGGTCTGTTCTTTATTCGCATCTGGCATCACCACCACATGGTTTTTGGCGCCCATCATCGACTGCACACGCTTGCCGTGTTGGCCTGCAAGGTTATAGACATGCGTGCCGACTGCAGTCGAACCGACAAAAGAAATCGCCTTGATATCGCGGTGGGTACACAGTAGATCGACCACTTCTTTGCCGCCATGCACCACATTCAGTACGCCTGCCGGTACGCCGGCCTGAATCGCCAGTTCAACCAGCATCATGGTCGATAGCGGATCTTGTTCTGAGGGTTTTAATACAAAGGTATTGCCGCAGACAATCGCCATCGGGAACATCCATAGTGGAATCATCGCTGGGAAGTTAAACGGCGTAATTCCTGCACAGACACCCAAGGGTTGCTGCAAAGTATAGGTATCGACACCGCGTGCCACACCTTCAATATACTCACCCATTTGTAGTGAACCGATCGAACAGGCATGCTCCACCACTTCCAGACCGCGCTGAATATCACCTTCGGCATCGGCCAGAGTTTTCCCCTGTTCTGCTGTTAAGACCTGGGCAATACTTTTTAAATTGGTACGAATCAGATCCTGCAGTTTCAGCATGATTCGCATACGGGCCTGAATCGGGATCTGGCGCCAGCTGGCAAAGGCATTTTGCGCAGCCGCAATCGCTGCATTGACTTCTTCAGCAGTGGCAAAAGGCACTTGGCCCAAAACTTCCTGAGTGGCAGGATTGATAATATCTTGCCAATGGCTAGTTTTTGATTCGACAAATTCACCATTAATGAGAAGTTTTGCGGTGGTGAATCCGGTACTTTGCTGTGGATGAGAAATGGCGTTCATGGTCGCTCCGTGCTGGTTTGTTATTGTCGTTGTATCTGCCTTTACTGGCTTTTATTTAACGTATAATTTTTACGCTGTTTCAGCAGACTAACAAAGAACACTTTGACCACCAATAGAAATTGGTGCACGATGGTTGTGCAAATATGCACAGGAATTTAACAGGATGTTAAATAAAAAATGAAAGTGGATTGGGATCATTTACGTTTTTTTTTGGTTTTAGCGCGTGCTAAAACGCTCACCAATGCAGCACGCTTAATCGGAGTTGAACACAGTACCGTAGCGCGGCGAATTCAGGCCTTGGAAAATACTTTAGGTACGCAATTGTTTAAGCGTGAAGCGACCGGTTATGAACTGACCTCGGAAGGTCTGGCACTGGTGCCGCGTGTGGAACAGATGGAACAGTCCTTTATCCAGATTGACAAGCGCCACGACCCTTTGCAGGGTCGGGTCCGGATTGGTGCGCCAGAAGGTTTTGGTACGGCATTTTTAGCCCGTCTTTTGGCAGAATTTTCCCAGCATTATCCTTTGTTGACCATTGACCTGATTCCGGTGCCGAAGGCGATTAAACTTTCACATCGTGAAGCCGATATTGTGATCGCGATTGACCGGCCCAAATCTGGGCCCTATATCATTACTCGTTTGTCTAATTACTGTTTAAAGCTATATGGCAGCCAGCATTATTTACAGCAAAATCCGAAAATTAAAAAACTGGAAGACCTCAAACAGCATCGTTTTGTCGATTATATTGATGATCTGGTCTATAGCACTGCACTGTATTCGCTGGAGCGTCTTCCCTTGCAGGTCAGTGCCTGTTTTCGCAGTAACAGCATTCTGGCGCAGGAAATTGCCGTTCGTGCAGGGGCCGGACTGGCTATTTTGCCGAAATTTCTGGTCAATGATAAAAGCGAACTCAAAGAGGTTTTGGGCGATCAGGTCAGTTTTACCCATACTTTCTGGATGCTGACGCTGGTCGATCTGCAACATGAACCAAAAATTAAACTGGTCTGGGATTTCTTGCGTAAACAAGCCGATCTTCAGCAAGACCTGTTAATGGGCAGATGAATATTGAACACACTGTTCACTTTGCAAGGCTACGTACTTTAGTTAAATCAACTGAAACAACAACGTATCGATACAGCAAATGAACGTATCACAACATTCCTGACGCTCATGACTTGTTAAATTAACAGTCGATCATTCGCGATGTTTTTTAATGAGCTACAGGAAAATAATATGAAAATCTTGATGGTACTGACTTCACATGACCAGCTGGGCGATACTGGCAAAAAAACTGGCTTCTGGTTGGAAGAGCTAGCTGCGCCTTATTACACCTTTGTCGATGCAGGCGCAGAGGTAGTTTTGGCTTCTCCTGCAGGTGGTCAGCCACCATTAGATCCAAAAAGTAATGAGCCGGATGCGCAAACCGAAACCACCAAACGCTTTGAAGCAGATGAGGTGGCCATGCAGGCTCTTGCCAATACACATAAGTTGAGTGAAGTCTTAAATCAGGATTTTGATGCCGTGTTCTATCCGGGTGGTCACGGTCCATTATGGGATCTAGCCAAAGACCAGAATTCTATTTCTTTAATTGAGCAGACTTTACAGGCAGATAAACCTGTTGCGCTGGTCTGTCATGCACCGGGTGTCCTGCGTGATGTGAAAGATGCCGAAGGTCATTCGATTGTAGAAGGCAAGACAGTCACCGGTTTTAGTAATACTGAAGAAGACGGCGTAGGCCTAACCGATGTTGTCCCATTTCTAGTGGAAGACATGCTGAAAGAAAAAGGTGGGGAATATTCCAAAACTGAGGACTGGCAGGTATACGTGCAACAAGATGGTCTGCTCATTACTGGACAAAACCCCGCCTCTTCTGCTGCAACGGCTGAAGCTTTATTAAAATTATTAAAGTAGAAGTTAATCTAAAATTCGTATTAACCTTTTAGATCGCTTCTTTTTGAATAAGAAAAACCCTGAATAAGGCAAGATTATTCAGGGTTTAATTTATCTATTTATTCCCAGATTTAGTTCGCTTCAACTGCCGTTGAGGCAATATGCTGAGCCAGTAATTCTCTGAGTTTAAACTTCTGGATTTTTCCCGATGGGGTCATCGGAATATCCTCCCAGATTTCCAGGCGTTCCGGCAGATACTGCATAGCCAGATTATGGGTTTTCAGGAATTCTATCAGCTCATTAAAACTTAACGGTTGTGTCTGATCTTTCAGCTTGATGATTGCACAGGCACGCTCGCCCATTCGCTCATCTGCATACGCGACTAAAGCTACTGTTGCAATATTCGGATGTTTATATAGTAATGATTCAATTTCTGCGACCGGAATATTTTCTCCGCCACGGATAATTACATCTTTCTTGCGGCCGCAGATCCGGATATAGCCCCGCTCGTCCTGATAGGCAATATCGCCAGTATCAAACCAGCCTTCGGCATCCGTATCATTCAAATGTGGACGTTTTAAATAACCGCCAAAATTTGAACAGGTGCGGATCATCAAACGCCCGGATTCATTCAGGGCTTTGGTCTGACCTTTTTTATCCACGATCTTGATTTCCACACCTGGTAAAGCGATGCCATCAGTATTGAAAGAGCGCTCATCTTCATCTTCAGGTCGAGTCAGCGTCACCGCACCACATTCGGTCATACCCCAGGCTGATATGACTTTAACACCCAGAGTTTCCCGGGCTTTTTGTACCAGTGGTCCAGGAATTGGCGCACCAGCACAAAGGAAAATTTTCAGTGAATCAACTTTGTCATGCTGTTCAGCCACAGTATTGGACAGGTCATTCAAGAATGGTGTGGAAGCCATGGTGAAATTCACCTGATGCTGATGAATCAGATCGACTGCTTTGGATACATCCCAGACATCCTGTAATACCACTTTGGTATTGAGCTGAATTGGCATCATCAGTCCATACATAAAACCGGTCTGGTGTGCCATCGGTGAAGCCATGAGCACCACATCATTTTCAGTTAAATGTAGTCGCTCTGCATAAGGCACAATATTGGAAAACAAGGTATTAGCGGTATGCATCACGCCTTTCGGTTCACCTGTGGTGCCCGAGGTAAAGATCAGTTGGGTAATGTCATCCGGGCCAGATTCCAGTCCATCTAGTGCAGCAACAGCTGCAGCATTCTGTTCCAGACTATGATTGAGCAACAGGCGATCAAAATTATTCTCGCCATCCCCATTAACTACAACTACGTGTTTCAGGGTGTCCAGCTTGTTGTGTAGCTGATTGGCCAACTGTTCATGGCTAAAATTGCGGAAAGTTTTAGGCACAACAAAAACTTCAGATTCATCATGTTTCAGCATGAATTCCAGTTCACGCTCACGGAATATCGGCATGAGTGGATTCAATACGGCGCCAATACGACTACAAGCCAGATACAGCAAGGTAAATTCCCACCAGTTCGGTAACTGGCAAGACACCACATCATTTTTCTCGACACCCAACTGTTTTAAGCCCAGCGCAATTTTATTGGTCATGTCCCAAAGCTGCTGGTAGCTGAAGGTCTGTTCAGTTTGATTCTCGACCTTAAAACTCACTAAAGCGGTTTTGTCCGGATTTTTTTCTACCGCGCTGCGTAAAAAATCGAGAATTGTTTGATTGAGCCAGTGTCCCTGTTTGAGCATGGCCTCTTTTCTTGTCGGGATCAGAACCGCATCGAAATCCATTCGCTTATTCCTCATTTTTTATAATAGTCTTCTTTTGGCGGGACGTACTTTTCTTAAGCCGGTACAGCCTTACGTCCTGCCTTATGCCGAGCGATAATTGTTTTCATGATCTGTGCTGTGCCATCGCCAATCTGGAAGCCCAGTACATCACGCATGCGCTGTTCCATCACACCACGGTCATAACCGGCATGACCAAAGGTCAGCAGGCATTGATGAATCACATCATAGGCCAGCTTTGGTCCCCACCATTTACACATGCCAGCTTCAGAGGTATGTGGCAGATGATTGTCTTTGAGCCATAAGGTTTGCAGACAAAGTAAGCGTGCAGCTTCAACCTGCGTTTCATATTCTGCCAGCGGATGGGAAACACCCTGGAAAGCGGTAAGCGGCTGACCAAAGGCTTCACGTTGCGCCGCATATTCCCAAGCCTCATCCAGACTGACGCGTGCAACCGCCAAAACTTGCAAACCAATCAGGGCGCGCGAGAAATCAAAGCCTTGCATGACTTGAACGAAACCTTTGTTTTCATCACCTAAACGGTGATTTACCGGTACACGGACATTGTCAAAGAAGATCGAACCACGACCAATCGCACGCTGGCCGTGACAGTCAAATCGTATGGTGCTGATGCCCGGTAAATTCATTGGCACCAGTAAGGCGGTTACGCCATGTGCGCCACTTTCATTTGAACCAGTGCGACCGAAGACCACTGAAGCATCGGCCTGATCGGCTGCTGAAATCGAAGTCTTTTCACCGTTAATGACATATTCATCGCCATCACGTTCGATCTTTAAACGTAAGTTGGCAGCATCTGAACCACCACGCGGTTCGGTCAGCGCAATTGAGAAAATCGCTTCACCAGCGGTCAGTTTTTTTAACCATGGCTCCACCACTTCAGGCTGTCCATGTTCTGCCAGAATCTGACCATTTAAAGAAGCCAGCAAGTTGATATAGGAAAAACTTAAGTCTGCTTTGGCAATGGCTTCATGGATAATCCCTGCCGCCAGTCGGCCCATGCCCTGACCGCCGTATTGTTCCGGCAGTTCTGGTGCAATAAAGCCCATTTCACCCATCTTTTTCACCAGATCACGATCAAAGACTCGGCTTTGGTCGCGCTCCAGAAATCCCGGAGCCACATATTTCTGGGCAAACTTTTCTGCCGTTTCAGCTAAAAATTCTAGATCTTCGGCGATATAAGGATTCTTTTTCATTAATGAGTCTCCTTATTTGGCATATTTACGGAATTCAGGCTGACGTTTTTCCTTCAATGCATTCACGCCTTCACGAGACTCTTCAGTATCGTAATAAAGTTTTAGCGCATACATGCCCATGCCAGCGATCCCTGCCTGATGTGCGGTATCCATATTGAAACTGCGTTTGGCAATCGCGATTGCGGTCGGACTACGCTGACAGATTTCTTCGCCCCATGCCTGAACTTCTGCATCGAGTTGATCTGCCGGCACACATTTATTGGCCAAGCCAATTTCAACCGCTTCTTGACCAGAATAACGGCGGCACATATACCAAAGTTCACGGGCTTTCTTCTCACCCACGACGCGCGCTAAAAATGCTGTGCCATAGCCTGGATCAACTGAACCCATCTTTGGTCCGACCTGACCGAAAATAGCTTTGTCTGAACAGATCGTCAGATCACAAATGGTGGCCAGTACATTACCTCCCCCAATTGCATAACCTTGTACACGTGCAATCACTGGTTTTGGTACGTCACGAATGGCGGTATGCAATTCTTCCATCGGTAAACCAATGGTACCGCGACCGTCATAATTGCCATCATGCGCAGACTGGTCACCACCGGTACAGAATGCTTTTTCACCCGCACCAGCCAGTACAATCGCACCAACGTTACGGTCATAACCAGCTTTGTTTAAGGCCTTAATCAGTTCGTCACAGGTTGTACCACGAAAGGCATTCATTTTTTCTGGACGGTTAATCGTGATCCAGGCTACACCGTTTTTAACTTCATATAAGATATCTTCAAAATTCATGTTCATTACTTCCTGTACTATTTTTATCTACTGATTTAATTATTTAGGACTATTCAATAACTATTTAACCGTTCATGGTTAGACCGCCAGAAACACTGAGCACCTGTCCGGTAATAAAGCTGGCATCTTCGCTCAAGAAAAAGGCAATTGCAGAAGCTAAATCATCCGGTTGACCCAAACGGCCCAGTGGAATGGCACGAACAAAGGCTTCACGTAATTTTTCTGGATTTGATGCACCTTCAGTCACGCCTGCAAGTAAAGCTGTATCGGTTGGTCCTGGGCAAATCACATTAATTTTGATGTTATGGCGTGAATGTTCGCGTGCCAGAGTTTTGGAGAAAGATAGCAATCCTCCCTTACAGGCGGCATAAACTGCTTCGCCTGAAGAACCAACACGAGCTGCATCTGAGGCAATATTAACAATGCTGCCAGCATTATGCTCGACCATGCCTTTCAGCACAGCAAAGTGCATATTCAGCATACCAACCAGATTGATCTGGATGAGTTTTTGCCATTCATCAGGCGTACTTTTGATGAAAGGTTTGAAAATGTCCCATCCGGCATTATTCACCAGTCCATCGATCGGACCCAATTCATCTTCTGTTTTTTGAACCGCCTGTTCAACGATGTCACTTTGGGTAATATCACACTGAATTGCTAACGCCTGACCGTATTGATTAATTTCATTTGCCAGCTTCTCGGCAGCTTCCAGATTCATATCAAAAATGGCAACTTTTGCGCCTTCTTCAGCCAGACGTCGGCAGGTTGCGGAACCAATTCCGCCTGCACCGCCTGTCACAATCACGACCTTATCTTTTAATCCTTTCATTGCTCATCCCTACGCTATTTTGTTGTCGAATTTAATTGGCTGTTGTTTTAATTCGGTGTGTTTTATCTAAAATAGAAAGAGATTGAATTTATGTCAATGCATTTACATAAAATAATAATTATAAATTATTATTTATATATTTATCATTAACTTAATATTTTTAATTATTCAATGTATTGACCTACATTGTTTTTTGGCTTTAGATTAATTTGAATCCGACTTCACTCTAGGGCCAAATTATGTCTTTTGCATGACAGATAATTTATTCCTTTAAAATTAGGAAGAAAACCTTAGATATTTGACGAGTGAGCGCAATGGAAGTGAGGAGAAAAAGAGAGATTTCCAAACCATAAAACTGATTGACTCAGAATTTAAATAGGAAAATTTCTGCAAAAACACTATGATTTTTAAATCAAATTATAATAGAAACTGGTTTGTGCGAAAAAGCGATAGGTTATACTCTGCGCGGCTCGGCTATTTCAGTTTTGAGGATGTCCAATATTGTGAGTGATACGTTGTCAAAAAAATATGATCAATCCTTATATTCTGCTCATAACCGGCTTTTTTTCCGGCTGTTTCAGGTGGGCAACAGCCTGGACCGCAAGTGCCTCAATGAGCTAAAAATATCTCCAGTACATTGGGCAGTGCTGGGTGCCCTGTCCCGTCCAAAAGTTAAATCAGGAATGTCTTTTTCTGATCTGACCGAATATCTTGGGGTAAGCCGGCAAAACCTGGACGCAGTATTAAAGCGTCTGGAACGTGATGGTCTGGTGGAGCGGGTCATTAGTGAACAGGACCGGCGCGCTAAAATTGTTGCGCTGACGGCTGAAGGCTTGGAAACATGGGACAACTTGCAAGCTGATTTCTTTGATTTTTATGGTCAGGCCTTAAATAAACTGGCCTTTGATGATGTGGTTACCCTGATTCATCTGCTCAATAAAGTAAATGATGGTTTGAAAAGTATTCATCTGCATAAAGAAACGGATCAGGAATAAACAAATAGAAATACAGCTTTAATTGAAGAATATAAAAAAGAGCCTGAATTCAGGCTCTTTTTTATAACTTAGATTAGCATTTGAAGTGCAACACCATGTTGTTGCCATAATACCTGACTCGGACTTTTAAAGCCGAGTCTTTTTCTTGGGCGATGATTCAAACGTTGAGTGATTTCTGAGATATATTCATCCGTATAGGCATTTAAATTACTGCCTTTTTTAATATATTGTCTGATTAAGCCATTTGTATTTTCATTCGTGCCTCGTTGCCAAGCGCTATAGGGATCAGCGAAATACCAGTCTATTTCTAATGCTTGAGCAGCATACTCATGTAGGCTGAACTCCTTACCATTATCTGCAGTAATCGTCTTTAGCTGATCTTTGATCGGTTCAAGAAGGCTGATGGTTGTTTGGCAAATTTCCTCTGCCTTGCGTGAGCTACACTTTTTCAGCCATAAATAACCTGTCTTCCGATCTACAATAGAGACCAATGATTGCTGATGCTTCTTACCAACAATTGTATCTATTTCCAAATCACCAAAGCGAGTCCGCTGCTCAATCTCAATAGGTCTGTCATGAATGCTTTTACGATTACTCAGCTGACCACGGGTTTCAGGAGAGCCATATTTCCTCTTTCTTTGATTTCTGAAACGTAGGTTATGAAAGAGTGTACCGCCCTTATTTTTATCCTGCCGTATAAAGCGATAAATTGAATGCAAATTGACTGCAACACAAGAAGCGATCTGTTCAGGACTCCATTGAAGATCAAGATAAGAGATGACATGTGTCCACATTTCACAAGGAATTCTTTTAGGGTTAGGACAATGCCGTCTTCGAGCTACTTTATTGGCATGTTTAGCAAAATAGCCATTTCTCGCTCGATTACGTTTGATTTCTCTAGAAATGGTTGAAGGTGAACGATTCAGTCTCCAAGCGATATGACGTTTAGAAAAACCTTCACGTAATAATGTATAAATCTGATATCTTTTCTTGGGTAAGATGAGTATAGTTCATGATGCAACTTTGACTTTGGTCGGTCGGAAGCAAAATGCTAGCTCATCTTGCTTCCTTCCAATAATTTAATCTCTGTTGCACTTCATTTGAGAATCTAAGTAAATTGAAATTATGCCTTTTGTGGATCGTATTGACGGTCTTTAATGAATATCCCGGACACTGCGCCACACAAGAAATAGGCACCCCCCATAATCAGGAAGCCTAAGCCAATTGAACCACCGCTGGCTGCCGCGCCAATAATTGCAGGGGCAAACATGGCGCCGATACGACCTGCATTATAAGCACCGCCTACCGCAGTACCACGAATCGAGGTGGCGAAGCTTTCTGTCATATAAGTGGCATTAATCGCATATGGAATACCATACAGGAATCCAAAGAAAATCAGCAGATAGGCAATATTCTCTGGCATATTGAATAGCACAATCACGGGCAGGAAAATCGCCGTTCCAATTGCTCCAAACGAAAAGACAGCGCGTCTACCCAGACGGTCTGCGGCAAAGCCCGCTAGAATTTTCCCGAAAATCATGGCTACATAGGTACCAATCATATAGCCTGCCATGGATTTAAAATTCATGTGCAATTCAGATTCCAGATATGCCGGCATCCAGTTGTTTACGCCATAGTAGCCAAATTGCAGAAAACCGGCCGTAAAGATCCACAAAATAAACATTCTGCGATTCGCAGGATCCGCGAAAATCTCTTTGACTGTACTTTTTTTGGCGGGTTGCTGTGCTGTGATTTCAGCTGGGGCATATAGACGCTGCAAACGTGCACGCTGCCAGGATTCTGGCTCAGGAACCAGTTTCTGGATAAAAATCGCCATAACCGAGGGAATAATGGCAATAAAAAACAGGGTTCGCCAGCCATATTCTGGAATGATCCAGCCTGCCAGTACAGTGGCCACAATATAACCGACGGTCCATCCTGCCTGTAAGGTACCTAAAACCGTGGTGCGATATTCAGTTGGAACATATTCAGCCATGAGCGTATTGGCTGCAATATATAAAGAGCCTATGCCAAAGGCAGAAAGAAAGCGTAAAACAGCAAATTGTTCAAAGTTCTGTGCAAAGCCTAAGGCTGCGGTCAATATGGAAAATACCAGAATCGAAATGACTACGGTACGTACACGGCCCAGCCACCCATAAAGCCACCAATCGCCATACCTGCTAAGGTAAAACTGCCTAGTGTACCGGCCTGCAGATTACTGAGACCAAACTCTGCTTTCAGGCTATTTAAACTGAAAGACAGCAGCAACATGTCCGCGCCATCTACCAGTAAAGCCAGAAAGGCGAAAATAAAAGCAATTTGCTGCGTTCGTTTGGTCGTAGGTTTAATCTTTTCTAATTCTCTCGCTAAATCCGTCATATTTAAATCTCTGTTTTCCTATCCTTAGGTTTTCATGATCTTTTATATTTAAAGCTATTCCGCTAATGAATATGCTTTAAGGCTAATCCGTTTTTAATTCACTTGATTGACTCCTTTTTTAATCCTGTCTGGGAGATCGCTTTTTCCTTTTTATCAGTGACCTCTTGTTCTTCGTTCATACTTATATTTGCATCAGGCTAAAGAAAATAAGATGAATATTCATCATTTTAGATGTTTTATTTTGTTATACGAAATTTATTACCATAAAGTTGATTGTTCTTTCATTTTCATATAGCTTTAAAAAGAGGGATAAGAACGATATGTCATTTGAATATGATCGAACAGGGAGCGTAATAATGGGTGCCTTAACAGGATTTCGTGTACTGGATTTAAGCCGGATTTTGGCTGGGCCCTGGTGTAGCCAGATTCTGGCTGATCTGGGTGCAGAAGTGATCAAGATTGAAAAACCGGATCATGGGGATGATACCCGTATCTGGGGACCACCTTGGCTTAAAAACAATCAGCAGCAAGATACCCATGAATCGGCTTATTACCTGTCAGCCAACCGTGGCAAGCATTCGGTTGCAATCGATTTATCTACACCTGAAGGTCAACGTATTATCAAAAAGCTTGCTGAACAAAGCGATGTAGTCATTGAAAACTATAAAGCCGGTTCGTTGAAACGATATGGGCTGGATTATGAAAGTCTGAGTCAGCTAAATCCGCGACTGGTATATTGTTCTATTACCGGTTTTGGCCAGAACGGTCCGCGTGCGCAAGAGCCGGGCTATGATTTTATCGTTCAGGGAATGGGCGGCATGATGAGTGTCACTGGCGAACGTGACGATCTGCCCGGTGGTGGCCCGCAAAAAGCAGGTCTGGCCTTTGCCGATTTGACCACCGGCTTATATGCCGCAATTGCCATTCAGGCGGCTTTGTTGTCCCGTGAGAAAACCAGTGAAGGTCAGTATATTGATATGGCGCTGTTAGATACCCAAGTTGCTTCCCTCTCTGTTCTGGCCATGAATTATCTCACCTCAGGCAAAGTACCCGGTCGCTTCGGAAATGCGCATGCCAATATTGTGCCCTATCAGGTGTTTAAAGCCCAGGAAGGTGAATTTATTATTGCCTGTGGTAACGATCTGCAATTTCAAGCTTTGTGTCAGGCCGTTGGTCTGGCTAAGGTGGCAGAAGATCCTCGCTTCTTGAAAAATTCAGGACGTGTTACACATCGTGAAGAATTGACCACAGTTCTACAAGCTCATTTCTATACTCGACCGGCAAAAACCTGGGTGGATTTGATTCATGCGGTTAAAGTACCAGTAGGAATGATTAATGACCTCAAACAGACTTTGCAAGAAGAACAGGTATTGGCACGCGATATGGTGATTCAGATGCCGCATACCTTACGTGAAGATTACACCTCAATCGGTTCACCGATTAAACTCTCCAAGACACCGGTAGAATATAAAAAGGCCCCACCTTGTCTGGGTGAAGATACCGATGCCATTTTGAGTCAATATTTAAGTTCTGCTGAAATGGAAGAACTGAAAAGCAAAAAAGTCATCCAGCAGCGATAAGCCTGCAAGCAGTAAAAAAGGAATCTTTAGATTCCTTTTTTATTTTAAAGATAATGGATTAGATCATTCCTTAGCAGGCTTTTGCACTCGGCTGAACAGTACGAGGCAGTTCACGACGCAGAATTTTTCCTACTGCAGACTTGGGCAATTCAGACACAAACTCAATATATTTGGGCAGTTTATAACTGGTCAGTTGCTGCTTCAGATAAATCATGACTTCATTTTGGCTCAGAGTTTCATCCTGTTTCACAATAAATGCCTTGGGTACCTGTCCAGATTTTTCATCATCAATACCAATCACTGCACATTCCAGTATTTTAGAATGTTTGGACAGTACACCTTCCAGCTCATTGGGATAAACATTAAATCCGGAGACCAGAATCATGTCTTTTTTGCGGTCCAAAATGGTGATATAGCCTTGCTCATTCATACAACCGATATCACCAGTCAGGAAGAATCCATCTTGGGTAAAGACCTGTGCTGTTGCTTCGGGTTGCTGCCAGTATCCTTTCATCACCTGTGGACCACGTATGGCGATTTCTCCAGCCTGATTAAGCTCTACAGGTTTGCCTTTGTCATTCAGAATCAGAATTTCAGTCCCTGCCAATGGCAAGCCAATCGTGCCACTAAATCGCCGGCTTAAAGGCGGGTTAAAAGTTGCAGTCGGTGAGGTTTCAGAAAGTCCGTAGCCTTCATAAATCTGGCAGCCTGTGACCTCATGCCATAACTCTGCCGTATTTTTCAGAATAGATGCCCCTCCGCCGGTTGTGGTTTTCAGGCGTGAATGATCCAGCTCACGAAAACGTGGATGATGTCCTAAAGCATTAAACATGGTATTCACGCCCGGGAAAACGGTCGGTGGATGTTTATGATATTGATCCACCAACGCATCCAGATCTCTCGGATTTGGAATCAGGACATTAGCAAAACCACGACTTAAACCGTAACTGAACAGGCAGATGGTAAATCCATAAATGTGATACAGCGGCAAGGCACAGAAAACATATTCATTTTCAATAGCATAGCGGTCACCAAAATGGCTGATAAATACGGTACTGTTCTGGGCGATATTAAATAAAATATTGCGATGGCTCAGTTCTGCACCTTTAGAAACACCTGTGGTACCTCCCGTGTATTGCAGAATGACCGTATCTTCCTGATGCTGTACAGGTGTTTTGAAATCAATAATTTCTACCTGATTTATTGCCTGCCTAAAGTCAGAAAAATGTTTATCCGGATATTGTCCTGCCTGACTATAAATAGTATTTGGCTGCTCTTGAATAAAATCCAGCGGATGCGTTGAAATGACATATTTGAGTTGAGGACATTCATCTAGTGCTGTTAATTGCTCCAAAGTCTGTCCAAGGATAATCAAGGCTTCTGCACCTGAATCCTGTAGCTGATGATAGAGCTCGCGCTGGGTGTACATGGGGTTGACATTGACCAGCACATAACCGGCCCGAATAATGGCAAAGGTAGCGATTGGATATTGAATAATATTCGGTAACATCACCGCAATACGGCTGCCAGCAGTCAGCCCAAGACTCTGTAAATAGCTAGCCAGTTTCTGGCTATACACATCGATATCGTGATAGCTGAATTTGCGATCTAGATAGATAAATACGGTTTTATCCTGAAATTTTACCAAATTCTCAGCAATTATCGTGCTCAGGGTTTTCTCAGGATCTGGCCGGGTAAACTCCGGATTGATATTCCACTTTTTATATTCTTCCATCCATGGCTGACTGCTCATGACTATACTCCTGTCCTGGATTTACAATTATTTTGTATTATTTAAACCATAAGATTTTGATTTTAATTAAATATTTTTACACCACTTTCTGCTGTCTCGATTCAACATACTGGTAGTGATAACCGCTACGAATAAAATGCTGATTTTTATCCCTAAATGAATGAGCATAATCCGGCCAGACCAAAGTCAGCTTGCGACTGACCGGGTCCAGATACCAGCTTTTACAGCTTTCCGATAACCAGACACTACCTTGCGAAAGCTGCTGTAGCTCCTGCATATAGCTATTTTCAGCTTCTTGATCTGCTTCAAAGACCTGAATCTGTTCCTGCTCAAAAAACTGCAAGGCATCCAGCACCAGATCAAACTGGGTTTCCAGAAAATAAAGTGCTGAATTATGTCCACTGCCTGTATTTGGCCCATTCAGGATGAACAGGTTTGGAAAGTTGTGTACGGTCGTTGACTGATAACCCTGCATACCGCTGGACCATTGCTGCTCCAGGCTTAAACCCTGTTTACCCACCACCTTTGCGGCATAGGGTGGACGTGCCGCTTCAAATCCTGTCGCAAATACGATGATATCTGCAGAAAATTTATTTCCAGCCTGGCTTAATACACCGTCTTTCATAACTTCTGCCAATGCTGAGTCTTCAAGTGTGACATTTGGTTTTAGAAAAGTCGGATAATAATCATTAGAAAGCAATAAGCGCTTACAACCAGGTTCATAATTCGGCGTAAGTTTGCGCTGTAATTCAGGATCTGAAATCTGATGTTTTAAGAATTGCAGGCAGTTTTTCTTGACCCGCTCAATCTGGCTTTTCAGATTACGGCGCTGGGCAAAATTGTATTCATTGCCCCAGAACAAGGAATGTCTGAGGGCCGACATACTGTCCGGATCTTTGCGGAAAAGCTGTTTTTCTGACTCAGAATAAGCTCGGTCTGGTCGGGGCAAAATATATGGCGCACTACGTTGCAAGACGGTCAGGCTTTTGGCTGTTTTGGAAATTTCCGGCACAAGCTGGATGGCAGAAGCACCAGAACCCACCACAACGACATGTTGATTTTCCAGATTCAGCTCGTGGTTCCAGCGCGCGGAATGCATCACCTGGCCTTCAAATTCTTCCAGCCCCGGAATTTGCGGGAGATGCTCATCAGCCAGATGTCCGGTTGCGGTAATTAAAATCTCAGCCTGATACAGACCTTTAGAGGTGTGAATTTCCCAGATGCGTTCTGTTGTATTCCAGCTGGCTTTTTCCAGTTGGGTATGAAAATCGATATGTGGCCGGATATTTTCCTGATCACAGCATTGAATTAAATAGCGCTGAATTTCTGCCCCTTGCGGAAAGACCCGAGACCAGTCCGGATTTTTAATAAAAGAGAAAGAATATAAATGGGACGGTACATCACAGGCGACTCCGGGATAGGTATTGTCACGCCAAGTACCGCCCACTTCTGCTGCACGTTCAATGATTTTAAAATCGTGGATGCCCTGCTGTTTAAGGCGGATTGCCATTCCCAAACCACCAAAACCGCTGCCTACAATTAGAATCTTGCTGCGCTGTCCTTTAGCTTGCATTATTTATCTCCTTTAAGGCATATAAGGCTGGATTTTTTGATTCACCGGATATTGTTCTGGATGCTGGCTAAACTGGTTTACCAGTTGCACCACTTCGGCTGGCGCTTCGACATAGAGCGCATGTCCTGAAGAAATTTCGATATAGCGACTGTTCGAAATTGAAGCAAACAGCAGTTTAGCTTGCGCTACAGGCACCATGCGGTCTTCACGGCAAGCCACAATCAACGTCTCTGCACGAATCTCAGGCAAGATCGATGTAATATCAATGCGATAATTCAGTTCACGCTGTTTGGCTGCATCTTGGGAAGGTTTGACAAAGCGTGCCAGATCCAACACCTGCTGTTCGCTTCGTGCAGACAGATAATCATCGCTATACAGGCAATAATTGACAAAATGAGGCAAGGCCGCAGATTGTTCAGTAAATAATTGCTGCCAAATGACAGTACGTAGTTGTTGCACCGAGCTGGTTTTGGCCCAACCGGCTAACAGGATCAAACGCGCTACGCGCTGTTTTAAACTGGCTGCTACTTGTGCAGCAATCACGGCACCGAGTGAATAGCCGACCACTGTAATGATTTCATCTTCTGCAACCGCATGCTGAATCAGTGCTTCAACCTGCTGGCTAAAATCGGTCACCTTTAGATCAGCTTTATCGGGGGTATGCAAATCAATGGATAAAACCCGCTGATGAATACCCAGCATCGGAAAAATATAGCTGAAATGCTTGTCGGTATTTCCACCGGTGCCATGAATCAGAATAATAGTGGGAAATGCAGAACGCTGTCCGACTTCATGAAAAGTAAGTTGCAGATCAGCATAAGGACACTGTCGAGTAATCATGTCTAAATCCATATAGACTCCTGATCTTGTTGTTTTATGGTTTATTCAATATCCGAGAATAAATCTCAATATTTGAATTGGGTGAGGATGCAAAAATTATTAAAAAAGACCCACGACACGAGTATCGTGGGTCAAAAGGTTTAATCGAATTTGAACTCTTCAGGTTCAAGTAAAAACAGGCTTTCACCGCCCGCCTGAATATTGGCAAAGTGGGTTGAAGTTCTTGGCAAAATACGCGCAAAGAAGAATTGTGCAGTTTTGATCTTGGCTGCATAGAACGGATCAGTATTGCCTTCTTCAATTTTCTGCTGCGCAGTAATTGCCATTTTCAGCCACAAATAAGCGGACACGACATAACCAGAGAAATATAGGTAGTCAACTGATGCTGCCCCAATTTCATTGGCAGACTGTTGAGCCTGCTCCTGAATGGTTCTGGTTAATTTCAGCCATTGTTCAGTCAACTGGCTGACTTGTGCAACTTGCTGGCTGAACTGGACATGTTGCTGATGCTCTTTTACAAAGCCCTGAATTTCATCGGTTAATGCGGTCAGCAAACCCAATTTTGAGCCCAGCACTTTACGCGCCAGCAAGTCAATGGACTGAATTTCAGTAGTTCCTTCATAGAGGCTGGCAATACGTGCATCACGGGCAATCTGTTCCATGCCATGTTCAGCAATATAACCGTGACCACCGAAAATCTGCATACCATGTTTAGCCGCTTCTATGCCGGTTTCGGTCATTAATGCTTTGGCAATAGGGGTTAATAATGCTAGACGGTCTTCAGCTGCTTTCTTTTCTTCCGGGCTGTCAGTGGCTTCAGCGATATCGGCATAGGTCGCCAGATAATATGCAAGTGCACGTGAACCTTCTGCAAACACCTTTTGAGTCAGCAGCATGTTACGTACTGCCGAATGCACGATAATCGGATCTGCAGGTTGGCCTGGCGCTTTCGCACCTTCAAGTGAACGCATCGCCAGACGGTCTTGGGCATAAGCCAATGCCCCCTGGTAAGAAGACTCTGCTGCTGCCAAGCCTTGAATGGCTGTACCGATACGTGCCGAGTTCATAAAGGTAAACATGCAGTTTAGGCCGCGATTTTCAGGCCCAATCAGGAAACCTTTGGCATTATCAAAATTCAGCACACAGGTCGCGTTACCGTGAATGCCCATCTTGTGTTCAAGAGCGCTACATACCACGCCATTACGGGAAGCCACATTACCAGCTTCATCCAGATTGTATTTCGGCACAATAAACAGCGAAATACCTTTGGTTCCCGCAGGTGCATCTGGCAAACGTGCCAATACGATATGCACGATATTTTCAGCCAGACCATGTTCACCGGCTGAGATAAAGATTTTCTCGCCACTGATGCTATAGCTGCCGTCTTCATTTGGCACTGCTTTGGTACGGATTAAACCTAGGTCAGAACCGGCATGAGATTCAGTCAAGCACATGGTTCCAGTCCAGCGGCCTGCAATTAAAGGTACCAGAAACTTCTGTTTCTGTTCATCGCTACCGTGGTGCTCTAAAGTACGCATGGCACCATGGGACAGGCCTGGGTACATGCCCCAAGACCAGTTCGTTGCGGTAATAATTTCAGAAATGGCAATACGGTATAAGGTCGGGAAGCCCTGACCGCCATATGCTTCGTCACCAGTTAATGAGGTAAAGCCGAGTTCTACATATTTGTCATAAGCTGCTTTAAACCCATCCGGGGTAGTTACGACGCCATCCTGCAAACGGCAACCCTGCTGGTCGCCTGTCGCATTAATCGGTAGAAGTTCGTTTTGGCAAAAGTCCGCAGCGACTTCCAGATATTGCTCCATAATATCCATAGAAACCTTGTCTGCGAATTTTGCATAGCCCTGATATTTCTGTTCAACGTTTAACAGGTCTTTCAGGACAAACTTCATGTCTTTTAATGGCGCAATATAATTTCTCATCGTAATTCCCTTGTATGAGTTCTAATTTGTATATTTATGACAATTAATTTCATAATACGAAATTATGTTTTAAATCCACTATAATATAATTTAAAGAATAAAATCTAGTCATTCAATGAAATTTCCCATTTAAAAATAAAAAATATACAGGATGAAAAAAGCCATTCATGGTGGAATGGCTTTTCTATTCAGCCACTTCACTAAAGTTGATTAACGTGGAAAAAATTGAGCTAAACGTTGCTGAACAATCTGCTCTGCCTCCTGCATGATATTTTCGATCAGCGCCTGACAAGTCGGAATGTCATGAATCAATCCCATCACTTGACCTGCAGTCAGTACACCAGCATCAATATCGCCATTTTCTAAAGCGAGCTTGCCTTTTAAACCGCTGACATAGGGACGAATCTGTTCAAATTGCAGGTTTGGATCTTCACTCATTTTCACCACAAGATCAGATACCGCATTTTTGGCAACACGGGCAGTATTCCTGAACTGTCGATACAGCAGATGTGTCGCCCTTTCATCATTATCGACATAGAACTGTTTGATGTTTGAATGGATCGGCGCTTCCTTAGTGGCACAAAAGCGTGTACCCATATTGATGCCTTCAGCACCTAAAGCCAAAGCTGCGACCAGACCACGGCCATCAGCAAAACCGCCACTGGCCACAATCGGCACAGTAAGCTGATCCGCAGCGGCAGGAATTAAAATCAGGCCAGGAATATCATCTTCACCCGGATGGCCCGCACATTCAAAACCATCAATCGAGATGATATCCGCACCGATTCTTTGCGCTGAAAGCGCATGACGGACTGAGGTACATTTATGAATGACAATAATGCCGTGTTGCTTAAACGCCTCAATATGTTCATGTGGCTTGTTGCCTGCTGTTTCTACGATTTTGATACCGCTTTCAATGATCGCCTGTCGGTATTCTGCATATGGCGGCGGATTCACAGCGGGCAATAAAGTCAGATTGACCGCAAAAGGCTGATCGGTCATTTCTCGGCAGCGTGCAATTTCCTTGACCAAGGCTTCAGGCGTCGGTTGAGTCAATGCCGTTAATGTTCCCAAGCCACCTGCATTAGATACGGCACTGGCCATTTCTGCGGTACCGACCCACATCATGCCGCCCTGAATAATTGGATAGCGAATGCCTAAAAGCTCGGTAATACGGGTCTGAATTTTCATAAATACTCTCCTTAGCATCCGGTAAATTGTGCAGGGCGTTTTTCGACAAAAGCCTGGACACCTTCTTTATAGTCCTGACTGCTCAGAGCCAGATATTGCAGGTTTTGTTCCAGCTCCAGTTGCTGGTCTATGTTATTTTCAGCACTGCGTTGCAAGGCCTGTTTGGTTAAAGCCAGCGCATAAGTCGGCTGTTGAGATAATCGCTGTGCAATGTCGTCGATATAAGCATCAAATTCTGTATCTGGAAGCATTTTCCAGATCATGCCCATTTCAGCGGCCTCTTTGGCATGCACCGGTTCGCCCAGAAAAGTGAGTGCCATGGCACGTGCATAACCGATTAAACGTGGCAACATCCAGGTGCCACCGGCATCAGGAATCAAGCCAATTTTAGAAAAAGCCTGAATAAATCGGGCACTTTCCTTGGCAATGACCAGATCACAGGCCAGTGCGATATTGGCACCTGCACCGGCAGCCACACCATTCACTGCTGCAATCACCGGTTTGGGACTCTGGCGGATCAGGTTAATCAAGGGATTATAGTATTTGGCCAGCGAGCCTTGCGGTGGCAAAGGCACATTGCCGAGCTGTCCAGCACGTTCTTTTAAATCCTGTCCCGCTGAAAACGCCCGGCCTCTGCCGCGAATCACAATCACCCGAATATCCGGATCTGTATTCCAGTTTTTCAGTACCTGCTGCACTTCCTCATGCATTTGCCGGTTAAAACTATTGAGTGAATCTGGACGGTTAAAGCTTAAGGTCGCGACGCCTTGCTGAACCTGAGTTTGAATCGTTTCCCACATCATCAATTTCCTTATTTTTTTGCCTGTATCCCTACAATTAATAGCCTTTATTGACATCTACCTGATGGCACAAATCCAGCCCGAGATTTAAGCGTCGGTCATTTTCCAGAATCTGTTCCACTACCACAGACATGGGTGCATGTGAGGCGACATGTGGCGTAACTACGATCTTTTCATGCTGCCAGAATGGATGATCCTGAGTTAAAGGCTCTTCTTCAAATACATCAAGGATTGCACCACGTAAGTGGCCGGAATCCAGTGCATTGAGTAGATCCTGCTCGATTAAATGCTGGCCTCGCCCGACATGAATTAATGCCGCCTGTTCAGGTAACTGCTGAAATAATTCAGCAGAAAGAATGCCGGTATTCTCTTCAGTAAGTGGTAGCAGATTAATCAGGATCTGGCTGTGGGCCAAAAACTCGGAAAGTTGTTCTGATCCCACATAGCTTTTGACCTGAGCAATCTCTTTTGGGGAATTGGACCACCCAGACACCTGATAGCCCATGTCGGCAAAACGTTTTGCCACATAACCACCCATATGGCCAAGGCCCATAATCCCGATCTGGATATGATGGCTATAACTTTGACGATACTGTTTCCATAGCTGCTGCTTTTGCTGCTGGATCATGCGGTCAAAATAACGCTGGAAATACAGCACGCCCCAGAGCAGATAATCAAACATGCCTTTTTGATGATGTGGATCCAGTACCCGGCAAACGGCTTGATCTGAGCGTACAGCATTTAAGTTTAAATGCTCGACCCCGGCAGCAATGGAATGAATCAGGCCAAGTTCTGGAAGTTTTTGGAGTTTTTCCAGATCTGGAAACCAGGCAGCAACTGTCGTTGCCTGATCAGCTTCCGGGCTGTCCACTGTACAGAAACTGCCAGCAGGCGCATATTTCTGAAAAGACTTCACCAGAATTGCTTCAATATTTGGCACAGTACTGGATATCACAATCATGATGCATACTCCGTATATTGATGCTCAATCAAGGATAACGCAGCCTGCCAGGCATGCTGTAAAATCGGTTCAACCAAAGGACTGGCGAACTGCTTGGCGGTTTTAATTCGGACTTCTTCTGCTGGATAATGCAGTTCGGTACCGCCACTTAAGGCTTTCACCTGTGCCTGACAGGCACGCTCAAGGAAATAGATTTCATGAAAGGCCCGTGCAATGGTTTCGCCAGCTGTTAAAAGTCCGTGATTGCGTAAAATCATGGCGCGATGGCCGCCTAGGTCCTGAATCAGGCGTTCCTGCTCATCTGTTGAGAGTGCCACGCCTTCATATTCGTGATAGGCCACCTGCTGATAAAATTTCAGCGCATGCTGGGAAATGGGAAGAAGTCCGTGTTTCTGTGCAGACACTGCTATGCCGTCTGCGGTATGCGTATGAATGACACAGTTCAGATGAGCATGTGCTTCATGAATTGCAGAGTGGATGACGAAGCCCGCCATATTCACCGGCTTGTCCTGTTCATAGCTTTCTACAACCTGCCCTTCATGATTAATCTTCACCAGCGTTGAAGCACACATTTTTTCAAAAGCGACACCATACTGATTAATCAGAAAACAGTCAGGTTGATCGGGAACTCTTAAACTGATGTGAGTATCGATCAGGTCCGTCATCCGGTAATGCGCGATAATGCGATAAAGCGCTGCGAGTTCACAACGTGCCTGCCATTCAGCATCTGTGACGAGATTTTTTATTGTCATCGTTCCATCCTGGAAAAATATAGCATTTCGATCATTATCTGTTATATCATAATTTCAGGAAAACAGAATATTATTTCATAAAGCGAAATAAATCATTACAAGGAGTGGATATGCCCACATCACAATTAAACGGACTTGAATATCTTACCGCAATTAAAAATGGGGAAATCCCCAGCTCAGCCATGAGTGAAATTATTCCCATGCGTCTGACCTTGGTGCGCGAAAACTATGTGGAATATGAGGTGCGTCCTGATCAGCGCCATTATAATTTACAGGGTGGTATTCATGGCGGCTTTTGTGCAACGGTTCTAGATAGTGCCACTGGCGCTGCCGTGCATACGACAGTAGATGCAGGTGTCAGTTTCTCGACCATTGACCTGAATGTAAAAATGCTGAAAGCGATGAAAAGCGGCGAAACCTATACAGCTATTGGTGAAGTCATCCGGATCGGGCGTAATGTACTGACCTCAGAAGGCCGAATTATCGATAAAGAAGGTAAAGTTTATGCTTTTGGTTCAGCGACTTTATTAGTCACTGCCCGTAAGTAAATCATTACAGTGATGTAATCAATCCCTGCATGTGCAGGGATTTTTATTTTGAAAGAAAAATCCCAATAAAGAATGCCATGCATATCATAGATACATGGCATTAAGACTATGACTAAACTGTTATGCAGCTTCAGGGTTTTCAATCACCATCGCCAAGCCTTGACCCAGACCGATACACAGACTAATCACGGCATATTTTTTACCGGTACGCTGTAACTGACGTGCAACGGTTAAAGCCAAACGCGCACCCGAACAGCCCAGTGGATGACCAATGGCAATCGCACCACCATTTGGATTGACACGCGGATCATCCAAAGCGACATCCAGACCTTTCAGGCAAGATAATACCTGACTGGCAAAGGCTTCATTAATCTCGATGATATCCATATCGTCTAGCGTCAAACCAGCACGTTGTACTGCCTTTTTAATCGCTTCAATTGGGCCTGCACCCATGATGCGTGGCTCAATGCCAGCGGCTGCAGAAGACAGGATACGAGCCAAAGGTTTTAAGCCATACTGTTCCTGAACTTTTTCACTGCCGATAATCAGTGCTGCAGCGCCGTCATTGATTCCTGATGCATTACCCGCTGTTACTACACCACCTTCAAATAGCGGTTTTAACTTGGATAAAGCTTCAAATGTTGAAGATGCACGTGGATGCTCATCCTCAGTAATTTGTTTAGGTGGTAATTTGCGTCCTTGAGAAACTTCAATCGGGGTAATTTCACCTTCAAAGAAACCTGCCTCTTTCGCTGCCTGATATTTTGCCTGTGATGCAGCGGCAAAGGTGTCAGCCTGTTCACGGCTAATACCGAACTCTTCAGCCACATTATCACCTGTTTCAGGCATACTGTGCGCGCCAAACTGATCCGTAAATTTACGGTTCGGGAAACGGGTACCAATTGTGGTGTCATAAATTTTGGCATCACGTGAATACGCGCTTTCTGCTTTGCCCATCACAAAAGGTGCGCGGGTCATGCTTTCTACGCCACCGGCAATGTACAACTCGCCTTCACCTGCAGTAATGGCACGTGCCGAATCAATCACAGCACCGAGACCTGATGCACATAAACGGTTTACCGTCTGACCTGGAACTGTTACCGGCATACCCGCTAACAACGCTGCAAAACGTGCCACATTACGGCTGTCTTCACCGGCCTGATTGGTGCTACCAAAGATTACATCTTCTACATCTGCTGCCGGGATACCGGTTTTTTTCAGCAGGTTTTTAATGACTGTAGCTGCCAGATCATCTGGACGTACGCTTGCCAGACTTCCTGCATGGCGACCGATTGGTGAACGTAAACCATCATAAATATATGCATTTAACATGAGTGTTATTCCTTTAACTTTCTAATTAATGAGTTGTATGAACAAGTGGTAGACCAAGCTGAACACGGCGACGCAACCAAGGACTTGAACGGTAACGCTGGTCACGGGTAATCGCAGTCATACGATCCAGAATTTTTAGAATTTTTTCAGCTCCCAGCACATCCCCCCATTCAATTGGTCCATACGGATAACCAAGGCCTAATTTCACCGCGATATTGATATCTTCTACCGTTGCAACGCCTTGCTGGGCAATATCACAGCCGAGATTCACAATCATTGCCAAAGCACGTTGAGCCACAAAGCCGACGCTTTCCTGAATTACGCTGGCGGTCACACCATCCAGATTGAAAATCGATTGGGCTGCTTTTACCAGCTCAGGTTGGGTGACAAAAGTTGGCATCAAGGTACGGTGTTTATGCAGACCATATAGCAGATCGATACACACCACTTGCTGAGGTGCCAGCTGATAACGGACAGCGGCTGAAGTTGCATCTTCACCATAAGTGGCAATCAGGATTAAAGCCTCTGCTGAAGGTGTCTCAGTTTGCTCAATCTGGATATTGAACTGCTGCAGATATTGCTCAAGTGCCTGACGGTCTTCGTCATATTCGGTGCCTAGCCAGACTGATGGATATTGACTTAACTTTTCAACCAATGCTGGAGCAACATCACCTTCTTTGCTACCCGAAGTGTAATCATAGAAACCTTTACCGGTTTTACGACCTAACTGCTTGGCAATAAAACGCTGACGGGTAATCACGCTTGGACGGTAACGTGCTTCTTCATAATACTGATGATAAATCGATTCACTCACCGGGTGCGAGACATCCATACCGGTCAGATCACCTAATTCAAACGGCCCCATTTTGAAACCGATTCCGTCACGGTAGATCCTGTCAATATCATAAAATGGTGTGACATTTTCATTCAAAATTGCATAGGCTTCGCTACCAAAGGCACGGCCGGCATGGTTAATGATAAATCCTGGAGTATCTTTAGCTTTGACCGGACGATGACCCATTTTTGTAGAGAGCTGGGTTAATGCTTCAATAATATCAGCGCGGGTATTGAAGCCTTCAATCACTTCGACCACTTTCATCAGTGGTACCGGATTAAAGAAATGATAACCGGCCACACGTTCTGGCTGCTTACAGTTGGCAGCAATTGCACTGATCGACAGCGAAGACGTATTAGATGCCAGAATCGCTTCTGGTTTTATAATTCCTTCCAGTTGCTGCATCAGTTTTTGCTTGATTTCCAGATTTTCAATAATCGCTTCAACAATCAAGTCACAATCTTTCAGGTCTTCTAGCTGCTGCGCAGTCGACAGATGAGCAATATCTTCAGCGGCTTTTTCATGGCTGAATTTACCTTTATCTGCCAAGGTATTTAATGTTTTGGCCAGTTTGTCCTGTGCCTGTTCAGCTGCCCCATCTTTGGCATCAAACAGTATCACATCATGACCAGACTGAATCGCGATCTGGGCAATACCTGCACCCATCGTGCCTACACCAATAATGCCGATTTTCTGAATCTGAATACTCATGCTTATCGTCCCTGATAATTCGGTTTACGTTTTTCGATAAAGGCCTGCATACCTTCTTTTTGATCTTCGGATGAGAACAGCATCTGGAAAGACTTACGTTCCAGGGTAAGTCCGGCATTAAGCGGCACATCTTCAGCCAATAAAGCCACTTCCTTGATTTGCTCTAGAGCAATTGGCGGCATTTTCGCTAGGCCTTCCGCCATCTTGATAGCTGTAGCAAGGGTTTCACTGTCTTCAGTCACCTGGGACACCAGACCAATTTGATAGGCTTCCGGTGCAGGCACCAGACAACCGGTCATGATCATGCGCATGGCATGAAATTTGCCCACTGCACGGAATAAACGCTGGGTACCACCGGCACCCGGCATAACACCCACTTTTACTTCAGGCTGACCAAACTGGGCACTTTTCCCGGCAATAATAATGTCCGCATGCATGGCCAGTTCACAGCCACCGCCAAGTGCATAACCATTGACTGCTGCAATCACCGGTTTTGAACACTGTGCAATCGCCTGCCAGTAACGTTCAGTCCGACGCTGCATCATTTGAATGGTTTCTGCATTGGCCAGTTCTTTAAGATCGGCTCCTGCTGCAAAATCTGTTTCACCACCGGTAAGAATAATGGCACGAACATTTTCATCGTTATTCAGTTGCAAAAAAGCCGCCGCAAGTTTCTGGCGAACTTCTGTATTCAGGGCATTTTTCGCTTCTGGTCGATGAATTTTAACCATCGCTACATGTGCTGAAACTTGTTCTACTTGAACTACCTGTTCCATTAAAATCTCCATTTATTTTGTATAGCGAAATTTTATTTTATATAAAACTAAGGTTTCTCAAGCTATAAATCAAGGATTTTTAACTCCAGAATGCAAAAAAGTTATTTTTTACTAAAAATAGAGTAAAAACTCTTGTTCATCTGGTTATTTTATGATTAATTGATTTCGCAATACGGAATTAAGTATTTTAAATGCAATCTGATTATTCATTTCAATGAATAATCGCCATAAGGCAGAACTTAAAATTAATTTACGAAATCAAATTTTCCAGCAATGAGATGATTTTGATTTAGCGTAAAGCGTGAAAAATCGAATGTAGCCTGATAAAAAATGCAGCGGCTGTTGTGTGCAGAGCGAGTCTGTTAAATCAGGAAAACTATGTTTCCGTGAGGAAGAAAAATGGATTTAGCGGTAGCAGAGGAAATGCTACTTTGAATATATAGAGGATATAAGAATGACAAGCGATACCATCGTAACAGGAGACAATAAAACCGATGTCTCCTCCACGGATACCATTAAACAGGCACCAAAACGTCTTTGGATGACGGCTTTTATCTTTGCTTTTCTGATTTTGCTCTGTGACGGTGCAGATATCGGGATTCTGGCTTTTAGTCTGACCAGTCTGAAAGCTGAATGGGGCCTGACTTCTGTACAGGCGGGTGCCTTGGGAAGTTATTCTCTTTTAGGTATGGGGATCGGAGGCTTTATTGGTGGATGGGCATGCGACAAATTTGGACGTGTCCGCGTCATTGTACTGGCCACCATCGCCTTCTCGATCTTATCCGCCTACTCAGGTTTTGCACAGTCTTATACTGAATTTGCAATTTTACGTACTCTTTCTTGCTTGGGTTTAGGCTGTTTATATATTGCCTGTAATACTCTGATGTCAGAATACGTACCGACCAAATACCGTACTACTGTACTGGCAACATTGATGACTGGTTTCACTTTAGGTTCATTGGTGATTACCATGATTTCAGGCTGGATTATTCCTGAGTTCGGCTGGCGTATGCTGTACTGGATCACAATTGCTCCATTAGCTTTGGGTATCCTGATGCACTTTATGGTGCCTGAGCCAGAGTCATGGAAACGTGTTCGTGAACTGAAAAGAACTGGTCAGATCGTGGATAACGATGCGAAAAAAGGCAATCCATATATCACCATTCTTAAAGACAAAACCCATGGCAGAATGTTTATCTTATGGTCATTCAGCTCTGGTTTCTTGCTATTCGGTTATTTCGGTGTAAGTAACTGGCTGCCAAGTTATCTTGAAGCTGAATTAGGCATCAAGTTTAAAGAAATGGCCCTGTATATGGTGGGTACGTTTGTCACCATGATTTTTGCCAAAATTATTGCAGGTTATGTTGCTGATAAAATTGGCCGCCGTATTGTATTTGCTTTCGGCACCATGGGAACGGCTCTGTTTATCCCTGTCGTGGTGTATATGCATAATGCCGATAACATTGGCGTACTGATGCTAATCTTCGGCTTCCTGTACGGTATTCCATATGCCATCAATGCAACCTATCTAACCGAAAGTTTCCCGACTGGTGTTCGTGGTACAGCGGTGGGTGGTGCATTCAATATTGGTCGTATCGGTGCAATCTTCGCTCCAATTACGATTGGTTATCTTGCGATGCATGGTTCGATTGGTACAGGTCTGTTGGTAATGGGTGCAGCTTATTTCCTCTGCGGTTTAATTCCGGCCCTGTTTATTAAAGACCGTTTATACGATCCGCAAAAAGCAGAATAAACACTCTCTGGAAGGCAGTCTAACTTGCTGTCTTCTTCTTTCTCCAAATATTGACCATACGTATAGAAAGGTTTCCTTTCATTCAGAATTAAAAGTTTCTTCAGGGATTAAGAAATGAAAAAATTAGTTTTAGCGACACTATGTGGTATTGCTTCAGCACAGGCATTTTCAGCAGAAGCATCTGAAGACCGGATGCAGTTTTTAGAATCACAGTTAAAGCAAATCCAAGCTGAACTGGAACAGCAAAAAGCCGCGCAACTTGCATTAAAGAACCAGCAGGAACAGTCTAAAACTGCAGACTCCAAAAGTTTAAGTAACATGATGGACAATGTTGATGTGTATGGTTTGATCCGCTTTGATGGCGCAGTCGATTTCAAAAGTACTACTGAAGCCCGTGGCCGAACTATTAACCAGATCAATAAAGTGCCTTTTACTGAACCGGATTCTGTCCGTTCCGATTTTACTGCGGCTGCCAGCCGAATTGGTTTTCTAGCCAAAGATCTGGGAGGCAATCCGAATGTTTCTGCTCGTTTAGAAGCCGACTTCTGGACCAATAATGGTAAAGGCGATGGTGGATTACGTATCCGTCATGCACACTTAAAATACTATAACTGGACGTTTGGTCAGGCCTGGTCATTGATGTCTACACCAGAAATTAGCACTGAAGCTGTCGATTACAGCTTGTTCTTGGGTGGATCAGTCTTACGTACACCTCAGGTGAGCTATGCTTTTAAACTTGATCCAGAAAATACCTGGAATGTCGGTCTGGAATATATGGCCGGTGGCGATCGTTCTTCTGCTTTTCCTGCATTAACCACTAAATATGTTCATCAATCAGGCCCTCTTCATTTATTAGCTCAAGGCTTTGTCAATCAAAAGCAGGCACAGATTGCGACAGGCGATATCGAGAAAGTTGGCTGGGGTGTGGGAGTTGGTGGACGTTACCGTTTAGATGATCAAAACTCGATTCAAGGTAACTATTTCCATATGGTCGGTGATCAGCGTATTGCAGCTTTCTTGACTCAAGGTTCAACAACCGATGGTGCTGCCTGGGGTGGCGATTATTCAGTCGATCCAATCAATAATGAACTTTTGCTCAATGAGTTCAATAGTATAAATATTGGCTTCACGCATAAATTTACGCCAAAACTACGGAGTAGTATTAATGCCAGCGTTGTTGATTTTGATGATTCCAGCGACTATGCACGCGCGAATCCTGAAACCAATAAGCGCTTAACCGACTATGTGGCCAACGTGATCTATTCTCCTGTTCCAAAGATTAATCTGGGTGCAGAATATCATCATGGCAAACGTGAAACCTTTGACAATAAGGAAGCAGATATTTCACGTATCAACTTCTCTGCTAACTATAGTTTTTAAAGCCTCAGGAGACAAGGATGTCAGCCCAAGGGCAAATTTCACGCCGTTTCATGTTCATGATGGCAATGACCTGCGCACTCTGCGCAGGTTGTAACTATTTTAACCAGCCCCTGATTTATTCTATTGCAGAGGATCTGCAAATCAGTGTGGCTCAGTCTGGCTGGACTGTAGTACTGACCCAGATTGGCTATGCCACCGGATTATTTTTGTTTGTCCCTCTGGGTGATTTGTTTGAAAAACGGCTGTATATCTGTAGTTTGATGTTGTGTACCGGACTGGCGCTTATTGGGCTTTCAGCCAGTACCAATCTGCATATGTTGTATGGCTTTACCCTGCTCGCCTCTTTTTGTTCGATTACCACCCAGATTCTGATTCCTTTTGCCGCCAGCCTGTCGCAACGTGATAAAAGTGCCGAAGTCGTTGGCCTGCTCATGAGTGGTGTTCTGGTTGGTATTCTGTTTGCCCGTACCGTGGCCGGACTGATTTCTACTTTATGGTCCTGGCATGCGGTATACCTATTTAGTGGTTGTGCAATTCTTCTGCTAAGTCTGGCCATGTGGTTCCAGTTGCCGAGTGCCAAGAGCCAGTTACAGATGAATATATTGCAAATTTATCGCTCACTATTTACCTTTGCCCGAACAGAACCCATGCTGATCAGGCGTAGTATGATCGGCGGCTTGGGCTTTGGCATGCTGAGTATTATCTTTACTACCATGACTTTTATTCTGGCTGAAGCACCTTATCATTTTAATGATTTCCAGATTGGTCTCATGGGTATTGTGGGGGTGGTCGGCATCTGGTCCTCTCAGTGGACCGGTAAAATGATTGGTAGGCATCGGGAAAAATGGATTGCGCACCTAGCCACATGCGGACTGATTCTAGCCTGGATTCCCTTATTCTTTGCTCAGAATTATTTATGGATTTATATCCTGGGCTTGATTCTGGCTTATTTCGGAATTTCCTGTTTGCATGTCTTGAACCAGAATCTGGTCTATCGAATTTCAATGCAGGCTCGCTCGCGGATTAATGCCATCTATATGACCTGTTATTTTTCAGGTGCTGGTCTGGGAGCATTTTTATCGCTGCATTTATGGAAAAGCTATGGCTGGTCTGCCTGCGTCATTTTAGGTTTTATTTTTGCCCTATTGATCTTTATAATTAATTATTATGATCTGAACCAAGAAAGAAATTTAGCCAATATTCAGCCTGAGCCATAAATAATGTCAAAAACCTTTGAGGGTTAAAAATCTTATTTTTTATCCCACTTTCTATGCTGAGCATACATTATAGAACCGATACGCTCATAAAATAGGAAAATTCTTGAAGTCTGTTTGCCATTTCCTTTCTACATGAAGAACGGTTGAAAATATTGATATCTTAACTTTTAGAGTTAATCCAATTTACTATTTTCCATTGCAAGATAAGCAGGCTTCAATTCAGTTAAAGGTGCAGGTTTTGCATAAAAGAAGCCTTGTAGCAGATCACAACCCTGTTGATAGAGCAAGCTGGCCTGGCTTAAGGTTTCGACCCCTTCCGCGACAACTTCCAAATCCAGTTGATGTGCCAAGTGAATAATGGATTGCACAATTGCAGCATCCTGACCATCAAGGGTCAGCTCTTCAATAAAACTACGATCCAACTTGATTTGATTGATCGGCAAGCGACGCAGATAACTGAGACTCGAATAACCTGTGCCAAAGTCATCAATGGCAACCTGTACACCTAAAGCACGCACCGCTTTCAAAATTTCTATGGTTCGATCTGCGCCATTAATGATGACACCTTCCGTAATTTCAATTTTAAGTAATTCCGGTGGTAATTGACTGAGTTCAAGCGCATGTTCAAGTACTTGCAAAAAGCCTGCTCTACGGAATTGCAAAGGAGAAATATTCACCGATACTGTGATCTGGCTATTGTGTGTCTTATTCCACTCGGCAATATCTAGACAGGCCTTTTCCAATACCCATTGACCTACGCTAATAATCTGCCCGGTTCTTTCTGCCAGCGGAATAAAAATCGCTGGGGAAATATAACCCTGCTGTGGATGGCACCAACGGATTAAAGCTTCTACACCTGTTACCAGTCCAGTTTCAGGATGAATCAACGGCTGATAGAACAGGTCAAAATTTTCCTGATTGATCGCTTCCATGAGTTCCAGACGCAGATTCGTATAGTCTATTTCTGCGACAGGCTGCATTCTGGTTTTTTCATACCACTGCCACATATTACGACCTTGTCTTTTGGCTTCCTGCATCGCCAAAACAGACTGATAAATCAATTCAGAAGAATGATGAATTGAACTGTCATCTGCCACGATACCAATACTGGCACTTAAATGTATTTTGTACTGATCGACAATAAACAGCATGGAAAGAAGATCAAGAATTTCTCCGGCGATCGCCTCGACTTCAGTGTGCTCATCTGTCCCTGAGAGCAGTAAAATAAATTCATCTTCAGCAAAGCGGCATAGCACATTATTGCCTTGAACAAATTTTTGCAGCCGCTCGCCCACACTTTTGAGAATCTGGTCACCGACCAGATGACCTAAGCTGTCATTAATATTTTTAAAGTCATCCAGATCTATATAGAGCAAGACTAAAGGTTGGGAGCTCTCGTGCCGTGCTTCAAAAATATTTTCCAGAATCTGTTTGAATGCATGCTGGTTCGGTAAACCGGTTAAATGATCATGAGTATGCTGATGCTGAATATATTCTTCGTGAATACGTTGCTGGGTAATATCTTCCTGAATCCCCAAAAAATGGGTGCAGGTTCCTGTCTGGTCAAAAATAGGACCTATGGTTAAACGATTCCAGAACCAGCTGCCATCTTTACAGTAACTTTTTATAGTCACCTGAATTTCTTTTTGTTCTTTGACCGCTTGCTTGAGTAATGCAATCTGATCCGGATCAGTATCTGGACCCTGTAAGAAAAAACAGCTTTGTCCTAATACTTCTGCTGCTGTATAACCGGTGAGCTTTAGAAAAGCTGGATTCACATACACCATTAGTCTTTCTTCAGAAACATCGGTAATAAAAAGACTATTCGGACTAGCCTCTACCCCACGTTTTAATAATCGTAGAGACTCCTTGTTTTCACGCGATACAGTAATATCTCGGGCAATGCCAATAATACCGGTGACTTTCTGATTTTGAATAATCGGTAAATTGGTCAGATCCAGCCATAAGATATCGCCTGCAACATTATAAATTGGAAGTTCATAATGTTGAGATTTACCTTGCGCTGCTTCTGAAAATGAAACATTCGCAAGTTCATGGAATTCGGGCGGTATGAAGGCACAATAGTGCTGACCATGAATTTGCGCTTTAGAAAAACCTGTAATTTCTTCGCAAGCAATATTGGTATTAAGCACATGTCCCTGCAGGTCAAGTTCAAAAATAATATCTGGATGATAGGTATAAAATGAGCTGTATTTTTCATTAAGCTCATGTCTTTTTTGACGTTCCTGATCAAGCTCGATTGCGAGGGCAACTAATTTTGCCGCTTGCTGTAAAAGCTGAATATGAGGTTCAGTCGGTATTTTGGGTGTTCGATAATAGGTGGCAAACGTTCCGTATAGAATATCTGAAGCATTAATAATCGGCATAGACCAGCAGCTAGACAATTTTTCTGCGTTTACCAAAGCACGGTAAGGCTGCCAGTTTGGGTCTTTCATTAAATTCGGACTAATGACCAACTGACGTAAGAAAGCAGCTACGCCACACGATCCTTGATTTGGCCCAATTTTCAAATCTTGAATAGCATTACAGTACTCTTTTGAAAAGTGCTGTTTGCCACTTATAACATTTAAAGTTTGGGTGTCATCCTGATAGAGCATAATGGTGACAAGCGCATCTGGAATGCGCGATTCAAGCCACTGGCTAATGACATCGAGGATAGGCTTAAGTTCAGTATGGCGACCAATCAGATTAAAAATATGAAAAATTTCTTGATCATCACAATTATTATTCATTCAGACTATCACCTTCCTTAGCTTGTTAACATTTTAGACTTATTATTAAAATAATCATTAGCAAAAGTTTGTATTTATATCTTTAAAATACGGAAATATGGTCAATATTACGTGTATTTGATAATAATTCTAAAATTTAAAAATCACAGCCGAAGCTGTGATCTAAAACTATACTTTTACTTAATCAGAATATTGCGGACTTATTTTTAGGCTGCTTGTTGACGACTGTCCACTAATTTACAGCCTGTCTGCTGTTGTAATTCTTCAAAGCTTAAGCCATCCACTATTTCAATAACCTGAGCTTGTCGGTCTTTTAATTCAATCACACACAAATCAGTATAAATACGGTTGACACAATGTTTACCTGTTAGAGGATAAGTCAGTTCTTCAACAATTTTTGCCTCACCGTTTTTGGTCACATGTTCCATGCAAACATAGACACAGCGAGCACCCACTGCCAGATCCATCGCACCGCCTACAGCAGGTACAGCATCAGCATTACCGGTATGCCAGTTCGCCAGATCACCATTAATAGCGACCTGAAAAGCCCCCATGATACAGATATCCAGATGCCCGCCTCGCATGATATCGAAAGAGTCGGCAGAATTCATAAAACTGCCACCTTGCAACATGCTTACGAGTTCTTTACCGGCGTTAATCAGGTCATCATCTGCCTGTTCGGGATCACTCAATGCAGCAAAACCTAAAACGCCATTTTCCGAGTGCAGAATTACTCCTTGTTCAGGTTTTAAATAACCAGCTACGCGTGTCGGCAAACCAATACCCAAATTTACAAAAGAGCCAGTTGGAATGTCTTGTGCCACTTTAGCTACAATCTGTTCACGTGTACGTTTTTGAATATTCATTATTTAATATCTCCAACTTTGACCACATGCTGTACAAAAATCCCTGGCGTTACAATGATCTCTGGATCAAGCTCCCCCAGTTCCACAACTTGATGGACTTGTGCAATGGTGGTTTTTGCTGCTTTGGCCATGATTGGACCAAAATTCCGTGCTGCCTTACGGTAGGTTAAGTTGCCCCAACGGTCTGCCTGATTGGCATACACCAAGGCATAATCTGCATGAATCGGATATTCCAGCACATAATCTTTTCCATTGATATTACGGGTTTCTTTACCCTCAGCTATTTTGGTACCAAAACCGGTTGGAGTAAAAACAGCTCCTAAGCCTGCACCGGCTGCCTGAATACGGCAGGCCAGATTGCCTTGTGGCACCAGTTCCAGCTCAACTTTTCCGGCTTTATACAGATCTTCAAAGACGGTTGAGTTATTGGCCCGTGGAAATGAACAGATCATTTTTTTAACCAGTCCAGACAACAGCAGATTGGTTAGACCACGATCTCCAGAAGCTGCATTGTTGTTAATAATGGTTAAGTCTCTAGGACCAAAGTCAATTAATGCTTCGATTAATTCTACCGGCTGACCTGCCAGGCCAAAACCACTGGTCATAATGTGTGCACCATCAGGAATTTGCTTAAGTACCGTCTCGATATCCTGCGTGATTTTATTCATCATATTGCTTCCTAGCATGTTCTATCTATATTACGAGTGCAGATTAATCTGCCTTTTGTGGATCAAATAAGCGGTCTTTAATAAAGAAAGCGGGTATCAGGCCGCAAAGAAAATAGGCAATGCCCATAATCAGTAAGCCGGTACCAATTGAGCCTCCTTGAGCAAAATAGCCAATCGTAAGAGGTGCAAACACCGCACCCAGTCGGCCCACGTTATATGCACCACCTACTGCTGTTCCACGTACTTTGGTGGAGAAGCTTTCTGTCATGTAAGTCGCATTAATACCGTATGGAATACCATAGAGAAAACCGAAAAATAACATCAGCCAGAGAATGTTATCTGGCGTATTACCAAAGACAATCACAGGGATAAAAATTGCAGTACCCATAGTGCCGAAAGCAAATACCGCACGACGGCCAATCCGGTCAGCGATAAAACCAGCAATAACTTTGGTACACATCATGATCAGGAAAGTCCCGATCATATACATGGTCATTTCTTTAAACTTGATTCCCAGATCAGTCTCTAAATACGCCGGTAGCCAGTTGCTGACTCCATAATAGCCAAACTGTAAAAATGCGGTACTGAAGGACCAGAGGATAAACATGCGACGGCTAAGTGCATCTTCAAAAATCATTTTAAAAGTATTTTTTGGTTTTTCCTGCAGAATACCACTGGCTTTTGCATCCAGGCGTGCTTTACGCGCATCTAACCAGGCTTTCGGCTCAGGCACCAAGAAGTACATCGCGAAGGCCAGTACAATTGGAATAATGGCAATATAATAGAGGTATCGCCAGCCAAATTCAGGCAATAGCCATCCAGCCAGAACAGTTGCGACCACCGAGCCTAAAGTCCAGCCAGTCATAAGCGTTGCCAATACTGTAGAGCGATATTTGGTGGGTACATACTCTGCCATGAGTGTGTTACAGGCAATATATAGAGCACCTAGTCCAATCGCAGACGTAAAGCGCAGCCATTTGAACTGATCATAACTTTCTACGAATCCTAACCAGAAGGTTAATGAAGAAAATAATGCAATGGCAATGACGATCACACGAACCCGGCCAAAACGGTCACAAGCCCAGCCACCAAAAAAACCGCCGATAGCCATGCCTGCAAGCGTCCAGCTCCCTAAGGCACCGGCCTGCATATTACTTAATGAAAACTCTTGTTTCAGACTGGTCAGACTGTAGGCTAATAACGCAATATCAGCACCATCAACCAATAATGCTAAAAATGAGAAAATAAAGGCCAGAATCCAGACTCTTTGCTTGGGTTCGTTTCCACCTTCCACTGGGTGTTGTTGTGAACTGATCGTATCCATAATGCTCTTTCTACTTTTCGGCACTCCTGTGCCTTTTTAAAACGCATATTTCATTTAATTATTTAGGTGAAATATAGAATATTCGCTGATCATTACCACGCTTTAGCAAGGTGGTATAAAATGATTTTCAAAGTTCTTGATAAATTTTCTCTGCAGAAATCACGTAGCAATACATTGAATGATGTGATTAAGCACAATTCTTAAACCCGTAAAACAATCTAGCCAGCAATGCTGGCTAGAAGTTGATGTCAGGTTTAGTTGCAAAAGGCTGCAATTCCGGTTTGTGCACGACCTAAAATCAGGGCATGTACATCATGGGTACCTTCATAGGTATTTACCACTTCCAGATTAACCAGATGACGGGCTACACCGAATTCATCGCTAATGCCATTTCCACCCATCATGTCACGGGCCAAACGGGCAATATCCAGTGCCTTGCCGCAGTTGTTGCGCTTGATCAGTGATGTACCTTCAACTGAAGCAATGCCTTCATCCTTCATGCGGCCAAAACGTAAAGCCACCTGCAAACCGAGTGCAATTTCAGTTTGCATATCTGCCAGTTTCTTCTGGATCAGCTGATTCGCAGCGAGTGGTCGACCAAACTGTTTACGGTCCATGGTGTATTGATGTGCGGTATGCCAGCAGAACTCTGCAGCTCCCATGGCACCCCAGGCAATCCCGTAACGTGCACTATTCAAGCAGGTAAAAGGCCCTTTTAAACCGCGAACTTCCGGAAATGCATTTTCTTCTGGAACAAAGACGTTATCCATTACAATTTCACCGGTGATTGAGGCACGTAGACCCACCTTGCCGTGAATCGTTGGAGCAGAAAGCCCTTCCCAGCCTTTTTCTAAAATAAAGCCACGAATGTCACCGATATTACCTTCGGCAGAAACTTCTTTGGCCCAAACTACAAATACATCGGCAATCGGACTATTGGTAATCCACATTTTTGCGCCAGTTAAACGGTAACCACCCTCGACTTTTTTAGCACGGCTAATCATGCTGCCCGGATCCGAACCATGATCCGGCTCGGTCAAGCCGAAGCAACCAATATATTCACCGGTTGCTAATTTTGGTAAATACTTCTGCTTTTGCTCTTCAGAACCAAATTCATTAATGGGTACCATCACCAGAGAGCTTTGTACGCTGGCCATTGAACGGTAACCTGAATCGACACGTTCAACTTCACGAGCAATCAGACCATAACTGACATAATTTAAACCTGCACCGCCGTACTGTTCCGGAATGGTTGGACCGAGTAAACCCAGTTCTCCCATTTCACGGAAAATAGCCGGATCGGTTTTTTCATGACGGAACTGTTCCAGTACACGCGGCATCAGTTTGTCTTGACAGTACGCTGCCGCTGCATCGCGAATCATGCGCTCTTCTGATGTCAGTTGCTGTTCTATTAAAAACGGGTCTTGCCAATCAAATCTAATTTTTGTCGTCATTTTAATATTTCCTTATTTTAAAATTATGAGATTAGGCGGTTGCTTGTTTAATCATTTCACGCGCAATAATAATTTGCTGGATTTGTGTGGTTCCTTCATATAAACGGAACAGACGCACATCACGGTAGAAACGTTCAATTGAATATTCACTGATATAACCCGCTCCACCATGAATCTGCAAACAGCGATCAGCAACTCGACCACACATTTCAGTTGCAAACATTTTGGCACAAGAGGCTTCAGTCGTAACATTTTGGCCAGCATCACGTAGACGCGCAGCATCCAGCACCATACATTTGGCTGCATAAATCTCGGCTTTGGAGTCTGCCAACATACCTTGGATTAGCTGGAAATTCGCAATGGGCTGGCCAAACTGTTTGCGTTCCACTGCATAGTTAAGTGCATCTTCCAGCATACGCTCTGCCATGCCGACGCTATAACCGGCAATGTGCAGACGGCCCTTATCTAGAACGCGCATTGCTGTTTTGAAGCCAATCCCTTCTACACCGCCAATCAGCTGATCTTTATGCACTTTACAGTTATCAAAAATTACATCACAGGTATAGGAACCATGTTGGCCCATTTTCTTGTCAATTTTACCTAGGCTTAAACCAAGTGTGCCTGCTTCGACTAGAAATGCTGAAATACCGCTCGCACCTTTAATCTCTTGATTGGTACGTGCCATCACGGTAAATGTCGTGGCACGTGGTGCATTGGTGATAAAGCGTTTAGTTCCGTTTAAAATATAATAATCGCCGTCTTTGACTGCACTGGTTTTTAAAGCAGCAGCGTCTGAGCCGGAATCCGGTTCGGTCAAACAGAATGAACCAATAATTTCGCCCGTTGCATAACGCGGTAAATATTTCTGTTTTTGTTCTTCTGTACCGTCGATAATGATGCCACTTGAGCCAATGCCGTTGTTAGTACCAATTAAAGAGCGGAATGCAGCTGATGTATGACCTAACTCCATCGCGACCAGAATTTCTTCTTCCATGGTAATGCCTAAACCACCATATTCTTCTGGAATCGTCAGGCCAAACAAGCCCAGCTCTTTCATCTGTTCCACAATATGTTCAGGAATGGCATTGTTCTCTTCTACTTCATGCTCAAGAGGCACCAGTTCATTTTTTACAAAATCGCGAATCGTTGACAGAAGTTGGTCTAGCATTTCCGGATCACGAATCATATGAATCTCCATGGATATAATTTAGGTAAATTCCTTTACCCTTATTTTTGTTTCGTATTACGAAATAAATAATCATATAAAATCATTTTGAGCAAGTGAAATTATTAAAAATTTTATGTTTTAACTAAAAAATGAAATTTTTCTGGTATTCCAGTTGATTTATGTTTAAGATTTAATTTCACGATACGAAATATTTTGATGAATGATTGTTTATTTATCAGTTCTTTTGAATAGATGATTAAACCTTTTTTTCTTGCTGTAATACTTATCGATCACTGACTCTTTCGGAGAAATCGAAACTTCTTAAATGTGTTGGCTACGTATTAAACCTAAAAAACTAGATGATTTTTTTATCGTCTTTAAACTTGGGTAACAGGATTCTTTTCGACTACAAATAATTTCGGCACTTTTTCCTATATTTTATCTTTTGTAGAAGTGTTTTATTTTGTATCGTGAAATTATATTGCTATCATATTCATTAATTTAACTTTAATTGCCCTGACCATGACAAAAAATAAAACTGGTGAAATTCCCAACTTTGATGAAATCCGTTTAGATCCGATTTCACATATTCATAGAGAAAACAATCCTCAATTTATTGCGTCTATTGCGCGTGGATTGGAAATCTTGCGTTGCTTTTCAGCGACCAATCAATTACTTGGCAATCAGGAAATTGCACAATTAACCAACTTGCCTAAGCCGACTGTAGCGCGTATTACCAGCACTCTGGTTTCTTTAGGTTATTTAAAACAACTGCCGAATACCACGAAATATCTACTGGATGTTGGGGTATTGGCTTTAGGCTATGCAGCTTTGAGTAATATTTCTGCACGTACTCAGGCCTATCCATTTATGGAAGAAATGTCACGCTATTCCCAAGCCCCTGTGGCAATGGCTACCCGTGACCGTCTCAGCATGATTTATCTGGAAGTAGTACATACAGAATCGACACTGACTATGCGCCGCCCTGTCGGTTCGACTTTACCGATTCATAGTAGTGCCATGGGACGTGCCTGTCTGGCAGCGATGGATGTAAAGGAACGCGAATATTTATTTGACGCGATCAAGAAAAGAAACGAAGATCAATGGCCAACCATCAAGCGTAATCTGGAACGTGCAATCCGTGATTATCAGGATTATGGCTATTGTCTGTCTTTAGGTGACTGGGCAAAAGATGTGAATTCCGTGGCAGTTCCGTTGGTTCACCCCAAACATGGGATATTAACGTTTAACTGTGGTGCCCCAAGTTATCTGTTAAATCAGGAAAAACTGGAAAATGAAATTGGACCGCGTCTGATTCACATGGTGAATAATATTGCAATGAATCTCAATAACATATAAAAAAATTAATTATCAGAGCGACATTAAGTCGCTCTTTTTATTGAATACCCAATCTACACATCTTCTTCCTTTATCCAGAATTCTCAGCAAACCTTTTTAATGCTGCGAAATAGATAAGATTTAAAAAAGATAAAGTCCTATTTCAAATAAAAAGATCAAAAATAAGCTTCATAACCGATTTAGATAATGCTATAAATATCGTATAGCGAAATTGGATTTTATATTATGGAAGATATAACAAGAGAATCGATGGAGTTTGACGTCGTCATCGTAGGCGCAGGCCCTGCGGGTCTTTCTGCTGCGATCAAAATCCGTCAACTTGCAATTGAAAACA
>NZ_JAMXXN010000013.1 GCF_024129435.1 Acinetobacter lwoffii | reverse complement strand
GTGTGGGGTTACCCATGTGAGAGTAAGTCATCGCCAGCTCATTATTCCTAAACACCCCCGACCATAAGGCCGGGGGTGTTTTTTTTATGCGTAGAATTTAGTCAAATAAATGTTATTTATGTGCTATTTCGACTGAAACATCACATAAAAATAAAATTGAGAGGCGTATACTGAACCGGTCTATGGAGCGGATATGTCCTCAAATTCATCTTCAAGCCATATTGAATATGGCTCTTCTGCTTTTAAAGCAGTGCTTTTTTCCTTATTCCTTGCTGGCTTTGCCATTTTTTCATCACTGTATTGCGTACAGCCGATGATGCCGATTCTGGCTGATTATTTCCAGGTCAGCCCGACTCAAAGCAGTTTCCCTTTATCTTTTTCTACCATTGCCTTGGCAGTTGGCCTGATTTTTACTGGACTAATATCAGACCGATTCGGTCGTAAGCCGATTATGGTCTGGTCTCTATTTTCAGTCTCAGTATTATTACTATTAAGTGCAATATTGCCGATCTGGTCCGTGTTTCTGACCACACGAGTAATGATTGGATTGACAGTCAGTGGTGTCGCTGCGGTCGCGATGACTTATATCGGAGAAGAAATTGCAGAAAAAGATATCGGTTTTGCCATGGGCTTATATATTTCTGGCACAGCGATAGGTGGTATGGGAGGGCGTTTAATTGCCGGAGTTTTAGTGGATTTTATCTCCTGGCAATCTGCCACTTTGATTATCGGTATCTTAAATCTTTGTATCGCTGGATTATTTTCTTACCTATTACCCGCTTCGCAACATTTTAAAGCCTATCCAATCAAGCTGAATCGTTTTAAAAACTCATTTAGGCAGAATCTCGCTGATCCAAAACTTCGGGTTTTATTCCTGCAAGGTTTTATCTTGATGGGCTGCTTTGTCTCGGTATTTAATTATCTGAGTTATCGCTTGATCCAAGCGCCATTTGAATTATCTCATGTCTGGATTGGCGTGATTTCGATTACTTATTTGGCTGGTATTTATAGCTCCCCTCGAGCAGCACACTGGGGACGGCATTATGGCAAATTCAGAATATTGGCAGCCATGATCCTGATGATGCTTGTGGGCTTGGCGCTGATGCTGATTAATCAGTTGGTTGTTGTTTTTATCGGATTGCTGATTTTTACTTTTTCTTTCTTCGCTGCCCATTCGACTGCCAGTAGCTGGGTGTCGATCCAGTCGTTACAGTATCGGGCAGTCGGTTCGTCGCTGTATTTATTTTGCTATTACCTGGGTTCAAGCGTGTTGGGGAGCTCAAGCGGATTGGTATGGGAAAATTATGGCTGGATAGGATTAACTGTGTTTATCACAGCGTTATTACTGACAGGTTTGGCATTTAGTTTAAGACTCCGTTCAAATTAGAGATTCTGTCCAAGCTTTCCTCCTCATAAATAAGATAAATTTCTTTTTTGATATATTTAAACTTTAGATTCAAGTGACAAATAGAAAGTGGTTCAGTTAGTCTCTGATTTTGTATAAATTATAATCAAGCAAGCTAGACCTGATTCATGGTAAAATAATCGGCTTTCATCTTTGATCTTATTTTTAGATCTCCTATCATCTGCCAGCCGAGAATTGCTAGCCATGTCTACTGCTTATACCATGCAGACTGCGCCAAAAGCGTTGTTTGATTACGACAAATATTGGGCGTCTTGTTTTGACCCTGCGCCATTTTTGCCGATGTCACGCGAGGAAATGGATCAACTCGGCTGGGACAGCTGTGATTTTATTTTAGTTTGTGGTGATGCTTATATCGATCATCCATCTTTCTGTTCAGGCATTATTGGCCGTACCTTGGAAGCACAAGGCTTCCGTGTCGGCATTATTGCACAGCCAGACTGGACCAGCGTGGATGCGTTCCGCGTTTTGGGTAAACCGAATATTGCCTGGGGTGTGACTGCAGGTAACATGGATTCTATGATCAACCGTTACACGGCTGACCGTAAAATCCGTTCTGATGATGCCTATTCACCAGACAATCAGCCCAATAAACGTCCAGATCGTGCGGCAACCGTGTATTGCCAGCGTGTTCGTGAAGCTTATCCGGATGTACCAGTATTGCTCGGCGGTATTGAAGCATCGTTACGTCGTATTGCGCATTATGATTACTGGTCAGACAAAGTCCGTCGTTCAGTCTTGATGGATTCAAAAGCCGATCTTTTGATGTACGGCAATGGTGAGCGTTCAATCACTGAAATTATGCATCGTCTGGCGCGTGGCGAGAAAATTCACGAGATTACTGATGTTCGCGGTACAGCGTTTATTGTGAATAAACACAACCGTGCCTCTAAAGCCAAATTTGTTGAAATCGCATCGAATGATGTCGATGCCATTGGCCGTGTTGATCCAATTATTAACCCGTATGTCATGACTGAAGATATCGAGGGTTGTGAGATTGAACAAGGGAAAGATTCTAGCCAGTACCAGGGTTTCCAAAAAGAACATGTCGCCAATCCGATTGTGCGAGCAGGGGATGACTTAGATCCTGATACGCAAATTGTGCAACTGCAACCGGCTTCAAAAGCGATTAAACATAAGTTACCGCCGCGCGAATTGGCGGTAATCCGTTTGCCTGCTTTTGAAGAAGTTGCTGCTGATCCAGTACTCTATGCACATGCCAACCGTATTTTGCATCTGGAAACCAATCCGGGGAATGCGCGTGCTATGGTGCAAAAGCATGGTGAACGTGATGTCTGGCTGAATGCACCGCCAATTCCGTTGACTACCGAAGAAATGGACTATGTGTTTGACCTGCCTTATGCACGTCTGCCGCATCCTGCTTATGGCAATGCACGTTTCCCGGCATTCGACATGATCAAGTTCTCTGTGAATATCATGCGTGGCTGTTTCGGTGGTTGTACTTTCTGTTCGATTACAGAACATGAAGGTCGTATTATTCAGAACCGTTCTGAAGAATCGATTCTGCGTGAAGTAGAAAAAATTCGTGATACTGCACCGGGTTTCACAGGTATTATCTCGGACCTGGGTGGTCCAACAGCCAACATGTACCGTTTGGCCTGTAAAGATCCTGAGATTGAAAAGAACTGTCGTAAACCGTCATGTGTATTCCCGGGCGTGTGCCAAAATCTGCATACGGATCATGCACCATTGACGCAGTTATATCGTAAAGCGCGTTCTTTACCGGGTATTAAAAAGATTCTGATTGGTTCAGGCCTACGTTATGATCTTGCGGTTTTAAACCCTGAATATGTCAAAGAACTTGTAACCCATCATGTCGGTGGTTACTTAAAAATTGCGCCTGAGCATACCGAAAAAGGCCCACTCAATAAAATGATGAAGCCGGGTATTGGGACGTATGACCGCTTCAAGCAAATGTTTGATCGTTACAGTAAAGAAGCCGGTAAGGAACAATACTTGATTCCTTACTTCATCGCGGCGCATCCGGGAACTACCGATTACGACATGATGAATCTGGCGATTTGGTTGAAGAAGAATGGTTTCCGTGCCGATCAGGTACAGACCTTCTATCCATCACCGATGGCGACTGCAACTACTATGTATTACACGGGTAAAAACCCGCTGGCGAAAGTGGCGCGTTATACTGAAAATGTTGACATTGTGAAAGGTGAGAAGCGTCGTCGTTTGCACAAAGCTTTCTTGCGTTATCATGATTCAAACAACTGGCCTTTACTGCGTGAAGCCCTGAAAGAAATGGGTCGTCAGGATTTGATTGGTAATTCGAAACAGCATTTGATTCCGACTTATCAGCCTGTAGGCAGTGCAGATGGTCAGTATCAATCGGCGCGTAAGAAGAACTCGACGGTTGCCGGTGATTCGCAAAAACGTACCGGTGAGCAAGGGAATCGTAGCAAGGCTGCACAGGCTCAGTCACGTCCTTCAAATACCAAGAAACGTCCTGAACGTGGTCAAATTCTGACCCAGCACACTGGTTTGCCGCCGCGTGAAACAGGCGATGCCAAAAAACCGTTTGGTGGGCCAAAGCCTAAAGCGAAGCCCAAATCACGTGCATAATTAAGTTAATAAAAAGACACTTCGGTGTCTTTTTTTAGCTCTTGGGTAAAGTAACGTAGCCTGAGCTTGTTCGTTGAAAGTGTAAAAGAATATATTATTTGGACTAAGTTCTTTAAAAAAGTGATATAAAAATAACACTTTGTCGGAATTGTCCTACAGTTGGGCAGATATGTATTGCGATCAATTCCATGGATGTTTTAGAGTGCATTATCAGTACTTTAAATCCACTTTCATTGGCATCTAGAGAGATGTCACTTTAGGTAACATAGAATCGAGTTTTGATACCAGTTGTATGGGTATTTAAACAGATTGGTTGTTAGCTCTATTTAAAATAAAGCGTGGGTTTATACTGCACAACAATAAAACAAAAATGATTATAAGAATGCAAGGATTTAGGCATGACCACCTATATTATGATTGGGAGTTTTCTGCTCTTCTGTGTCGTGCTCATGGCATGGAAAAAGCTCGGAAATAATTCCAAACCACAAGACAGCGCGTTAAAGCAGCGTGCAATTTTTAACCTGAATGAGCAATTGACCTTCACTCGCCTGAGAGAAGTATTACCTGAATACATTATTCTGGCACATGTTTCCTATGATGCCTTAATGACGACTAAATTTAACCGGACTCGACATAAGTACCGCAACCTGACTGCAGATTTTGTAATTCTGGATCAGCAGCACCAGATTCTAGCCGTGGTGGGAGTGGATGACCCTTTAATCTTAAAGCGTCCCCAGCAGACGGGTTTTCAGGATGCATTACTAACCATGGCCGGTTATCGGGTGATTCGCTACGAGGATGTGCCGGAATATTATCAGTTGCGCCAGGACTTCTTACAGGAGCAAGCGCAAATGCAAAAAATGCCCAAATATACAGTTAGCAATGATCTGAAAAAATATTATTTATATTCGGATTTAGAGCGCAGTAAAATCAAAGCAGTCGGTTAAAACAAAAAAGCATGCCAGAAGCATACTTTTTTATGAGTACCGATCTTGAAACATTATTCTGGTTTAACCGCCACGACGGTTAGTTCAACCAATACCCGTGGATCATAGAGTTTTGCTTCGACACAGGTACGAGGCAGGGCTTCGATATCAGCGACCCAGGCATCCCAGACTTCATTGAAGGCTGCATAATCTTTTTCAATATCTTTCAAATAGATGGTTACCGACATGATGTGACTTTTATCGGTACCGGCATCTGCCAGAAACTGGTCAATAATATCTAAAGTCTGTTGGGTTTGCCCTTTAATATCCAGTTCAACATCTGTGGCCAGCTGGCCGGCAAGATGTACCAGATTACCGGCAATAGCAATTTCCGAAAAGCGTTTCGATACGTGTAAACGTTCAACTGTCATGTTGTTCATCCTGAGTTTTGGGCATCAGGGCTGCGACCAATGCAGTCAGCAGACAACCCACCGCCAGATAGATGGCTACATAATGCCATGAACCACCGGCCCAAATCACCAGTGCCGCTGCAATAAATGGGGTAAAACCACCACCAATGATACTCGCCACCTGATAACCAACTCCGGCACCGCTGTAACGGTATTCGGTGCCAAACAGTGAGGTGAAAATCGGTTGATGGACACTAACCACCATATCGTGTGCAACGTTGGCCAATAAAATTGCGCCAACAATAATCATCCAGGTGTTTTGTGCATCGAGCGCCATAAAGAATGGGAAAGCCGAAAGCGCACCAATCAAACCGCCCCAGACACACATTTTCTGATGATTGAATTTATCCGCCAGCCAAGCAAAAAATGGAATACTGAAACAGCTAATTGCCCCGACCATCAGCGTGATATTCAGGAAGAACTGTTTGTCCATGCCCAGGTTAGTGGTGGAATAGTTCAGGGCAAAATTGGTGACCAGATACATGGTCAGCAATTCAGTCAGACGTAAGGCAATGATATAGAAGAAAGCTTTTGGATGTTTGCTAATCGCCCGCAAGATCGGCAGCTTTTCTGGTTGGTGATCGGCTTTCACCACCTTTTCTACAAACTCTTGCGATTCATCCTGATCACGGCGAATCCACATCGCCACAGCTAACAGTACGATGCTGGCCAGAAAGGGAATACGCCATGCCCATTCAGCAAAGGCTTCTTCACCTAGTGTTGCAATAATAATCGACACTGCACCAGTAGCCAATACCAGGCCGACGCCGTAACCGACCTGAACCCCACTGCTATAAAAGGCTTTTTTTCCTTTTGGTGCATTTTCAACTGCCATCAGAGCTGCGCCGCCCCATTCACCACCCACGGCAAAGCCTTGCAAGGCACGACAAAAAACCAGCAGCACCGGTGCCCACCAGCCAATCGCTTCAAAATTTGGCAGCAGGCCAATCCCGACCGTGGAAATTCCCATCAGAACCACAGTCAGCACCAGCATTTTTTTACGGCCAAGCTTGTCACCAAAGTGACCAAATACCACACCGCCTAAAGGACGAAACAGGAAGCCGACCCCAAAAGTGGCCAGTGCTGCCAGGGTGCCCATATTCTCGCCAATACTAGGAAAAAACTGATCTTTAAAAATTAAGGCTGCAACAATGCCGTAAAGGAGAAAATCATACCAATCGACAACAGCACCAACAAAACTAGATAGCGCAGCTTTACGTGCGCGTTGTTCTTGAACAACAGAAGAATTTACAGAAGACATGCAGGAGGGGATTCCATGAGTTACATCAGAGTTGCCCTGTAATATTCGGATTTGATCGTCACGCTAATCACAGGACAGCATGCTGAAAGTAAAGGTGATTTTCAGCATCTCAGCACATACATGGATAATGCATTGCGCAGATAGAGTACTCTAAAAAATCAAAATGTAAAAATAAAGTTGCCGTATTTTTAAACTGATGCCTAAAACGTGATCAAAAAAGGTTTAGAGCAGCAATAACTGGGTTTCAGTCTCAGGGACACTGAGCTGATACACGCCGACGCCGATCAGCCGAAATTGCATCTGCGGGGCAATATTCAGGTCGTCGAGTAGTAAGTCCAAGGCTTGTGCCAGTTCCTGTGGACTACGCAGCACTTGTTTAAAACTTTTACTGTGTTGCATCACCTGAAAATTCTTGAGTTTTAATTTGACCGTAACGCCGCGAGCCGAAAGCTGTTTCTTTTGCAGGCTTTGCCATATTTGTCCAAGTAAAGGTTCCCAATAGGGGCGACATTGGTTCAGATACAGGTCATCATCAAAAGTGGTTTCTTTGGAAATTTGCTGGCGTTCCCGTTCCACTTCGACCGGTCGTTCATCAATGCCTTGAGCGTACAAAAACAGCCGCCGGCCATATTTGCCAAAATGCTGAATCAGTAAGGCTTCATCAATTTGCTGTAAATCGCCTAAAGTTTCTAGATTCAGGCTTCTCAGTTTTTCCTGGGTGACTTTACCCACACCGGGAATTTTTTTCAGGGGCAGATTCTGGATAAATCCCTGAACTTGTGACGGCTTAATCACACAGATCCCATTCGGTTTGTGCCAGTCTGAAGCAATTTTAGCGAGAAACTTGTTGGGTGCTACTCCAGCAGAAGCGGTTAATCCGGTGGCTTGAAAAATATCCTCGCGAATTCGCATAGCGACTTCGGTGGCACTGGGAATCTGCTGTAAATTCTCCGTGACATCCAGAAAGGCTTCATCCAGAGATAGTGGCTCAATCAGGGAAGTATATTGCTGGAAGATCTGATGAATCTGTGCCGATACCTGCCGATATTTGGCAAAATCCGGCTCAATCACGATGACCTCAGGACATAGTTTGCGCGCCTGTCCCATGGACATGGCAGAACGCAGGCCATAAACCCGTGCCGGATAGGAGGCAGCCGCGACCACCGCCCGAGGATGATGCGAGGCTATCACCACAGGTAAGTGTTTCAGTTCTGGACGTTCACGCAGCTCTACCGAAGCATAAAACGCATCCATATCGATATGAATAATTTTGCGCATGTTCGCTATCTTAAGGGGCTTTAATCGGATTGGGAAGCGACGGCTGCGTTGAGTAAATAGGGCTGCGGTTCGCTGAGCAGAACGACTTTTGTCCCTTGTGTTTCGGCAGTCCTAATCAGAAGTTGCAAACTTTTTGGGGTGTCATCGGCAAGACGGGGTAAAAATTGCAGCGGCTGCTTTAAAGGCTGAAAAAAATCATCCCAATGCACCGGAATCACCACTTTGGGCTTGAGCAGGTTCAGGGTTTCAGCCAGATATTGCTGCTGATAGGCATCGGATTGTCTGGAAAGCTGGGCAATGCCTAAAAACAGGGTGTCGACTTTCAGATGCTGCAATTGCTCTGGAATAAATCCGGTACTGGCCTTGACCAGAATTTTATGTCCTGCATGCTCAATCAGGTAGTCGAAACTGCCACCTTCCTTAAATTCGGGAAATTTAGCCGGAAGGGTGAAAGGCTGCAGCAGCTCTTCGCCTAAATCATCATTTACCGCTGTGGGCGGTGTATGTTGTGAGGGAATTGCAGTGATCTGGAAATGCCCCCATTGCTGTACTTGCCCAGGCTTAATCGGCTGTAATTGCTGTGGAGTAACTTTAGGGTTTGCCCTGGCGATATTTAGGGTGCTCGGCGAACCGATGACAACGGTTTCGGGAAGCATTTCCAGTAAGGCCGGTACATCTAGCACATGATCATAATGAGAATGACTGACCAGAATGGCTTGGGTTCGGCTCAATTCATGGCATTGTACCAGTTGTTCTAAGAGCAGCTTATCACTTTGAATAGGTCGAGTAATTACTTGCCGCAAAGATGGCCGGCTAAAGAAACCATCGATCAGGATCTGATCGTGGCCATCATCGAGTAACAGGGTGGACACACCAAAAAATTTGACTGTAAGCCCGTGAACGGATATACCGGTTTGCGGCTGCCACGCTTTAAAGTCACTAACCTTGCCCGAAGCTTGCAACAGATAAGCCAGCATACCCGCGATGAGTAGGAGTAGAATCACCAGACCGAGTAAAATGCCTTTTATCCATTTCAATCTTTTTATTTCCTTGTTGTTTTTATAAAGAACTTGTTTTCAGGCGATCAGCTTTATTTCGCTTTATTCTCAGATGAAGGTACTACAATCGCATTCTTTTTGAGAAAATCCAGCCATTGCTGTTCTGAGCCATAAAAAACATTCAGGTCTACCGGTGTGGTAATACCGGGAATTTTCCCCTGACTGGTATGTTGCCAAAACGCCCATTTAGGCTGATCTTTTAAATCAGGCAGACCTTTGTATTCACGTACCCAGAGCGGTACGTCGGGGAAATGTCCTGCCAGTACAATATTATAAAAAGCTTTAGAAATATAGAAAATCGGCTGCTTGCCATAATGCTTTTTCAGGGCATCGTGCATCACCTGAATTTCGTTTAAAAGCTGCTCTTTAGAATAGGTATTGATGCATTTGCTGTCATATTCCAGATCAATTACTGGCGGTAAGGCATCCGGTTTATTGGGTACGGAGTCAATAAAATTCTGGGCTTGAATGCTGCCATCGCGGCAGAGCCGGTAAAAATGATAGGCACCGACCAAAAAGCCGCGTTCACGTGCTTTCAACCAATTTTCCTGAAAACGGGTATCTTTAAAGTCGCCGCCTTCAGTGGCTTTCAGATAAACAAAACGGTATTTTTCAGGCGAAATCTGCTGCCACTGAATCTCTTTTTGATGATGCGATACATCAAAACCCTGAATAGGATAATCGGCTGCATGGGCAGACGGTGCTTTCATCAGGCAGAGATAGACCATGGCGATCGTGATCACAGTGATCAGTATGCCCAGCCCAATCAAGAGCGATTTATGAACTCTGTTCGGAGCCTGATTTTTTTGCATTTTCAGTCCTTGCCTATATGTGATTTAGCCTAAAACTTACAATCAGCCCAAAGTGAATATAGCGCATCAAACCGGGGTATTTTTAGGAATATGCCAGAAAATATAGGCCGCAATAATATTGATGCAGCCTAAACAGATCAGTGATACATGAAAAGCAGCCACCAGATTGTCAGCGCCGTAATAGGCACTCAGCATGTTCACCAGTGTTCCTGCCAGTGCCACCCCGATACTCATTGACAGCATCATGATCATCGACAGGAAACTGTTGCCGCTACTGGCATCCTGCTGGCTTAAGTCCTTTAAGGTCAGGGTATTCATCGACACGAATTGCAGTGAATTTAAAATGCCGAAGATAAAGAAATGAATCGCACGGAGCCAGATTGGGGTTTCCGCCGTGGTCAGGGCAAAACTGGCAATACATAGACCTACCAGTAAGGTATTGACCAGCAAGACCCGACGGTAGCCAAAACGCTGAATGATGTTGCGGATAATCGGTTTGGAGGCCAGCGAACCAAGCACAGTCGGAATCATCAATAAACCGGTAATAAAAGGTTCGAAACCGAAAGCCACCTGCAACATCAGCGGCAGTAAAAACGGAATCGAGTTACCGCCGAGACGGGCAAAGAAATTACCCAAAATACCAATCGCATAAATTTTATTTTTAAACAGCCGGCTGCGAAACAGGGCGTTGCTATGGGTATGCGAATGATAGGCATAAATCAGGGTGGCCAATAAACCGGCCAGAATCAGGCTCAGGCTCCACCACAGCGAGTTTTGTGGACTGGCAAAATTTTCAATTCCGAGACAGAGACCCACCATCGCCACGACCAGCAAGATAAAGCCCCAATAATCAAAACGGGCGACTGTGGGTTCAAGTACATTCGGCATGGCCTTAAAGGTAATCAGTGCGCCCAGCAAGCCAATCGGCAAATTGATCAGGAAAATCCAATGCCAGGACAGATATTCGACCATCCAGCCACCTAGGGTCGGCCCAATTAAAGGACCAATCAGGCCGGCCAGACTCATCAGGCTCATAGCGGCCAGAAACTGGGTACGGGGAATGATCTTTAGCATCGCCAACCGGCCGACCGGCAGCAATAATGCACCACCGATCCCTTGAAAGATCCGGTACACCAATAATTCATTCAGGCTACTTGACCAGGCACAGCCCAAAGAGGCCAAAGAGAAAATAATAATCGCAGCAAAATAGGTATTTCTGACCCCGAACCGGTCTGCCAGCCAGCCACTTAAGGGAATGCAGGCCGCCACAGACAGCACATAAGCCACGACCACACTGTGCATGCGTAGCGGATCTTCCTGCAAATTTTGGGCAATTGCAGGTAAGGCGGTATTAATAATGGTGGTATCCAGCCCCTGCATGAAAAAGCCAATCGAGACCAACAAGACCAACAATCTAAACTCGGGATCTAAGGCTTGATGCGTAGGAGTGGCATTCATAATTCTGGAAAACTGAAAATTTTGAATAGTTTAAAGGAATCAGTCGAGTCTGTCGTATATAAAGCGTGTCAACTTTTATAGCAGTGTTGTGTCAAGTAACTGCAACCGATCTGTCATGGCACTGCAATGCTCTGGTTATAAATTGGTCACGAATTCTTCATGATAGATCAACAAAAAATGAAATTAAAATTAAAGTCATTGATAGTGGCCATGCTGGCTGTGGGGATGGTGGCATGTGGAAGTGAGAATGAAAATGAAACGCCGGTTCCAATCGTCGAGGCTACACCGAACTCGATCGAGTTAAGCAAATTAGCTGCTTATGAATCGGGTATGTTTGCGCAAAGTGCAGCAGAAATTCCGGCCTTTGATGCCGAGAGTCAACGCCTATTCGTGGTCAATGCCAAAGAAGGCGTATTGGATGTACTGGATTTAAGTCGACCTGATCAGCCGAAAAAAATAACATCTATCACGGTCGATGACATTGCGCCAGAGGCTGAGGTCAACAGTGTCGCGGTACATAATGGCATTGTCGCCATTGCGATTCAGGCTGCTGTGAAAACCGATCCTGGCTATGTGGCCTTATATCAGGCCAAAGACCTGAGCAAGCTGGCCCACGCACAGGTGGGCGCCTTGCCGGACATGCTGACTTTCACACCAGATGGTCAAAGCTTGTTGGTGGCCAATGAAGGCGAGCCTTCTGATGATTATCAGGTCGATCCAGAAGGTTCAGTGTCTGTCATTAGTCTGGCCAATTTAAAAGCCCCGATCGTTCGTACAGCAGACTTTAAGGCCTTTAATGGATGGGAAGCAGCATTGCGTGAACAGGGCATCCGCATTTTCGGACCAAAGGCCAGCACAGCTCAGGATTTTGAACCTGAGTACATCACTGTTTCAAAAGATGGAAAAACCGCCTGGGTTGCCTTACAAGAAAACAATGCCTTGGCCAAAATTGATGTGGCTTCTGCCAAGGTACTCGCTGTTTATCCATTTGGCTTCAAAGATCATGGCATGAAGGGTCATGGCATGGATGTCAGCGATGCGGATGGTGTCGACGGTAAAGGCAAAATCAATATTCAAACTTGGGCGAATGTCCGTGGCTTATATATGCCAGATGCGATTGCAAGTTTCGAGGTCGCGGGCAAAACCTATATTGTGTCTGCCAATGAAGGCGATGCCCGTGCCTGGGGTGAAAACAATCCTGCATATTTCAATAACGATACCAGCCAAGGCTTTGTAGAAGAATGGCGGGTGAAACACTTGGTCCATGCCAAAGGTTTTGACCGCCGTCTGGGTGATGATTTGCCAGCACATCTTCGTGCATTGGCCAAAGGTGCAGAACTCAATCCGATTAACTTTGCCTACTGCGGTACTATTGCAGGGGATGCCAAAGACTGCCGTGAAGATCATCTGCTGGGCCGTTTAAATATTAGTTGGACTGAAGGCTATCAAAAAAATGCCGATGGTACAGCCAAACTGAATGAACGTGGGAATCTGGTCTATGATCATTTATATAGCTTTGGTACCCGCTCGGTCAGTATCTGGGTGGAAAATGATCAGCAGACTGGTTTGGATTTGGTATGGGATTCGGGCGATCAGTTTGAGCAGTATATTGCCAAACAGCATCCTGAGATTTTCAACTTTAATCATGAAGAAGCCGGACTGGATAATCGCAGTGACAATAAAGGGCCGGAACCTGAAGGGGTGACCTTGGGGCAGATTGGCCAAAAAACCTTTGCCTTTATTGGGCTGGAGCGTGTCGGTGGCATCATGGTCTATGATGTGTCTACACCTGCATCACCAATCTTCGTGCAATATATCAATTCACGTGATTTTAAAGCGACCACAGAGCAAATTGAAATCGGACAAGCCGGTGATTTAGGGCCGGAAGGTTTGGTATTTATCCCCGCCAAAGACTCCCCGAATAAGAAACCCCTTCTGGTGGTCGGTCATGAAGTCAGTGGCAGCACCACGATTTATCAAGTAAATCTCAAGTAACTAAAAGCTTTTAGATTCAGGGCACTTCGGTGCTCTTTTTTGTAAGGTGACCGTATATATGACAGTCTTGTCATTAAAATGAAATAAAACCGTCATAATCTTGGGCCAACTTTTCAGCAGTGCTGAAATCTCCTCGCGTATAGGTTTGTTTTTATGACAATCGAGATTTTGATGGTGATCGGCTTCTGTTTGGCCGCTTACTCTATTGTCGGAAATGATGTACCTCAAACCCTAGGGACATTTATTTCTTCGAATTCACATCGCCCATGGTGGGTATTGTGGATTTATATCAGCTCAATTTTAATTGTCGTATTGGTCTATGGTTGGTATGCATCTGGGGTGGGTGATGCCTCATACGGTCGTTTAGAAACGATTCCTTTCCCTGAAGGTGGCATTACCTGGCTGTACATTGTGCCGCCAATTCTGCTATTGATGCTGACCAAATACGGGATTCCAGTCAGTACCACTTTCCTGGTGCTTACGATTTTCTCTCCCGCCAGCTTAGGCTCGATGATGGTCAAATCGATGATGGGCTATGCGGTGGCCTTTGTGGTGGCGATTGTCATCTATCGTTTTGTGGTCAAGCAGCTGGCACGCCATTTTGCCAAGACACGTCATCAGGAACACTCCAAGGTCTGGATGGGCTTGCAGTGGGTATCTACCGGTTTCCTGTGGAGCCAATGGCTGATTCAGGATCTGGCCAACATCTTCGTGTATGTGCCGCGTCAGGTACCGTTTGAATTCCTGATGTTTGCGATTGCGGTATTCGTAGTGTTGCTGGGCGTGATTCTGTATCAACGTGGTGGGGCCATCCAGAAAATTGTCGATACCAAAACCGGTGTGACCGACATTCGTGCTGCGACGATTATCGACTTCCTGTATGCCATTATCCTGTTGATCTTCAAAGAGTGGAGCAATATTCCAATGAGTACCACTTGGGTATTCCTGGGATTACTTGCAGGTCGTGAATTTGCCATGTCGATGATTCTGGATGAAGTCAATAAACATCGTACGTCACGCAATGTCAGTGCAGATGCCATGAAACTGATGTTTGGTCTGGCTATGTCGGTCATTCTGGCAACGACTTTGCCGATGTTTTATGAGTTTGTGACGAATTATGGTCAATAAGTCCTGATATTAAAAATCCAATAAAAAAGCGAGCCAGGTGCTCGCTTTTTTATTGCTTGAGAAGCTTAGACTACAAATCTTTGCGGATGGCCTAAATTGGTTAAAGTCGTATAAATTTCTTCTTCGTGTTCACAAATGATCAGTTTGGCACGATGCTGTGGCGGTAAAAAACCATCTTCAACGGCGCGGTCCAGCTGCGCAATCAAGGCATCATAGAAGCCATTCACGTTATAGAGCATCATCGGTTTCTGGTGCTGGTTTAGCTGACCCCAAGTGGCAATTTCCAGAATTTCCTCAAACGTGCCCAGTCCACCTGGCAAGGCCACAAAGGCACAGGCCCGCTCGGCCATCATAGCCTTGCGTTGATGCATGCTGGTCACCACATGTAATTCGGTGAGCTGGTTATGGGCAATTTCATAATCCAGCATAAATTCAGGAATCACCCCTACAGCTTCACCGCCATGCTGGATCATGGCATCCGCGACCTGTCCCATCAAGCCAATACTGGCGCCACCGTAAACCAGCCCGAAACCATGTTCTGCCAGTCCTTGCGAGAGATGAATGGCTTTTTCTAAATAAACCGGTTTGTTGCCTGCACGTGAACCACAATAGAGAGCCACTAGAGGGCGTGTTGTTTTTGGGGAGTTTTCTTTAAAATAATCTGTCATTTGAATTACGCTTTGCATTTATTTTCTTCACCTTATCATTTTTCTTTCTTGTGACTATAGCTTAATTAATAAATATGACAATTCTGTGAGCAGGGACATTTTCACTGCAATAGGGCTCAGCAAAATTCATCGATAAACAGCTATGAAAACAGGTGAATTTCAAATTGATCTTGATATACTGAAAATTGGTTTCACAACAATAGAACGACGATGGGTAGTGGTAGTTGGCCGTTTAACTTTATAAATCTACGCCAAATAATTGATCTTATTCAATATAAAAAATTCTGTTTTGCTGTGTCACAGCGTCAGGTGATTCCATGCTGCAGTCCTGAGCTTCAGGAGCCAAGCGTATGATCTTTGAATGGATGTCAGACCCTTCAGCCTGGGTCGGTTTACTCACGTTGATTGTTCTTGAGATTGTACTCGGGATCGACAATCTGGTTTTCATTGCTATTTTGGCGGAGAAACTGCCACCAGAACAACGTAATACGGCGCGGATTGTCGGCTTGATGCTGGCCCTGCTGATGCGTTTGATCTTACTGGCCTCGATTGCCTGGGTAGTGACCCTCACTGATCCACTATTCCACATCTTTGATCATGCTTTCTCGGGCCGCGATCTGATTCTATTGTTTGGTGGGGTGTTCCTGCTGTTTAAAGGCACCATGGAACTGCATGAGCGTCTGGAAGCCAAACCCGTCATCAAAGAAGAAAATCCGGTCCATGCGGTATTCTGGATGGTGATTGTCCAGATCGTGGTGCTGGACGCCGTATTCTCATTAGACAGCGTGATTACTGCGGTTGGTATGGTCAAAGACCTGTCAGTGATGATGATTGCCGTGATTATTGCCATCGGGATTATGCTCTGGGCATCCAAAGCTCTGATGGATTTCGTCAACAGACATCCGACCGTGGTGATTCTGTGTCTGGGCTTCCTGATGATGATCGGCTTCTCGCTGGTGGTCGAAGGCTTCGGTTTCCATATTCCGAAAGGTTACCTGTATGCTGCAATTGGCTTCTCGGTGATTGTCGAATTTATTAACCAGACCATGAAACGCAATCAGGAAAAAATGGTGACCACCACCGACATGCGCTACCGTACTGCTTCTGCCGTAATGCGGATGCTGGGTGGTAAACCTGCTCAGGACAATGATTCTTCTGAGCCGGAAGATGTTCTGGCGACACGTGCCTTTGCTGATGAAGTCTTTAATGATGAAAACGGTATTTATCACAGTGTCATGGTGCAGGGGGTACTGGGTCTGTCGGAACGTCCGGTCAAGTCGGTGATGACGCCACGTCCTGAACTAGAATGGATTGATCTGGACAATGAGCCCGACAGTATCAAAGAACAGTTATTGCAAATGAGCCATTCACGTCTGATCGTGGCGCGTGGTGAGCTGGACAATATTGCCGGTGTGGTACTGACCCATAAAGTTCTGAACGAATATATTGAAACCGGGGTGCTGGATTTTGAAAAGCATTTACGTGAACCGGTTATCGTGCATGAAAATGCCCAAGTCTTGATGGTAATGGAACAATTGCGTCAAGCGCCATTACAAATGGCCATTGTCCTGAATGAATATGGTTCGATTGAAGGGATTGCCACCCCAATTGATGTACTGGAAGCGATTGCCGGTGAATTCCCGGATGAAGATGAGTTGCAAGCCGCCGCAGAAAGCCTAGAAGATGGTAGCCTGATTCTGGATGGTTCTACCGATATTCGTCATGTTTCGTTGCTGCTGGATCGTGATCTGGTCAATGAAACTGAGGAATATTCGACTTTATCTGGCTATGTGTTATTTCATATGGCACGTTTACCACATAGCGGTGAAAAGTTTGAAGCAGATGGGCATATCTTTGAGGTCGTCACCATGGACGGTCATAAGATTGATAAAGTGCATATCATTCCGCAGCTTCCTGCACAGGACTAGACTCTAGCCAATGTTTGGCCTGTAAAGTTTGCTAAAATAGCCCGCATTGTCGGGCTATTTTTATGGAACTGAAATGTCAGAAGCATGTCCATGTGGACAAGGCGAATATCACAGCTGTTGTCAGCCGCTGCATGCAGGTAAACAGATCGCAAAAACTGCGCAGCAACTCATGCGTTCCCGTTATAGTGCCTTTGCCAAGCATGAAATCGATTACATCAAAACCACGACCGCACTGGGGCAGCAACAGGCGCTGGACTTGCAGGCAATTAGCGATTGGAGCAAGGCCAATCAGTGGTTAAAGCTTGAAATTGTTCAAGCCAATGAAAAACTGGATAAAAATCATGCCTTAGTTGAGTTTAAGGCACATTATTATGATGGCAAGCAGGCACAGGTTCATCATGAAGCTTCGCATTTTGTGAAGTTTGAAGGTCGCTGGTATTTTCTGGATCCGACTACAGACCAGACCATCACCATGAAACAGGCCTGCATTTGTGGCTCGGGGAAAAAATTTAAGCAATGTTGTGGCGGATTCTTATAACTTTCACACAGATTTAGCTTAGAATAGCCGCCATCTCATAGCCTCAGGTGGAAGCAGGGCGATGTTACTGACCGTCATCTATATTATTGCAATTACCGCTGAAGCCATGACCGGGGCGCTGTCCGCTGGCCGGCGCAGCATGGACTGGTTTGGCGTGATGATTATTGCCTGTGTTACTGCACTGGGTGGTGGTTCGGTCCGCGATGTTCTGCTCGGACACTATCCCTTGACTTGGGTCAAACATCCCGAATATTTGGTGCTGACCTGCTGTGCCGCCTTCGTCACCATTCTGATTGCAAAATGGATGCGACAGTTACGTAATGTCTTCCTGGTGCTGGATGCCTTGGGCCTCATTGGCTTTACCATTATTGGCTGTCAGATTGCCCTGGAAATGGGACATGGTTTTGTGGTCAGCGCCGTCGCGGGTGTTTTGACTGGAGTGTCTGGCGGGATTTTGCGTGACATTTTATGTAATGACGTGCCGCTGGTGTTCCGCCGTGAACTGTATGCCAGTATTGCCTTTGTTTCAGTGATCTTTTACTGGCTCTGTAGTCACTACGGCTTGTCGCAGGATTTGACCATTCTGTCTACCCTGACTTTTGGTTTTAGCTTACGTCTGATCGCCATCTATTTTGGTCTGGAAATGCCAAAATTCATTTATAAAGATGATGATGAGCACTCGGCATCTTCCAAAGACGAATCTTAATTTTTAAATGTATGAAGTGCGGCAATAAAAATAGCCGCATTCAACTCAATTCGTAGTATAAAAAATATAAAGCAGCCCACCTGTTGAGAAAGCAGCATCTCCCGTTCCACCTGATCAGAGATTTTTGTTATGGATTTAGTTTCTCGCATACAACGCTTACCGATTGGTAGGTTTCACTACACCTTGCTGGTGGTGATTGGACTGGGCTGGATGTTTGATGCGATGGATACCGGATTGATTTCCTTTATCCTGGCCAAAATGGCTGAAGACTGGCAGATGACTGCGGATCAAAAAAGCTGGGTAGTGTCGATCGGTTTTGTCGGCATGGCGATCGGGGCGATTTGTTCAGGTGGCCTGGCAGACCGTTTTGGCCGTAAAACAGTCTTTGCTGCGACTCTGGTCATTTATAGCTTGGCCACGGCAGCCTGCGCTTTTGCACCGAATCTGACTTGGCTACTAGTATTCCGTTTTATTGTCGGTTTAGGCTTGGGTGGTCAGTTACCCGTGGCCGTAACGCTGGTCAGTGAATATATTCCTGCACATGTGCGTGGCCGTTTTATTGTCTTGCTGGAAAGTTTTTGGGGGCTAGGCTGGCTGGTTGCGGCGCTGGTATCGCGCTTTGTTATTCCTGATTTTGGTTGGCAAACTGCTTTCATGATTGGTGGCCTGCCTGCGCTGTATGCCATTGTAATCTGGAAAATGGTACCGGAATCTATTCCATTCCTGATTAACCGTGGTCGTATAGAGGAAGCTTCGGCACTGGTCAAAAAGATTGAGCGTCAATGTGGCGTTCAAGTCTATGAAATTTTTGAAGTGAAACCCGTTGCAGAGAAGCAGAATATTTCATTTTCACAGTTATGGTCGGGTATTTTTGCACGCCGTACGCTTATGCTATGGCTGATCTGGTTCGGTATTATTTTCTCTTATTATGGCATTTTTACCTGGTTACCAAGTTTACTGGTCAAAGAAGGTTATAGCATTGTCCAGTCATTTGAATATGTGCTGATTATGATTCTGGCGCAGTTGCCCGGTTATCTGGTGGCGGCATGGCTGGTCGAAAAGCTGGGTCGTAAGCCGACTCTGGCCGGCTTTATCGGTATGTGCGCGATCTCGGCCTATTTCTTTGGCCAGTCGGGTAGTGTTACTGAAATCGTGATTTGGGGCTGTCTGATGTCCTTCTTTAATCTGGGTGCCTGGGGCGTGCTCTACACTTATACCCCGGAACAATATCCGACCAATATCCGTGCCTTTGGTTCAGGCTGGGCTGGTGCAGTAGGCCGGATTGGCGGTATCGCGGCACCTTTTGCAGTAACCCATCTGATGGGCATGCCAAACGGTTTCAGCTATGTCTTTACCATGTTTACGGCAGTTTTGGTCGCTGTCGCGATTGTGATTCTGGTCCTGGGTGAAGAAACCAAAGGCAAGACCCTGGAATCGATGGGCTTATAAAGGGAATGAATTTTTAGTTGCTTAGGGCCTATAAAGTGGATATTTTTAGGCCATAAGACACAAATTGTCGCGCTGAACGATTTGATGCCCTTGTGTCATCTACAGCCACGACTTAGCATAAGAAACATTGATACAAAAACGAATTATTTAGGACTATAGGTTGTTATGACAAGCCTTGCGCATCATGCGACAGAAAACCGCTCCGTAGCAGAATTTACCGAACAAGCTTATCTGAATTACGCCATGTACGTGATTATGGATCGGGCACTCCCTCATATTAGCGATGGCCTGAAACCGGTACAGCGCCGGATTGTCTATGCCATGAGTGAGCTGGGCCTGAAATGGACCAGCAAACCAAAGAAATCGGCACGTACAGTCGGTGACGTACTGGGTAAATACCATCCGCATGGTGACTTGGCCTGTTATGAAGCCATGGTGCTGATGGCACAGCCCTTTAGTTATCGTTACCCGTTTATTGAAGGGCAGGGCAACTGGGGTTCACCAGATGATCCAAAGTCTTTCGCAGCGATGCGTTATACCGAAGCCAAGCTTTCCCAGTACAGTGAACTATTACTGTCTGAACTGGGACAGGGCACCTGTGAATGGCAGGACAACTTTGACGGTTCGATGAAAGAACCGGTGAACTTGCCGGCACGTGTACCGAACATCTTGCTGAATGGCACCACTGGTATTGCTGTCGGTATGGCCACAGACATTCCACCGCATAACCTGCGTGAAGTGGTCAAAGGGACGATTGCGCTAATTCGTAATCCGAACCTGACCGATGAAAAAATCGCAGAATATATTCCTGCGCCAGACTTGCCGACCAAAGCCGAAATTATCACCCCGCCTGCTGAACTGTTAAAAATTCAGACCACAGGTCGTGGCAGTTATCGCATGCGTGCGGTCTATAGCGTCGATAAAAACGAAATTATCATCACCGAACTGCCATATCAGGTCTCAGGCTCCAAAATCATCACCCAGATTGCCGATCAGATGCAGGCCAAAAAACTGCCACTGGTCAGTGATGTACGGGATGAATCGGATCATGCCAATCCAACCCGTTTAGTCATTGTTCTGCGTTCGAATCGTATTGATGCCGAATCGGTGATGAGTCACTTGTTTGCCACCACCGATCTGGAATCCAGTTATCGTGTCAATATGAACATGATTGGTGCCGATGGCCGTCCACAGGTGAAATCAATTCGTCGTATTTTGCTGGAATGGATTGAAATCCGTAAAACCACGGTAACACGCCGTCTGCAATATCATCTGAACAAGATCGAAAAACGCCTACATATTCTCGGCGGTTTGATCATTGCTTATCTGAATATTGACGAAGTGATTCAGATTATTCGTGAAGAAGATCAGCCAAAACCAGTTTTGATGCAGCGTTTTAATATTGACGAGATTCAGGCCGAAGCGATTCTAGAACTAAAATTGCGTCATTTAGCCAAGCTTGAAGAAATGGAAATGCGCCGTGAGCAGGAAGAACTGGAAGCAAAAGCGGCATTAATTCGTGAACAACTGGCCAATCCAGAATCTTTAAAAAGCCTGATCATTTCTGAACTGAAAGACGATGCCAAGAAATTTGGTGATGATCGCCGTTCGCCAATCGTACAACGTGCCGAAGCTGCTGCAATTAATGAAACTGAAATGTTGCCGGCCGATCCGGTAACGGTGGTGTTATCAGAAGCTGGCTGGATTCGCTGTGCCAAAGGTCATGAAGTCGATGCAGAAAATCTGAATTTCCGTGCGGGTGATCAGTACTTGAGTCATGCACAGGGCAAATCCAATCAACGCGTTTATGTATTAGATGACACTGGCCGTAGCTATGCCTTGGCCATCAACACATTGCCATCCGCACGTGGTCTCGGTGAGCCGCTCAGTTCAAAACTGTCTCCTGGCAGTGGGGTGGGTTTTAAACAGGTTCTGGTGGCAGAGGATGAAACTGAAATTCTAGCGGCAAGTAATAAAGGTTATGGTTTTAAAACCCAGGCCAAGCAGCTGGATACCAGTGCCAAAGCGGGGAAAGCTTTCCTGAATTTATCTGAAGGGGCAGAGGTCATGAACCTGCAGCCACTCGATGATGCCACGCATGTTGCACTGCTCAGTTCAGCAGGACGCCTGTTGATTGTCGATTTAGCAGAATTACCTGTATTGAACAAAGGTAAAGGAAATAAATTGATACAACTTGAAGATAGTGATCAAATTTTGTCCATAACAATATTGAAGCTTGATGAAATAATTCAAGTGCTTGCAGGACAACAGCAGTTAAAATTAAAAGGGGATGATTTGCGCAAATATATCGGTAAGCGCGGTGCAAAAGGACAGCTTTTACCACGCGGATATCAAAAAGCAAATAAACTGTTGATTCAAAGATAAGACTAGCATCCATCCTGCGAAATACGTTATATATGAACAACGATTCAACAAGATGGATGCAATATCGCACATATACAAGTCTAAAAATGGCGTGTGATATTGAAAAAAACAGTTGAAATACTAAGGATTATGATTGGAGAGATGGCCATTATGGAAAAAATTTGGTTTGCTGAATACCAAAAAACAGGGATTCCAGAAACAGTAGAATTACCAGCAGAAAATACTTCTCTAGTAGATGTTTTTGAGCGTAATTTCCAAAAATTCGGCTCGCGTGATGCCTTTATCTTTATGGATAAGGCTATGACTTTCAATGAATTGGAAGAGGCGAGCCGCAAGTTTGCAACTTATCTACAAAGCTTGGGGTTGGCAAAAGGTTCACGTGTGGCAGTGATGATGCCAAACGTTCTTCAGTATCCGGTTGTGGCACTTGGGGTGTTCCGCGCAGGTTTGGTACTGGTCAACGTGAATCCACTCTATACATCACGTGAACTTGAGCATCAATTAAATGACTCTGGCGCTGAAGTGCTGGTGATTATTGAAAACTTTGCTTCTGTTTATCAAGCGATTATTGGTAAAACACCGGTGAAACATGTCGTGGTAGCTTCTGTCGGTGACATGCTGGGTGCCTTGAAAGGGACACTGGTGAACTTTGTATTGCGTTCTGTACGCAAGCAAATTCCAGCTTGGGATATTCCAGGCCATGTGAGATTCAATGCGGCGTTATCTAAAGTTAATCCAAGTAACTATAAACGCCCTGAATTGACCCTTAGCGATACAGCAGTTCTTCAATACACAGGTGGTACCACAGGCGTATCTAAAGGCGCTGAACTGACACATCGTAACTTGGTTGCGAACATGCTGCAGTGTGACGGCATCTTCCAGAGTAAATTTGGTGCGCAAGATGGTCAGCCAGATGACCGTATTTTCTGTGCTTTGCCGCTTTATCATATCTTTGCATTCATGGTATGCGCACTTTACGGTATGTACAAAGGTCAGGCGAATGTTCTGATTCCAAACCCGCGTGATTTACCTGCGGTGATGAAAGAGCTACGTAAATACCAGCCGACTTTCTTCCCGGCAGTGAACACACTTTTCAATGCGCTGGTAAACAATGAAGAGTTCAAGCAACTTGATCATAGCAAATTGAAAATGGCGATGGGCGGCGGTATGGCCGTACTTCCTTCTACCGCAGCAGCATGGAAGAAAGTTACCGGAACCAATATCGTTGAAGGTTATGGCTTGTCTGAAACTTCTCCGGTGGCAACAGCAAACCCACCTGCGTCTGAAGAATTCAGTGGCACTATTGGCATTCCATTGCCATTGACTGAAGTGGCTATTCTGGATGATGAAGGCAATGAAGTTCCACTGGGTGAGCAAGGTGAAATTTCAATCCGTGGTCCTCAGGTCATGAAAGGCTACTGGAACCGTCCAGATGAAACTGAAAAGGTCATGGTGAATGGCTTCTTCCGTACCGGTGATATCGGTGTTATGGATTCACGTGGTTATGTGAAAATTGTAGATCGTAAGAAAGACATGATTCTAGTGTCTGGTTTTAACGTCTATCCATCTGAGATTGAAGAGGTTGTAGCAACTCATCCAAAAGTACTGGAAGTGGCTGCGATTGGTGTGCCAGATGAAAAATCAGGTGAAGTGCCAAAACTGTTTGTCGTGAAAAAAGATCCGTCTTTAACCACAGAAGAAGTTTTAGCATTCGCTAAAGAAAACCTGACCGGTTATAAACGTCCACGTTATGTCGAGTTTATGGATGAATTGCCAAAATCAAACGTAGGTAAAATCCTGCGTAAAGATTTACGTAAAACAGCCTAATACCTATAAGAAAAAAAAGCGCCGTCAGGCGCTTTTTTTGATTTGGACTTTTTATTTTTTCATTAACCAGCGATCAAAATAAGGACGACCTACACCAACTACTCCCAAGAACATAAACATGGTGCCAAACTGGCGAGTAAATCCGGTTTGATTAAAGCTGCCATAACTTAGAATGTTATCGACCAAGCAATACACCAGAATCGCGACCAGCCAGTGCCAGAGAGGCATACGCTTGATACCGACGAAATAAAAGGCAATCCATAAAATGGCAAAGGTGAAGATTGGTGACCAGATATTCATATTGGCACAAATGACAGCCATCAGAAATGCCACAATCGGTAGGACAATTTTTAATACGCGATCCACTTGACGTTGATGCTGGCGTTGTTTCTCGAGGACATCGAACATTTCATTTTGATCAGGCGCGACCATAGTGAATCCTTAACAAGTAATAAAAAGCACTCTATTTAACAAAATTTATTCACGAAATGCCATGCTATGATAGAGATAAAATTTTCATGAGAAAAAACAGATGCACAGCATTAGTGGGGTTATTTATCTCATTTTGGCCGCTTGTCTTTTGCCTTATGTGTTTACATTGATTGCAAAAAAATCAGCAGGCTTCAGCAGCAAAGACAATCAGAATCCACGGGCATTTTTAGAAAAGTCTTCAGGCTTGGCCAGTCGCGCCAATGCTGCCCAGCAGAATAGCTTTGAAAGTTTGCCACTCTTTATTGCTGCGATCTTGATGGCAGAGTACATGGTGATATCACAAGATTTGGTCATGATTTTTGGTGTGGCTTATCTGGTTTTTCGTGTGTTGTACGGAATCTGCTATCTGGCCAACTGGGCGACTTTACGCTCTATCGTATGGTTGCTCTCGATGTTATGTCCTGTGACCTTATTGCTGCTGATCATCAAGTTGGTTTAAGTCATCAGGTCTGCGGACATATTTACAGTTCGATATTTTAAAATCCAAAAAAATCTTTAAAAACCGTTATAATTGTCGCGGTTTTTTAAAAGATATAACTTGTTAAAGAGTGATGCTATGAGCTACAGCAATATCCCAGCGGGTAAAGATGCGCCAAACGATATCTATGTGATCATCGAAATTCCTGCAAATGCAGCACCAATCAAATACGAAATCGATAAAGATTCTGATGCGTTATTTGTAGACCGTTTCATGGGTACAGCAATGTTCTACCCAGCAAACTACGGTTATGTACCAAACACACTATCGCTTGATGGTGATCCATTAGACGTACTGGTTGTAACGCCTCATCCAGTAGAGCCAGGTTCTGTGATTCGTTGCCGTCCTGTCGGTAAATTGAACATGGAAGATGACGGTGGTGTTGATGCGAAACTGGTTGCAGTTCCACATGACAAACTGACTCCAATCTACAAAGATGTTCAGGAATATACTGATCTTCCTCCATTGTTGATCAGCCAGATCGAACATTTCTTCCAGCACTACAAAGATTTAGAGCCAGGAAAATGGGTGAAACTCAGTGGTTGGGAAGGTGCTGATGTTGCGAAACAAGAAGTACTGGACTCAATTGCTGCTTATGCAGAAGCAAATAAATAATTGCTTTTTATCGTTCAGGTTTTAACTTTTTAAAGCCTGGAATAAAAAAACCTGCACAATGTGCAGGTTTTTTTATGGCTTGAAACTCAAGTGAATTAGAATAATTTCACAGGAATGTCTAACCAGATACGCCATTCATTAGTGTCACCAATGTAGTTTCCGTATTGGTATTCATCACTCGCACGGTAGTATGAGTGACGTACACGTAAGCTAGTGTCTTTAGCAAAACCAGATTGAACTGTATATTTTACCTGATTAAAGAATTCACGTTCTTGAGCATCACTAGTGATTAATTGAGAGCGATCATTTTGATTAGCAACATCAATATCCCAACCATAAACAAATGCAGAAGTCCAAGATAGGCCAGGAACATTCATTGCACCGAAATCATAAGTGTATTGAAGCTGTGCTGATTTTTCATCATTACCAATGAAGTCAGACAGGTATGAGTTCGGCATATAAATGGTTTGATGACCATCACCTACACCTTTACCTAAACCATAGTCATAACCTGTATTACCCGTATTTTGTTGGTAAGCAAGCATGACATTGTGTGGGCCTTTATTATAGGTCGTAGAAATTGCCCAAATATTGTTGCTTAAGTTATTAAAGTCATCAGTTGTATGTGAGTATGTATATGCACTGACGTCGGATTTTTTATCCCAATCAGTATGATAGCCACTAAAGTCATGAGTTAAAGTACTACCATTCGCCAATGCATAACTATAATTGGCATTGACATAATGACGCTCTAGGCGGTCTTTAATGTCTGTACCATAATAAGAAGCATTAACTGCATCATTAAATTTGTATTTTGCACCCCAAACTACTGCGCGATCCAATTCATTACCATCAGATTTGATCTGGCTTGAACGCTGGTTTTCAGTAAATTTACCAGCAACGAGGCTTAAGTTTTCGATTTCATTACTTTCAACCAATACACCTGTAAAGTATTCAGGTACTAAACGCGCAGTATTGCTTGCAAGTACAGGTAAGTCTAAAACCTGAGTACCATAAGTAGCAGTCGTGTTTGAAACACGTGCTTTTACATATGCGCCGCCACGTGCCCAGTGATCATAAGCTGAACCATCGGGATGTTGAGGAATCATGTCATTACCGGCATGTGCATTTTCACCCAATTTGAAAGATGCATCACCAATGATACCCGCACCAAAGCCGACTACACCTTTGGTAAAACCAGAGTCTAATTTAACGATCGCAGTTTGAGCAGCTGAGCTTGTATCATTAACAACTTCACGTGCACCGGTTTGATTGTCGTTATAGTTGATTTTATCGCGGTGCAAATAACCGGTACGGAAAAGTACAGAACCTTCTGCATCTTCTACAAAACCTTTCGATTCACTTTGCTCGCTAGCGAAAGCAGTAGAAACCAAAGCAGCCTGAATCAAAACTGCTAACGTTAATTTTTTTGAATTTTGCATTGGGAAGAGAGCCTTATACAAATTGATCGGAATTTTTTAGGAATTGTATAAGAATTGCTGAAAAAATGTCATTTTTTATTGGATATATTCCACTAAAGTTTAGATTTTTTTAACTCAAATTAAACAATAGCAAGGATTTGAGGTGGCTAATTTCTAACCTATCGGTAAAAAGTTAGTAAAAACATAGTTCTATTGGAAGATATAAATGATATTTCTGAAGTAGTGAAATGAACGTGATCAGCTTGTTTATTTTAGAATGTGCAAAAAAAAGTGATCAAAAATTACGCACTATTTTTCAGCACAAATTTTATTCATTACAAAAATAGAATCAAAATGGGGCAAATTGTAAATGATTATGTATAAGTATTAAAAAAGTGATGAAATACCCTTAAATACATTTATTTAAAAGAAAACCTAGATAATTCAGTTTTTTATAATTCAAATTTTAAATTAAAAACAATAACTTAAATTTTATTTATATTTTTAGATTTATTATTTTGGTTCCTTTTATCCAGATTGGCATAGCTCTTGCAAATTTTGAGCTTGAGTTTAATCAATGATCATAAAAACGTCTCAGACGATCTGGGGGAGCCACACAATGAAATTAACATTAAAAGTATTATCTCTTGCTTTATTGGGCGCTGTATCTTCTTTTTCTTTTGCCGAAGAACCTGTTGCTGAACATACGGTATCTGGAAATATAAGCGTACTTTCAAGCTATAACCTGCGTGGTATTACTAACATTCCTGAAAATAGCGGCGCTACCTTACAAGGTGGACTCGATTATAACCATGCGTCTGGCTTCTATGCAGGTTGGTGGGGATCTACGCTAGATTACACTTTGTCTGAAGAAGGACGTGATGCTTTCGAAAATAACTTCTATGCTGGCTATAGCCACGCAGTCAATGATGACTTAGGTTTAACGATCGGTACGACTTACTACTATTATTATGAATCTGATGTCAATTCTGATGGATTTGAGCTGTTACTGGGTATGAGCTATAAAGATTTGGGTGTTACAGCACAAACTCTTCTCGAAGATACCACTTGGGGCAATGCGGGTGATACCTATTTAAAAGCCACTTATAGCTATGCTTTACCACAAGATTTCAGCTTGGATACAGCTTTAGGCTTATACGCTTATGAAAAATCAGGTGACTTTATTGAAGGAACTACAGAAAGTTTTGGTTTCCGTCATTTTGACATCGGTTTAAGCAAGCCACTTGGTGACACAGGTGTAACTGCAAGCATGAATTATATCTTGGGTGGTTATGATCGTTTTGATGAAAAACAAAAGAATAAAGTCGTATTCGGGCTCGGTTATAGCTTCTAATTCTCTTTAGATAAAAAGGCGACCTTAGGTCGCCTTTTTTTAATGATCTAAATCTGCTGCTGCCCGCGATAAGACAGGGCCTCCGAAAGATGCTGACTTTGAATATCTGGACTTTGATTTAAATCGGCAATGGTGCGTGCAACACGCAAGACCCGATGATAGCCGCGCGCTGATAAATTCAGTTTTTGCTGAGCCATTTCAAGCATATTCTGAGCAGACTGATCTAATGCGGCATATTGCTCTAACTGCTTTGGACTCAAACTCATATTCAAGGTATTTTGTCGTTGCATCTGAATTTCATAGGCTGCAATGACGCGTTGTCTAACCGTTTCTGAGTTTTCTGTAGGTCGATTGTCCTGTAATTCATGCGCTTGTAATGGCGGTACATCAATATGCAAATCAATCCGATCCAGCAACGGGCCTGAAATCCGGTTCTGATAGCGTTTAATACTTTCGGGTGAACATTGGCAGCGGATATCTTGATTGAATGCATACCCACATGGACATGGATTCATGGCAGCCACCAACTGGAAATTAGCCGGAAAGGTAATTTGGCGTGATGCCCGGGAAATGACGATTTCCTTGGCTTCCAAAGGCTGACGTAGAACCTCCAGCACTTTGCGGTCGAATTCAGGCAGTTCGTCCAGAAATAAAACCCCTAAATGTGCCAGGGTAATTTCTCCTGGCTTGGGGTGTGAGCCGCCACCGACCAATGCCACCGCAGAAGCAGTATGGTGTGGTGCTCGAAACGGCCGTTGTCCAAAAGGGTGATTGGCATTCGCCACCGAATAAATACTGGCCACTTCCAGATTTTCCTGCGTCTTTAAGGGCGGCAAAATACTGGCCAATCGAGAAGCCAGCAAGGTCTTGCCTGTTCCGGGTGGGCCTCGAAACAGCAGGGAATGACCACCTGCCGCAGCAATTTCCAAGCCACGCCGTGGTCGTAATTGTCCTTTTACATCCGCCAGATCAAACTTATAAAAATGGTCTGTATTGAGTGGACTGGCTTCTATTTGCGGTAAGCGCTGCGCTTGGGAAAGATGTTCACACACTTCTTTTAAATGATTGGCTGCAAAGACTTTAAAGTCTGGGAGCTGACAGGCTTCCTGTGCATTGGGGCCAGGCAAAATCAGTTGATGCTGGTCACTTTGACAGGCAATGGCAATACTTAAGGTGCCGCTGACAGGACGTAATTGACCATCGAGGGCCAATTCTCCAATAAATTCAAGATGCTCGGTGCAATTTTCAGGCAGCTGCCCAGAGGCCACTAAAATACCTAAAGCAATCGGTAAGTCCAGACGTGAGCCATCTTTTGGCAGATCTGCAGGGGCCAGATTAATGGTCAGACGTTTGGTTGGAAATTGAAAGCCGCTATTCAAAATGGCAGAACGGACCCGGTCTTTACTTTCACGTACCGCCGCTTCGGGAAGCCCCACTATAGTGAGCGAAGGCATACCCGAACTGACATGAACTTCGACTTCAATTAAAGGCGCATGCAGGCCCAGCAAGCCTCGCGTATAAATTTTGGCAAAAGACATTATTATTGTTCCAATTTGGTGCGTTATTTTTATAGTTCTGGTGTCTTTTATGCACTGTAGTTGTGCTTATTTTTTGTTCGAAATTCTCTCTTCTAATGCTTCCACCTGTTTGAGCAAATCATTCAGGCGATGATTGGCATTATTTAGGGCAGTACGCTGACGTTCTATTTCTTCTTTAGACACCAAATCCATTTTCGCCACAGCTTCATTTAACAAGGCACGGATATTATGTTCCACATCTTTCTTAGGTTGTTCGACTTGCTGCAAAATTGCTTGTAATAAAGTTTCAATCATTGTCTGATCCATCGCCGTAGAAAGGAACCGACAGTTTAGCATTGCTAAAATGCAGACTATAGTATTTCAGACAAAATATAGACTTATTCGATTAAAGATATTGTAAAAATCCACATAAAAAATGTCTATTTTTTGAAGATTCAAAGCCTTTATCCGTATAAAATAAGGTATAAATAAACCATATGCCGGGCTTTCTAATTTCCCCCGACCTTAGGAATCTTGGCATGAAATTTGAACGTAAAACCTTACTGGTGAAATAAGCCGAAGGAAAACAAACATGAAGCTCGTAACTGCAATTGTAAAACCTTTTAAATTAGATGATGTTCGCGAAGCATTGTCTGAAATTGGTGTTCAAGGCATCACTGTAACTGAAGTGAAAGGCTTTGGTCGTCAAAAAGGCCACACTGAACTCTATCGTGGTGCTGAATACGTTGTAGATTTCTTGCCGAAAGTCAAAATTGAAATCGCGATTAGCGATGAAATGGTAGACGCGGTGATTGAATCTATTACTCGTGTGGCGAGCACTGGAAAAATCGGTGACGGAAAAATTTTCGTGACTAACTTAGAACAAGTCATCCGTATTCGTACAGGTGAAACAGGTGCAGACGCTGTCTAACTTGGCACGAAGTTTGCTGAGTACCTAATAACTCACAAAAACTTGGTTGGGGGATACGAATGAAAAAAATGCTACTCGCGTTCGGCATGGCCGGCGCTCTTTTTGGTGGTTCTGTTGCATGGGCTGAAGAAGCTGCAACAGCAACAACACCGACAGAAGAAATTGTGCTTGTTGAAGAAGCAGGCGATACAACAAATACAACAACAGACACTACAGCAGCAATTGCTGAAGCAGCGCCAGTTGAAGCTGCAGCACCTGCAGAAGAAGAACCAACGCTAGATACCGGCGATACCGCCTGGGTTTTAACTTCTACCGCTCTAGTTTTACTCATGACCATTCCTGGCTTGGCGCTATTTTATGGCGGTATGGTCCGTAAGAAAAACGTTCTGGCGACGATGGCACATAGCTTTATTGCTGCGGCGGTGGTCAGTATTGCATGGGTGATTATTGGTTATACCCTCGCTTTCGGTGAAGGCAATGCCTTTATAGGCGGTCTGGATAAGTTCATGCTGGCCGGTATTACCACAGAGGCGCTTTCAGGCACGATTCCTGAAATCCTGTTTGTGATTTTCCAAATGACTTTTGCCATTATTACGGTTGCCATCATCAGTGGTTCGATTGCAGAACGTATGAAATTTGGTGCTTTCGTTGCTTTCATCGCACTTTGGGTGGTGATTGTCTATGCACCAATTACCCACTGGGTATGGGGTGGTGGCTGGTTAGGTAACGACGGCGCGCTTGATTTTGCAGGTGGTACGGTTGTACATATCAACTCGGGTGTTGCCGGTCTGGTAGCAGCGTATATGCTAGGCAAACGTATGGGCTTGGGTCGTGAATCTATGGCACCGCATAACCTGACGCTTACTGTAGTTGGTGCATCTTTGCTTTGGGTAGGCTGGTTCGGTTTCAACGGTGGTTCTGCATTAGGTGCCAACGGTTCTGCAGGCTATGCCTTGATCGTGACTCAAGTGGCAGCAGCGGCCGCAGCCATCTCTTGGTTAATCACTGAAAAACTGGCACGTGGTAAAGCTTCTGTACTGGGCGGCGTATCAGGTGCAGTTGCTGGTCTGGTGGTCATTACTCCAGCTGCAGGTTTTGTGACTGTAGGTGGTGCATTGGCGATGGGTCTGATCGGTGGTGTGGTGTGTTTCTGGGGGATTACGGCACTGAAACGCGCATTGAAAGCCGATGACTCTTTAGATGCTTTTGGTCTGCATGGTGTAGGTGGTATTGTCGGTGCGATTTTAACGGCTTTCTTTGCCAGCGAATTCATCATGGGTGACAATGCCCCTGCCAATGTCATGCATCAGCTTTGGGTGCAAGTGGAAGGTGTACTGGCGACAATTGCTTACTCTGCGATCATGACCTTCATTATCCTGAAAGTCATCGACCTGATCATTGGAATCCGTGTGGCATCTGATGATGAGCGTATGGGTCTGGATTTAAGCCAACATGGCGAACGTGTCGAATAATAACAAATACACCATAATCAATATATAGTGTAAAACAGCCCGAATGGGCTGTTTTTTTTCTATATGTTGCGTAAAACTCTACAAAGTTTGTAATTTTTGCTACACTCGGAATCCATCTGGATTTGTTCAATTAAACCGCTATGCATTGCCCATTTTGCAATACTGCAGACAGTAAAGTGATTGATTCACGCCTGGCAGCTGAAGGCTGTCAGATTCGTCGTCGCCGTGAATGTGTCAGTTGTAATGAACGCTTCACTACCTTTGAAAGCTATGAAGTGGTGATGCCGCGCGTCATCAAGTCGGATGGCAAAAATGAGCCTTTCGATGAAGCCAAACTACGTCGTTCCCTGATGCATGCCTTGCAAAAACGCCCGGTGACCCAGGAGCAGATTGAAACAGTGCTGAGCGATATTCAGCTACAGATTCGCCGTCTGGGTGAGCGTGATGTGAAATCTCGTACTATTGGTGAAATCGTGATGCAGTCTTTATTCGCACTTGATCATGTTGCTTATGTGCGTTTCGCTTCGGTCTATCAGGATTTTCAGGATGTTGAAGCTTTTCGTCATCAGATTGAACAGATGCAACAACGAGAATTACAAGAATAAGCATGGCTGAACTGAATCAAGATCAAGTCTGGATGCGCCGGGCCATTGAATTGGCACGTCAGGGGCAATATTCCACCAAACCGAATCCGAATGTCGGTTGTGTCATTGTTAAAGATGGCATCGTGATTGGTGAAGGTTTTCATCCCCAAGCCGGCCAGCCACATGCCGAGGTATTTGCGCTGCGTCAGGCCGGTGAAAAGGCACGTGGTGCAACGGCTTATGTGACTTTAGAGCCTTGTGCGCATTATGGCCGGACGCCGCCTTGTGCCAAGGGTCTGGTTGAAGCAGGCGTGGCAAAAGTTATTGTTGCCTGTCCTGATCCCAATCCGCTGGTGGCTGGAAAGGGCGTACAGATCCTGAAAGATGCGGGCATTGAGGTAGACGTTGGCATCTGTGAAGATGAAGCGCATCAGCTGAATCAAGGTTTCCTGAAGGCTATGGCAACCGGCCAACCGTATGTGCGTTTAAAAATTGCCTCAAGTCTGGATGGCCGTACTGCGATGGCATCGGGTGAATCAAAATGGATTACCGGTGTAGCAGCACGTCAGGATGTACAGCACTGGCGTGCGATTTCAGGCGCGGTGATTACCGGGATTGATACGGTTCTTGCGGATGACTGTGAACTGAATGTGCGTCAACTGGATGGCGTTGAAGAGATCAAGACCGTGGTGCAACCGAAACGGATTATTCTGGACCGTCAGGGACGTCTGCCACTGAGTGCAAAGATTTTAGCGCAACCTGAAACAGTGATGGTGATGGGGCCATTTCGTCAGGAGCTTGCAGACCTAGGTGTGCTACACTTGCCGGTACAACCTTTATCAGAATTATTAAAGCAACTGGTTCAACAGCATCAGATTTATGATGTGTTGGTGGAAGCAGGGGCGACCTTATCTACGGCATTTTTACAACAAAAATTGGTTGATGAACTGATCAGTTACGTTGCACCGACCCTATTGGGTCAGTCCGCGCGTACCATGTTTAATGCAGAATTTAGCCATATGGCCGAACAACTCCGATTTAAGCTGCGCGATGTAACTCGCTTAGGTGATGACGTGCGCTTCAGGCTAATTCCTTTTCAAGAGACACTATGAGTTCAGAGTCTACGGTTTATCATAAACGTCGCCATGCGGCACGTACCACCGATGAATATCTTTTCCATCAGCTGGTTCCTTATCTGGGCAACAAACGCCGTTTACTGCATTTAATTCTGGAAGCGTTGGAAAGTACGGGAACCCTGAACCGTGCTGATGGTCGTGCTCCGATTTTTGCTGACTTTTTTGCAGGTTCAGGTGTGGTCTCGCGTTTGGCTCGTCAGAATGGCTATCGTGTAATTGCCAATGACTGGGAGCCGTATAGCCATGCGCTGAATCATGCAGTACTGGCTTGTACTGAAGCACCGGCTTTTAAAGAGCTGGGTGGTTATCAGAAAGCAATTGATTATCTGAACCGTTTGCCTGAAGTTAAAGGCTGGGTGACGCATAACCTCTGTCCACGTAATGATGAAATCTATGATCCAGCCCGTGACCGTTTGTTCTTCAAACGTCGTAACGGCATGCGTATTGATGCGATTCGTCAGCAGATTGCCGCCTGGCAGGCCCAAGGTGCAATTGATGATGTAGAGATGTCTGCCTTGCTGGCCCCTTTGCTTTATTCCGCCAGTTTTGTCAGCAATACTTCTGGTGTTTTTAAAAGCTTCCACCATGGTTGGGGCGGGAAAACTCAAACTGCACTGGAAAGGATTGAATCTTTACTGTGGCTGACACCCAGCCGTTTTTGTGAATCGGATCAGAAAAAGGGGATGGCCGCAGAAATGTGGTGTGTCGATGCCCAGCATCTGGCCAACCAGATGAGTGGTTTTGAAGTGGATGTGGCTTATCTGGATCCACCGTATAATCAGCATGCCTATAGCAGTAATTATCATGTGCTGAATGCGCTGACCTTATGGGATCAGGCCGATTTACCGACTCCGGATACCAAGGGCTTTAAGAGCGGGATTGACCGGGCATGGCGCAAAGAGCGTCCGAGCCAGTACAATTCCTCTAAATATGCCAAAGAAGCTTACGAGAGCCTGTTGGCCACCATCAATGCACGTTTCATTCTGACCAGTTATTCAACTGACGGTAATATCAGCGCTACCGATTTGTTACAGGCCAATCTGAAACGTGGCCGGGTGACCTTGCTAACCCAGGATGTGCCGCGTTATCGTGTTAGCAAACAGCGCCAGTCTGAACGTGCCCGCGTGCTGGAATTTATTGTGATTACCGATACCCACGCCAAGTCAGGTCCACCGATCCGTCAATTACTCAGCCAGCTGCATCATTATGCAGAATTGGGTGGTGTGGATACGACCGGCGTTAGTACCCAGTTGGCCCTCTGGTAAAAGAATTGAAAAGGAAATAAAAATGTTTACAGGTATTATCGAAAGCCTCGGCAAAGTCGAAAGTCTGCAAAGCGTTGGTGGTGATGTACGTTTACGCATCCAGACCGATCTGGACATGTCTGATGTACATCTGGGTGATTCTATCGCGACCAATGGTATCTGCCTGACCGTGATCGACTGGGGCGAGAACTGGTATGCGGCTGATGTTTCCCGTGAAAGTCTGAACCGGACCACGCTCGGCACCTGGAAAGCCGGTCAACCTGTCAATGTTGAAAAAGCCATGTTGCCGACTACGCGTTTTGGCGGTCATATTGTGTCAGGTCATGTCGATGCAGTCGGCGAGATCACCCTGGTACGTGAAGATGCACGTTCAATTTATTATGAAGTGACTGCACCTGCTGAAATTGCCAAATATCTCGCAGAAAAAGGCTCGGTCACAGTCGACGGCATCAGTCTAACGATTAATCATTTGCGTGGTAGCGTGATTAGTCTGAACCTGATTCCACATACTGCTGAACGTACCAATATCGGTACCTGGAAAGTCGGTAGCAAGGTCAATCTGGAAGTGGATGTATTGGCACGTTATATCGAGCGTTTATTGCTCGGTGATAAAGCCGCCCAAACCACTGAACAATCAAAAATCAGTATGGATTTCCTGGCTGAAAATGGTTTCTTAAAATAAGAGAAATGTTGATTTACTGAACAGTCTGATTGAAAAATTAGACTGTTTTTTTATTTTTCGGGATAATCAGCAGTTCAACTTGCAAATATTGCCTTGGTGGACGGGTCGAATGCTCGATTTTTTACTTAACTTGGAACAGTCATTGCCGCTATTGCTCGATCAATATGGGGTATGGATTTATGCAATCCTGTTTCTGGTGATTTTTGCAGAAACCGGTTCAGTGTTTTTCTTTTTCCTGCCCGGCGACAGTCTATTGCTGGCTGTGGGAGCTTTATGTGCCAGCAGCGATCTGGTGACCCTGCATTCGATGGGGCTGTTGTTATTCACTGCTTCGGTGCTGGGCTATAGCGTGAATTATTACACCGGAAAAGTTCTTGGCTTAAAATATTTCAATCAACATTCACGCTATTTTAAGCCGGAATATATGGTGAAAACCAACCACTATTTTATGAAACATGGCGGTAAAACTATTTTAATCGCACGTTTTATTCCCTTTGTCCGCTCATTTGGCCCTTTTGCTGCCGGTTCAGCGCATATGAGCTTTGCCACATTCAGCTTTTATAATATTGCGGGTGGCATCCTCTGGATTGGCACTTTATTAAGCATTGGCTATCTGCTCGGAAATGCTGCCTTTATGCTGGCAGATTTTTTGTAAGATGCGACATAGAAGATAAAAAAGCCCGAATTTTCGGGCTTTTTTAATGTGAAAGGATCATTTAAATATTGCGTGGCTGATCAGAAAATTCAGAATTTTTCAGCATATACTCGATTTCTTCTTTGGCTGCCGCACGCATTTTTTCACGAAGTGCATTCACGGTCTGTTCAATCACGGTTTCTGCCTCAAGTTCCAGACGTAAACGCACACTTTCTAATTCGGATAAAATGCTCTGGTCCTCAATCTGGATGCGACCTCTGGCAAAATCAAAAGTCGTCTCAGGATTTTTTGCATAACGTGCGACATAGTGCTGCACTTCAGCCTCTAGATGCGTATTTATTTCAGCGAGCGCCTGACTCTGTTCGCTAAATTTGCGCTGTTCCTCATGACGTAGCTGTTCTTGATAGGCCTGTTCTTCGGCACGTTTCTCGGCCAAGGCCTTTTCAAGCGCAAGCTGTTTGCGAATACGGGCTTCTTCAATCAATTCGGCCTTGCGCTGCGCATACGCGGCTTCGATCTTGCGTTCAGATTCCTGTTGCAAGCGCTGGTCGCGACTCTGCCATTCTTCCAAAGACGTTTCTGGTTTTAAAATATCGCAGATCCGAGAGAGGTCATCGATAAAGGTCTGACGTACAGCTTCCGGCACATTTAACCAGCGCTGTTTAAAATCGGGACCTACATTTAATGCCACGTGCCTCTCCTTGTGGATGATATCGGTTAAAGCTTATGGGTGTCCGGTTCAATACCTAAACGACGATATTGCTTGAATTTTTCACGACCCAGCTGTTTAGCCGTTTCATGGTTTTCAATGATCTCAATAATGTGACTAAATTTTGTGTAAGGTTCAAGTGCTTCCGGATTAAAATTGAAAATAATCCAGTCGGACTGTTCCGGCAGTGTTGCCGAAATACAGACCGTCGCCCGAGGCTGGTCAATACCATGCGGAATAAAACTCGCGGGATCAAAACTCCACAGGCGTTCATCCAGCTGCTGTTGCAAATCTGTATCGGCACACAATAACCAGATTCGCGCCGGCTGGCGCAGAATCTTACGGCATAAACGACAAGTGCTGTCCACTTGTCGTTCAGGGCTTTTTTCAAATAAATAAAAGCTGACTTTAGCCATTGCTTTGAACGCGACTCGTCAGGAATTGCATCAATAATGGAACTGGACGGCCGGTTGCACCTTTATTGGTACCTGAGTTCCATGCCGTACCTGCAACATCCAGATGTGCCCAGCGATATTCACGGGTAAAACGTTGCAGGAAGCAGGCTGCAGTCACAGAACCAGCTTTTGGACCACCGATATTGCCAATGTCGGCAAATGGTGAATCCAGTTGTTCCTGATAGTCTTCCAGTACCGGCATACGCCATACCCGGTCAAAGGAATGCTGGCCGGCAGCTTCTAGTTCTGCTGCCAGTTTATCATCTGGCGTGAACAGACCCGTTAGTACTGAACCCAAAGCGATCACACACGCACCGGTTAAGGTCGCAATATCAATCACCAAAGCAGGATTAAAACGTTTTACATAGGTCAAGGTATCACATAGGACCAAACGACCTTCGGCATCGGTATTCAGGATTTCAACCGTCTGACCGCTCATGGTCGTTACGATATCACCAGGACGGGTGGCTTTACCTGAAGGCATGTTTTCTGCTGCAGCGATGGTTCCCACCACATGTAGAGGTAAGCGGGCTTCGCACAATGCACGCATTGTACCGAGTACAGAAGCTGCACCGCACATGTCGTATTTCATCTCGTCCATGCCTGCACCTGGTTTAAGGGAAATACCGCCGGTATCAAACGTAATGCCTTTACCCACCAAGACTACCGGTGCTTCGCTACGCTCTGACTGATATTCCATGCTGATAATCCGACCAGGACGCTCTGAACCTTTACTTACCGCAAGGAAGGCGCCCATGCCTAAATCTGCCATTTGCTGTTCATCTAGCACTGTGACTTTAAGTAGGTCTGGATATTCAGCCGCCAAAGCCACCGCCTGTTCTGCAAGATATTCAGGGAAACAGATATTGCCCGGACGGTTGCCCAGGTCACGTGCCAGATTTTGTCCGCTTTGCACTGCTTGTACCAGTTGCAACTGTTCGGTAGTTAAGACGCTATGAGTGGCAATCAGGTCGATCTGCTCGAGCACAAATTCATTCTTCTTGGATTTATATTCATCATAACCATAGCTGGCCTGAGTCAGGAAGAGCGCAAACAGATAATGGAATTCTTGTGGAAGTTGTGTCAGATCTACAGAAATCTGTTTGAATTTTTTTTGAGTGACTTGAATAATAGTTTGCGCGATTTTTGCAAGTTTTGCCGGTTGCAGTTCAGCGACCTTGCCTAAACCAATTAGTGCTGCATGGCTGGACTGGCTCACCTGACCAATCAGGCTCAGGCTTTCCGCCAACGCGGCCTTGAATTGAGAGGCTTCAATTAATGTGTCTAAATTATTGATTTGATAGGTTGCGGTTGTATTCTGAAGTTGTTCTGAGTCAACTAAAATCAACAAAGATTGACTTGATCCATTCTCTGGGAATGACGTATTAATTGTAAGTTTCATATTCTGTTTTCACGCCTGTCTAGATGGGTAAATCATTCAGTCATTGAAACATTTATCCGAATAGATTTTCAATGGGCAGGGCGGCCTAGGTTTTATATTTTTGCTATTCGGGTAAACTAGCACTCGTTTTATGGACCTTATTTTGGAAGAATTAATTTGATTATTCGGCGTTATCTGGTCAAGCAAGTTGTCTCGACATCCTTGGTGGTGATTGCCTTATTGACCTTGATCATGATGGGCGGTCGACTGATCAAGTATTTTGGTGTCGCGGCGCAAGGCCGTCTGGATGCAGGCATTTTATTTAGCATTATTGGCTACCGTTTGCCTGAATTCTTGACCCTGATTCTTCCGCTCGGTTTCTTTATTGGACTGATGCTGGTGTTTGGCCGTTTATATGTCGACCATGAAATGGCCGTGATGAATGGCAGTGGCGTCAGTCGGCATCAATTGGCGCGTCTACTGGTGCCGATGACCCTGGTGTTTTTGATTGCTCAGGCCGGATTGATGCTCTGGGCTGCGCCGTGGGGCATTCGCCAGTTTGAAGCCCTGACCACCAGTCAGGCGGTACGTACCGGCTTTGACCTGGTGCGACCGAAAGAATTTATCTCCTCTGGGCCCTATACCATTTATGCCGGTGACCTGTCAGAAGACCGTAAAAATTTAAAAGATATTTTCTTTTATCAGCGTGCGGAAAAAGAAGGCAAACCGGATGTGATGATTCTGGCGCAGGAAGCCACCCGAATTGAAGTACCGAATGATGCTGCCAATGTGGTCGATCTGGTTAATGGACGCCGTTATGAGATCTATCCGGGTACACCGCAATATACTCAAGCTGAATTTGAAAGCTATCGTCTGCGTTTAGAAAGCGATGAAGAAGCGCAATTTGCCAGTACTGAAGTTGAGGCCTTACCGACCTCGCAATTGTGGCAGAACCGTCAGGATCCTGTGGTGGCCAGTGAGTTGGGCTGGCGGGTGTTTGTTCCTTTTGCGATTCTGATTGCCCTGATTCTGGCTGTGGCCTTGTCTGAAGTGAGTCCACGACAGGGTCGATATCTCAAGTTATTTCCTGCCCTCATGATTTTTGCCAGTCTGATTGTGGCCCTGATGGCAGTGAAGACGCGGATCAGTAAAGAAGAAATGGGCATTTGGGCCTATCCATTGATTCTGATTGCCTATGCAATTGCGGGTGCCTTGTTCTCGCGTAAACAGAAATTAGGCCCGAAAATCAAGAAACAGATTCAGCGAGTGAGGTCTTAACAATGTTGGCACGTCGTATAGTTGCAAAACATGTGACCCAAACCACTGCGCTGGCGATGCTGGGTGCAACCGCGGTATTGGCGGGTTTACAGGTATTATTTACTTATCTGGGTGAGCTTGGTTCGCTCAAAGATGGTTATGGTGCCTGGGATGCCTTGAAATATGTGCTTTGGGGCGCACCAAATTATTTATATGAAATCCTGCCGATTTCTGCACTGATTGGTGCAGTTTTAGGTCTTGGTACATTAGCCTCGAATAGTGAGCTGATTGTGATGCGTTCGGTCGGCGTGAGCTTATGGCGTATTGTCGGGTGGGTGATCCGTTCAGCACTGTTGTTGGTGGTATTGTCATTTGCCCTGAGCGAGTGGGTCATTCCTTATACCAATGAACAGGCCAAAAGCGTAAAAAGTGCCAGTAAAGCCGCTCAGCTCGGTGAAGTTCGTGGTTACTGGACTCGGGAAGGGCAGCGCTTTATTTATATCGATTATGCTAACTCGCAAGGTCAGTTGAAAAATGTGCAGATGCTGGACTTTGACCAGAACTATCGCTTACGCGGTACCTTGCAGGCCGATCAGGGCCAATTCGTCAAAGATGGTTCCTGGACGCTGGACAACACAGAACAGTTCGATATTTTACAAAATGGCAATGCCACACTGGTCAAGCAGCAACAGCAATCTTTAGCGCTGGCATTACAGCCCAAATATGTGCATATGGTGACGATTGATCCTGAAGATTTATCGCCGAGTCAACTGGTTAGTTTCATGAGCTATATGCATGAATACAGCCAAGTGCCGAAAACCTATCAGTTAGCCTTCTGGCAAAAACTCGGCTCGCCTTTTGCCTTGATTGCACTAGTGGTGATTGCCTGTTCATTTATCTTCGGGCCATTACGTCAGCAATCCATGGGTTTCCGTCTGGTGATTGCCTTATTTGCCGGCCTAGGTTTTTTCTATCTGCAGGACTTCCTCGGCTATGCCAGTCTGATTTACGCACCATCTCCGGCCTGGTTCGTGTTTATTCCGATTCTGATCATGTTCGGTATCGGCGGATACTTGCTGCATCGGGCGCGCTAAGGCACAGGAAAATAGAACAAATCAATCATCATGAGAGGCTTAAACCATATATGGGTCATGGCCTCTTTTTATAAACTTCGCTAAAATAGAGCGATTAATTCGTAGACGAACAGAGTATTTCATTATGACGGATGCAACTGCTGGCAAAATCCCTCACGTTTTGGTGATTATGGATGGTGTGGGTCATCGCGAAGCGGTCGAAGACAATGCGTTTTTAGCAGCTAAACGACCAAATTTAACTGCGATACAGGACAAGCATCCGCATGGTTTGATCTCGGGTTCAGGTGAAGATGTTGGCCTGCCAGATGGTCAGATGGGTAACTCTGAAGTCGGACATATGAACCTCGGTGCAGGTCGTGTGCTGTATCAGGACTTTACCCGAATTACCAAAGACATTCGTACTGGCGACTTCTTTGAACATGAAGTGCTGGTCGATGCGGTGGAGAAAGCTAAAGCTACAGGTGGGGCAGTACATTTGCTTGGCCTTTTGTCTGAAGGCGGTGTGCACTCACATGAAGATCATATCGTGGCGATGGCTGAACTGGCCCTGAAACGTGGTGCAAAAGTCTATTTACATGCATTTTTAGATGGCCGTGATACACCCCCTAAAAGCGCACAGCCATCTTTAGAAAAGCTTGATGCCTTATTCGCACAATATCCAGGTCAAGGTCGTATTGCGACTATGATTGGCCGTTATTTTGCCATGGACCGTGACAACCGTTGGGATCGTGTTGAACAGGCCTATCGCTTGTTGACTGAAGGCGAAGCGGTTCGTACGGTTGCCACTGCAGTTGAAGGTCTGGAACAGGCTTACGCAGCCGATGAGTCGGATGAGTTTGTCAAAGCCATTCGTATTGGCGAGCTGGCAAAAATTCAGGATGGCGACAGCGTGGTGTTCATGAACTTCCGCGCTGACCGTGCCCGTGAATTGACCCGCGCATTTGTGGAAAAAGACTTTGCCGGTTTTGAACGTAAAGTGGTGCCAAATCTGGCGAAGTTTGTCATGCTGACGCGTTATCAAGCGACCATTGATGCACCTGTGGCATATATGCCAGAAGCGTTGAAAAACTCGATTGGCGAATACCTGTCTAACTTGGGTAAAACCCAGCTGCGTATCGCGGAAACGGAAAAATATGCACATGTGACCTTCTTCTTCAGTGGCGGTCGTGAAGATGAATATCCGGGTGAGAAACGTATCCTGATTCCATCGCCAAACGTGGCCACTTATGACCTTAAACCGGAAATGAGTGCCTATGAGGTGACTGATGAGCTGGTGGCTGCGATCAATTCAGGTGAATTTGACCTGCTGGTCGTGAACTTTGCCAATGGTGATATGGTCGGTCATACGGGCGTATTCGATGCTGCGGTGAAAGCTGTTGAAGCGGTCGATACCTGTTTGGGTCGGGTTTATGAAGTCGTGATGGCGCAAAAAGGTCATATGATTGTGACTGCCGATCATGGTAACGTAGAGCAGATGCAGGACTATCACAGTGGTCAGGTACATACCCAACATACCACTGAACTGGTTCCATTTATTTATGTCGGTCCAACTCAGGCCACGATCGCAGAAGGCGGTGTACTGGCAGATGTCGCACCGACTTTATTAAGTCTAATGCAAATTCCGGTACCTGCTGAAATGCAAGGTCGTAACCTGATTCAGCTTGATACATAATTTTCGATAAAATTCTAAAAAAGGTCAAAGAATGGCAAGAACACGCTGGAAGTCTGTTGTAATACCATGCTTACTGATGTGTTTGAGTCATTCAGCCTGGGGTGCGGGTTCAAATGAGCCGGCATTCGATGATATGGAAATGGATGGGCAGGTTTATTCTGAAATTCCTGTGGCATCTATTCAGGAATTCGTACAAATTTATGGCATCGTAAAAGACAATTATATTCAAGATAAAAATGACGATGCTTTATTCCAGCAGGCTATTCAAGGTCTGGTCAGTGGCTTAGACCGCTATTCCCGTTATTTGTCGCCTGAAGATTATAAACAGTTGCGTGAATATACCGAAGGCGATCTGGCCAGCATTGATTTCGATCTGCAATTTGACCCGCGGTTGAAGCAATGGGTGGTTCAGGGACTGAGTGCCGATGCAGATTCAGCCAAGCAGGGACTGCGAAATGGCGTCACGGTTTATAAAATTGACGATCAGGTCTTAAGTAGCCTGAATCAGGAACAAGTCCGGCAGTTATTGAGCGGAGCAGTTGGCTCAACGCTCATGATCCAGCTTTCCCCGCAAAGTCCGGCCGTTCGTCTGGTCCGCAATACCAAACTGGATACTGAAATTAAATCGAGCCTGCACAATAATCAGGTTCTGGTTTTACAGGTCAAGGTTTTTCAGCAAGATACTGCCAATGAAATCAAACGTCTAATCGAAAGTTACTCGGATAAACGCTTAAAAGCCGTATTATTTGATCTGCGTAATAACCCGGGAGGCTTATTGTCTGCAGCAGTTGAATCTGCCGATTTATTTTTGAATCAGGGCGTGATTGTCTCGACTAAAAGCCGTGCTGAAGGCAACCAGCAATTTCAGGCCTTGCCGAGTTTTGAGTTCCAGAATCTGAAAGTTGGGGTGCTGATTAACAACCGCTCGGCTTCTGCAGCAGAAGTGTTTACTGCAGCCCTGAAAGAACATAATCGTGCCTGGGTGGTCGGAGAAAAGAGCTATGGCAAAGGCGTAGTACAGAAACTCTTTCCTTTAAGCAATGGTTCAGCCTTACAGATGACCGTATCGCAATACTTTAGCCCGAGTGGCCAGATGATTGAAGGGCGGGGCGTACAGCCGCATTTCAACTATTCGTTTAAGCAGGAAATGCGTGAGGAGAGCTATCTGGAACATGTCACAGACTTGCTGCTCCTGCAAAAATAATTATTCGTCTTCTTCGGTATCCAGTCCGAACTTTTTCAAGCGGTAGCGCAGGGAACGGAACGACATGCCGAGTTTTTTGGCGGCCAGTGTCCGGTTCCAGTGGGTCAGATTCAGCGCATTCAGTAAAATCTCTTTCTCGACCTTTTCCAAATACAGCTCTAAGCCCTCTTCAGGCAGCTTTTTAGGTGCAATCAGGGTTTCGGTCGCAATGATCTCGCTCGTGAGCGTATCCATCTCCTGAGGGCTGTTTAGCGCCTGACGTAGCGGTGCACTCTGTAAATGCTGAAGATCAATCCGCTCTTCATCACTTAAAGTAATCGCGCGTTCCATAATATTACGCAATTCACGTACATTACCTGGATAATATTGTCCCAATAAGAACTCTTTACTGCGTTCGGTCAGTTTTTTATTGGGAATTCCCCATTCCTTACAAATCTTCTGCATAAAGTGTTCAGCCAGTAACAGAATATCCTGGCCGCGTTCACGCAGCGGCGGTAAAGTCAGATCCATTACATGAATACGGAAATATAAATCCTGACGGAATTTGCCTTGTTGCACCAAGGCTTCCAGATCCTGATGGGTGGCACTGATTACACGGAAATCCACATCAATTTCGGTATCTGAACCGAGTGGACGAATACGTTTTTCCTGTACGGCACGTAACAGTTTGACCTGCATGGAAAGCGGTAATTCTGCAATTTCATCCAAAAACAGGCTGCCACCATGGGCAGATTGAATCAGGCCCTGTTTGTCCTGAGCAGCGCCGGTGAAGCTGCCTTTTTTATGTCCAAAGAGTTCACTTTCCATCAACTCAGTCGGAATGGCGCCACAGTTAATCGCAATAAAAGGACCTTCATTACGGTTACTCAGGCGATGGACCAGATTGGCCACGACTTCTTTACCTGTTCCCGATTCACCGGTGATAAAAACCGGTGCTTGTGAGCGGGCAATTTTTTGTAAGGTAATACGTAATTGCTGAATCGGCAGGGATTGTCCAATCAGCATTTTATGTTCGAGTGCATCATTCGGATTATTATGCGAATAATCCACCGGTTTATTCAGGGCTTTTTGTAAGAGCTGTTCCAGATGTTTCTGATTAACCGGTTTGCTGACAAAATCAAAGGCCCCTGCTTTGAGTGCAGCAATGGCGATTTCCATGTTGCCATAGGCGGTCAGAACCGCGACCGGAAGTGCCGGGTAAAGATTGCCAATCCAATCCAGTAACTCCAAACCATTGCCATCGGGTAGGTTAAGGTCGGTCAGACAGGCATCATATTGATGATTGGCAAGGCATTTTTTAGCGTCTTCCAAACGATGGGCAATGTGCGTGCGAATTCCCATGCGCAGCAATGACATTTGCATGAGGGTACATAAATCCTCCTCATCATCCACCAAGAGCACCAGTGGTTGTTGTTCCCCATTCATCTTCCTTGACCCCTTTAAAGCGTAATACGTTGACAGCTGATGCGAAAGCATGCGCCCTGTTCTTGTTGTATATAGTTTAATTGTGCCTGATTTGCTTCGCAAAAACTATGTGATAAATACAATCCTAATCCGGTACCACTAATCGATGTACTAAAAAAGGGTTTAAACAATAAGGCCTGATCATGTACGGCTACGCCAGAGCCAAAATCCCGTACATCAATCCAGACCCGATGTTCATAGGGATGCACATTCAGCTGAATATAGGCTGCATCTGCTGAATTGTGACGAATGGCATTACGAATCAGATTAATCAGGATTTGCCGGAATTGTGCTTCATCAAACTGAATTACCAAAGGGATATCAATATTAAATTGAATCTGATCATGAATATCGGCCAGATCTTCTTGGATAAATAACGGGATAAAATCATTGAGATGAATCGGTATAGGATGGGTTTCTTTATTTTTGACCATATTCAGCGTGTCCTGAATAATCCGGTCAATCCGGGTCGCCTGTCGGCCAATCATCTGCTGGAGTAGCTGTTGCTGTTCAGTTTCCGAGTCCAGATATAAATCATTGGCCTGCACAATGGCCGCCAAGGGGTTACGAATTTCATGGGCAATACTGGCTGAGAGTTGACCCAGTGCAGCAAGTTTAAGTTGCTGCACCTGCTGATTCAGTTTTTTGGCATCCTGTAACACCAGTAGCATTAGAGTCTGATGCGGCACAATCAGTTTTTGCACCTGCACATGAATATTATAGCGACTTTGCTGGGATTCAAACTGAAAGCGCTCACCATTTTCTAGCGTTTCAAAATGGATCAGTTCAAATAAATCTGGCTGTGATTGAGATAAAGTAAATTTCTCATGGCCGTATTTGGACTCAATTCCAAGAAGATTACAGGCGGCAGGATTACTGAGTACCACATGATAGTTTTCATCCAGAACCAGATAACCGGTTTCAATCTGTTCCAGAATATAGCGGTTAATATTCTGTAAGCGATGCAGTTCCAGCGATTGAGAAAAATTCAAATTTTCCAGAATCTGAAAACGGCGCACGGCAATTTGTCCAGTGCCATAAACCACAAAAAACAAAAAGGCCAGCAGGGCGCTATTACTGATATTGCTGAGTGAAGAAAACGCAAAAATACTGCCGATAAAATGCTGATAAATAACACTAATGACTGCAATGAGGGTGACGACCAAGGCCTTTTTTGCATCTAATAATAAAGATGCAGAAAAGATAGTAATCACAAACAGCAGCCCAATTTGCAGATTAGGACCGTCGCTCGCCAAAGTCAGCAAACTTAAAACGCAGACATCGCTAAAGAAAATCATAATCAGCTGCGGCTGGATCAGGCGTCTGATCCATTTCAGCACAAACAGCTGTACGGTATTGATCACAACCCCGATTCCCAGTGCATAATAATACAGCTGCGGGTATTGATAATCGGTGGTGAGTTCGGGGTAGGTCAGCAGAAAAATCAGTAACAAACCGGTGCTGATCAGCAGACGATAAGCGCTGTACCAGATACCGAGATGGTATTGATTCAGTTCAGCATAGTTTTTTTGTTGTGCCATATGCACCGGAAATCGTTAAAAGCTAAGGTTTAATGAGTCCATAGCGCATGGCCAGATGAGTCAGTTTAACATCGCTATCGATATTCAGTTTTTCAAAAATACGGTAACGATAAGTATTCACGGTTTTAACACTCACAAAGAGCTTGTCGGCAATTTCCTGGGCGCTGATACAATTCACGACCATCATCGCGACTTGCATTTCACGTTCTGACAATGCATCAAAAGGCGATTGTTGTGTATCAGAAAGGTAAGAGCTTGCTAACTGTTCCGCAATGTCTGCACTGAAATATTTGCCGCCTTGCATGACTTTGTTAATCGCACGGACCATTTCCGAAATCGGGGCCCCTTTGGTGATATAACCTTTGGCACCGGCTTTCAATAACAGGGACGGATAAGGCTCTTCTGCTAAACCGCTAACCGCCAAAACTTTGGTTTCCGGCGCACTCTGAAGTAGACGGCGCGTGGTTTCTACGCCACCAATGCCCGGCATATTCACATCTAACAAAACTACATCAGGATGATGTTGACGAACTAGAGAGATCGCTTCTTCACCAGATTCAGCTTGTCCAATTACCTGAACCTCCGCATGGTCTTCTAGCATTCTGCAAATTCCAGTACGAACTAATTCATGGTCGTCCACAACTAAAACTGTGATCACCTACGCTCTCCCTCTGTTAAAAAAATCATTTTTTTGTTACATAAAGCAAAATAAGCTTGCAATGAAAGTACAAAATTAGCAATCCTATTCGCAAGATTAAATCTGAAACTTATCACACAGTGTCAAGAACAAAAAATGTTCGGCATTGTGTTTAAATGTAAGGCATATTAGAGGTAATACGCAAATCAATCTTACCTCTGTTAGTTGAGTGAAGGAATAGTGAAGAAAATAAACAAGTCTTTAAGGCATCTACTCGGCCTGTCCGTGTTAATCAGCATGAGCACGACAAGTTTTGCTGAAATCATTATGAATTCTGGCACGGCAGAGGGCGGTTCCAGCATTAGTTGGTCTTCTGAAGAAGTTAACCAGTTAATGAGCGATGATTTTAATGCCTCTGCCAATGAGCCGTCGCCACCCGGTTCAGCCACAGTGACTACCACTTTGCGTCAGGCCGGCACAGCAGCGCCAACAGCAGCCAAACCTGCTTATACTGCGCCACAGATTATTGATACGAATCATTTTAGTAATCAACCTTCTGTCAATGCACGGGCTGCACTGGTCATGGATGCACAAACCGGTGAAGTGCTGTTTAGCAAAAATACCAATACTGCCTATCCGATTGCATCGATTACTAAGCTGATGACAGCGGTGGTGATTTCTGATGCACGTCTGAATATGTCGGAAAAAATCACCCTGCAACAGGCTGATTTTTCCTGTTCAGGTTGTAAAAGCTCAAGCTCGACGCTAAGAGCAGGAGACAGCATGAACCGTGCTGAAGCTTTATTATTTGCTCTGATGAAGTCCGAGAACCCGGCTGCTGCCGCTTTGGCACGAACCTATCCGGGTGGTCGATCAGCGTTTATTGCCAAAATGAATGCAAAAGCTAAAGAGCTGGGAATGAACTCCACTCGCTTTATGGAATCAACAGGTTTGCATCCGGGTAACGTGGCATCAGCTCGTGACTTGGGAATCTTGGTAAATACGGCCTCTCAATACGGCCTGATTCGTCAGTTCTCGACCACGCCAAGCTATGACTTTAACTTGGGTTATCGTGTATTGAAATCGAATAATACCAATGCCTTGGTACGTAATGGCGGATGGAATATCAATATTTCTAAAACCGGTTTTATTAATGAAGCAGGGCGCTGTGTGGTGATGCACACCACTCTGAATAACCGTCCTGTGGCAGTGGTACTTTTAGGTGCAAACAGCTCACAGGCGCGTACCAATGATGCGACCCGTTTAATGAGTTGGGTTAGCCAGCAACCTAAACGAATCTAATTGATTGGTTCATAAAAAAAACCCTGCACTTGCAGGGTTTTTTTAATTCTGGCCGAAATTACATATTCGACAGAATAGAGTCTTTAACTTGAGTCATGGTCGCATCAATCGACAGCATCACAGCATCAGCACATTGCTTGATGGCAGTGTCTGGATCTTTCAGACCGTTACCCGTTACGGTACATACGATCACTGAACCTTCAGCAATTTTACCCGCTTTAATGTCACGGATCGCACCGCCGACAGACGCAGCAGACGCAGGCTCTACGAATACACCTTCATACATAGAAAGCAGACGTTGAGCTTCAAGAATTTCCGCATCAGTCAGTTCATCAAACCAGCCGTTTGAATCACGAACAACCGCTTTAGCATGATTGAAGCTTTGCGGATTGCCGATACGAATCGCAGTTGCAACAGTTTCCGGGTTTTCTACTGGACCGCCACGAAGGAACGGTGCAGCACCAGAGGCTTGGTAACCTGCCATGATTGGCAAGCCAGCCGGTTTAGGACCAGTGAAAGCATCAGTTTCAGCATCGTAAACGACTTGCTCAAATTCTTCTTTCGACTGGTTAGCCACCGCTTCGGTATAACCCATCCAGTGTGCAGTGATGTTACCCGCGTTACCTACAGGCAGGCAGTGATAATCCGGTGCACGACCTAAAGCTTCAACGATTTCATAAGCAATGGTTTTTTGACCTTGCAGGCGGTATGGGTTGATTGAGTTTACAATCGTTACCGGTGCCTGATCGGCAACTTCTTTAACCAGACGCATACCGTCATCGAAGTTACCGCGAATTTGCATGGTGATCGCACCATACATCATCGCTTGAGCCATTTTACCCATGGCAATTTTGCCTTCAGGGATGAGCACGAATGCTTTGATGCCAGCACGCGCAGCATATGCCGCCGCCGCCGCAGAGGTGTTACCAGTAGATGCGCAGATGATGGCTTTAGAGCCTTCTTCAACGGCTTTGGTCACCGCCATAGTCATACCGCGGTCTTTAAATGAACCAGTCGGGTTTAAGCCCTCGTACTTCACATAAATTTCAACATCTTTACCAATAATGCGTGGAATATTCTCAAGCTTGATCAGTGGAGTATTACCTTCACCCAAAGAGATCGCACGAGTAGTTGCAGACACTGGTAAACGGTCGCGATAGCGGTCAACTAAACCAGTATAACGATTGGCATTCGACATGATGATGTTCCAATTGTGTGTAGAGCTTGGCAAGGGGAATCCTCCCCTCAACCCGATTAATTATCAAGCGATTCTAAACGAATTCGTACAATTTCGCCATGAATGACGGGTAATGCTTGAATTTGTGAAAGCGCTGCATCCATTTTTGATTCCTTGACTGGATCAGTCAGAATCACGATAGGAATAAGGTCTTTGGATAAACGCGGTTGCTGCATGATTGCATCAATACTGATGCCGGCACGACTAAGAATCGTGGTGACATCAGCAAGCACGCCCATCTGATCTTCGGCATTAATACGGATGTAATAGCCGGTGGTCATTTGTTCACGACTCAAGATCGGTAAATCACTGAGCGCTTCAAAGGCCAGTTGTGGAATGGTACCTGCGCCGTCTTCTGTGTAAATGATGTCACGAACAATATCGACCACATCGGCAACAACCGCAGAAGCCGTTGGTCCTGCACCTGCGCCAGCGCCATAGTAGAGTGTTGGGCCGACCGCATTGGCTTGTACCAGAACCGCATTTTTTACACCATTCACATTGGCAATCAGCTGGTCATCTGGAATTAAAGTAGGATGAACGCGTAATTCGATTCCGGCGTCTGTGCGGCGTGCAATACCCAAGTGTTTGATACGGAAACCGAGGTCTTCGGCATATTTCACATCTTGTGCAGTGACTTTGCCAATGCCTTCAGTAAAGACTTTGTCAAACTGTAGCGGAATACCAAAGGCACACGAGGCCAGAATGGTGAGCTTGTGAGCCGCATCAATGCCTTCCACGTCAAAAGTTGGATCGGCTTCGGCATAACCCAGTTCTTGAGCTTCTTTCAGCACATCTTCAAAAGCACGGCCTTTTTCACGCATTTCACTGAGAATGAAGTTACCCGTACCGTTAATAATACCGGCCAGCCATTCAATCTTGTTGGCTGCCAGACCTTCACGAATCACTTTAATAATCGGAATACCACCAGCCACTGCCGCTTCATAGGCAATCTGTACGGCATTGTCTTCAGCCGCTTTAAACAGTTCATTCCCATGTTCAGCCAAGAGTGCTTTATTGGCCGTTACAATATGTTTGCCATGTTTCATGGCTTCCATAATAATTTCAAAAGCAGGATGAATTCCGCCCATGACTTCTACCACGACGTCTACATCAGGTTGACGTACGATATCCATCAAGTCGGCACTTTGTTTGACTGATTCTGGTAGATCCAGATCAGGACGTGGACGGCGGGTGCCTACATGGGTAATTTCAATTTCACGACCGGTGCGACGTTTGATCTCAGCAGCATTTTCTTTTAATAGTTTCAAGGCACCACCACCTACAGTACCAAGACCGAGGATTGCCAGACGAACTGGTTTCACGTCACACTCCAAATTAAACAGTTTTTTACAAGAGCCTAGATCATAGCTAAAAAACCCGCCTGACTCTAGGGTCATTTCAGAATATCTTTATCTATAAAATAAAGTTAAATAACGTATTAAAATGAGTTATTTAAGCCGATTCAATAATTCCGATGTAGACAGGTAACCACCCAGATAAGTACCTGCTGAATTATAAATGGCAGGGGTACCATTCACGCCCATATTCAGACCCATTTGATATTGATCTTGAACAGGATTTTCACACTTCTCTGCACTAATCTGTGCGCCTGAAATCGCCTGGTCAAAGGCACTACGGCGGTCAGCACTGCACCAGATCGCTTCCATGGCCGGCATATGCTGTTCACCACGCGGCCAGGCGATATAACGCACTTCAATGCCTTTGGCATTCATCTCATCCATTTGCTCATGGAATTTATGGCAATACGGACAGCTGACATCGGTAAACACATAGACCACATGCTTGGCTTTGCCTTTGGCTGGATAGACCAGCAAGTCTGCTGGCTTGAGTTCAGCAAAGAGTTTATTGTTGATGCCTGCCTGCAGGTTTTCGCTGACATTGTGTAGCTGTTTGTCACCGAGACGGATCACATCGCCCTGAATCAGGTATTTACCGTCACTGGTGACATAGACCGCAGACATGCCTTCCAGACTCACCCAGTACAGGTTTGGCACTTCAGTGGCTTTAATGTCGGTAATTTTGGCACTGATGCCAGCAGTTTTGAAATGCTTTTCCAGCGTAGAAGCCAGACGCTGTTCTGCATTGCGTTCTGTCAGGGTAGAGGCTTCGCCCGTCGCCGGTGCGCTCGCAGTCAACTCTTGCTTTTTATCGTTGTTAGTGGAATTGGAACACGCAGTCAGACCCAAACCAGCAGCAAGTATGCAAGCCATAAAAATTTTTGAGCGGGCAAATGTCATAAAAAACCCTTTTCTTCTTGGATTAAAAACAGAGCATTAGCATAACAAAAAAAAATACCCACACGTCAAACTTCTCAGTTTATTCCATCCGGATATGTTTTAAGCCCGTGGATGATGGGTCGCGTGTAGCTGTTGCATCCGTACTTGCGCTACATGGGTATAAATCTGGGTGGTAGACAGATCACTATGCCCGAGCAGCATCTGTACCACACGTAAGTCTGCGCCATGATTGAGTAAATGCGTCGCAAAGGCATGACGTAAGGTATGCGGTGAAAGTTCGGCCTGAATGCCGGCCTGCAGCGCATAACGCTTAATGGCATACCAGAAATTCTGCCGGCTCATAATGCCGCCATGCTGGGTCAGAAACAGATAATCGGTCGAAGTCTTGTACAGTTGCGGACGGGCTTCGTTCAGATATTTTTCTACCCATTCACAGGCCATTTGCCCCATCGGAACCAGGCGTTCTTTATTGCCTTTACCCACAATACGTAAATAGCCCTGTTTTAAGTTGATCAGTTCCAGACGCAAGTTAATCAGTTCGGTCACCCGGAGTCCGCAGGCATACAATACTTCAAACATGGCTCGATCACGCAGTCCTAATGCCGTGTTGATATTAGGGGCATGAATTAAGGCTTCGACATCTGCTTCGGAGAGATCTTTGGGTAAGGCCCGGCCCAGTTTTGGGGTTTTATGTGCAGCCACCGGATTGTCACTACGCAGTTTTTGCTCGCGCAGAAATTTATAAAATGAACGCAAGGCAGACAGGCAGCGGGCAATCGAACGTGGACTTTTTTGCTGTTTGGTCAGCGCAATCAGTACATCGGAAATATCATCATGATTCCATTCCGGTAGAGGCTTGCTCAGGCATTCTGCACATTGCACCAGATCGGACAAATAGGCATTGCGGGTATGCGGGCTGACCGTTTGCGCAATCAGATAATCACGAAAACCCTGTAAATAACTGAACGCATCAGGAATCTGGACAGGGGCAGGAATACGGGGTTTTTTATTCAGCATAGGGTGAAAGGATCTGATCTGAAAAAGCGATAATCGGGATTGGTATTCTCCACTGTAGTTTAATTTTATGACAGTGTCGATGTGGTATAAGGCTAAATCGAAATGTAATTAATCTTATTTGTTAATTATTCTCATTTGTTTGTATACTGTACAAAATAGTTTAGGAATTTCACGGTGCGTTTGTCTGATTTAAAAGCAAAACAAATTGCCATCATTCGAAAAGTGAGTCGAACAACTGATGGTGAAAGTGCTCTACACGATGTCGTTGCGAGTCGTTTGGAAACTTTAGGCTTTGTACCAGGTACAAAGGTACAAGTCATTACTAAAGGTATTTTTGGTGGAGATCCCATTTTGATTCAAGTTGGATTCACACGTTTTGCTTTGCGTAAATCAGAAGCAGCCAAAATTGAAATCGAACAGGCGGTGTCGGCATGAGTGATACATTACGTATTGCCCTTGTCGGTAACCCTAACTGCGGTAAAACTTCATTATTCAACCACTTAACCGGAACACGCCAAAAAGTCGGTAACTATGCGGGTGTCACGGTTGAACGTAAAGTCGGTACGTTTCAGCTTGCCTCAGGCAAAGCGGTACGGGTACTGGATTTGCCGGGAACTTATAGTCTGGATGCGACCAGTCCGGATGAAGAGATTACCCGCAACGTCGTACAAGGTAAAATTGCGGAAGAGCAGGAGCAGGATGCATTTTTGTGTGTGGTAGATGCCACCAATCTGAAACTGCATTTGGGTCTGGTGCTGGAAATGATTCAGCTGGGTCGTCCGGTGCTGGTTGTGCTGAACATGATGGATGAAGCACGCCGTCGTGGCATGCAGATCAATACTCAGAAGCTGTCTGAGCGACTGGGCGTACCTGTGGTAGAAACGGTGGCTGTGCGCAATTCAGGGATTGAAAACCTGAAAAATGCGTTGGATCAAGGCAAGTATTCTGTACCACAGACTGAGCTCAGCGGCTTGAAAGGTGACAGTCACCAGCGCGTGGAAAACATTCTGAATGACGTGGTCAATTTCGTCGATCAGGAAGATAAACGTACCGATTTCCTCGACAAGATTTTTCTGCATCCGGTACTGGGCTTAATTAGTCTGGCCGTGATGATGTTCGTGATTTTCCAGGCGGTATTTGCCTGGGCTGCGCCGTTTATGGATGGGATTGAATCCTTCTTCGGCTGGTTGGGTGAGTTCCTCGGCGAATATATTTCTCATCCCTTGCTGAATAGTCTGGTGGTAGATGGGATTATTGCCGGTGCAGGCGGAGTAGTCGTATTCCTGCCACAAATTCTGATTTTGTTCTTCTTTATTCTGGTACTGGAAGAATCGGGTTATTTACCGCGTGCAGCATTCTTGCTCGATAAACTGATGTTTAAAGCCGGTTTGTCAGGACGTGCCTTTATTCCGTTATTGTCCAGCTTTGCCTGTGCCATTCCCGGCATTATGGCATCGCGGACCATTAGTGATCCACGAGATCGTTTAACCACGATTTTTGTTGCACCTTTAATGACCTGTTCGGCGCGTTTGCCGGTTTATGCCTTGCTGATTGCGGCATTTGTACCCGCACAAACTGTCTGGGGCTTCCTGAATCTGCAAGGTCTGGTACTTTTCGGTCTGTATATGGCAGGCATCGTAAGTGCTTTGGTAGTGTCTTTTGTGTTGAAATTCTTCCATAAAGATAAATCACAGCACATGCTGCTGATGGAACTGCCAAGCTACCGTTTTCCAGACCTAAAAAACGTCTGGATCGGCTTGCTGGATCGCGGCAAAATCTTCTTGAAACGTGTCGGTGGCATCATCTTCGCCTTATCGATTGTACTGTGGTTCTTGTGTACTTTCCCACAGCCACCAGAAGGGGCAACCTTGCCGGCCATTGATTATTCATTGGCAGGGATGCTCGGTCATCTGATGCAGCCGATCTTTGCACCGCTCGGTTTTAACTGGCAGATCTGTATTGCCCTGATTCCGGCGATGGCAGCGCGTGAAGTGGTCGTTGCAGCACTGGGTACAGTCTATGCGATGTCGGCTGTTGATGAAGATGCGATGTCTGAAGGTCTAGCTGCGCTAATTAGCGGTGGAGGTGATCTGGGCTGGTCAGTTGCGACAGGTTTGTCTTTGCTGGTGTGGTTTATTTATGCACCACATTGTCTGGCGACTCTGGCAACGGTTAAACGTGAAACAGGTTCCTGGAAAACTGTCAGTATCATGACGGTTTACCTGTTTGGTCTGGCATATTTCATGTCATTCCTGACTTATCAAATTGCTTCATATTATTTGGGCTAAATCTTAGATTGGCCTTGGCCAATTGAGTTTGCTGCATTGTATATGTATGGGAGATTGAGATGATTGAAATTCTAATTGTGACAGCATTGGTGCTTTGGAGCATACTGGTCGTATTCAAAAAGGTGTTTCCTAACACCTCTAACTCAGTCTTCCAGAAGCTGTCTGATGCCTGTGCAGCCCAAGGCTGGCAGCGTCTGGCCAAATGGCTGCAACCGGGTATGGCTGCAGGCTGTGGTGGCAACTGTGCCTGTCCAGTTTCAGAAAAAAGTGTAGAAGAAAAACCAGCCCAACAAGCGGTGAAATGGAAATAATTTCCTTTTCTGACTGAATTTTAAAAACCGTCATGATCATGACGGTTTTTTTACGCATGGACACAAAAAAAATGTGCAGAAAGGCCAATCAGAAAAGGCATTCAAAACAGCAAAGTGCTACCATTTCGTCAGTTTCAAAATAGACCAAAATATGGGGCGAAAATGTTAATACAACGTGGTGGGTTAAAAGTCGTTGCAGGACTCGGAATATCAGGTGTTGCAGCAGTCAATTTCTTGCATAGTCAGGGCTACCGCGTTGCAGTAACAGATTCAAGAGCTAACCCGCCAGGGCATGACCAGATACCCGCTGAGGTTCAGACCAGTTTTGGTCAGTTTGACGCCGAACTGTTACTTTCTGCAGAAGAAATCGTGATTAGCCCCGGGCTTGACCCTAAACTTCCTGAAATTCAGGCAGCGATTAACAAGGGTATTCCGGTAGTCAGTGAAATCCAGATTTTACGCCGTGCTACGGATAAGCCTATTGTGGCGATTACCGGTTCTAATGCCAAAAGCACCGTGACTACCTTGATTGGCCTGATGGCAGCAGATGCAGGCAAAAAAGTCGCTGTCGGTGGCAATCTGGGGCGTCCTGCGCTAGACCTCACCAAAGATGATCCTGAGCTATATATACTTGAGCTGTCCAGTTTTCAGCTGGAAACCACCTCAAATCTGGCGGCTGAAGTCGCGGTGGTGTTGAACATGAGTGAAGATCATCTGGATCGTCATGGCGATATGATGGGTTATCACACGGCGAAACACCGGATTTTCCAGGGTGTGAAAAAAGTCGTCTATAACCGTGATGACTCTTTGACCCGTCCATTGGTACCGGACGTAACACCGATGCAAAGCTTCGGCCTGAATGCACCAGATATGAACCAGTACGGTATTCTCAAGGATACGGATGGCAGCATCTGGCTGGCGCGTGGTCGTGAGCGTCTGCTGAAAAGTACCGAGATGTATATGCAGGGCACGCATAATGTTGCCAATGCCTTAGCCTGTCTGGCGCTGGGTGAAGCGATTGGCCTGCCACTGGAAAGCATGTTGAATACCTTAAAGACCTTTAAAGGTCTGGAACATCGCTGTGAATTCGTTAAAGAAGTGCAAGGCGTACGTTATTATAACGACTCCAAAGGTACCAATATCGGCGCAACCTTGGCAGCACTGGACGGTCTCGGCATGGCCATTGAAGCCCAAGGCGGTAAAGTCGCGATTATTCTCGGTGGTCAGGGCAAAGGGCAGGACTTTAAAGCCTTGCGTGAATCATTAAGCAAATATGCCAAAGTAGCGGTATTAATCGGTGAAGATCGTCCCGTCATTGAAGCAGCGATTGCGGGTACGACTGAACTGATTCATGCGGACAGCTTGCAGCAGGCAGTAGAAATCTGCCAAAAGCACACTCAGGCACATGATGTCGTGCTATTGTCTCCTGCATGCGCAAGTTTTGATATGTTCTCGGGTTATCCTGAGCGTGGTCGCAAGTTTGTTGCGTATGTGAATGAACTCAATTAAGAATAACAAGGATTCGTGATATGGCTGGGTTTGCTCAGACTACGATCAATAAATTAAATCAATTTTATACGCAGTGGATACCTAGAATACCTGCTGAAGTGAATCCACGGAATGTATTGATTTTCTGTGTGTTGGCTTTGCTCTGCATTGGTTCGATCATGGTGGCATCGGCCTCGATGCCCTATGCAGAACGTATGCATGAAAATCCGTTTCACTATATTAGCCGACATGGGATTTCGATTTTTGTCGCTGCCGTAGCAGCTTTTCTGGCTTATAAAATCCCCTTAAAAGTCTGGTTTAATAACACTTTCTTTTTGTGGATTATTACCATCGTACTTTTGGTGGCCGTGCTATTTGTCGGGACGGAAGTCAATGGTTCCAAACGCTGGATTCGGATCGCAGGCTTTACCTTACAGGCTTCGGAAGTCGCCAAAGTGATGATGGCAATTTTTACTGCAGACTACGTGGTGCGCCGTGCGGAAGAAGTACGGAATAATATCAAGGGTCTGGTCCGTTTAAGTGCCATCATGGGTGCTACCGTCGGTTTGATTATTCTCGAGCCTGACTTGGGTGCAACCGTGGTAATTACCTTAACCATGCTTGGCGTGTTCTTTCTGGCGGGTGCGCCGTGGATTCAGTTCGGTGTGGCTTTTATGACCTTGGTCGGCGCATTTGCTGCCGCGATTCTGTTGGAACCGTATCGTCTGCAACGTCTGCTGTCTTTTTCGAATCCTTGGGAAGATCCCTTAGGCACCGGTTATCAGCTCTCTAATGCCCTTATGGCCTTTGGCCGTGGGGAATGGGCAGGGGTAGGCTTGGGGCATAGTATCCAGAAAATGTCTTATTTGCCTGAGGCGCATACCGATTTCATGCTGGCAATTTTGGGTGAAGAATTTGGCTTTTTAGGTATTTCGACCATCCTGATCTTGTCCTTCACCATGCTGGTCTGCTGTATCCGTATTGGGCATCGTGCCTTGCAGCATCAATATCTACGTGCCGGCTATCTGGCTTATGGGATCAGTATCATTTTCCTGTTACAGATTCTGGTGAATGCCGGCATGAATATGGGTATGTTGCCGACCAAGGGTTTGACTCTGCCATTTATTAGTTATGGCGGTTCATCCCTGATTATCTGTGCAGTCATGATCAGTCTGATTCTGAAAATTGATTCAACCACACGCCAAGTCAATCCAAGCCGCGAAGAATCAAGCTTCTAGATTCGAGTTTCGTCCTGGCTCTGGCTGAGCATGGTCAAGTACCGTGCTCGGCATTGTGGTTCCACAATTAGAACAGGTCACAAAAGCAGTTTTAGGCTTGGAAAGTGGAATCAAAGGTATAAAAAACAAAGAAAAATAATTACGCTGTTGTTTCAGCTCATAGCCCGAACGGGTACGGCAGACCGGACACAGAAACTGGCTTTTCTCAATGGTTTTAGTTTTAGGGCCGACGCCAAAAATAAAAAACATACTCTTCTTCCTATCTATTTTTCATTGTAGAAGTCTAGCTTAAGTGAAAAGCTGTTTTTATAAATAGTGACCTTGTAGCTCAGTTGTATGTGGAATCCGGTCGATATCCCATTGCGCCACTGCCTGTTGCAGCATCCGTTGCGGAGCATCTAAAGCAACTTCAGCCTGATGCAAAGCCTGAAGTGCCTGTTTTAATAATTGTGGCGCCTGAATTAAATCCAGTGCTTGGGCCAGATTTTGTTTCGACAGTTTTTGTCCCTGATCATTCATTGCCAGCGGCAGATGCATATAGCTCAGCTGCGGATAACCGAGTAACTGTCCCAAATAGATTTGTCGTTCGGTATTATCTAAAAGATCAGCCCCACGTACCACATGCGTCATACCTTGCAGATAATCATCGACCACTACAGCCAGCTGGTAATTAATAATGCCATCACGACGTTTTAAGACAAAGTCTCCCAGATCTTTCTTCAATTCTGAACAGTGCCGACCTTGCAGCCGGTCTTCAAAACAGATTTCAACATCTTCAACTTTTAGGCGAATGGCTTGATGCTCAAAAGCCAGACCCAAGTCGCGGCAGGTATCCTGATAGATATGATTGGAACCGAGCATTTTACGGGTGCATTGGCAGGCATAGACCAGACCTTGCTGACGCAATTGCTGGATGACGTCTTCGTAAATATCTAAACGGTCTTTCTGAAAAATGATTTCGGCATCAGGTTCAAGCTGAAAGGCATCTAGGGCACGCAAAATATGCTCTTCGCTGCCGGGATAAATACGAGGAATATCGGTGTCTTCAACCCGAACCAGCCATGTGCCTTGATTGGCTTTGGCATCGCAGTAACTGGCAACTGCGGTAATGAGGGAGCCAAAATGCAAAGGGCCGGTTGGCGATGGCGCGAACCGACCCACATAAGCCATCCTGTTGTGCCCCTCCTTTTTTAAAGGAGGGGTTAGGGGAGGATTATTTACAGACATGCTTAACCGTTATTTTGCTTCTCTTTGATTTCTGCAAGTGTTTTGCAGTCAATACATAAAGTAGCCGTTGGGCGTGCTTCTAAACGACGCAAGCCAATCTCGATACCACAAGTTTCACAGAAACCATAGTCATCATTCTGGATTGCTTCGATCGACTGTTCGATTTTACGAATCAGTTTACGTTCACGGTCACGGGTACGTAACTCAATCGCAAACTCTTCTTCCTGAGTGGCACGGTCATTCACATCTGGAAGAGCAGTATTTTCGTCTTGCATCGTATTCAGGGTACGATCCACTTCTGACATCAACTCAGCTTTCCAAGCCAGCAAGATTTGGCGGAAATGCTGAAGCTGACCTTCAGACATGTATTCTTCATTTTTTTTAGGTTGATAAGGTTCAATACCAAATAAGCTAGCAGTAGAACCACCGTCAGTCGTTTTAGGCTTAGATTTGCGTACGCGCTTTGCAGCTTTCTCTTCTACAACATCAGTTTGATTGTCTAAGACTTGATTTTGGTTGTCATTCGCCATTTAGGGCATTCCTCATCTATGCGTATGATTGCTACGCAAAAAATATGGTGATATGCAGTTTTTTATCCACCCTGTAGAAAGATTATCCTCCTATGGGGGCCGTCATCATATAGACTTTTTATGCTTATTGATAGTCTTTGATGTCTGGACTATGCATATCACATTTCCTTTGGTTGCAATAAAGTAATGCAAAAAAAACAAATTGAAAAGTTAATAACCTGAAATTTCGGTATTAATATTTTGCTGGCTCAATGCCACCCGTTCAATATAGGTATCAAACTCACCATTTTGTTGCAAATGTAATACACGATAACCTGGTGCCGCCTGATCTAGCGCGAAATCTTCACTTTTAGGTTTAAACTGCACACTGGTCGATGGCGTGGATAAAAAGTAGATGCCATGCCATTCGTTGCAGGAATCCTGATGCACATGACCAAACAGAACCAGCTTGATATTCTGATGCCGAGCCAGTACATCTTTTAAATCTTCAGCATTTTTCAGCCGGTGCTGATCAATCCAGTACGATTTCATCGCAAAAGGATGATGATGGCAAGCCACAATGACATGCTGATGTTTAAATTCAAGCAATAATTGGTCCAATTGATCAAGTTGAGCTTGTTCCACCCAGCCATCGATCTTGCCTTGAACGGCACTATTTAACAGGATCATGGTCCAGGTGCCAAAATGAATGGCATGTACCTGATTCGCATGCTGGTGAAAAGGGAACACCCGAGAATCGTCATGGTTACCTGGAATCTGATAATACGGCACGTTTAAAGACTGGACAAATGCTAAATAGCGTTGATAAGTCTGCTCGACCGGCACCTGTGCCAGATCACCGGTATGAATCAGTGCATCCATTTGGGGAAAGCGCTGTTGGATCTGCTGCATCACCTCGTGAAAACTCTGCTCGGGATTCATCCGGGCAAATTCCAGCTCTTCCCGATCCATCAAATGGGTATCAGAAATCTGGATAATGGTCCAATCTGGCTGTGTGTTTATGCTTGACTGCTGAAAACTCATGTCTTTCCCCTTAGACATATTCCTGCAGTATGAATATGTTGTTGCAACCATTGCAAGGCCATAATGACAGGTGCATTTCTTAAGCGACCATTCGTGAGCAAGGACGGAATATCAGCATAATCCAGAATATGCAGCTGGATATTTTCACCTTCATCCGGCATGCCAAAAATACCGCCCTGTTCAGGCAATTCGGTCTGCGCCACATATAAATGAAATAATTCGGAACATGCCCCGGCGGACGGATAGAAGCTGAAAATGTGCTGCAGCTCATCCAGGGTACAGCCTGATTCTTCGAGTGCTTCGCGACGGATGCATGTTTCAGGCGCTTCATCGCCATCCAGAACGCCAGCAATTACTTCGAGTTGCCAAGGAGAGTCGATATCATCCAGTCCGCCAATCCGGAACTGTTCGATCAGGCCGAATTTCTGCTGTTGATGATTGTACATCAGCACACCCGCTGCTTCTGGCCGATGAATCAGCTCACGTTGCAAAATAGGGGTTGAGCTTTCCTGATTAAATAAACGGTGTTTCAGGCTGACTTTTTCTACCTGAATAAATCCCTGGTACAAGAACTCACGTGCCTCTACGCTAAAGTCTTTTTTATTATAAGAGGCCTGTTTAATAATATTCATATGCTCAGATAGAATGAATTGATTTATTTTCATCCTATCTGAGTTTTTTTTGAAGACAACTGTTTTTTTTACAGTTTTATAGTTTGTGGTATAAATTTTGACCAGAGTTGTGGAAGCTGGCTTTCATCTGATTCATGCCGGCTTCAATTTCGGCCTGAGAGCTTGCCGGCTGATCAGGATTGGCCTGTTGACTGGCATAATCACGAACATTCTGGCTAATCTTCATTGAACAGAACTTTGGTCCGCACATGGAACAAAAGTGCGCGGATTTATGCGCGGCTTTCGGCATGGTTTCATCATGCATGCTGCGCGCCGTGTCCGGATCCAGACTCAAGTTAAACTGGTCTTCCCAGCGGAACTCAAAACGCGCCTTGGACAGGGCATTATCCCGGGCTTGCGCACCCGGATGACCTTTGGCCAGATCGGCTGCATGTGCGGCAATCTTGTAGGTAATAATGCCGTCTTTGACATCCTTTTTATTGGGTAAACCGAGATGCTCTTTCGGCGTCACATAACACAGCATTGCGGTGCCGTACCAGCCAATCATCGCGGCTCCTATTGCCGAAGTAATATGGTCATAACCCGGTGCGATATCGGTGGTGAGTGGCCCCAAGGTATAAAAGGGTGCTTCTTTACAGACTTCCAGTTGCAGATCCATATTTTCCTTGATCATATGCATCGGGACATGGCCCGGGCCTTCAATCATCACCTGAACATCATGCTCCCAGGCACGGTGGGTCAGTTCGCCCAAAGTTCGAAGTTCGGCAAATTGCGCTTCGTCATTGGCATCCTGCACACAGCCCGGACGTAGGCCATCGCCGAGACTAAACGATACGTCATAAGCTTTCATGATTTCGCAGATTTCATCGAAATGGCTATACAGGAAGTTTTCCTGATGATGTGCCAGACACCACTGCGCCATGATCGAACCGCCACGCGATACGATACCGGTCAAACGGTTGGCAGTCAGCGGTACATATCTTAAAAGCACGCCGGCATGAATGGTGAAATAGTCCACACCTTGTTCAGCCTGTTCAATCAGGGTGTCTTTAAAGATCTCCCAGGTCAGGTCTTCGGCCACACCATTGACTTTTTCCAGTGCCTGATAGATCGGTACGGTTCCAATTGGTACAGGAGAGTTGCGGATAATCCATTCACGGGTTTCATGAATATTCTGGCCGGTCGAGAGGTCCATAATCGTATCTGCGCCCCAACGTGTCGCCCAGGTCATTTTCGAGACTTCTTCTTCGATACTTGAACCGAGTGCAGAATTACCAATATTGGCATTGATTTTGACCAGAAAATTACGCCCGATGATCATCGGTTCCAGTTCCGGATGATTGATATTGGCCGGAATAATCGCGCGGCCGGCGGCGACTTCCTGACGCACAAATTCTGGCGTAATTTCAGTCAGGTTTTTTGCACCAAAATTCTGGCCCGGATGCTGGCGCATATCGACACCATCGAGTTGACGCAGATTTTCACGAATGGCGATGTATTCCATTTCCGGAGTGATGATGCCTTGCTTGGCATAATGCATCTGGGTGATGTTGCGGCCGCATTTGGCTTTGCGAGGTTTCTGGATATGGGCGAAACGGATTGCGGCGGTACGGATATCGCGTAAACGCTGGCGGCCAAATTCAGAACTGAGCTGATCCAGAATTTCGCTATCGTTGCGCTGTTCAATCCAGCTGTCACGAACATTCGGCAGGCCTTTATTCAGGTCAATCGTCACATTGGGATCGGTATACACACCAGAGGTGTCATAAACCATCAAGGGCGGATTGTATTCACCGCCTAAGCCTGTCGGGGTTTCACTTAAGGAAATTTCCCGCATCGGCACCTGAATATCAGGACGCGAGCCTGGCAGATAGACTTTACGTGAGGCAGGCAGAATTCGCGTTAAATCGCGTGCTTCCTGTTCATGAGTGGAGAGAGAAGTTTCAGAAGAAAGATTCGTTAACTGGTTCATGGCTATGATCCTTATGAATGACATCAACGAATCAAGCACGACCAAAAACGTAGGCAGATTTATCCTGAACAGATAAAGCAAGGGCTGGGTTTTTAGCTGGCTTGATTCCTACGCAGGTATTAACCTGATCAGGTTCAACGGTACTCATGCTCAATTCCTGATAATGATAAAAGGAATCACATGATCTCAGCGAGGCATTACTCGCGCTCCGTCAAGCGAGGCTAAAGCTTAGCTCAGTTTAGGCAGAATAAACAGGTCTAAATCGCTCAACTTTAAGCGAGGATTGATTTAGACATGGTCCTACTGATTGAAGGTGAAACTGATCCCAACTAGATACAGATGGCATCGGTAAAGCAGTCCTTATCGTATTTTTGTGAGGGCGGACTGATCTGGGCATAGTACAGAATCTGTTCTGCTTCCGAACGGTTTCTATAATCGGCAGGCAAGGTTTGCTGGCGCTGTTCCGGAGTCATGTCCAGAAATTCCAGAAACAGGCGTGCCTGTGTGGACAGCGTTGATTTCTGGCCACTCGACATTCCAATAATAGTTTCCAGATGACTGGTATCCACAGCATAACGATCGCGATAATCTTCCGACACCGGGGATTGCTCGGTACCTCTAAACAGGAAATAGGTATATTGCTTCAGCAGATATTCAGCATCGCGTTTATAACTGCTATTCGGATAAGTCTTGAGATAGTCTTCCCAAAGCAGACTGCGGGCTGCAATATCAGCGGCTTCAATCTGCAGGCGTTTTTCTACCAGCACCGGTTCCATATTCTGTTCCGCCAGATTTTCAATAAAGGCTTTTTCAGCGGCCGGTAAATAAGGGGCAAAAATACGCGCCAGATATTCCGGACTGCGGCGATAATGTAAAGTGCCATCTCCCAGATCCAGCAGTTCTACATAAGCCTGCCCCTTGTGTTTTAACAGATACTGGTCACGTGAGGTGAGCTGTTGAAAATGCGCGTGCTGAATGGTCGGATGCTGGGCCATTTCCAGCGCATACTGCTCAAAGGCACGTTGCTGAAATTCGGTACGGTCCACAGCCAAAAAGCGCTGATACATTTCGGTAGAGCGCAACATCAGATTTTTCTGCTCTGCCAGTTCCATTAAGGGCAGGCACACTTTAAGATCCTGATTAATCTGTTCCAGCGCAAAAGTCGTACGCTGGTCATTAATCTGGGACATGTTTTTTTCAATATTCTGGCACATGAGGCTGAAGTCATTGACTGGACTTTGGGCTTGACTCGCTTCAGGCTGTTCAATCTGGAGCTGTGATTCTGAGGGCTGCTGACAGCCTCCCAGAAACAGCAAACTGCCGGCAATGAAACAGGCTTTGAATATCGACGGGAATGGCATTAACACTGTGCTTCAGGACTCTGTATAGGTGAATTCAGAAAATAACGGCCTTACTGGGAGGTATATTGTATAGATCAAATTAAAATACTATGTTTAGTATTGTGAATTCCTTTGTTACATTACAGACAGAGATCTTGAAAATTGAATTAATCGTGAATAAAACGCGATAGTTATATTAAAAAGTTAATAAAAATCATACGTAAAAATTCAAGAGATCTCTTTAGTATGGCTTAGCTTAAAGCGCCAGAATTTTTTGATCTGAATGGCTGTTAGGGGTTAACACTATAAAATGAAATTAAAACTCAGTGTCATGGCCGGTTTATTGCTATTAATTAGTCCGGCGATTTTTGCCCTGGATTTACAAGAAGCGTATGCACGCGCCCAGCAAAATGATCCAAATTGGCAGGCGAATGTGTTGCAGTACCAATCTGATCAGCTCAATCTGGGGATTGCCAGCGGAAATTTGCTGCCGACCGTGACTTTATCTGGAAATGTGACCCGTAAAAACCAGTCCGTCAACAACTCAGAGTCTGAAGGTTTGCCTGCTGAATTTGGTGAGTTGCAAAGTTCCAGTACAACCAGCCGTCAGGTGGCCTTAACCGCACGCCAACCTTTATTTCGCTGGGATGCCTGGCAAGGTTATAAGCAGGTCAAGACCTCGGTCGAACTCAGTGAAGTCAATCTGCGTCTGCAAAAACAGCAGCATATTTTACAGGTGGCCGAAGCCTATTTTAATGTCTTGCGGCAGCAGTCTTTGACTACGGCTTATTTACAGGAAGAGCAGGCGCTGTCTGAACAGTTACGCATGATGAATGCTAAGCTGAAAGAAGGTTTGGTGGCGCGTAGTGAGGTCAGTGAAGCCAATGCCCAGTATCAAAGTGCCCAAGCCAACCGGATTTCGACTCAAGTTCAGCTGGTACTGGCCCAAGAACAGCTGGCACAGTTAATCGGCCCTTATCAGGAAAATCTGGCGGTATTACGCAACGATTTCCAGTTCCAGAAGCCGGTTCCAAGTGATATGCAGTCCTGGACCGAATTAGCACAAAGCCAAAATCTGAATATTCTGCAAGCGCGTCTGCAAAAGCGCTATTCTGAAGATGCCAAACGGGTCGAACAGGCTGCGCTCTATCCGCAGGTCGAAGCGGTCGGAACCTATGGCTATTTAAAGCAAAGTCCGGCTACGATCATGTCCAGCAATGGAGATTTCGACCAGATTGGGGTGGAGGTGAACTGGAATGTATTTAGCGGTGGACGCACGCAAAAAAGTATCCGTCAGGCCGGCGTTAATGTGCAAAAAAGTGAAGCGCAACTGGATGCAGCCATCCGTAAAGCCAATACCGATGTGAAACAGTCCTTTATGCAGGTAGAAACCGATCAGGCCAAACTGAATGCACGTAAAGCCGCGATGGACTCTTCGGAAATTGTCTCACAAGCGTCCAGAGCCCAATATCAGGAAGGCTTAAAAACCATGGTCGATGTGTTGCTGGCACAGCGTAATGCCTTTTCCGCCAAGACCGATTATTTAAATGCCAAATATGATTATCTTCTACATGTGCTGCAATTGCAGGCTTCGGTTGGGCAGTTAACCGAAAAGGAACTGGCAGAGCTGAATGCCTGGCTGATTGAATATGATTCGCCTCAGCCTCTATGAGGCTACTATTGTCATCAAACTTTCATCATAGATATGCTTTAATATGATTTATTATTGATCATTGTCCTCTATCGTTCAGGAGTAGCTTTCCTTGTGTCCAAATAATCCTGTATTAAGTCATCACATTTCTTCGCAATTTAATGAAGAACTGCAGGACGTAAATACCAAATTCATGACGATGGGCGGACTGGTAGAACAGCAGGTAGCTAATGCCATCCATGCCCTATTGGACACAGATGTTTCAATGGCAGTAGATGTGCAGTTTCAAGATAATGTCGTCAATCAGATGGAACGAGATATTGATGAAGCGCTGACCCTGATTCTGGCGCGCCGTCATCCTGCCGCGATTGATTTACGTATGGTGCTTGCCATGTCCAAGGCCAATACCGATCTGGAACGGATTGGCGATGAAGCCTCGAAAATAGGCCGAATTGCACAAAGCTTATGTGAAGAGGGCGGCTCACCGCGCGGTTATATGGAAACCCGGCATATTGGCAACCAGGTGCGGGTGATGATTCATGATGCACTGGATGCTTTTGCGCGTCTGGATGTAGATCAAGCTTTGAAGGTCATGTTGGCAGATGCGGATATTGACCGTGAGTATCAATCAGCCACACGTACGCTTATGACTTATATGATTGAAGATCCGCGGCATATCAGTCGTGTCATCAATGTATTATGGGTGCTGCGTTCGCTAGAAAGAATTGGCGATCATGCCCGGAATATTTCGGAACAGGTGATCTATATGGTCAAAGGTTTTGATGTGCGTCATACCAGCGTTGAAGAAATTGAACAGAAAGTTCAGCGTTAAACGTTCCAGACTTAAATAAAAAAACCTCCAGCTCGGAGGTTTTTTATTGGGATAGAAAAGCTAACTATGAGTTTCTTCCTCAGCATCATCTTCAAAAGTTTTGGCAATTTTTTCAATATTCAGGCTTTTGGCCATCGCATCAAAGATTTCCTTATATATGCCTTGCTGATGATAAAGCTGGTCGTGTTCACCATGTTCGGCAATCGTTCCTTCTTTCATTACATAGGTATAATCCGCATCAATAATCTGCGACAGGCTATGCGAAATGATGATCACGGTACGGCCTTGCTTGATCTGGTCCAGACTTTGTTTGATCTGTTCCGTGGCAATTGCATCCAGACTCGCCGTCGGTTCATCCAGAAAAATGATCGGTGGATTTTTCAGGAACATCCTTGCCAAGGCAATCCGTTGCTGCTGGCCGCCAGACAGCATCAAGGCATCGCTATCATAGCCAGCCGGTAACTGTAAAATCTGCCCATGAATCGAGGCTTTTTCTGCCGCCTCAATCACATCCTCCATCGAAGCTGTGGTTTTTCCATAACGGATATTGTCAAAAATGGTACCCTGAAAAATATGATTTTTTTGCAAGACCAGACCAATATGATCGCGTAAATATTGGGTGTCATAATCTTTCAGGTCAATGCCATCCAGTTTGATCTGGCCTTGCTGCGGTTCATAAAATTTATCCAGCAGACTGATCAGGGTAGATTTTCCGGCACCAGATAAACCCACTAAGGCGGTAATTTTATTGGGGCGAATTTCCATATCAATATCTTTCAGGGCATGGTGGCCATTTGGATAATAAAAATTCACGCCACTGAGTTCAAATTTGCCTTGGACAACCGGTTTCTGCTGACCGCTTTGTTCAATTTCATCATCGGCTTCCAGAATCTTGAAAAAGCTTTCTGAATAGATCATGGCATCGTTCACTTCATCATAAATCCGGTGCAGGGATCGGATTGGGGCAGAGACATTATTAAATAGCAGCACATGAAACATGATCATGCCAATACTCATCTGGCCATCCAGCACAAAGTAGGAGGTTAGAATAATGATGAGTACAATCCCGATCTGTTCCAGAAAAGTTTTCAGGCCATCAAACAGGAAACTGGTCTGGCGGGTTTTCATCTGATTGTCGGTCAGCTCACGCTGTAAACCGAGCTGCTTTTCCGATTCAATCGATTCGCGGTTAAAGGATTTGATTACGGTAATCGAGTTGATGATGCTGAGAATGCCCTGACTCTTTTTCTCCCGACCATCGCGAAGACTGCGGCGCCAGCCCCCCAGCTTTTGCGCCTGTTTATAGGTCAACCAGAAATAGATCGGGACAATGGCAGTCGCGACCAGACCGACATAAACATTGGCATAATACATTAACCCCAAAGCCACAATGGCACTGGTAAATAACGGTAAAATATCAATAAAGAAGATCTGAACGAGACGGGTCAGTGAACCAATACCACGGTCAATCCGGGTCTGTAATTTACCGGCCTGATTATTTTCCTGATTAAAAAATTCCAAACGATATTTTAAAAACTTTTCAATAATCCCTTGGGCCAGATCCTGAGAGACAAAAATTCGCAGTTTCTCTCCATAGAACTTCTGCCCGAACTGGACAAAGGCATTAATAATTTCTTTGCCGAGCAAAATTGCCGAAATCGTGATCAGAATATGCCAGCCTTGCTCCAATCCTTGACCGGCTTCGAGTAGCGAATTGATGCTGTCGACCGCATATTGCAAGGTAATGGCATTGACCTGTGCGGTGAATGAGCCAATCAGGGTCAGAATCAGCGTGGCAATCACCAGCAACCGGTAAGGCTGAACAAAGGGACGAAGTTTCTGAAACAGCTGCCATAAGTTCATAAAAGGATTATTTTTATTGTGAAAGTTGAATTCAGTCTAGGCAGGAATCATGCCAGCCACAAGCATAAATGTTGTAGTCATTTGTGAAGAGCAGTTGTAATCCTTTAGGTCGAATGTCAGTATTTTCATGTGGATACTGGATCTGATTGATATGACGCTCGATTTATTTGCACCCCAGCCGCAAGCCAATGTATTACCTTTTGATGGGGTAGTGGAGGATTATGGCCTGATTTTGGATGAGGGACAAAGCCAGCAGTATCTACAGCATTTTCTCAGTCAGCTGGCCTGGCAATATGATGAAGTGCATTTATTTGGCAAGAAGCACCATGTCACCGGCCGCCAGGTGGTCTGGTATGGCGATGAACATTATCAGTATCGTTATTCTGGTACGCTCAAACAAGCTCAGGTATGGACATCCGGATTATTCCGTTTAAAGCAGCATATTGAAATTCTGGTCGGTCATCCCTTTAATTCCTGTCTGGCCAATTTGTATGAAGATGGTTCGCAAGGCTTGGGTTGGCATAGTGATGATGAGCCGGCTTTATATACAGGTACTTCTCGGGAAAATGTCATCGCTTCTCTGAGTCTGGGAGCCACCCGCAAAATGAGCTTTAAGCATAAAATTCGCAGTGATAAAGTCGATGTGCTGTTACATAGTGGGCAATTAATTGTGATGCGTGGCGCGACACAGCAACACTGGAAGCACAGTATTAGCAAAACCAGCAAAGTTTTGACACCACGAATTAACCTGACCTTTCGTTATTTTTATCCTTAAGAAGCATTTTGGAGCATAAAAAAGCACCCTGAAGGATGCTGTTTTAAAAAATTTTCAAAACAGATTAAGGCGTGATCCCGGCAGGATGACGATACCAGCTTTCAATCAACAAGGCAGCCGCAATACTGTCAGCAGAGAGTTTCTTGCCGCGACCTTGCGCCTGATAATGATCCAGCTCATCGTGTGCTTCACGGGTGGTCAGACGTTCATCCACCATCCAGGTTTCAATATTGGTCTGATGACGTAAACGGCGGGCAAATTTTCGCGCCCGTGTCGACAGCTCGGATTCACTATCATCCATGTTCAATGGCAAACCGACCAGAAATAAATTCGGTTGATGGCTTTTCACGATTTTGAGCAGTTCATCCCAGTTGGGGATACCATCTTTCATGGGAAATAAGGGCAGGGGATTGGCACTTGCAATCAGGGATTGTCCAACTGACATTCCCATTTTTTGTGTACCAAAATCAAACGCCATAATGGTTTGTGGCACGTTTACATCAGGCATGTCCAATCTCGGAAGATAACCAGTTGCGGTCTACACCCATTTTTTTATAGGCAGCGTCCCAACGGTCGTTATAAGGGAGGTTAAAAATCAGATCCATATCGGAATCACAAATCAGCCAGTCACCACGGGCAATTTCCTGTTCCAGCTGGTGTTTGCCCCAACTGGCATAACCGAGGGCAATCTGATAGCGACCGACCCCTTCATTATGCGCAATGGCATCCAGAATATCTTTGGAAGTGGTAATGCAGACATTTTCACCTACGGCGATGGAGGAATGCCAGGTCGGCTGACCAGTATGCAAGACAAAACCGGCCTCAGGGCGTAAAGGGCCGCCTTGTAATACTTCATGCGGATTGACATTGTCTGCTTCAATATCAAGATCATTCAGCAATTCTTTAATTTGAATGCCGGCAGGTCGATTGATAATGATGCCTTGGGCACCATCTTCATCATGACGCGCGAGATAAATGACCGTCTGTGCAAAAAAATCATCATTCGCATGCGGTGGTGCAATCAGACAACGATGTGTCAGAAACTGTTTGGTCACCTGAGCAGTTCTCCCAAAGTCAGTATGCTATGCAGTCTGAAAAAGTGAAGCATGGCCTACGGGCCTAATTGTAATCACTCAAACAGCGGCTTTCTTCCTGCTAGTTATCCCATAAAATGCTTAGGCTGACAACTTGGATATGGGGTAAATCAGGCATGAACAGGTTAAGGCCGGTTTTAAAATTCCTTTTAAAAAGACCTTCAGTGATTTTATTTAAATGATGGGAGGTAGTTTTAAGCGTTTTTTATTTATGCTAAAACAGCCAGATAAACCGAGTAAAAACTTACTTAAATTTTAATAAAAAATATTAAATATATTGTGGTGGAATGAATTAAATAATAACAATAGATCATTCATGGTTAAAAGTAGACTATATATAGTTTCTTGCTTTTAAATAGAATTTATCTGAAAACTAAAGGTAAGTTATTACAATCTCAGCTCATTAATTAAGCTCTAACTATATTTCGATACATAGTTTCTAGTGATTAAAAAATGGTCAATATTAGATAACAAACTATAATATTTGTTTATTTATGTAATAAATTTGCGATATATTGTACAGAATATTTCAATTATTATACAAAATATACATATTGAAACCATATTGCTTTGTTCGTAGAATGCAGAAATTTTCATCTTTAATTTATTTTTTTAATGGGGTTGTTATGCATCATATTTTAAAAGGGACTTTAATTTCTGCGCTATTTTCTGTGTCAGTCACTTCACAGGCAGCAGTATTTAGTAGTTATAATGAAGAAGGTAGTTTTTTCCGTAGTCATTTGAATAGCGCTTTATCTGAAAACCTCATTACTCAGTTTAAGGACAAAGCTGATTCAAAGGATGGAGTTTTATATTTACTTGAACAAGCCCGCTTATTACAAGTTAACCATCAATATGAAGAAAGCCGAGATTATTATAAGCAAGCCTTTACGCTGTTAGAAAAACAAAAAAATCGGGCCAAAATTAGTGTGTCCCGAATGGGGTTTAAGGCTCTTGCCATGGTCAGCAATGACTCTGTAGTGCCTTATCTGGTACCAGCACATGAGCAGGTGCTGGCGCATATTTCCCAAGCTAAAAACTATATTTTCTTAAAGGATCTGGAAGCTGCTGCGGTAGAAATGCGCGTGGCTCAGGGCCTCCAGCGTGAAATCGAATTGTTGCACCAAAAAGAACTAGAAAAGAAAAAAGACAAAGTAGCTAAAAACACGGAAGCAGAGAAGAATCTAAGTGTGCTGGATGAAGCTTTTGTCGGTCTGGACCCCATAGCCGGCAAGATTAAGAACAGCTATCAGAATGCCTACGCTTTTTATATGGCAGCCAATTTATGGGAAACCTTGGGTGAATACAATGATGCCTTGGTTGATTATAAGAAAGCTTATGAGTTACAACCAGATAAGCAAATTTCCGAAGACGTGAAACGTCTGGATCAACTGGTCACACAGCATAAGAAGGGTAGTGTTCCGGTGATTGTATTTATCGAACAGGGAATTGTACCGCAAAAGGTGGAAAATAAAATTGATGTCCCTACACCGGGCGGTTTAATCAATATTGCTTTTGCGACCTATGAACCAAGTACCTATGTGATACCAACTAGCCTGAAAGTGAAAGTCAATAATAAAGCTTTACAAGACAGTTATGTGATTAGTGATATTGGTGCTTTGGCCGTCAAGGATCTCAAAGAAAAAATTATGGCGAATGTGAGCAGTCAGGTGCTGCGCGCCACTGCAAAATATGCCGCACAAAAAGAACTTGGTAACCAGTTTGGTGTGTTTGGTCAACTTGCCGGTAACGTCTTAAATATGGCGACTGAGCGTGCTGACTTGCGTGGCTGGAGTACCTTGCCGAGTAATGCCCAGATTGCGCGCTTAAATTTAACGCCGGGCAAACATAATTTACAACTTTCTAGCGGGAGTGTATCTAGCTCTCCGGTCACCCTAGATGTGAAAGCCAATCAAACAGTGTTTGTCTATGCCCATCATGTTAATGACAAAATTACGGCTAGTGTAAGCACCATTCCACATTAATCATAAATAAGGGAACAATATGAAACGTCAATTTAGCTTTGCTGTACTTGGTTTAGGGGCGCTGTTCATGGTGGGTTGTACCGCACCGAATGCCTTATCTACCCAAACCAATGCCAATAATGAAATGAGTATCCGCACCATTACCAATAATCCGGTATTAACTACGGAAGTCTTTGTGGAACGTGTGAATATGAGCTTGGTTGGTGATTTAAAGCGTGCTTCGATCGCGATCAAAAACCGCCGTTTTAACAATAAAAATTTTAGCTACAAGATTGTTTGGGTGGATGCACAAGGTGTGGAAGTTAATCCTGAAGGTGCCATCTGGAAGCCGATCCAGTTAACCGGACGTGAAACCAAAGGTGTGCAGTCCTTGGCGCCAAATCCATCTGCTGTTGATGTTGTTGTGTATTTGAAAAAATAAGAGAGACTTGAAATGAACGCAAAATTGATTTTCGCCGCATTGGCAACTACGACACTGCTTAGTGGCTGTGCCTCTACTGGTTCAGTAAGTTATGGTGATGCCCAAGCAGTCGAAACCTTAACCACAGACTTTGGTTCAACTGACTTGCAAATGATTGCAGCCAAAATGGTGGATGACATGTTGATGTTCCCGCCAGTGGTGCAAATGACCCAAAACCGCCGTCCGGTCATTGTCCTTGATCGGATTCATAACAAAACCCAGGAACATATCGATACCGAATCGATTACTGACAGTATTCAGAACAAACTAATCAATTCTGGAAAATTTCGTTTTGTTGATATGAAATCGGTGAATGCGGTGGCACAGCAGCTAGCTTATCAAAAGCAAAGCGGTATGGTGAACCAGTCAACAGCAGTACGTGCCGGTGGTCATATTGGTGCCGAATTTATGCTAAATGGCAACTTGTCGAGTATTGTGAAGAATGCCGGTGGCAAGAGTGATGTGTATTACAAGTTCACTTTTAAATTGCAAAACCTGCAAACTGGTATCGTAGAGTGGACTGGCGAGAAAGAAATCCGTAAGGCAGGCAAACGCTCGACTTTTGGTCTGTAATTTCAATGAAGGTCACTGTGCTTTTGGCACAGTGACTGTAGAAGAATATAATATGAAAAAAATATTACTTGCAGGCCTGTTGTCTGGATTGTTGAGCGCTCCGGCCTTTGCAGCCATTAAAGAAGTGGTTAAAGAAGCCAGTGGAAGTGGTCCAACTCAACACCAGGCGATTTCTGAAGCCTTATTAATTGCTGTGCAATCGGTAAATGGTGCTTCAGTTTCTTCCCAAATGAATTATGAAGAGACTGTTTCTGTATCGGTGAATAATCAGGGCTGGAGTTATAACGGTAAAGTTTCACCAGTTTTTAGTGTGGCAAATCAAGGTTCAGGTTCAGTGACCAAGTTTCAGGTGCTGAGTGTGACGGGTGCAAAAAATAATTACCGTGCCAAAGTTCGCGCACATGTGGTGAAGTTTGAATCGACTGTACAAGACCAGCATTTGCGCAGGATTGCAGTATTGCCATTCCAGATGGCCGAGAAAAATAACCGACTGGCCAATGACACATCTGCCTATGAGTTTAGTCAGGAATTATCCGATACTTTAGGAAATTATCTGGCTCAAAGCGGACAGTTGAGTGTGGTAGATCGTCATTATCTGGATGAAATGCAGTCTGAAAATGCATTCCTGTATTGGGATGGTGCACCGCATGAGCTGGCGCGTATCGGTCAGAAAGTTGGAGCAGACTATTTACTGGTGGGACGAATTAATGATCTGTCTAGTGCCAGCCATCAGCAAATGTATGGTTTGAATGCCGGCGCTGAACAAGTGCGTTTAAGCTGGCGTGTCATTGAAGCCAATACCAGTAAAGTGGTAGCAGCGGGCACTTTCAATCGAACTCTGTCTAATTTAATGACACAGAATATTCTGACCAATAGTTTAAATGACAGTACGGCGGATAAAATTGCTCAGGGCTTAAACCCGGAAATTTTACAGGGCTTAAAATTACAGCCTGTACAGTCTCAGACTGGTCAATCTTATGATTCATCACCGGGCTATGAAATGACGCCAGGTTCAAGCGATCAACCTGTAAAATGGTAAGTTAATATTAGGGCGTGTCCTCATTTGAAGAATTGGTTTTAAATACTTAAAATCCTCCTTTGAGTTATTTTTATTTCTATATTTTCAATGGCACGTACT
>NZ_JAMXXN010000012.1 GCF_024129435.1 Acinetobacter lwoffii | reverse complement strand
CGATTTGATAAGCTTGCACGAAATTACCAGTCTATGATTTACATTGCTTGCATATTTATTTGGTGTAAAGCCAAATGAGGACACGCCCTAATAAAAAAAATTTATCTTTTGATCAATATTTATTTAATCGCCTCTATTGCTTGAATCGAATACTATACATATCAACTTTATAGGCATGAATGACGTATGGCTGACAGTCAATTTTCCAAAGCTCTTATTTTTATGCTGATTGGCTCTGCCATCATTCTGGCACTGTCATTGGGTGTACGTCATGCATTTGGCTTGTATCTGGTGCCGATGAGCGAAGAATTTGGCTGGGGTCATAATGTTTTTAGCCTGGCCATTGCCATGCAAAACCTGATCTGGGGTGCAGTTCAGCCGATTACCGGGGCATTTGCCGATAAATATGGCAGCAAGATTGTGGTAGCTGTAGGCGGAGCCTTATATGCAATCGGTCTACTGTTGATGGCAGTTAGCTCGACCGGCTTACTGTTAAATCTGAGTGTCGGTTTAATTTTAGGTCTAGCCCTGTCTGCCACCTCATTTCCGGTCTTATTATCTGCGGTCGGGCGTGCTGCCCCACCAGAAAAGCGCAGTTTGGCGATGGGAATTGCCAGTGCGGCCGGGTCTTTTGGTCAGTTTATCATGCTGCCTTCGACCCTGTTGCTATTACAGAATGTTGGCTGGTCAGCAGCGTTAGTAGTCAGTGCCATTCTGATTGCCCTGATTGTGCCATTGGCCTGGATGCTGAAAGCACCGATGTATGTTCATCCCAATGCAGCCTCTACCCCCAATAAAGTCTCACTCAGTTTTAAACAGATTCTGGTGGTGGTGAAAAATCATAAACCCTTCTGGTTTCTGACCATGGGCTTTTTTGTTTGTGGTTTTCAGGTCGTTTTTATTGGTATCCACCTACCAGGCTATCTAATTGATCATGGCTTTAATGCCACAACCGGTACGATTTTCTTAGCCTTAGTGGGTCTGTTTAATGTGGTAGGCACCTATACGGCCGGCTGGCTCGGTGGAAAATATTCCAAACCGCATCTGCTAATGGGATTATATGCCCTGCGTGGAATTGCGATTATTGCCTTTCTCATGCTGCCTCTCAGCACATGGACAGTCTATAGCTTTGGTGTCATTATGGGATTACTCTGGTTATCGACCGTTCCGCTGACCAATGGCATTGTGGCCAATATGTTCGGGGTGAAATATCTGACCATGCTCAGTGGTATTGTATTTTTCACCCATCAGGTTGGCTCGTTTTTCGGTGGCTGGCTCGGTGGAGTCAACCATGATTTGAGCGGCAATTATAATGCGGTGTGGATGCTATCAATTGTCCTCAGCATTTTTGGCGTACTGGTGCATTTCTGGGTCAATGAGGAGCAAATCGTCCATGACTGATTCTCTGTTGAAACTCAAACTCTCGATTGTGGTGGCAATCCTGCTTTTACTGGCTTTGTCGATTGGACTGTGGTTTCAAACCCCTCAGCTGTTTGAGTATTTTAATCAGGCTTTCTGCGCACACTAAACTGCTGAAATATCCTCAGCAGAAAATGCGCAATCCATCGCAGAATAAGTTAAATGTTTTAAAATCGATTGAATAATAAAAATATAATATTATTCATAAACTTATCATTTCTTTTGATTTTATTTCAGTCCGGAATTTTCTTAGATTTTGATCAACAAGAAAATTCTGAGACTTGATAATGACCAGCTTAACCCAACTTTCACAAGCGATTCATGATGCTCCACGCTGGCATCAGCAAGATCAATTTCAACATCCGGCTGAAATCAAGATTGTACCGCAAACCGGTCAGGCCTTAGGTGCAGTGGTCTATGGCTTGGATGCCCGTAAAGTCCAATCATCCAAAACCATTTTAAAGTTAAAACAGGCGCTGGCCGAGCATCTGATTTTGATCTTTAAGCAGCAAAGTCTGGATGATTTACAATACTTGGCGTTTTCAACTTATTTCGGTTCCATTTTCCGCCCAGGTGCAGATACACCGGTACTGGCTGCGCAGTCGGATAGCGGCATTCCACCCGATGTCGTGCCGGTGTCCAATGCCGTCGGTCAGGGAGATTACACTGGGCATGGTGAACTAACTCCACATGCCGATCATCAATGGACACCATTACCCTCTTTTGGCTCCCTTCTGTATGCAATTGAACTGCCTCAGGACGGCGGACAGACCAGCTGGATCAACACCATTAAAGCCTATGATGCACTCGATGAAGCAACCAAGGTAGAGATCGATCAGCTACAACTGATTACTTACAACCCTTTCGTGCGCCGTCAAAAAACCAGAGATCAGACTGATGATCAAGGTTATGGTTCAAGCCCATTGTATCATTTTAAAGATCAACCGATTTTAAGCCATGCTTATCCACATCCACTGGTGCGCACTCATCCTGAATTCGGCCGTAAAGCGCTTTGGCTAAACACCCATACCGAAGTCGAGCTGGTCAATTATGATGATCAGGCTGGCAGTCAACTGATCGCCAAATTACGTGAGCATATTTCGAAACCTGAATTCGCTTATGAACATCACTGGGAAATTGGCGATATCGTGTTCTGGGATAATCAGGTGACCTTACACTCACGCCTCCATTCCCGGCAGATCAGCGCCGTTTATTGAAACGCATCAGTCTGGCGGGTAGCCGTCCGTTTTAATAATAAAAACGAGAATAACGAGAAAGGTAGAGCTAGTTTAACCCTTCAAAAATTACGATTCATCATGTCGATCTTCCACCATTGAGACTTTGACCGCCTCAATGGTTTTTTATTTTCAAATAAAAAAAATTAATTCCAACTATCGCTCATGATCCAGTAGATCTCTAACAAAACAAAGTAGCTGTTTACTTTTCCTCACCTAATCTACCTAGTGTATTTTCCTTTTTCTGCTTAGCTTATTAGAAAATCAGCAACAAACCTATGGAAAGAGGAAACGACAATGAATCAGCTTCAATTTTCAGATTGTGTTCAAACCTGTATGAACTGTTCCCTGGCCTGTGCCAACTGTGCCAGTGCCTGTCTTAAAGAAGAAGATCTGGAGATGATGCGGGAGTGTATCCAGCGCTGTCTGGACTGTGCAGATATCTGTCAGTTGTGTGCCCGTATGGAACAAAAGCAATCTCCATTCATGCATGAAATATGTGAACTTTGTGCGAAAGCCTGTGACTACTGTGTAGAAGAATGTGGTCATCATGAAGATGAACATTGTCAGCAATGTGCCGAAGCATGCCGCCGCTGTGCTGAAGAATGCCGAAAAATGGCGGCTTAAAAATTCGATTTGATCAACTTGACTGACTTAATCACTTCCAATAAAAAAACCGCAAGTGAAGACTTGCGGTTTTTCTGTCTAAGTCAAATATCTCACTTAGAATAAACGGTTCATACCATTCAGTGTGGCTACACGATACGCTTCAGCCATAGTCGGATAGTTAAACGTGGTTTCTACGAAGTACTTGATGGTATTGTTCGGGCTGTTCATGACTGCCTGACCAATATGGATAATTTCAGAGGCATTATTACCGAAGCAATGTACACCCAAAACTTCCAGTGTTTCACGATGGAACAGAATCTTTAATTCGCCCATAGTATCTCCGGTAATCTGTGCACGTGCCAAATGACGGAATGATGCCTGACCGACTTCATACGGAATCTTTTCTTCAGTCAGCTGCTGTTCAGTCTTACCAATCGAAGAAATCTCAGGAATGGTGTAAATCCCGGTTGGAATATCAGTCACCGGCGCAACGTCTTTCTCGCCGCTCATATTGGCACCCGCGCAACGACCTTGGTCATAGGCAGCAGAGGCTAGTGAAGGCCAACCGATTACATCACCGGCAGCGTAGATATTTTCTACTTCAGTCTGATATTGATCATTCACAGTCAATTGACCACGGCTGTTCGGTTTCAGGCCGACATTTTCAAGGCCTAGACCATCGGTATTGCCTGAACGGCCATTACACCACAAAATCGCGTCGGCTTTAATTTTCTTGCCGCTTTGCGTGTGCATCACCACATGGTCGTCAAATGTTTCTAAAAAGTCGATCTGTTCATTATGACGAATCAGCACACCCTGTTCACGCAAGTGATAAGACAGCGCATCAGAGATTTCATCATCCAGATAGCTTAAAAGTTTGTGTTGGGTGTTGATCAGGTCAACTTTATGTCCCAAACCAATAAAGATCGAGGCATATTCACAACCGATTACACCTGCACCATAAATAATGATTTTCTGGATGGAATAGTCCAGATCCAGAATTTTGTCTGAATCAAATACACGTGGATGATTAAAATCAAGAATGTCTGGACGATATGGACGCGAGCCGCTGGCAATGACCAGTTGCTTAAACATCAGCGTTTCTTTAATGCCATCTGGGTTAAATACAAAAATGGTATTTTGATCCTGAATGTAGGCACGACCATGATAAATATCAATTTTATTGCGGTCGTAGAAACGTGAATGTGTATCTACTTGTTGTTGAATAACTTTATGTGCATGACGCAACACTTGCTTCATAGTGAACTGCTTCCAGTCCCCAACTTTTTGAAACAGTGGATCACGTTGATAACGGATAATACTGGATACTGTTTGACGCAATGCTTTACTTGGAATCGTACCGACATGGGTACAGTTACCACCCAGCTGTTCACGCATCTCAACGATTGCAACACGCTTACCAGATTTGGCAAGTTTCATTGCCGCGCCTTCGCCCGCAGGGCCCGAACCTAGAACTACCGCATCATATTTAACGAAAGTCCCACTAACGACCTCTTTTTTACGTGGCATTCAACGCTCCTCAAAATTAAAAAATTCACTTTAATCTACACTCTTATTATGACGTAAATCCTGTTGATTTGGTGTATTTAACTCACATATATTGCTTGATAAGAACATTTTTTAAATGAATACCCCTTTTTGCCCTATTTAGAACGAAGTCCGTTATAATAACTGCGCTATCTTTGAGTATCTCCCCCTTCAAAAACAGTGGAAAAGTTGAATATGTCTGAAAACCGTAAACCTGAACAGGGCGTCAAACTTCGCGGTGCGGAAAAAGTTGCCCGCATTCCTGTAAAAGTTGTTCCTACGGTTGAAACGCCACGCAAGCCGGACTGGATCCGGGTGAAAATGGCGGCACCTGAAGAAGTTCAACGTATTAAAACCACATTACGTCAGCAAAAATTACATACGGTGTGCGAAGAAGCCGCCTGTCCAAACCTGCCTGAATGTTTTGGTGGCGGTACTGCGACCTTTATGATTATGGGTGATATCTGTACCCGTCGCTGTCCATTCTGTGATGTGGCTCATGGCCGTCCAAATGCACTGGATGCAGATGAACCGCGTCATATGGCTGAGACCATTGCCAACCTGGGTTTGAAATATGCGGTAATCACTTCGGTAGACCGTGATGATTTACTGGATGGCGGTGCACAGCATTTTGTCGATTGTATTAAAGAAGCACGTGCTCTAAGCCCAAATACCTTACTCGAAATTCTGGTGCCGGACTTCCGTGGCCGTATGGATATCGCGCTGCGTATCATGACTGAATGTCCGCCAGATGTGTTTAACCACAATATCGAAACTGTGCCGCGTTTATATAAAGCCATGCGTCCAGGTTCTGACTATCAGCACTCTTTAAACCTGCTAAAAATGTTTAAAGAATACTGCCCGGACGTACCAACCAAATGTGGTCTCATGGTCGGTATTGGTGAAACTGAAGAAGAAGTGCTTGCTCTGCTTGATGATTTACATGCGCATGGCGTGGATTATGTGACGATTGGTCAGTATTTGCAGCCTTCAAAAGAACATGCAGCGATTGACCGCTTCGTAACACCTGAAGAATTCGAGCGTTATACCGAACATGGCCAAAAACTGGGCTTCCGCAATATCTGGGCAGCGCCAATGGTTCGTTCAAGTTACTTTGCCGACCGCCAATACTACGGCGAACCTGTACCAGCAGTACGCCGTAAAGTTGACCCAGCCAAAAAAATTGCAGTTCAGGCCATTGAAGCTTAATCCTGCTTAAACCAATGAAATAAAAGCCCTCTCAAGTAGAGGGCTTTTTAATATCCATCGTTAAAATTTTACTGAGCGTTAAGCCCCATTTTTTATTTTAGATAAGATTAAGTCATTACTTATCTTCACATTTCTTTGCGCGTTCTCACTTGAAGAATGAGCATTTTTCAAACAATCTCAAAAACAGATAAACGACTTAACTTATTCGTTGTAATACTTGAAAACGATCATTCTCACACATGCCATGCTGAACCTGTCCGATCCTCAAGCGACAAAAAAATGAATGAACTGTGACAAAAATTCTATGAGATCCCGGCACAGGCAGCCTTGTATAAATCTGGAGAACTATAACAATGCTATTTATATTTGCTGTACTACTGCTATTACTCAGTTTATGGGCGGTTTTCTATTTTCAGCTCTCCCGTAGCGCGGGTGTAATTGCGCTAATGGTGATGTCAGTGGTCTGTGCCTTTATTAGCCCATGGTCACTGATTCTGGGCATTCCGCTGATTCTAATCAGCCTTGTAGTGATGATCGACCCTTTGCGCATGTCGTTTATTTCCAAACCGGCCTATAAAGCACTGGCAAATGCCATGCCGAGCATTAGCCCGACAGAACGCGAAGCACTGGATTCAGGGACCAGCTGGTGGGAAAAAGAACTATTTATGGGTGCACCGAATTGGGAAACCTTTAATAGCTATCCTTATCCCAAATTATCGCTAGAAGAACAGGCTTTTCTGGACAATGAAGTTGAGACCTTATGCAGCATGCTGGATGAATGGGAAATCCATGAGCAGAAAGCGCTGCCTGATCATGTTTGGCAATATATCAAGGAGCATGGCTTCTTGGGCCTGATTATTCCCAAAGAATACGGCGGTCGTGCCTTTAGCTCCTTTGCCCAAAGTCGGGTGATGAGCAAGATTGCTTCGCGTTCTCTGACCACAGCCGTGAGTTGTATGGTGCCGAATTCGCTCGGACCGGGTGAGCTGTTGCTGCATTACGGTACCGAAGAACAGAAAAACCGTTATCTGCCGGGTCTTGCACGAGGCGAAGAAATTCCCTGTTTCGGTTTGACTAGTCCGGAGGCCGGTTCGGATGCTGGTGCGATTCCTGATACGGGCGTGGTCTGCTATGGCCAGTTTGAAGGTCAGGAAGTCTTAGGCCTGAGAATGAATTTTTCCAAACGCTGGATTACGTTAGCTCCAATTGCGACAGTCGTAGGCTTGGCCTTTAAAATGTATGATCCGGATCATCTTTTGGGTGATCAGACTGAATATGGCATTACCTGTGCCCTGCTCCCTGCCAGTCATGAAGGCGTAATAGTGGGACCACGGCATAACCCCGGACCACCATTTATGAATGGTACGGTTGAAGGTAAAGATGTGTTTATTCCTCTGGACTGGATTATTGGTGGCGTCAAAAATGCCGGCAAAGGCTGGCGTATGCTAATGGAATGTCTGGCGGTTGGTCGTGGTATTTCCCTACCAGCGCTGTCTACTTCTACTTCAGAAATGACTTATTTAAATGTCGGCGCTTTCTCTCGCATCCGTCAGCAGTTCAAAATTTCAGTTGGTAAGTTTGAGGGTGTTCAGGAAGCCACCAGTGAAATCGCCAGTGATACCTATATGCTGGAGGCTTTCCGTTATCTGGTCACCTGTGGTCTGAATCAGGGCGGCAAGCCTGCCGTAATGACAGCGATTGCCAAATATTATGCGACAGAAGGCATGCGTAAAGTGGTCAATCACGGTATGGATGTGGTCGGTGGCCGCGCCATTCAGATGGGTCCGCGTAACTTTCTGGCGCCTTATTATCAGGCAATTCCAGTCTCCATTACGGTTGAAGGCGCCAATATTCTTAGTCGTTCCCTGATGATTTTCGGTCAGGGTTCAATGCGTTGCCATCCTTATCTTTATGAAGAATTACAGCTCTTACAAGCAGAAGATCCGGCAGCGGCTCTAAATCCTTTTGATAACTTGCTGTTTAAGCATTTGGGTTACGCCTTTAACCGGACTGCTCGCTCCTTTGCCTATGCCTTTACAGGTGGCTCCAATGCTGTGCCGCAAAGTGCTGTTGACTTTACCCGTCCTTATTACAAGATCATTAACCGGCTGAGTGCCAACTTTGCTTTAACTGCGGATATGTGTCTAGGATTACTCGCGGGTGATATCAAGCGTAAGGAAATGTTGTCTGGACGTCTAGCCGATATTCATGCACATCTGTTTATTGCTTCCTCAATTCTGAAATATTTTGAGCATAGCAAAAAGACTGAAGATGAGCGTTTGCATGCACAGCTTGCGATAGAAAAATCTCTGTATACAGCGCAAGAAGCATTTTTTGACCTGTTTGCCAACTTTCCATCAGGTGCAGCAGCAGGCATGGTCAAACTGCTATGTTTCCCATTTGGCCGTCCGGTACAGAAACCATCAGACCAGCTGAAACAACAGGTAGCAAACAGCATGATGGAAAACAATGCTTTCCGGCAGTCACTCAAAAAACATGTCTACTATAATATTAATGAAAATGATGTCACTGGCCGTATGGAATCTACTTTCAATCTGCTACTCGAGATTGAAAAACTCTGGGATCGCTTTAAAAAAGCTGAAAATAAAGGACAATTTAAAGGACTCAGTTTTGCTGAGCATGTAGCCGATGCACAGCTACAAGGCTTTATTAATGATCAGGAAGCAGAAAAACTGCTGCACTATAATGCGCGCCGCTATGACAGCATGTTGACCGATGTATTTGATCTGCATTTGCAGGAGGTATTAGAGCTTGAGAATCCGTATCTCATCAAGGAAGATGCCAAAGGAACGGATACTTCAGTGCAAACTGATCCTTCACACTCAGTATCACCTTAAATAAAACTTGAATTTAAGGTGTAATAAATTCCAGAATGAAGTCATTTTATTACTTTACTCTGGAAGCTTCACAAGTGGCTTTTCAGCCACTTTTTACGACTATTGCACGATGGTATTTCGCATGGAAAGTACTAAGCTAGCCCTATAATAAAATTGAGGGTCAATGATGTCACAACAAGATTATGAAAATGGCTTGAAAGTCCGTACTGAAGTGATGGGTGAAAGCTTTGTAAAACGTGCTCAGGACAATACGGTTCCTTTTACGCAGCCTTTGCAGGACTGGATTAATGAACATGCCTGGGGCTCAACCTGGCAACGTGAAGGGGTTTTACCACGTAAATACCGTTCTTTAATTACCATTGCTTTTCTTACCGCGCAAAAAAGCCCAACTGAATTGAAAGGCCATGTTCGTGGCGCTTTGAATAACGGTGCGACAGTGGAAGAAATTCAGGAAGTGCTACTGCATAGCCTGCCTTACTGCGGCGCTCCTGCAACACAAGAAGCATTCCGTGCAGCGCTCGAAGTGATTCAGGAATATCAGGCAAATCAACAGAATTAAGATTTACTTAGGCTATTGAGCTGCCTAATGAATAAATAAAGCCGGGAATTAAAATTCCCGGCTTTTTAAATTTTAAATTGATATATCTATAGCTATAACTTCTTTAACACTGTCTTTAATATTGTTTGAAAAGATTATCTTCTTAATTCAATTTGAGTCCGCTGTTCCAGTCCTTGCACCGCAGCAGAGAAATCCAGCTGACTGGCCTGAGGTTTGGCAATCTGCTGAAACTCTTGCTGAACCAAAGACATCACCGATAAATCCAGTTGCTGTTGCTGTACCAGCTCCAAAGCAATACCAATATCTTTCTGTAACAGATCCAGTGCAAAAGTCTTGTGAAACTCACGGTTCAGTACACGCTGCGCCATGATATTTTCCGACATGCTGCTTTTACCGCTGGAATGATTAATACAGTTCAGTGCGCTACTTAAATCAACGCCCTGTCCTTTTAGCACAGTCAGCCCTTCAGCCAATGCCCATAAATGAGTCGCCATTAGGGTATTATTCACGGCTTTCACCGCAAAGCCCGAACCACTTTCTCCTACATATTCAATCAAGCCAGCAAAGGCTTCAATAATCGGTTTGACTTGTTCAAAGGCTTGTTCATTACCTCCGACCATCACAGTTAAAGTACCGCGTTCTGCTCCAATGGTTTGGCCAGAAACCGGTGCATCCAGATAAAAACTACCTTGTTGCTCCAAGAGCTTCGCCAGTTTCTGGGCAGATTCCGGTACACCGCTGGTACAGTCAATCCAGATTGCACCTTGTTTGGGTGGATGGGCTGCAATCAGTGCTTCCACATCCTGACTGGTCGGTAAACAGGAAAAGATAAAATCTGCCTGAACCGCCTGCTCAATACTCACTGCCTGCGTTGCAAAAGTTTCAGCATGCGCTACAGCTTTCTGTTCAGTCCGGTTCCAGACCCAAACCTGATGTCCGAGTTTTGGCAAATGGGAGGCCATATGCCAGCCCATTGCCCCGAGTCCTAAAAATGCAATTGTATGACTCAAAAAATGCTCCTCATATTAAGCGACTGGCTTAGCCTCGACCTCAGTTACGGTTTCAGCTGGTTCAGAGGCTGGCAATTCTTTATCTTCACCACGGTTCAGGAATAGATTTAATAGAATTGCAGCTAAAGTTGCGGTACCAATACCCCCCAGATCAAAACCACCAATCTGCAAGCTATAGTTGCCTGTGCCCATGATCAGACAGACTGCACCAATAATCAGCGTACTGTTCTTGGTGAAATCAACACGGTTATCTACCCAGATTTTCGCACCAGCCACAGTAATCAGACCAAATACGACAATCGATGCACCACCCAACAAGGCCACTGGAATGGTACTGATCACTGCACCGAATTTAGGTGAAAGTCCGAGCAAAATAGCGAAGATACCAGCAAAGACAAATACAGTCGTTGCATAAACTTTGGTGACTGCCATGACACCGATATTTTCGGCATAAGTGGTCATACCTGTACCACCGACAGAAGCGGACAATGAAGTACACACCCCATCAGCAAAGAAACCACGACCCATATATGGAGACAGGTTTTTACCGGTCATCGCAGAGACTGCCTTAAAGTGCCCTAGATTTTCTGCAACCAAGATAATTGCCACTGGTGCAATCATCAGCATGGCATTCACTTCAAAGACCGGACTCTGGAAATTCGGCAAACCAAACCATGCTGCTTCACTGACTTTGGTAAAATCAATCGCAGATCCGAAGCCCATGACGTTTGTGAAAAGGAAGTAAATCAGATAGGAAGATAACAAGCCCAATAACAGCAACAGACGGCGTACCATTCCTCGGGTAAACACAGCAATCACACTGATACAGATAATGGTGATTAATGCCATCCACGAATCAAACTGGTTCGCTGAAACACTCTTAATTGCGACTGGCGCCAGGTTCAAACCAATAATCATCACAATCACGCCTGTCACTACTGGCGGCATCAGTTTTTCAATCCAGTTGGTACCGGTTTTCATGACCAGCAGACCAATCAAGGCATAGACAATACCGCAAGCAATGGTACCGCCAAGTGCCAGTCCGATATTAGGATTCGCACCAACTCCGGAATAACCTGTAACTGCGACGACCGCACCAATAAAGGCAAAGCTGGATCCCAGATAACTAGGCAATCGACCGCCCGTGATCAGGAAAAATAAAATGGTCCCAATCCCGGTAATAAAAATCGTGAGATTGGGATCAAACCCCATTAATAAGGGTGCCAGTACGGTTGCCCCAAACATGGCAAACACATGCTGTAACCCGAGAATAATACTTTTCCCAGCAGGCAGATATTCATCTGTTTGCACGGGGGTGGTATCGAGATTGCCTTGGTAAGGCTTGAATTTTGGAAACCACGTTTCTTTTTCTTGCATCGGCTTCCCCTCCTTGATTAGGATTGAATTGAATTAGCACATTTTGTGTGGCTCACAGTAAGAACGGTTGAAGTACATCAGCGCATTGCCTTGACTCTGACACATGGCTTTCACTTCACAGAACAGCACGTCATGACTGCCTACGGATAAACATTGGACCACCTCGCAGTCAAAACTGACTAAGGCATCTTCAAGTACAGGTGACTGGGTCACCAAAGTTTTCCAGTTCCCCTGACTGAAACGCTCTGCCATTGGTGTTTTTCCACCAAACAGATTGGAAAGATGTTGTTGATGTGATGCCAGGGTATTCACACACAACACCTGATTCTTTTTAAAGGTTTCATAGACTGACGCAGAACGGTTCAGGCACACCAGTAACGTTGGTGGTGTATCCGTCACGCTACATACGGCCGAAGCGGTAAATCCAGCCATTCCTGCATCGCCTTGCGTGGTAATCACATTCACCGCAGCACCTAGATTAGACATGCCCTGACGGAAAATCTGCTGATCGACCCGGGTAAAGATGTCACCCGATGCGTTAGTCGCCAAAACCTTATTTAATGCTTTATTTTCTGCAACTGTCTCTGTGATGATTTTAGATAGTTTGGCATTCATGCTGTTCTCCCTACCCCAAGTCGATGTTCAGTTTCAGACCTGGGGCATCTAGTAATGAGATTGAATCAGGTGGATCGGCTTATACATGGGCAATCGAAGCAATTTCGACTAGCGCATCAGGTTTGACCAAACCTGTCTGTACGCAATACCGTGCCGGCTTATCTCCCGGGAAATACTCAGCATAAACTGTATTAATCGCAGCATAATCTGCCCAGTCTTTGACAAACACATGATTGAAAGTGACGTCATCCATGCTGCCACCGGCTTCTTCAATGACACGCTTGATGGTTTCCAGAATATGACGGGTCTGTGCTGCGGCATCACCGACATGCACCACATTATTATTTTCATCAAAAGCCAACGTGCCCGACACATAGACAATATTGTCTGCCTTGGTTGCCGGCACATACGGTGCTAGTGGTTTCGACGTTCCTGCTGGAATAATGACTTCTTTAGGCATACTATTTTTCCCTTAATCCTGATCTTTAATTCTTTAGGCACTTTCAGCCAATTTAGTTTCTTTAAGTGATTCACTTTCTTTTTGAAAGGTATCGATAAAATTTGCGGTATCGGACACCCAGCCAAAGAAGGTCTTGATGTTGTACAGGCTGGCTTCGTGGGCTTCGACTGGCCCGGCCTGATGGCATGCATCTGCAAGTGCCACGCCGAAATATTCCAGAAAGAAACCATCACGCAGGGTCGATTCCACACAAACATTAGTGGCAATTCCCACAAACACCAGATTGCGAATACCACGCACACGCAACATGCTGTCCAGTGCAGTATTAAAGAAACCGCTATAGCGAGGTTTTTCAATGACCAGATCTTGTGGCAGTGGCTGTAATTCATCAATCAGTTCAAAGTCCCAACCACCTTTAGCCAACAATTTCCCCTGTAATTCAGGCTGTTTACGCATGGTCTTTAAGGCATTGGATTTATGGAAATTCGGAGAATCCGTACCACCTGCTTCCTTATATTCTGCATCCCAGCCATTTTTAAAATAGATGACCTGAATACCGGCCGCATGCGCTCCATCGACTGCCTTTTTAATGTTCTCTACGACTGGTTTAGTCTTTGAGACATCAAACCCCGCCAGATCCAGATAGCCGCCCTGCGAGGTATAGGCATTCTGCATGTCAATCACAATCAGGGCAGTCTGTTCTGGTACAAGGCAGATGGCTTCAGGCTCAGCTTTAAGCGTTTTTCCAGTACCGAGTTTTTCAGTAAAATCGGCTGTTACCACTGACTCACTCATGCGCTTTTCTCCAGTACAGGTGCTTCGCCCTCAATCACAATATGCTCACGGCATTTCATCAATGGCTGAATTTTCTGACCAAAATCTTCTACGCCCTGAATGAAATCATCAAAGGTCAGCAACACACCTTCAGTGCCCTTGATCTCGCCAATTTCATCCAACATTCGTGCCACATTTTCATAAGAACCCACCAAGGTTCCCATATTGATATTCACTGGAGATACGCTAGACGCCATTTGACGGATATTGGTATCTGCACCAGAAGTCGTGTCTTTCCCGCCCTGATTCATCAACCAGTTAATCGCTTCCATATCGGCACCCTCGTTATAATGCAGCCATTTCGCTTGAGCTTCTTCGTCAGTTTCTGCCGCAATCAGCATAAACAGGACATAAGTTTGTACTTCACGGCCGGTGACATCGGTTTTTTCCTTTAAGCGGTCATTAATTTCTGCATAAGCGGTCGGTGTATTCAGCCCTTTACCAAACACGAAGTTGTAGTCAGCATATTGTGCAGAAAATTCCAGACCGGCATCCGACTGACCAGCACAGATAATTTTCATATCGGCTTGCGGGCGCGGGCTAACACGGCAGTCTTCCATCTGGAAATGCTCACCCTTAAAGTCAGATTTTCCGTTTGCCCAAAGCTCACGCAAAATTTGTACATATTCAGACAGATATTCATAGCGTATGCCAAAATACTCATTACCTGGCCACATGCCCATCTGGGTATATTCAGGTGGCTGCCAGCCGGTCACCACATTCAAACCGAAACGGCCATTGGAAATAGAATCAATGGTAGATGCCATACGTGCCACAATTGCCGGTGGCATGACTAGAGTTGCAGCTGTTGCATAAATTTGAATTTTGCTGGTCACCGCTGCGAGACCCGCCATCAGGGTAAAAGTTTCCAAGTTATGTTCCCAGAATTCGGTCTTGCTACCAAAGCCACGCAACTTGATCATGGAAAGTGCGAAATCGAAACCATAGTGTTCAGCACGCTGCACGATTTGTTTGTTTAACTCAAAAGTCGGCATGTACTGTGGTGCATTTTCAGAGAGTAACCAGCCGTTGTTTCCAATTGGACAGAAGACACCTATTTTCATTTTCACACCTCATTATTTTTAACCAATATTCAAAATCCTGTTGCCAATTCAGGTTTTTTATTTATGTTGAAAATATTGCAAACCGCATACCAATTATTTTTAGTTATTTATTTTCAAATACTTAATATTTATATTTTTGAATTTTTAGTAAAATAATGATTTCCACCTATGAATCAATTTTGCTCATCGTGTTTCATTCAGGTGCATTAAGATTGATCATCATCGCGTTTAGGAAGAATCAGATTTTGAGTAAAAACCATAAAAATGATTCATTAGAAAAAATAAAAAGCCAGAAACAGGTTCTGGCTTGAGCAAACAAAGTGACATGTTGAAAATATCAGACCGATTTTACAAATTGCAGTATGCTTTGGTTGATCTGGGCGGTTTCAGTCACTGTAGAAGCATGCGCTCCTGTTGCAAACAGACTGAGCTGACTATACGGCAATAATTGCTGAAGTTGTTGCGAGCGTTGATAAGGCACCAGAAAATCATCTTGATTGGCAATCAGATGCACAGGAATATCGTTGAGTGCCTGCTGATGCGCCTCCTCTAGCTTAAAAACCTGCACAGCCTGTAAACGCGCCAAGACATTTTGAATTGACGGAAAGTCCAGTAGCTGTTTATTTTCTGCTTCTGTTAACGGGTCAAGATGTGTCGAGATCCAGTGTGGAGGATACAGAAATAAGGCTTGTGCCCGCACATAAGCCTCGGCTCCGCCATTCAACAATAATGATGTGCGTGCCTGAAAACATTTTTGGGTATGTGAATCCAGTTCTCCCCAGGCATTCAACATAGTCAGGCTGAATAACTTAAACGCTTTATCAACCTGATAAGTCGCAAGCTGCATGCCGATATGCCCACCCAATGCATGACCAATAAAATGAAATTCACGGATATCCTGATTGATCAATAAATCCAGAATCTGTCGGGCCATATGATCTACGCAATAAGGTATTGACAACAGTTCAGAATCCGAATGGCAACCTTCCTGATCATAAGTCACCACATGAAAATCTTGCTGCAAAACCTCAATTTGTGGATTCCAGAAACTGGCATGTCCGCCTAGCCCAGAAGAAAGCACTACATAAGGCGCATCGGCCCGTGCTGCACGATGAATAAATAAAGACATAAAATTCTCATAGTTTAAATATGAGATGAACGCAGCAAAATATATGCCTAAACAGGACCTTTTTTGAACAACTGTTAAAATTACAGCCAGTAGACATTAAAGCTGTAATAAAATTCTTGTACTTCAAAACGTACGTTATAACCCAGATCTGTTAACTCGGCAGACAAGGCACGGATATCTTCCAAAGGCAGATGTTTGGGAAAAACTGTCAGTACCGCTGTATTGCCTTGCCGGGCATTATCTTCAATCAGTTGCGCCAGACGTGGCTTATACATTTCAATATTCAGGTTAGCAACATTAGATAAAATTTTGGCCTGATCTGCCGTCATAAAATTCATTTTTATTTTCTCTTTTAATGTTATTTCACTAAGCTAAATGATTTATAAAACGCTTAATATTTCACTTTTGTATCAGAACATGCTGAAAGAAAGTATAAAAAAAATCCCTCATCATGAGGGATTTTTTTTAATCAAACTTATTGGCCTGGCAGAGGAATATATTGTGAAGCACTGTTTTGTGCCTTACGTTCAGTCACCACAACCTCTAGGATCATGGTTTTTCCTGCCCGCTCAATTTCAATCTGAATGGTACTGTTTGGCTCTTGCAAGGCCACAAAATTAATCAGATGTGAGGCAGAACTAATCTCTTCCTCATTTACTTTCATAATCTTATCGCCACGCTGGATTCCAGCCTTGGCAGCAGGTCCATCCGGTAGCACTTCTGCGACCGTCACACCTTTTTCTTTGGGTTGCAGGACATCATCACGCTCTGCAGGTAATAAGCTGATCCCTAACCAGCCACGAACCACACGGCCATCTTTCAAAATGGCATTCATCACCTGCTGACAGATTTTGGCCGGAATGGCAAAACCAATCCCCAGTGAACCACCAGACTGCGAGAAGATTGCAGTATTCACACCAATTAAATTACCGGCGACATCAATCAGCGCACCACCCGAGTTACCCGGGTTAATTGCAGCATCAGTCTGCACAAAGTCTTCATAGGTATTAATACCCAAGTCTGAACGGCCCGTTGCCGAGATAATCCCCTGCGTCACGGTTTGCCCAACACCAAAAGGATTACCAATCGCCAGAACCACATCACCGACTTCATTGCCACTGAGTTTAAATGGCAGAACTGGCAATTGTGTCAGTTCAATCTTGATCACGGCCAGATCGGTATCCGGATCAGTTCCGACCACCTTGGCTTCAGCACGACGTCCATCCTGCAAAGCCACTACAATCTGATCGGCCTGCGCAATCACGTGGTTATTGGTCAGGATATAACCGTCTGGACGTACAATTACACCCGAACCTAAACTGTTTTCATTCGGGCTTTGTCCATACTGGTCAGGTAACTGATCGCCAAAAAATTCACGAAATACCGGATCGGTCAGTAAAGGATGCGCCTGTTGCTTGACTTTTTGGGTAGTAAAAATATTCACGACAGCGGGTGCTGCCACTTTTACAGCAGCACTATAGGAGACCACGCCTCCTGAGCGCGACGTATCAATCAACGGCTCTACTTTTTCAGCAGGCATTTTGACGCCATCTGGCGCAACTGGTGCCTTTGGTTTTTGTAGTTGTTGCCACCCCAAAAAACCGATAATGACTAAAATCAGTAACACCCAGGGTAACCATGTAAAGGTGCGGCGCACGTTGCTATCCTCTAAAATATTTTAATTCGTTGATGACTAAGTAATTTGTGTCCTATTGTAATGCTAAATACATAACTAAACACAAAAAATTCCACAGAGATTTGTGCAGCTTTAGTTACAATTAGACCTATAGATAAATATGGGCAAGTTTTAAACTTACAGGAATTTTATGGCGAATTTGAACGATATTATTCAATGGTGTGACCAGACGTTGGTAGCACGTGAATTTAAGGACTATGCACCGAATGGCTTGCAGATTGAAGGCAAATCCGAGGTGAATAAAATCCTCTGTGCCGTGACCGCCTCCCAGAGTGCAATTGAAGCCGCAATTGAGCAAGACGCAGATTTATTGCTGGTTCATCATGGTTATTTCTGGAAAGGTGAAGCCTATCCGATTACCGGCATGCGTGGTAAACGTATTAAAACCCTGATTCAACATGATATCTCACTGGTTGGCTATCATCTACCTTTAGACAGTCATCCAACACTGGGAAATAATGCTGCCATTGCGGATTTATTAGAACTCGAAAATATTGAACAGCTTGATCCGAGTGAAAAACGTCCGATTGGCAATATTGGCTATTTAAAACAGCCGATGAATCCGGAAGATTTTAAAAATTATGTTTCAGAAAAGCTGGGCTTTGATGCGATTCATCTTCCTGCTGACAAAACTCAAATCCATAAAGTCGGTTTCTGTACCGGCGGTGCGCAGGATTATATTCAAAAAGCGGCACTACAGAACTGTGATGCCTATATTTCAGGTGAAGTGAGCGAACGCACCTTTTATGAAGCTCAGGAACTGAATGTCCATTATTATGCCTGTGGCCATCATGCGACTGAAAAATACGGTGTGCAACGCTTGGCCAAGGCTATTTCAGAACAGTTTAATATTGAGTATGATTATTTCGAATTAAACAATCCGATTTAATTCGACTGACGGTTATGATCAGTGGCTTTATTCATATATTTTCAGGCTTTATTCTGTATTGTTATTTATACACGATGCCCATTTCTGCCCGATTATCTATTACAATAAAGCCACTTATTGTTAAAACCCAGCAAAATGCAAGGAATTGAAAACATGACAACCATTACTTTACCAGCATTACCTTATGGCTACGAAGATCTTGCTCCACACATCAGCAAGGAAACTTTAGAATACCATCACGACAAACACCACAATACGTATGTGGTTAACCTGAATAACCTGATCGCTGGTACTGAGCTTGAAGGCAAAACTCTAGAAGAAATTATTACAGCAACTGCTGGTGATGCTTCTAAAGCAGGTGTTTTCAATAACGCGGCTCAAGTTTGGAACCACACGTTCTACTGGAACTGTATGGCTAAAAACGGTGGCGGTAAAGCAACTGGTACTTTGGCTGCAAAAATTGACGAAGCTTTCGGTTCTTATGAAAAATTTGCTGAAGAATTTGCTGCTGCTGCAACTACTCAGTTTGGTTCAGGTTGGGCTTGGTTAGTGGCTGACGAAGTAAACGGTCAGCTTTCTATCATGAAAACTTCAAATGCTGATACGCCAATGGCGCACGGTAAAATTGCAGTGTTGACGATTGACGTTTGGGAACACGCTTACTACATCGATTTCCGTAATGCTCGTCCTAAGTACATCTCTACTTTCCTAGAAAGCCTAGTAAACTGGGATTATGCAAATGCGAAATATGCAGGTCAGCCTGCAGGTGTTGAGAAATAATTTTTTATTTCTTTGCTAAAAAAATCACCCATTTCGGGTGATTTTTTTATTTTTAGGCTCTAAATGAATATTTATGAAGCAAACAATTCATTTCTTTACATTAATTGATTGACGACCTGGTTATTCATCCCTAAAATGCCGATCAGATTCTCCAATAGCTCAGTCGGTAGAGCGACGGACTGTTAATCCGCAGGTCCCTGGTTCGAGCCCAGGTTGGAGAGCCATATATTCTTCCATAGCTCAGTCGGTAGAGCGACGGACTGTTAATCCGCAGGTCCCTGGTTCGAGCCCAGGTGGAAGAGCCAAGATTCTGAAGAAACCCACTCATTGCGAAGTGGGTTTTTTTATAGCTGTATTTTTTAAATTGAGATCATATTGATTTATATGCGCGATCAACCGCTCATTTCTTATGATCCAGATCACTTATCAAAATTCAGGCTGATCGCGATTTTGCTGTTAGGACCGGTTTACATAAACATAACAGTTTAAACCACAAACCTTTTCGACTATTTTTAAAACACTTGATTCAATTTCTTCAGCTTTTTTCTAAAAGTGCCTTGACCCCTTTTCAAATCTCTCTATAATCGCTGTCAGATTCTCCAATAGCTCAGTCGGTAGAGCGACGGACTGTTAATCCGCAGGTCCCTGGTTCGAGCCCAGGTTGGAGAGCCAATCTATTCTCCCATAGCTCAGTCGGTAGAGCGACGGACTGTTAATCCGCAGGTCCCTGGTTCGAGCCCAGGTGGGAGAGCCAAGATTCTGAAGAAACCCACTCATTGCGAAGTGGGTTTTTTTATTCTCCCCTTTTGTGATCTGTGTTTAATTTGAGTCAGTTTATATTTTTTGTGATTGGCTGCCTGGCAACTTTTGCATTAGTTTGCCTGCTCTTCCCACACCTCTTCACCCGTCAAAAGAAATTCTATCCGAAGCGCGTCATTACTGCTTTTGAAAGCAGGATGTTTACACGTCTGAAAGATGCCTTTCCTCATCATCACATTCTGGCACAAGTCGCGTTTAGCGCTTTGATCACGCACGATCAGATGAAAATGCGCAATCAATTTAATCGCAAAGTCACAGACTTCGTGGTACTTGATCGTGAATATAATGTAGTGGCGATCGTTGAACTGGATGATCCCAGTCATATTGGCAAAGAACAGGAAGATGCTGAACGCGATGCCATGCTGATTGCAGCTGGCTATACCGTGATTCGATACACCCAGATTCCGACTATCAGACAACTGCAAAGGGATTTAAGATAAGTTAAGCGGCAATTTCGATATTTCTCGCTGCAGCTTGAATTTGATTAATCAAAGCCTCCTGCTCCGCTTTTAATTTCTCGGCAGCTTTTCATGCTTCAAAACTAACCTATCCTCGTCCAATTTAGCGTCTCATCACAAGCATTCTCAGTTAAACCTGCCTTTCTGCAGGATTAGGGTGATAAAGTTTAAATTATCGCTCTATAATCCTTTCGAAAACAAAATATAAGTCAGATGACCTGATTGGCCTGTTCCATTTCTGGCCATCATCACCTTGCTTATTTTTGGCGTTGTTTTTTTATTCAGTGATCGTTTATTTATGCAAAATTCTATTCGTATTGGTATCGCGGGTTACGGTAATCTTGGCCGCGGTGTTGAAACTGCCATCCAGAAAAATCCTGATATGCAGCTTGTCGGTATTTTTACTCGCCGCTCACCAAGCAGCGTCTCTCCTTGCTTTGCAGAAACTCAAGTGTATAGCATGGATGCACTATTAAATGATTTTAGCGATAAAATTGATGTGCTGATTCTTTGTAGCGGCTCTAAAGATGACTTGCCACAACAGGCGCCTATCTTTGCAAGTAAATTCAATACCGTAGATAGTTTTGATACGCATGCACGTATTTCGGAATACTATGCTGCAGTCGACGCACCTGCCCTTGCTAACAAAAAAACAGCCATGATTTCTATTGGCTGGGATCCTGGGATGTTCTCGATTAACCGTTTATTTGGTGAAGCATTATTACCAGATGGCGAAACTTATACCTTTTGGGGTAAAGGCTTAAGCCAAGGCCATTCAGATGCGATTCGCCGTGTACCAGGGGTGAAAGCTGGTGTTCAATACACCATTCCATCTACTGACGCGATTGAACAAGTCCGCAGTGGCGCACGACCTGAGTTAAGCACCAAAGACAAACATCATCGTGACTGTTATGTGGTCTTGGAACAAGGGGCTGATGCGGCAACAGTTGAACAAACCATCATCAGCATGCCTGATTATTTTGCGGATTATAATACGACCGTGAATTTTATCAGTGAGGAAACTTTACTGAAAGATCATCAGGATATGCCACATGGCGGTTTTGTCATCCGTAGTGGTAATACCAGTGATGCACAAAAACAGGTGATTGAGTTTTCTTTAAAGCTGAATAGCAATCCTGAGTTTACCGCAAGTGTGTTAGTGGCTTATGCCCGTGCCTGCTACCGTCTGAATCAAACCCAGCAATATGGTGCTAAAACAGCATTAGATGTAGCACCTGCTCTACTTTCAATTAAATCTCCTGAGCAATTGCGTAAAGAATTGCTTTAAGATGATTTAAATATAGCCACCGATCGGATGATGGGTGGCTATATTTTTCTGTTGAAAAGCGCAAATTACTTCATCAAGAAATATCGAATATCTACAATCGAGTGAGATAGTTTTCGACAAACGATGCAACTATCTACTACACAGACATTTGCAGTATTAGACAAGTGCAAAGGGATTTTAGATAGATTAAGGTGCTGTTGCACTACTTTCAGACGCAGCTTGTATTGAATTTGCCTTAGCATGCTGCTCTGCTTTGAGCTTTTCCGCAGCTTCTCGTGCTTCAATACGTGCAATCATATCTGCCTGCTGCTGCTTGTATTTTTCCTGATTTTTAGCATCACTATTCACTGCAAGAAATGCCATACTAATTAAAAATACCGGAATACAAAGTGCAAGCGTACCGAAGATCAATAGCTTTTTTATACTGCGGGGCTGTGGCTGCTCGGACATAACAAACCTGCTTTGACAATCATTTAACTTTCGCCCCTACTATAACAAATTAAAGCTCTTGCTCAAATTTTGAAAATGCGAAAATAAAAAAGGAGCCCTAGCTCCTTTTAATATCTTCGCTTTTATTTTTACTTCGCTGGCATATTTTCTTCAATGAATTCTACAAGCTCTGTATTTTTTAAAACGATTGCTTGAGTATGTGATGCACCATCAACTCCTAGGAAAGTCACATCCGTACCCAAAGCCGCCAAATTCTTTTGCAAGGCATCTGTAACATCATAAGGTACTGCCATATCTTCTTTACCCTGAATAATCATTACCGGTACATTTATTTTTTTGGTAGCAGGCTGATTATCCCTTAAGAAATTTTTCACAGATAAATTTTGATCAAAATTATCAGTCAGCCCTGGATAGTCCACCACTGTTTTCCCAGGATTTTGCTGTAACCATTGATCTATATCCGTACTAAAAGCTGTCATTAAATTTTCTAAACACAGACCATTTTCACCAGTAGTACCTTCAGCACGCTCTGCAACCAGCTCAGATGTGCTTTCAAAGATATCTTGATAAGCAAAATTTGGCTCATAGGCTTTTATTCCAACACCGACATAGGCTGCATAGGCAAGAAGTTCTGAATAAACAGCTTTCGCAGTTCCTGGTTGAACGGCACCAGCACCTTCACCTAAAATCAATTTATTTAAAGCTTGCGGTGCAACTGTACCAATAATATAGCCCAGACTAGATGCAGGTGCTGCTGCAACTGCTGCTTTATAATTTGGATCATTCCCTGCAAACTCTGCTGTACCCAAAGATGCATGTCCACCCTGTGATTGCCCCACAGAGACCCATGCACCATTAAATTTATCGCCTTGCTGCTGCTTAAACCCTTTCACTGCATAGATTGCAGATTGTGCGGCACTCTTTAAATGCAGATAAGGATGAATCCCTCGAGTTCCTAAACCCTCATAATCAGGTGCAACGATGACATAACCTTTGGCGAGTAAACTCTCGGCCATTATTTTAAACCGTGGATTAAGAATATTTGAACTTGGTGCACAGCTATCACCACTCCCAACAGTTCCATGCTCCCACACCACTACACGCCAACCGTCTCTCGGTTGTGGAGTTCTAGGATAGATAACCAATGCTGTAGCTTCTGCTGTATTTCCCTGCACATTTGGCATGTTATATCGCATAACTCGAATACTTGATGCTTGGGTTATGACATCCTTGGTATAGGCTTGTTCACTCAAAAAAATCTTTGGCTGGGGGACAAAGATATCATTGTTATCATCATCGCCACACGCAGATAAAAACAGTACTGAAGAACACAGTACGCCCAACATTAATTTCTTATAACCATTCTGCATATTTCTATCCTTTTATTGTTATTCCCTATCTCTTTTTATCGAGATCACTCAAAATTAAGCATAAAAAAAAGCATCCTTATAGGACGCTTTTGTTATTAGCCGATAGATGGTTAGTACCAAAGAGCCAGAAAAATTCCAGAAAAGATTATGAATCCAATCCAGCGGTTATGCCTAAACGCCCAGAAACACAGCTGTGGATCTTTATCCCGTGTTTTTATCCATTGGTAAATAAAATCAAGAGCAACAACAATTAATGCAGCCAGACCAAATGGAAGCAATAAATTTTCTAGCCACAATGCAGCACCTATCAATAAAATACTACTAGCCTGCAAAGCGCTAATGATCTGAATATCATGCCGACCAAATAAGATCGCGGTTGATTTCACCCCAATCTTTAAATCGTATTCACGATCTGCAATTGCATATTGGGTATCATAGGCTACGGTCCAGGCCAGATTACCAAAATATAGAAGCCAGCAGGTTAAATCCGGCGTTTGTCCAACTGCGGTATAAGCCATCGGAATCGACCAGGAAAATGCTGCACCCAAAAAGACTTGAGGTAAATGGGTATAGCGCTTCATAAAAGGATAAATAAACGCTAAAAATAAAGCCCCAAATGACCAGTAAAAAGTTTCGATTGGCAGAAAAAATAGTAGGCAGGCACTGGCAGACACCAAAACCAGAAATACCATCACAGCTTCTTTGGCACTGATAATCCCAGTCGCTAGCGGACGGTTTTTAGTACGCTCCACATGTGCATCGACTTTACGGTCAGCAAAATCATTAATGGCACAGCCTGCCGCCCGCATAAAAATCACACCCAAAATCATGGGAATTAAAATTTCAATACGTGGCATGCCCTGAGCTGCAATCCACAGCGCCCACATGGTAGGCCAAAAAACCAGTTCAGTCCCAATCGGTTTATCAAAACGACAAAGATAATAATAGGCGCTAAGACGCTCACGCCAGGTGATTGCTTGTGCGGTTGCCATAAAAATCAAGCCCGTGAATTTTGTATAAAGTGTTCAAATGCCGGTAAAAATGTTTCTTGTACGATAAATTTACAGCCGTGCCAAGTATAGCAGCTCTGACGGGTCCAGCCCTCATCTAAAAGTACCACCCGGCGCTGGCACAGTGGATTAGTGCGCTGAAACAGAAACCAGCCAATCGGTTTGGTGCCAATATGCTGAAAAATTCGGGCTTTTTTTTGCAGGCTTAAAATCGGAAAGATGCTTCTGGCTTTCACCCAAGGAGACTGTTCCGAGCCGTAGAGATAACTTTCACGCACCCAGGAAGTATGCTGATGTGACATCTGCATCCATTTGGCATTGGCAAAGCCTAAACGCTGAAAATGCTCTTGAATTGGCTCGACATGGAATTGTCCTTGCGCCAAATCGGTCAGTTGTTGCGTGAGTGAACCCGATGCATACAGCCACGGTTTTAACTCAACAGGCAGAGTTGACAGCAACACACGCTGATTTTGATTTCTAGAACGACTATTCATTGTTAACAGTTATCTGTTTTTGCAATGATTTCATATTTGCCTTGTGGGGTTTTAATTAAAATAAAACCTTCAGCACTCAAATAAAATGATTCTGGATAAGCATAATCCAGCGCTATTTCAGGATTTTTCAGCGCCACAAATTGAGCCTGCTTATAACCCTCGGGAGTCCGCCCCACTTCAAGATAAGTCACTTCAGAGAAGTTCAACTTAAAACCTTTGTTATGATCTTTTGGATCAATCCATGGATAAAAGCTGGTGTGCTTTTTACGTTGTGCCATTTAAGCCCATCAATCATTTAAAATTATAAATAGATGATACAAAAAAACCCGCGACATGCGCGGGTTTTCTTCGCTTTAATTCGTGATGAATTACAAGCTGTAGTACATATCAAATTCAACTGGGTGAGTAGTCGTGTTTAGACGACGAACTTCTTCAGTTTTAAGCTCGATATAAGCATCAAGCATTTCTTTCGTGAACACGCCACCTTTTAACAGGTAATCATGATCCGCTTGAAGTGCTTCAAGCGCCATATCCAGGCTATGCGCCACTGTAGGGATTTTTGCTTCTTCTTCCGGTGGAAGATCGTACAAGTTCTTGTCAGCAGCTTCACCTGGGTGGATCTTGTTTTGAATACCGTCAAGACCAGCCATCAACAATGCCGCGAAACCTAGGTACGGGTTCATCATTGGATCTGGAAAACGCGCTTCAATACGCTTGCCTTTCGGGCTAGACACGTAAGGAATACGGATAGATGCAGAACGGTTACGCGCTGAGTAAGCAAGCATAATCGGTGCTTCGAAATGTGGAACCAAACGCTTGTACGAGTTTGTAGATGGGTTAGTGATCGCATTCAATGAACGAGCATGTTTGATCACACCACCGATGAAGTACAATGCCATTTCTGAAAGGCCTGCATATTCATCACCAGCAAACAGGTTCTTGCCATCTTTAGAGATCGACATGTGAACGTGCATACCTGAACCGTTATCGCCTACCATTGGTTTAGGCATAAAGGTTGCAGTTTTAGCGTATTGGTGCGCAACGTTCCAAACAGCATATTTGAACTGTTGAACTTCGTCAGCTTTACGAACCATTGTGTTGAAGCTCACACCAATTTCTAACTGGCAAGATGCAACTTCGTGGTGATGTACTTCTACACGACCTGGGCCCATGATGTCTTCGATACGCGCACACATGTCTGCACGCATGTCATGTGAAGAATCTACAGGAGGAACTGGGAAGTAACCGCCTTTTACGCGTGGACGGTGACCAGAGTTACCGCCTTCGTAGTCTTTGTTAGTTGACCAAGCAGCTTCTTCAGCGATCAATGTATGGCGCGCGCCAGACATGTCGATTTCCCATTTTACTTCGTCAAATACGAAGAATTCTGGTTCTGGACCAAAGAATGCAGTATCACCGATACCGGTAGATTTCAAATATTCTTCTGCACGGCGCGCAATCGAACGTGGGTCACGATCATAACCTTGACCAGTTGATGGCTCGATGACGTCACAAGTTACAACAACTGTTGGCTCTGCAAAGAACGGGTCGATAAAACCTGTTGCCGCATCCGGACGTAAAATCATGTCCGATGCTTCGATGCCTTTCCAACCTGCAATTGAAGAACCGTCAAACATTTTGCCGTCTTCAAATGTATCTTCATCAATACTGTCTGCTGGGTAAGTGACGTGTTGTTCTTTACCCTTGGTATCAGTAAAGCGAAAATCGACCCATTTTGCGCCACTTTCTTGTATGAGTTGAAGGACCTTGTTCGCCATGCTCATTTTGCTCCGATGTTTTTGTTGCACCCGTGAAGTGCGTGTTAGCAGTTGATAGTTATTAAGCAATTACCGTACCAACTTTTAAAAGTATAGATAAAATATTGAAATCTTTATAAGAAATCATGAAGTGACAAAAATACTTTGCGGCTATTATACTAGCTGCAAAACTAAATGCACTATATTCAAGCATTCTTCATTTATTTTATTTCAGCTTTATTTTTTAGCGCACCTAAATAGTGCATGTATCTATAAAAATGTATAAGAAACATAGCTTTTTATAGCAAATATGCTGCTTTTTCTTACTTTTGTTATATTTTTACTTGTTTTTGGCTAAAAATTGAGCTTTTTTTAGTAGATATCAGTAAAGAAAATTTTGCGATTCATTTGGGATTGTATGCCTATTATGAGGCATTTTCTTTAAATCTACTTTCAATAGAAAAGTTTATATAAAGCTTAATTATTCAAGTGATGTTTTTTTCATCAAGCATTTTACCTCTCTTTGACCTTAATTTTTTCATTTTTAAGTTTTACTCTAAAAAATAGCCTTTTAAATCTTTCTATGAGTAAGCCTATTACTTTAAATCATTATAAAATTTTATTTAATTTTCTACAGGTTTTTAAAGCCAATAAATTGAGCGAAATTGTTGCGCCGAATGGGGCTATTTTTTGCTATGATGAAGCGTGCTTTATTTTCACACAATGAAATCAATGATTTAGTTGTGTTAGGCAAGTGCTTGCAACACGTATAAATAAAGTACGATCTGGACAACATTAGCACAGTTAAGTGCATTAATTTCAATAGGTTAAGCTCATGCTTTTAATGATCGACAACTATGACTCCTTTACTTATAACATCGTCCAATATTTTGGCGAACTGAATCAAGAAGTAAAAGTAGTCCGTAATGATGCCGTGACATTGGAAGATATAGAGCGATGGCAACCTAAGTATTTAGTGATTGGCCCCGGCCCGTGCTCGCCAAGTGAGGCAGGAATTTCTATTCCTGCCATTCAGCATTTTGCTGGCAAAATTCCTTTACTGGGCGTTTGTCTTGGTCATCAAAGTATTGGTCAGGCATTTGGCGGTGATATCGTGCGTGCCAAACGTGTCATGCATGGCCGTCTGTCTGATATGTACCACAGTGATACCGGGATTTTCAGCAATCTTCCTTCTCCATTTCCTGCAACGCGCTATCATTCACTGGTGATTGATCAAGCCACCTTGCCCGAATGTCTGGAAGTGACCTGCTGGACCAATGAAGCTGACGGCTCTATGGAAGAAATTATGGGTGTGAAACATAAGACATTGCCGGTCGAAGGCGTGCAGTTCCATCCCGAATCGATTCTGAGCCAGCATGGTCATCAAATCTTTAAAAACTTTCTCGAAATTTATGCCTAAGAACACCTTATGAATATTCAACAAGCTTTAAGCAATATTACTAAAAACATTCACCTGACTCAGGATCAAATGCAAGACGTGATGCGTGCCATCATGTCAGGTGAAGCGACCGATGCCCAGATTGGTGCCCTGCTGATGGGCTTACGTCTTAAAGGCGAAAGCATTGATGAGATTACCGCAGCTGCACGTGTCATGCGTGAACTTGCCACTAAAATTGATGTCAGTGACATTCCTTATCTGGTCGATATCGTCGGCACAGGCGGTGACGGTCAAAACCTGTTTAACGTTTCTACTGCCTCTGCATTCGTGATCGCAGCAGCCGGTGCAACTATAGCCAAACATGGTAACCGCGGCGTTTCGACCAAATCAGGTTCGTCAGATTTGCTGGAACAGGCCGGGATTAATCTGGACCTGAATATGCAGCAGACTGAACGCTGTATCCGTGATGTCGGTGTCGGCTTCCTGTTTGCACCGAATCATCATCAAGCCATGAAATATGCAATCGGCCCACGTAAAGAATTGGGGATTCGCAGTATTTTCAACCTGCTCGGTCCTTTAACCAATCCGGCTGGCGTACAACGTCTGGTCATTGGCGTATTTTCCAATGAACTCTGCCGTCCAATTGCCGAAGTTATGAAACAGCTCGGTGCTGAACATGTGATGGTAGTACATTCACGTGATGGTCTGGATGAAATCAGTATAGCCTCTTCAACTCATGTTGCTGAACTGAAAAATGGCGAAGTCACCGAATGGGAAATTATTCCTGAATCGGTCGATATTGAATCGCAAACTCTGACCGGACTGATTGTGGAAGATTCTGCGCAAAGTCTGGCTTTGATCAAAGATGCGCTGGGCAAGAAGAAATCAGACATCGGTGATAAAGCAGCGAACATGATCGCGCTGAATGCTGGTGCAGGTATTTATGTCTCTGGTTTGACCAGCAGCTATAAGCAAGGTGTTGCGCTGGCACATGACATTATTTATGGCGGTCAGGCACTTGAGAAAATGAGTGTACTGTCTGAATTTACCAAAACTATTAAACATTACGAAGCTTAATTCGGTCAGGGATTTTGATCATGGTGGATATCGCAAATACAATTTTAGGCAAAATTGTTGACCGTAAAAAAGAAGAATTTGCCCTACGTTTAAAGCAGAAAAGCTATAAAGATCTGGAAGAACTGGCACAAGGTGCATCACCTGTGCGTGGTTTTGCCCAGTCTTTAGTGTCGAAACGTCCGGGTGTCATTGCTGAAATTAAGAAAGCTTCGCCATCCAAGGGCATTATTCGCGAGAACTTTAACCCTGCGGAAATTGCAGCACAGTATCAGGAGGCAGGTGCAGCCTGTTTATCGGTGCTGACCGATGTAGACTTTTTCCAGGGTCACGATGACAACATTCAGATTGCCCGTTCACATTGCGACCTGCCTGCACTGCGCAAAGACTTTCTGATCGATCCTTATGGAGTTATCGAAGCACGTGCCCTGCATGCAGACTGTATCTTGCTAATTGTGGCTTGCCTGTCTGACCAGCAGTTAGAAGAAATGTCTAAAACTGCATTTGAACATCATCTGGATGTACTGGTTGAAGTTCACGATGAAGAAGAACTATCCCGTGCTTTAAAACTTTCTGATCGTTGTCTGCTCGGTGTAAATAACCGTAATTTAAAAACCTTTGATGTGGATTTAAACACATCATTACGTTTGAAAAAATTACTGGACCCTTCACGCCTGCTGGTGACTGAAAGCGGTATTGCCACACCTGCGGATGTTGCGATGATGCAGAAAAATGATATTCACGCCTTTCTGGTCGGCGAAAGCTTCATGAAACAGCCACGTCCGGATCATGCTTTCCGCGATCTGTTTGGTGAGCCTGAAGCGGTTTAAAATGTAAATGCTCACCTAAGCATTAAAAAAGCCCAATCTCAGGATTGGGCTTTTTTATTTTCAATATTGAAAAGTAGATCATAGATTCTCGAGCGTATTTAAAATCCTCAGCAATGTCATGAACGCAATTCAGTTCTCCTTTGTCTATTTTCAGACTATAATTCTTGTAAATTCCGCATCTCCCTTGTTTTTACATTATGAGTAAACACGATTCTTCATTATCTAAAGATCAGTACAACCTGCTGAAATCTTTTAAGAAGCAAATTACACAGCCGCAAACGCCTGCGGTCGTTGCTGCACCTGTTGAAAAGACTGTCGAGCAAGAGGCTTTAGAAGAACTTGAATTATTCCGCAAGCAAATGCAGGGCGTGCAAAAAATTGAATCGGGCAATACGGTTCAACTGGACAAGCCACGCAAGAAAAAGCCGGATGCACAAATCCTGGCAAAGCGTGCAGCGGCTACTGGCCCGATGGAAACAGAGGCCATGGCTTTATCAGATACTCAGGCCATGCTCAATCCTGTCGGGAGTCAGGCCAACTTGAGTTACCGCATTGCCACCTTGCAGCATAAAGTGTTTGAAGACTTGAAAGCCGGTAACTTGCGCTGGTTTGAAGCTGTGGATCTGCATGGCTGTACCGTAGAAGAAGCGCGTCAAGCCGTGCTGCAGATTATTCAAATCGCCAAAGATGAAAACCAGAACGTGATTAAAATCGTACATGGCAAAGGTCCGGAAGCGATTTTAAAAACCTATGTCAACGGCTGGTTGCGTCAGCATCGCGATGTTTTGGCTTTTGTCAGTGCACCTGAAAAGCAAGGTGGTACCGGTGCGGTATTGGTTCTGCTCAAACGTGCAGAAAAGAATCCAAAGTTCAAACAGTAAACGGTTTTAGCCTCAAAACAAGGCATTGTAAAAGTTTTCTGCTACAATGCCGTCCTTGTTCATTCTCAGTTTAAGTGAATACGTCATATGACTATGCAGCAATCCTACGCAAACATTCTTACTGCCGTTGGCGAAGATCTAAATCGCCCTGGTCTCAAAGATACGCCTGTGCGCGCTGCGAAAGCATTTTCATATTTAACCTCGGGTTATAGCCAGACACTTGAAGAAGTGACCAACAAGGCAGTCTTCCCTTCCGATAACCGTGAAATGGTACTGGTCAAAAATATCGAATTTTATTCGTTATGTGAGCATCACTTATTGCCATTTTATGGCCGCGTTCATATCGCCTATTTGCCTGAAGGTCATGTTTTAGGCCTGTCTAAATTTGCCCGCATTACTGAAATGTTTGCACGCCGTTTACAAATTCAGGAAAATCTGACTCAGCAAATTGCAGAAGCCGTGGCTGAAGTCACCAAAGCACGTGGTGTTGCCGTAGTCATTGATTCTGCGCACATGTGCATGATGATGCGTGGTGTAGGCAAGCAGGAATCAACCACACGTACGGTATCATTTATTGGTGATTTTAAAACCGACAAAGAAACACGTCGTGAATTTTTAAGTGCGGTTCCAGAAAGCTATTAATTATTAAAGCTTAAAAATAAGTTACTCAGAGCCTCGATCATTCGGGGTTTTTTGCTTTTAAAGGAAGAGGATATCAATACTTAACTCCAAAGCTCACTTGCTATAAATGACATCTGGTAACAGGGTTTAAAGACCTGTCCCAAAACTTGCTATATTTTAGTCTGGAACTCGAACAATTCCTGCTTGTGTTTGCAACAAGCCTACACTTGGATACACGATAAAGTTTTAATCCTGCCGCTCTCCCCTTAAAGTAATTTGAAGTTGATATACAGCAAAGCGCTTTATATCTTTCTGATTGATTTTTAATGATAAGGAAAGTAACCATGGCGAATAGCAAAAATAACCAGGCGAAAGACAGTAAAAAATCAGCAAAAACTGCTAAAAAGACCCAAGATGAGAAACTGAAAAAGTCGAATAAGAGTAGTGACGAAGACAGTGATCGCAAAGTCACTAAAAAAGCGGCGAGCAGTAAATCTAAAGCGGCATCTTCTAAGAAAGACAATGCCAGCAAAGATGAAAAAGTGAAGGCGAAGAAAAATTCGAGCTCAAAAGCCAGTGATAAAGCGAAAGACCAAAAGACCTCTTCCGCGAAAAAACCGGCTAAAGCGAAAAGCAGCAACAAGAGTAAAGACGACACTAAAGTGAAAAAGTCTTCTTCAAAAAAATCAGCACCTGCTAAAAAGCAGTCGAGCAGCTCCTCTAAGAGCAAGTCAACCAAGGCTAAAACCTCGAAGACCAGTTCAAAAAAATCGAAGTAAAATGAAAGCCCCTAGTTCTAAATGCCAGGGGCTTTTCTGTGTCCTGCCCTTTCATTTTTATAATTTGTATTAGCTGAAATATCGAATAATTTTAAATTTCAGAAAAGGCCGAATATGAAGCCATCTGCCAAAATAGCTCCACCAAAACGTCCGTCACGTGTAGTTTCGAATAGTTTTGATTATTCGCTGGACTTCGCAAAAATTAATTTTCGCAAACGACCGGAGCTCTACCGGATTGGCCGTGGTGAACAAGGTGTATTACTGGTTGAGCCTTATAAATCGGAAATCCTGCCACATTGGCGCTTTGCAGATGAAGAAAAAGCCCAAGCCAGTAGCGAGAAAATCTATCAGCTTTTTTTAGAGTATTTAAAACAAGAAGATTTTGTTGGTGCGGACATGGCACGCAAGTTTTTACAGATGGGTTTTACCCGTGCCCGGCGTTATGCCAATCATAAAGGGGGCAAAAAATACGACGGTCCGGTTCCAGAAGACAAAAAAGGCTTGAGTGGCGCGCATGGCCGTTCAGAGCTACCGCGCAATCAGGAAGATCCGGTTAAAGCTGCTACTGCCAAAATCTTTAAACAGAAATGGGATGAAGCTAAAAATCATCCCGAATATCTTCAGCAAAAACAGAAATTTCAGGAATTTATAGAGCAGCAGTCTGCAACTGAATAAAAACCTTTCATTTAAACCGAGAGTGGCTGTGTGCCCGGGTTCAAGGACTGATGAGCCATATAGACCCTGTTACGCCCGTTGTTCTTCGCCATATACAAGGCAGAATCTGCCGCATTCAGGAAGCGCTGATAATCCGGATGTCCATCATAAAGCACACAACCAATACTCACCGTAAATTTAAACTGCTGGCCTTGTGCCGAATTAATCATGCCATTTTCAATATATTTACGAATACTTTCGGCGATATTGAGGGCACGTTTTTCATCAGTATCCACCAGTAACAGCAAAAACTCTTCACCGCCGACCCGAAAAGCATAATCACTGCCCTGACTATATTTTTGCAATGCTTCGGCCAGAAATTTCAAGGCCAGATCACCTGCTGCATGTCCGAATTTGTCATTAATACTTTTGAAATAATCAGCATCGATAGCAAGTAAAGACAAAGGCGTATGATTCTTACGAGAAAAAGTGATTTCACGTGAAATAATCGTATTCAAATAACGGCGATTCAGTAACTGGGTCAATGAATCATTACCTGATTCAATATATTCGGCCACCTGAAATAACTGGTCCACCAGCAGCTGAATTTCGCGGTTCAAGTCACGGATCTGCTGGATTAGTCCCAGCATATTGTTTTTGTCCGTACAGTCCATGATATCTTGATTAAGTTCATCGACTTGATAAATTCGTTCAATGATTAAATCGACCTGGTCAGAGCCGGTAAAAGCATAAGAGGCTTTATGAATAAACCATAAACCAAACTCCGACTTGGACAACATCGGATGATTCAATTTTTCATGCTCAGAAAAGACCTTGAACATGAGCTCATTTTCCCAGTCTAGCAATGAACTGCGCTGTTTATCTTTTTGTACGGCCACATCCTGCATCGCTGAAAAAACACGATAACTGTGTTTAATTTCCTGATTCATGGCTGTTTTGGCTTCATAAGATCGGCACATGACTTCTGTGGCAAACCCCATGATCTGGACAATATAACTGCAGGTAGTCAACATACTGTGATGAGGATTCTCATCCAGCAGTTCAAACATTTTACGCTCAATTTCACGTACACCGCGCATGATCAGCCAGGATGGAATTCCGACACGCGCATGCACATGCCCCACCATCGCCTGTTTCTGCACGGCATCGGCATAGCGTTTATTAATCCCTACACCAAAGCTTTCAAGTAGCCAGGCATTTAAAGTGTCGCGCAAGCGCTGTTGAATCAAGTCATCGGAAAAGAATTCTGCAGATTCCTTTTCAATGAGCATGTTTTTATAGAATTCTTCCACCAGAATCAGGGAATGATCTTGAATAAAATGAAAGGCATGCAATAAGTCATCAGATGAATAATTTTGACAGATCTGTTCCCATTGCTCGGCCAGTCTTGCCATGCATTCATTATTCATACTGTCTGTTCCCCAAAACCTTGCAATTTGTACTCACATTATGTGATAAATATAACAAATATCAGGTATTTTTCCTAAAATATCGACCAGATTATTTGTACCCAACCCAGCCAATCTTTTTATACACGGGAAAACCGAACAGTAGCCTCATGGATACACAGCAATTTATGAATAGTGTTAATCAGTTTTGACTCAATCTTAAAAATACCGGATCAAACCAAGACTCCATTGATCCCAGTCTTTAGTTTGTTGTTGCTGATATTCCCAAGACAGCCGAAGTGCATGTTGTGGATTGAATGCATATTGGATTTCAGTATTCAGTTTCAGCTGCCAGCGATGCGAATCTTCCCAATAAGGCAGTTCCAACTGCACCAGACTGTTGATCTGATCGCTCCAGATATTCTGGCACCCCACAGTAGGGCCTGCACCTACGCGCCAGCCTTGATCAAGTGTCTTGCCTGCCTGTAGCTGAGTTTGCATTTGTGCATAACATAGATGTTCACGGCTGACATTTGCCCAGCTATAACCGACCTGAGTTTTTAAGCTGGCAACGCCATGCTGCTCATCTTCACTAAACTGGCCATGCGCATCCAGTGCCTCCTGTTTCCAGCCCAGATTAAAACCCCAAGATAATGGCGTATTAAACGGATTGACCGGGTTATAGGAATTGACGGTAAATAGATCCAGATGTTCCAGCTTGAGTTCACTGTCACGATATTGCAAAGCCCCATCCAGAAACAGCAACTGTGTACCGGTACGAAAACCGCCTTGCGGATCAATAAGATCATGATAAGCTTGCCGATGTCCAAGCTGGACAAAGGATTCACCTTGAACCTGTCCGGCCTGAATACTGATATTGCGTGCATGATGGCTTTGTACCGGATCTGTTTTTGGACGTTCAGGCGCTTTACGCTGCTTCTCGATATTCAGCTGACTTCTTAAACCCAATAGCTTGCGGAAACGTGGCTGAGCAAAAGATTCATCGACTTTTTGTCGGAGAAAGTCCAGATATAAATGATCATAGGCCATTTCCAGAATTTTGGCCTGATCTTCTGCCGGATAAGGCTGCAAAATTGAAGGCATTAGGTCTGTTTCTGCATAAGCCAGCTGATGCGCAGTTTTTGCCAAGGCTTTGCCATGCTGTCTGGATTGAGCCAGCAATTGAGTTTCAAGCGCCGGACGATAAACTTTCTGTTTGATCAAGCCCTGCTGTTCTACGACTTTCAGCGTTTCAATCGGAATCGCAGTCGAATTAAACTGTTTCTGTAGATTTAACTCGGGACGTACCAGATCAAACAGCCCGAGTAAACGATATGCACAATTATCATTGATAAAATAATAAGGGAAACTTACATTTTGCATTTCCCAGAGATGCTGTACCAGAAACCTGGTTTCTTGCGGGCTTAAGTTTAATTCATATTCCCATAAGTCCCGGCTTTCAAAGTCACCATACTCTTTGACCTTGCGGTAATACGGCATCAGGGAATATTCACCCGGATATTGTCCGGTCAGCCCTTTCCAGGCAAAGGACCAGTTGTCATTGCCATCGACCGTTGCGGCATAGTTGACTGCATAAGAAATCAGATTGAGTTGTTGCTGGTCTTTAGGGCCCAGCCGCAATAAGGTATGCCCGAACATGGAGCTGGGATTACCCATAAAATCCGTGGCATAAATCAGCGTCGCCTGATAGGGCTTGACCTCGCCAATCCATTTATCCAAATCAGGACAACTAATCGCAGGCAATTGTTGCTCGGAAATATTCAATTGCTGCATTAACCAGCTGCTGCGTGCCGGAAACTTACAGCGAACAGACTGATTCGGCTCTGCGCTCAGGAATAAAGCCTGAATGTTATGCTGCATTTCTTTTTTTAGATCAGTTTTTCCCTGCTCTGCCAGGAAATAGCCCGAATAGTTAACCTCGCTATGACCTTCGGGATTAGCATACATCAGACGCTGCCAGGTGGTGCTCTGATCCAGACGCAGGGTTTCGGCCTGAGCGATATAATGCTGGATGTCTGGATTAATTTCGCTAGAAAAACTTAAAGGGCTGAATGTCAGGCCCAACATGAAGAACGCATATTTCATTCAGTTAACTTATTCTCATCAATTTCTTTTAGTCATAAGAAAACCCTGCCAGAACAGCAGGGTTTTTAGGGTGCGGATCAGATGTAGGATTTCAATACTTCATCTTTGGCCATCACAGTTTGTAAGGTGCTTAAAACTTGTAATGTATTCTGGTTTTCTTCGGAATAAATTTCAGAGAAATTCTGCTTGGAAACGCTAAAGAAACGAGCTTTATCTTCAGATTTAATATTCAAAAGTTCAGCCAGAACATTCAGGCTTTCACCCTCTCCAACTGCCATATCACGCGCCAATGCTTCAGCGTTTTCATTGGTAAAGGTCACCACTTGAGCGGTTACGGTACCGCCCTGGCTACAACCTAAAGTACCAAAAGTGATCCCGAGCCACTGATTCGTGAACAGAACGTTGGTCGTACCTGCAAAGAGTTTAGGAATAATACCAGACTGACCCGCCCACACCTGGCTTCCGATACCACAACCGACATCTCGGTCAGCCATCGCCATGCTTGAACCAGTCGCCAATACCGCCGCCAGCATAATTTTTTTCAACATAGTTATTCTCCAATTATTCTCATGCAATCTTTGTTATTACTCTAATGATGTAATTTAAATTACATACTCAGGAGAGTAGCGACAAGTCAAGTTTGGCGCAATTGAAAAAATGCATGCTTTACATAAACATAACCTGGTTGATTTTACTGTTCTTTGAGCGCCCAATCGCCTTGTAAATTACGCTGTCCCAAGATTTTCAGTACCAACACCAGACTCAGCAGTAATAATAAATACCAAGATCCGAGTTTGCCCCATCCCACCATATGCCATTGCTCAATCTGGCTTGGATAGAGCCAGATCTGGTAAAAGGTACTGATGTTCTCGGCAATCCAGATAATAAACGCCAGAATCAGCAGTACGGGTAACATCGGCAACTGAAAAGCATGCTGATTCAGCTGGAAGCGGATTCTGGTTTTCCAGAACATGATCACGCTCCAGACAAATAGAATCAGACGATAGTCAGGAATAAAAAACTTGCTCATAAAGTTGATATAAGACAAGACTGCCAAAGCCAGCATATGACTAAAACGCGGCAATTTTTCAAATGAAACCTGATATAGACGTAAAGAACGTGCAAAAAAGCTGCCGACTGCCGAATACATAAAGCCAGCAAACAAAGGTACGGTCAGGATTTTAAATACCGCGGGTTGTGGGTAATGCCAGGAAGCAATTGCCGGATGGGTCAGGAAGATTTCCATCACCATGGCCATGAGATGAAATAGCGCAATCACTTTGGCTTCAGCCCAGGATTCCAGTTTTGTATAGAGCAATATCACCTGAATCAGCAAAGCAAAAAAAAGCAGATAGTCATACCGGTAAAAACCGAAAAAGAGATCGCTGCCCATAGAAGCAGTCAGCGCAAAAGCCAGCAGGAGTAAAATCCCAAATAAGGCAGCCGAAGCTGCCTTATAAGTAAATTCAAACCCTGATTTGAATAGATCGATCAAGGTTTACATCCTAAAGATATTTGGCACTATACTCATGTACGGTATCAATGAATGCTTTTGGATTCGCCGGATCAACCCACTGGGTAATACCATGACCCAGATTGGCAACATAACCGGTTTTCTCGCCATTGGCATAGGCATCATCCAGCATGGCTTTTGTTGCTTTAATGATGGTGTCTGATGAACCATATAAAGTTGCAGGATCCAGGTTACCCTGAAGTGCTGCACGACCCGCAACGGTTTGACGAGCGACATTCAATGGCGTGGTCCAGTCCAGACCAAACGCATCTGCGCCTGTCGTAATCATCGGTTCCAACCATTGACCGCCACCTTTGGTAAACAGAATTACCGGAATCTTGCGACCGTCTTTCTCACGTTGCAGACCAGCGACAATCTTCTGCATATAATTCAGCGAGAACTCGATATATTCACGATGTGCTAATGCCCCACCCCAACTATCAAAGATCTGTACCGCTTGTGCACCCGCATCGATCTGCGCATTCAAATATTCAGTCACTGCATCAGCCAGACGATCCAGTAAAGCATGCAAAACTTCAGGCTGCGCATACATCATCTGTTTGGTAAAACGGAAATCCTTGCTTGAACCGCCTTCGACCATATACGTTGCCAGAGTCCATGGACTGCCCGAGAAACCAATCAGAGGAACCTGACCACCCAAGGCTGAACGAATGGTCGAAACGGCATTCATCACATAATCCAGATCCGACTTGGCATTAAATGCAGGCAGGTTGGCGACATCCTGTTCGGTACGGATGGTCTTGTGAAATTTCGGGCCTTCACCGGCTTCAAAATACAGCCCCAGTCCCAAAGCATCCGGAACCGTCAAGATATCCGAGAATAAAATCGCGGCATCAAGATCATAACGGCGTAAAGGCTGCAAAGTTACTTCACAGGCCAGTTCAGTATTCTTGCAAAGCGAAAGGAAATCTCCTGCCTTGGTACGCGTTTCGCGGTACTCAGGCAAATAACGGCCAGCCTGACGCATCATCCATACTGGCGTAGCATCTACAGGCTCACGCAACAATGCGCGCAGAAAACGATCATTTTTTAAGGTCGTCATTCACATTCCCATCTTTCTTTGACATTGCCAACATCATAGCAAAAAGGCCGCAGTTTTAATAACTTCTGGCAACTTTAAAAACCGATCGGATTGAACGGCAACCTAGTGATTTACACAAAACAACTACTGCATCTCCACATTTTTTCTGTAATACTTATAGTGTTTTTTCACATAGTTAAAGAAATAATTCTTAAGGTTGAGTTACATGTTCGTTCGCACAATGCTCGCTGTGAGTCTAGGTTGCATTTTCGCAGGTCAAGTTTTTGCCGCGTCTACTGCTGAACAACCATTAAAACCCCAAGTGGTGACTGATGTTGCAGTGCAAGATCCGATTGATCCATTAGCAACTGAAGCTTCAGCGGCCCAAGCACCTGCAGAAGCGCAAATTACCGCACAAGAACAACAAGACTTAAAACAGGCATCTGAAGCACTGAATGAGCTACAGGATACCGAAGATCAGATTGCTTCTATTGGCGCAGCACCAAATACCAAAGCACCGACTAACTCTGCAGCGACCAAAGCTTCTTGGACTTTAGATGGCTTAAATAATGCCCAGTGGTATGAAAATATCGGTGCAGGTCAATTCCCAGTTTACGCACGTGCGCATGTCATGCTGAATAATGCCCATGCGTCACCGGGTGCGATTGACGGAACCAGCGGTAAAAACACACTGAAAGCGATTGCATCTTTCCAGCAAATGAATGGCATCAAACCGACAGGTGTTTTGACTCAGGAAACCTGGGATAAACTAGTTGCACGTCAAGGTTCTAAGCCAACCTTTATTGAATACACCATTACTGAAAAAGATCTGGCAGGTCCGTTTGCCAAGTCTATTCCTTCAGATTATGCGTTACAGGCAAAAATGAAAGGCTTGTACTACACACGTGTCAGTGAAATGTTGAGTGAAAAATTCCATATGGATGAGAATTTCTTAAAGAAACTCAATCCAAATGCTAACTTTAATAAAGTGGGTGAAAAATTACTGGTCAGTAATGTACGTAATGACTTGCCTGAAGGTATTCACTTGATTGTTGCACATAAAGGTGCAAAACAACTGTACTTATTTAACAGTAAGAATCAAATGATCGCGTCATTCCCTGCCACCATTGGTAGTGCAGATACACCATCTCCGACCGGAACCTATAAAGTCACAGGTGTTGCACCAAACCCTTGGTACAGCTACTCACCTTCTAACTTTGTACAAGGTAAAAACTTAAAACCACTATCTTTACCACCAGGTCCTAACGGTCCTGTCGGGAATATCTGGATTGGTTTAAGCAAGAAATCATTCGGTATTCACGGGACACCAAATCCATCTACCATTTCGAAAACAGCGTCACATGGTTGTATTCGTTTAACTAACTGGGATGCCAATGATCTTGGCCGTAAAGTCAAATCTGGCGTAACGGTTCGTTTCTTAGAATGATGATTGGTCTAACGATTTGAATAAAATAGCCTGCTTTTGAGCGGGCTTTTTTATTCCTTATGTTTACTTTCAGCTATGTCGTTGCAAAAATGTAATGATCTGTCGCCTATTTGAGATTTTTTCAGTTATAAAACGACAGTATGATGATCTCAAGTTAAAAATAATGTCGAGATGAAATCATGAATGCTTTTCTACATCCTAGCGAAAATCGTGGTCATGTAAAAATGGGCTGGCTAGAGTCTAAACACAGCTTCTCATTTGGTAACTGGTATAATCCAAAGTATATGGGTATCAGTGCTTTACGCGTGATTAATGATGACCTGATTGATGGTCATCAGGGTTTTGGCACACATCCGCATGACAATATGGAAATCCTGACCTGTGTGCTGAAAGGAACCATTACCCATCAGGACAGCATGGGCAATCATGGCGGAATTGCTGCGGGTGAATGGCAACTGATGAGCGCCGGAACAGGTGTGCGGCACAGTGAAATGAACCAGGGCGACGAACAGGTCCATTTACTGCAAATCTGGATTATTCCAAATGAACGTGATGCCAAGCCGAACTATCAGCAAATCCGTCTTGACCCGCATGAGCAACCGAACCAGTGGCATTTGATTTGTGGTCCGAATGACAATGCACCGATGCATATTCGTCAGAATGCCGAAGTCAAAACTGCGGTGATTCAGCAAGGCCAAAGTCTGGAAGTGAAAGCGACCCAGCATATTAATTATGTACATGTTGTTTCTGGCACTGTCCAGATCGCTGAACATACAGTTGAAGCTGGCGGCGCAATTGCTTTTCTAGATGATACAGAAATTAAAGCAAGCGAAGATGCGCAAGTGATCTGGTTTGATTTGCCGGAAGTACCCAACTAAGCTTTTAAAGCTCTCAGCTCTAATGGCTATTGATCCCAGTGATTAATAGCCATTTTTTATACGTATAATCATGAATAAAAAATAATAGTTCGCAAAATCATAATAAGGCTGCTTAACCAATAAAATTATGCCTACGACCTATACAAATCCAACCAATTCTCATCACATTTTTACCTAAGCAATGCATTATTTAGGTGAATATAAACTGATCCCTTTCCATGGAATCCAGTGCTGTATAGCTTTGATCATTCACGACTGGTTTGATATTGTCTCTTGCAGGCATAAAGTGAATTAATCTTTTCATGTAGGTTAAATAAATAGAAGAGCATATCCGTATGAACCAAATTTTAGAGATTCAAAGCAGCCCGCAGCAAGCTTTGCTTTATTTATTAGCCTTTTTAAAACAACAAGATTATCAGTTTACGACCATTACACCGCTTTCCCACCAGCGAATTCTGAATCGAAAAAAGAATGAACTTTATAAGCAAAGAACCCATCAGGATATCTTTGGCTGGAATCTAAACTTTAAAAAAACTGATCTTGATTCTGCCCTTTTTGCATTATTGCAAGAACATCAGCTTCTACAGTTTCAGGAAGATCAATACTTGAGTCAGGTTCGGGTTTCTTCACTCGATGGCGAACTTTTTATTCATTCAGCTTTTCCCACCACTCAGCAGGATGCGGTATTTTTTGGTCCGGATACGTATCGCTTTATCTATCATCTCAAGCAATATCTAGCTGCTCAGCCTCGCCCTTTCAAACGGGTCGTGGAAATGTGTTGTGGCACTTCAGCAGCCGCAATCAGTATTGCCAGACATTTTCCGGATGTGAATGAAATGATGGTTGCAGACCTGAATCCCAAAGCCTTGCTCTATAGCCAGATTAATATCAGTTTTGCCGGCTTAAACCATATTCATCCGGTTCAAAGTAATTTATTTTCCAATCTTGATGGAAAATTTGATCTGATTTTTGCTAATCCACCGTATTTAATTGATCCCGAACAACGTCAATATCGTCATGGCGGTAATGCGCTGGATGGCTGTGATTTATCATTCAGGATTATAAAAGAAGGTCTACAGCGCCTGAATTCTGGCGGACATTTATTTCTATATACCGGTGTGACCGTGACTGAACATGGCAATCTGTTTTTGCAGCATCTTAAAGATTTGATGAAACAGCATCAAAATATAATCTGGTCCTATGAAGAAATTGACCCGGATATTTTTGGTGAAGAACTGGAACAACCGGCTTACCAACATGTGGAAAGAATTGCGTTGGCATTAATCAAAATTGAAGTAGGCAATTAAAGAATATTTATTAATTATGGAATTTTAAAATTTTGACTTTGTTCGCTATCAGCTTATTTTAAATCGTTTTATTAAAATCATAGAAATAAAAAAACCCCAATCTTTCGACTGGGGTTTTTAAAATTTGGCGGAAGCGGTGAGATTCGAACTCACGGAGGACTCACACCCTCGTCGGTTTTCAAGACCGGTGCATTAAACCGCTCTGCCACGCTTCCATGGGCGCAATAATACGGAGCTTTTGTCCGGCTGACAAGTGAAAATTACAGTGAATGCAATCAACTGCATATAGTTTCATCAAATCCTTACAGTTTTGCTGCTAATTCCGCTCCCTCACGAATGGCGCGCTTGGCATCGAGTTCAGCAGCCAGTTTTGCACCGCCAATAATATGATACTGCGCCAAGGTATTTTCCCCAGCACTCGGCATCAGGTCTTTTACCGATTCCTGACCTGCACATACCACAATGGTATCCACACGCAATAATTGAGCATGGCCATCTACCTCAATCCATAAGCCTTCATCCGTGACAGATTTATATTGCACACCGCGCAACATCCGCACGGCATGTTTTTTTAACTGGGCACGATGTACCCAGCCTGAAGTCTTGCCTAGTCCTGCGCCAAGCGGTGTCTTTTTACGTTGTAATAGATAAATTTCCCGTACTGGAGGTTCTACTTCAGCACGCTGTAACCCGCCTTCAGTCACATAATCTGGATGAGAATCTACACCCCATTCACGCTTCCACTCATCCACAGGTTGCGGCTGTATTTGATGCGGTGGCTTTAATAAAAACTCGGACACATCAAAACCGATCCCGCCTGCGCCAATGACCGCAACACGATCACCGACAGGTGCGCCACGTAGCACTTCTGCATAAGATAATACTTGTGGTACCTGACTGCCTTCGATATTCAAGGCACGCGGCACAACCCCTGTAGCCACAATCACCTCATCAAAACCCTCACGCTCCAACTGCTCGCGGTTGACTCGGGTATTGAGACGCAGATCAACTCCAGTTTTTTCTAGCTGCACTTTAAAATAACGAATCGTTTCGTGAAACTCCTCTTTCCCCGGAATGACTTTAGCCAGGTTGAACTGTCCGCCTACTTCATGACTAGCCTCAAACAGCGTCACATCATGCCCGCGACTGGCTGCGACAGTAGCAGCCGACAAACCTGCGACACCCCCACCGATCACTGCAATACTTTTTGGTTTTTTGGTTTTGACATAGACCAGTTCGGTTTCATAAGCGGCACGCGGATTGACCAGACAGGTTGCGCGCTGGTTTTTAAAGGTATGATCCAGACAAGCCTGATTACAGGCAATACAGGTATTGATTTCATCCACACGATTGGTTGCAGTTTTATTGACCCAGAACGCATCGGCCAAAAGTGGACGTGCCATTTGCACCATATCTGCCTGCCCTGATGCCAGAATTGCTTCGGCAGTCTCTGGCATATTGATCCGGTTGGACGCAATTACCGGCACCGACACATGTTTTTTGACTTCAGAAGTGTAATCGACAAAAGCGGCACGCGGTACAGAAGTCACAATAGTGGGGATACGTGCTTCATGCCAGCCAATCCCGGTATTAAGCAAAGTAATCCCCGCCTTTTCCAAAGCTTTAGCTACGGTAATCACTTCCTGCATGGTATTGCCATCATGTACCAAATCGAGAAGCGACAAACGGAAACAGATGATAAATTTTTCGCCAATTTCCTCGCGAATGGCTTTGACAATTTCTACGGCAAAACGCATCCGGTTTTCAATCGGGCCACCCCAACGGTCGCTACGCTGGTTGACATGACGACTTAAAAACTGATTCAGTAAATAGCCTTCCGAACCCATAATTTCTACGCCATCATAGCCAGCCTTTTTGGCAATACTGGCCGTGTTGACATAGTCATGAATGGTATTCAGGATCTGTTTATCTGACATTTCACGTGGTTTAAAAGGAGAAATTGGCGATTTGATTGGACTTGCCGACACCACAAAAGGCTGATAGCCATAACGTCCGGCATGCAGAATTTGCAAAAGAATTTTGGCGCCATGTTTATGCACTGCATGCGTCACCAGACGATGTGGCGCAATATCTCCCAAGGTATTCATGGTGCCGCCCGCCGGCAACAACCAGCCTTGACGGTTTGGCGATATTCCACCCGTAATCAGCAGACCTACGCCACCCTTGGCACGTTCGCCAAAATACGCTGCAAGTTTAGGATAATTATAGAAGCGGTCTTCCAGACCAGTATGCATCGACCCCATTACGACCCGGTTTTTAATGGTGGTAAAACCTAAATGCAGTGGTTTTAAAATGTTGGCATAGCGCGTCGTGGTCATAACAAATCCCTGATTATATTTGGCTGAGCAAGTCATTCCCTTACTTTAACTGATTTTCAGCGGCTTTTTATGACCCGGAGTTCAGCATTTTCAGGCACAAATATCAATCTTCGAAACAGTTCTTTCTATACATGACGAATTAGTTCTGCCATTGTCGTGCGCTGGATTTCCATAATGCAATCACGCCCAATACTGTACCAATTGGAAAACTCAGCAACATCAGAATAGCCATTATTCTGGATAAAGTACGTCCTGAACCATTGCCCTGCTTCACCTTTATACTGGCCTGGATATTAAAAAACATCAACAAGCCTAAAAGCAGCAGCACCACACCTAAACTCAGCATGGAAATACTGGATTGCTGATATTCAAGATATAAAAACAGCACTGTACTAAAACCAATCAGGCCGGCATAAATCCCATGCAACAGTGCCAGTGTTTCATTCTTGGTTTTAGGATTTAAATTAGGTAAAGGTGGGATATGAGTCGCCATGCTTTTATTCCTGTTTTATCTGGTTTTTAAATTATTCGGCTGAATATAACCAATTTTTTACTTTTTCAGCAGGATTCTGGTTAAAATCGTGCGATTTATGATTATTTAAGCCTATTGAATAGAGATTTTAAAACGAGTTTTTCTTTTCTAAAGCAAACCTAAATAAATTAATGATACAATTGATGCAATATGTATTTTTTCAGGCCACCAATTCTGGCGTGCCTATTTCATATCATTAGGATGAACAATGTCTGATAATGCAACTATCTTGCAGAATGTCCCAGTAGGTAAAAAAGTTGGTATTGCCTTCTCTGGTGGTCTAGATACTTCTGCTGCTCTTTTGTGGATGAAACAAAAAGGCGCTGAACCTTATGCTTACACAGCAAACTTGGGTCAGCCAGACGAAGACGATTACGATGCGATTCCAAAAAAAGCTGAAGCTTATGGCGCAGTAAAAGCACGTTTAATCGACTGCCGTTTACAGCTTGCATTAGAAGGTATTGCTGCAATTCAATGTGGCGCTTTCCATATTTCTACAGGTGGTATGCCTTATTTCAACACGACACCATTGGGTCGTGCAGTAACAGGCACCATGCTTGTAACTGCCATGAAAGAAGATGACGTTAACATCTGGGGTGACGGTTCAACTTATAAAGGCAACGACATTGAGCGTTTCTACCGTTATGGCTTGTTGACCAATCCTGCGCTTAAAATCTACAAGCCTTGGTTAGACCAAACTTTCATTGACGAGCTGGGCGGCCGTGCAGAAATGTCACAGTTCCTGATCGACAATGGTTTTGACTATAAAATGTCAAAAGAAAAAGCCTATTCAACTGACTCAAACATGCTGGGTGCGACACACGAAGCTAAAGATCTTGAATACCTGAATGCAGGTATCAAAATCGTTGAGCCAATCATGGGCGTTGCGTTCTGGAAAGATGACGTAGAAGTAAAAGCTGAAGAAGTATCGATTACTTTTGAAGAAGGCTTCCCGGTTGCCATCAACGGTCAACGTATTGAAGATCCAGTTGAATTTATTCTTGAAGCGAACCGCATCGGTGGCCGTCATGGTCTAGGTATGTCGGATCAAATCGAAAACCGTATCATCGAAGCGAAATCTCGCGGTATCTATGAAGCTCCGGGTATGGCGTTGCTTCACATCGCTTATGAGCGTCTGGTAACAGGTATTCATAACGAAGATACGATTGAACAATACCGCATTAACGGTTTACGTTTAGGTCGTTTGCTTTACCAAGGTCGCTGGTTCGATTCTCAAGCGCTTATGCTGCGTGAAACTGCACAACGCTGGGTTGCTAAAGCAGTTACCGGTACTGTAACGATCGAACTGCGTCGTGGTAATGACTACACCATTATGAATACTGAATCTCCGAACCTCACTTATGAAGCTGAGCGTTTGACTATGGAGAAAGGTGATTCTATGTTCTCGCCGATGGATCGTATTGGTCAGTTGACCATGCGTAACCTGGATATCACGGATACTCGTGCGAAACTGGGCATCTATACAGAGACTGGTTTATTGGCAGTTGGTTCAGCATCTGCAGTGCCACAACTAAAAGACAAAAACTAAGTTTTAGTCCTTTTTAGTTTCATAAAAAACCGCTCCTGATGAGCGGTTTTTTATTGAGGGTTCGTTTATTGATTGTAATAATCTCTAACCATTTGCGATATCTGAATTGACTGAACGAATGGACTGATAATAAATCTGGTTGCGTCCAAGCTGTTTGGCGCGGTATAGCGCCTGATCCGCGATTCCTAATAAGGCGTCTTTATCAATATCATCTTCACCACGATAGACGGTAATGCCTAAACTGATGGTGATATATTTCGCAACCGAGGATTTTTCATGTGGAATTTCCAGACGGTCAATCGCCTTAAAAATATTTGAAGCCACTGCATAAGCACCATGTGCATCCGTTTCTGGCAAGAGCACTACAAACTCCTCCCCACCATAACGTGCGACAAAGTCCATATGACGGATCGCATTTTTGATGGTTTTGGCAATAGTCGAAATGACGTCATCACCTTTCTGATGCCCATAAAAATCGTTGTAATTCTTAAAGAAATCCACATCGATAAACAGAATCGCTAATGCCGTTTCTTCACGGCGTGCACTTTCGAAATGCACTTGCAGCGTCTCATCAAAAGTCCGTCGATTGGAAATTTTGGTCAGTTCATCGTACTGACTCAAATGTAATAATTCGTTGGTATGAATACGCTGGATCTGCTCACTGATTCTGGCGCGAATGCTATAGAGAAAAATCACACGTTCACGGGCAAAAATCATATGGCTAATCACATAACCCAGCAAGCAACTTCCAATTAAAATCCGGCCAAAAACCATAGGATTAAATTCAACTGAAAGGCTAAACAATACAAGAATAGTAGTTGCCGCAGCGAGTAATCCGGTGACCAGCATCTGAATCGGTCTAATACCGGTCAGAATATAACCCAGGATATACACGATCGTGACTATGGCCATGGACTGATGCTGCAAGGCATCAGTTTTAATCGACATGGTAATGCATGAAATTGACACCTGTATCCAGAACACCAACAGCATCGAAGCCTGCGGAAAAAAGCGCTTGATCTTGGGTAAACAGGAGAATATATAAAAAATGATTAATGACATGCCACCATTGAGCAGGCCCAGCATACACAGGACAAAATCATGTACGAAATATTCTTTGCTGATGCTCCAGTAATCTGTAGGAATCATTACCACTAAAAAAAGGAAATAGGCTAGTACTCCAGCCCAGACATATTTTTCGACATGTTTACGGGCGCGTTCCAGATTTTTGGTCCAGAATTCTTGTTCCAGATTTTGTGGGAAGACCGGGCCTACACGCTGGCTTTGCCGTGTAATCAGTTGTTCTATGTCTTCTTTATCATCTTGCAATTTCGCTAGATTGTACTTGTATTCCATTGCCAAGTATTTATGTAATTTTTTTATTAATTTTAAAATAACATAATTTTTAAAATTAATTTATACATATCCCTTATTTTGTAGCGCTTTCTCGTTACCATTTTTACTATAGATGGATTATCATTTGTTTTATTTGTTCGACTGAATTTGCCTTGAATACGATTACGATTCTCCAGCCAGATGATTGGCACGTTCACCTGCGTGATGGTTTAGCACTTCAACGTACCGTTCCCGATTTAGCCAAGCAGTTTTCTCGCGCCATTTGCATGCCAAATCTGGTGCCACCCGTTAAAACTGTCGAAGAAGCCAATGCCTACCGTGAACGTATCATGGCACATGTGCCTGAAGGGGTAAATTTCGACCCGCGTATGGTGCTGTATTTCACTGACAACACCCCGGCAAGCGAAGTTAAAAAGATCAAAGAATCTGCGCATGTCAATGCCATCAAGCTCTATCCTGCGGGTGCGACCACCAACTCCGATAGTGGTGTGAGCGATATGAGCAAAGTCTACGGCGTAATTGAACAGCTTGAAGAACACCAAGTGCCTTTATTGCTACATGGTGAAGTGACGCATAATCATGTCGATATTTTTGACCGTGAAAAGCGTTTCCTGGATGAAGTGCTGGCTCCCTTACTCAGACAATTTCCCAAGCTGAAACTGGTGCTCGAACACATCACCACCAGCGAAGCAGCAAACTTTGTACTTGAGCAAGACCGTAATGTCGCTGCAACCATTACGCCGCAACATTTATTGTTTAACCGCAATGACATGCTGGTTGGTGGGATCAAGCCGCATTTCTACTGCTTGCCGATTTTAAAACGTCAAACGCATCAGCAAACTTTGCTGGAAGTCGCAACCAGCGGTAATCCTAAATTTTTCCTGGGAACAGATAGCGCGCCGCATTCAAAAAATGCAAAAGAAAATGCGTGTGGCTGTGCAGGATGTTATAGTGCGCCGACTGCCATTGAGCTGTATGCTCAGGCATTTGATCAGGTGGGTAAAATTGAACGCCTGGAAGGTTTTGCCAGCCATTTTGGTGCAGACTTCTATGGCCTGCCACGTAATACCAATACCATTACCCTGGTTAAAGAAGATCAAGTAATCCCTGAAAGTTTAGACTATCTGGATGGTGAACAGATTATCCCACTGTATGCTGGTAAAACCATTCAATGGAGAAAAGTGTGACAAATGAAACGCTCCCAATCATTGGTCAACGTTTTCGTGGATTCTTACCTGTAGTTGTCGATGTCGAGACTGCAGGTTTTAATGCGCAGACTGATGCATTGCTGGAAATTGCGGCCATTCCGATTGTTTATAATGAGGAGGGTCAATTTGTGCCGGGTCAAGCTTACCATGCACATATCAATCCTTTCGAAGGGGCAAATCTCGACCGACGTTCGCTGGAGTTTATTGGGATCGATCCTTCGAATCCGATGCGAATCGCAATGGCCGAAGATGAAAAAACTGCGCTTAAGCGTATTTTTAAATCTGTGAATGAAGTGCGTCGCCAGCAAAACTGTACCCATGCAGTTTTAGTTGGACACAATGCACATTTCGATTTGGGTTTTCTTCAGGCCGCGATTGCGCGTACCGGAACCAAAAACCAGAACCCATTTCATAGTTTTTCTGTCTTCGATACAGTGACTTTAAGTGCGGTGATGTTTGGTCAGACCGTACTGGCAAAATCCTGTATTCAGGCTGGGATTGAGTTTGATGGCAAAGAAGCCCATTCTGCATTATATGATACGCAGAAGACCGCTGAACTGTTTTGCTATATTTTAAACAAACTCGCACCTCACCTGCTTGACACTCTGGTGGCGGATCAATAAGATACCGCCATCTTCTAAACGTCCCTATCGTCTAGAGGCCTAGGACATCGCCCTTTCACGGCGGTAACCGGGGTTCGAATCCCCGTAGGGACGCCATCTATTTTTTCTCTTCTTTATATTTCTTTGATCAGCATCTTAAGCTGCTCAAGTCTTACGCTTTTACTAATTAATGAAAATAATTCTCATTACTATTGATTGCCTTCTTAAATTTAATGATAATCACTTGCATTATCTTTCGCATATTCAACCCTTCTCATGCGTTTTGCTTATTCCCCACTTTCTATTGCAGTTTTAACAGCTTTATCAACATCTAGTTTTGCAAAAGAATCGAATTATCAAGAGCCTGTTCTCAATAAAACAACGATTAAGTTCAACACAATTATTATCGAAGCTCAGCAAGAAAATGAAGTTGGAAAAACCATTTATTCAAAAGAAGATTTAGAAAAGACGCCGAATAGCTCAAAGAACATTACCGATTTTTTAAAAGTGAATCCGAATGTGCAGTTTAGTCAATCAAAGTTAGCAGCAGGCTCACAAGGTGAAATTAAACCTGCCGAAATCTCTATAAATGGCGCACAAACCTTCCAAAACAATTTTATTGTGAATGGTGTTTCCAACAACTTACTTATTAATCCAGCAAATTCAAACACAAATACATTTCAAGATATCGGAACTGGCGCACAAGCTATGGCAGTGAACACTAACCTACTTTGTGAGCTTGAAGTATTAGATAGCAACGTGTCTGCCGCTTATGGTCAATTCACAGGTGGTGTTGTAAATGCTAAAACATGTGCACCGCAAACAGAGATAGGGAAAATTCACGGTTCTATCAATTACGATTACACTGAAAGCGATTGGGCTCGCTACAACTCAATTTCACCTTTAGAAGAAAGTAAATTTGAAGAGCCCACAGATGAATACCAAAAGGAATATACCAAACAAGGTCTAAGCACCAATATTTATGGGAAGCTCTCGAATGATTGGGGCTTTAATGCTTATGCCTCTCAACGAGAGTCTATCATCCCAGTCAAAAGTGGCTTTGAAACATCTAAAACAATTGATCAAGAACGACATATCTCAAATCTTGGTGCAATATTATTTTATACACCAAACGCCTCAACCAAAGCGAAGTTTGGTTTCGATTATGGTTTGCTCGATAGCTTAAGTTATGTGGACAGCAATCGTGATTCAGGTAGTACTACTGAGACAGAAACACTTACATTATTCTCTGAACTCGAACACCAATTCAATCTAGGTACTCTCGTACATAAACTTAATTTCCAAAACTCGGCGACACAACGTATTGCTGACAATAACTACAGTATGCATTGGTACTACGCCAAAGGAAGTAAAGATTGGAATAATACCGATGTAGTTCGAGAGGGCGCCATCATGGGAGAGATTGAACAACGCCAAGACGTCCTTTCCTATGACCTACAAGCGAATATAGACCCTTTTAAACTTGGTCAATCCCAACACAACATGACTATAGGTACGGGTTATAGCCATGCTAATGTTGCGTGGAAACGAGTCGAGGATGTTTTACTCGCGACAAAGATCAACTTAAAAGAACTTGGCAAAGATACTACCTGCCTTCAAAGTGACCCATATTGTGATGAGAAACTAACTATAAATGGTTGGAATGGACAATATATCGCTGGTGGGACTCTGTACAAAGCTGGTGATATCAAAGCTCAGCAAGATCGCCTAAATATATTTATTGAAGATAATATTCAGTGGAATGATCAATTTTCAACACGCCTTGGTGTTCGTGCTGATTATGACTCTTTGAGTAGTAATATCAATATTTCCCCTCGCAGTCGTCTCTCTTACAAACCCTTTAGTAATGATCAATTGCATTTATCCGCTGGGTGGAATCGCTACTATGGTCAGCAAACTTTAGGTACAGAGCTGAATGAAATTCAAAATGATTTGCTCTATAAACTGTCACGTGAAAACCCACATGCGACTTGGGTAGAAACACAAACTGCACTATCCAGCGGTGCGCGTAGTTCAGCGCTCAATACCCCTTTCAGTGACGAGACTGTTTTAGGCCTGAATACACAAATCCAGAATTGGGATCTAGGGCTAAAATAGGTCAATCGTAAATATCAGGATGAAATATCAAAAACTAAAGTTACTCCTTTAGATGGATCAAAATTCTTCTACGAATATGACAATGATGGAAGTGGCAAAGCTGACATCTACGCCTTAACACTTAAAAATCGTCAACCGATCGCACTGGGGGATAGCCAACATTTATTTGCCTTGGGATTTGACTACAGTGAAGTCTTCCGCAGTTATGTAGATTACACTTCAGCTTATGATCAAGCCACTCAAGATGAATGGGTCTCTTATGATGGTCAAATTATCCGTTGGTCAGACCGCCCTGCCCCAAACTTTAACCAACCATGGACCGCACGAGTAAACTGGGATATTACATTCGATACACTGCCTGTACGTATTTCAAACTTCTTTAGCTATAAAAACAGTTACGATGATATGGTTGTAGTCTCCAATAAAAATGACAAAGTCGAGTATGAAGGTGAACTGCTTGACACCTATTTAGCCTCTGAAATTAAACCAAAATTTACATGGGATATGCGCACCACCTATGATTGGGAAATTTCAAAAGATTTAAGGGCAATTTTTGGTTTAATCATTAACAACGTCACCAACCGCGTGAATACCTATACAACAGGCTCGACCTCAAATGATAGACCACGTGTAATGACTGAAATCGGCCGCCAATTTATTGCAGATGTTACTTTTAAATTCTAGAGCCTGAATAGGTACATGCTGCTGCTCTTTTTAATTTGCTTAGGCTATAATTAATGCGATTTCATATTTTGCCTTTGTATCATGTTAAAAAAGATCTTACTGGTTTTACTGATTTTAGCCCCGTCCGCGCTATATCTCTATATCGTCAACCGTGATGATGACAACACTGCGGAGACTGAGACAGTATCAACCCCAGCTGAAAACTCTCAGCCTGAGCAATATCAAACTCCAGATCACTAAGTTTTAGTGATCTTTTCAAATATTTATTTTTTATAGTCTTGAAATCTGTTCAGAAAATAACATTTTAATAAAATAAAGTTTTTGTTTTGCCTAATGTTTAAACTGTTAAATGAATTTTAGCAAAAACCCTTTTGACAAAACCCGGCTTAGTCCTTAATATACGCATCACCTCGCAACGTCCCTATCGTCTAGAGGCCTAGGACATCGCCCTTTCACGGCGGTAACCGGGGTTCGAATCCCCGTAGGGACGCCATCTATTGATCTCATACGATCAGACCTTATTCGAAATTACCATTATTCGATTGCAGATTTGTAGTTTTTCACTACAATAGCTCGCTTCATTCCTTTGAAGTATTTCTTATTTCCTATGCACTCATCTCCGAATGATGCTACGCATCAGGGCAATTCTGCGCCTTTAAAACGCGCTATGAGTACTCGACATCTGGTCATGATTTCGCTTGGTGGCGCAATCGGAACAGGCCTATTCTTAGGGTCGGGTGAAGTCATTGCACAAACGGGGCCTGTAGGTGCCATTCTCGCTTATCTCCTGGGCGGTATTATCGCGTACATGGTGATGCTATGTTTGGGCGAACTTGCCGTTCATATGCCAGAATCTGGTTCATTTGGCGCTTATGCCAAACGTTATATTGGACCAGGCACAGGCTATACCATCACCTGGTTATACTGGCTGACATGGTCGGTCACTCTCGGAACTGAATTTACTGCAGCGGCCTTGCTGATGCAGGAATGGTTCCCGGACATTTCCATGTGGTTATGGACCATTATCTTTGGTGTATTCGTATTTAGTCTAAATATGATTTCTACCCGCTGGTTTGCCGAATCCGAATTCTGGCTGGCACTGGTAAAAGTGGTCACGGTTGTTGCTTTTATTCTTTTAGGTCTATTGGCCATCTTTGGTGTTCTGGGCTATCAAGGCTATGAAGCTGCACCTTTATTTACCAATCTGACTGCACAAGGCTGGTTCCCTGAAGGTCTATTCCCGATTTTTGCTACGATGCTGATCGTGAACTTTGCCTTCTCTGGTACCGAGCTGATTGGTGTGGCTGCCGGTGAAACTGAAGATCCTGCGAAAAATGTTCCTAAAGCAATTAATACTGCGATTTTCCGCTTATTAATTTTCTTTGTAGGTACCATTATCGTGGTAACAGCCTTACTTCCGCATCAGGAAGCAGGCTTAGCTGCTGAAGGCGTGAGTAGCAGTCCATTCGTAACAGTATTCCAGCACATTGGTATCCCATATGCTGAAGACATCATCCGCTTTGTAATTATCACTGCATTGTTGTCTGCCGCCAACTCGGGCTTATTTGCTGCTTCTCGTATGATGTGGTCATTGTCATACAGCAAACAGTTGCCTGCCGTATTCTCAAGACTGAATGCTCGCGGTGTACCGTATATTGCAGTCATGGTGACCATGCTGGGTGCATTACCAGGTTTATTGTCTGAACAGTTTGCGCCAGAGACGATCTTTACCAACTTGCTGGGCGTTGCGGCGTTTACCATGGTGGTGGTCTGGATGAGTATCTGCTTAAGCCAGTTCAACTTCCGTCGTCAGTGGTATAAACAGGGTCATACGGCCAAAGAACTGGGCTTTGCTGCACCATTGTTCCCGATTGTGCCAATCCTGGGCTTTGTGTTCTGTTTTATTACCTGTATCAGTATGGTCTTTGATCCATCAATGCGTATCAGCTTCGTAGGCTGTCTGTTATTTATTGCAGCGTGTTATGCAAGTTATTATGCTTTTTATCACAACAAGTCTTAATCATCAGTTTTAAAAGAGCGGCTCCGGCCGCTCTTTTTTTATCTATACTATAACCATAGTGGGCAGCCTTAAGGGTGCGTCGATGAAAATTGTGTTTATTCACGGCATGAACAAGCAACAGTATACGGCTACTTCATTACGTCAACATTGGCTGCATCTCTTCAAAACAGGCCTTCGGAAAAACCCACAACAGCAAGCTCGGTTTACTTATTTAAAACGGCATATCCGTATCCCTTTTTATGGCGATTTACTTTCTCGGCATCATTTTCATAACGTCTTGAATGCCAGCACCCTGATGCCGCAACAGTGGCCGCATTTCCCTTTTTTACATCCCGCACAGCTGCAACCGGCACCGCCACTAGACCAGTGCACCTATCAAATTTGTGACGTCCCGCAGTTAAATCTTGATGATGCCCTGAATTTCAATCAGAAACTGAAGTTCATCACAGCATTAAGCAAAGATATTGCCTTGCGGGATTTTGCGGTACTCATCAATTATTTTCCCAGCTTACACGCCAGCTTTTTACATAAATTTTTGCTAGAAGCTTATCTTTATTTGGCCAACCCACATTTTATGCAGGAAGTTCACTGCCGCATTCATGATCAACTCTATAGCAGCAGGCCACAGATTCTGGTGGCACATTCGCTTGGCAGCGTGATTGCCTATAATTATTTGATTCAGCATCCAGAGCTAAATATCAAGCGTTTTATTACTCTCGGATCACCGTTGGCATTTCGGGTCATTCAGGCTCATCTGCCGCAACCAATTGTACGACCTACTGCAATTTCAGGTGACTGGATAAATTTCTATTGTAGTGATGACTTTCTGACTACCTTTCGGTTATCAGAACCACCCTTTCAGTTTCAGCCGGCGATTATCAATCAGGAGATTCATACTTCCATCTATCATCCGCATGATATTGATGGTTATATTCAGCATCCGGACGTCATTAAAGCGCTCCTGGAATTACTCTAAGACTCACGCCAAACTCTAAATTCAACTTTTACCGTTCCATTCATATTCTTCTTCTATTCAGTGAAATCTTTCATCCGGACTTACCAATTCACTGCTTTTTCTGCCTTTTTTATAAATATACAGATGTATGTTAATGATTGTTTTATCGAAGATAATTTAAACATTAACGCCACAAAAAGTGCAGCTTGGCTTGCCGCAATTTTCTCTATACTGTGAATATATAGATCGACCTCCGTGAGGTATCGATGAAAGTTATTTTTATTCATGGAATGAACCAGCAACATCATAGTGCTGCATCGATTCGCCAGCGCTGGCTGCATATACTTCAAAAAGGCATTCGCAAACACCGTCATGATGCCAGATTCAGTTATTTACGACGTCACATTCACATTCCATTTTATGGAGACTTGCTTTCACACTATAACGTTCGCAACATCCTGAATGCTGGCACCTTGATGCCCCAGCAATGGCCCAGCTTTCGTTTCCGTCAACCTGTCCATCCTCAGCTTCCTGCACCCGTTCCACGTCCTGGCTGGCGCAAGCCCGTGATTTCCGATCTTCCCCAGCTTCATTTGAATGGCCCGATGGATTTTAAACAGAAATTCAAATTTATTACCACGCTAAGCAAAAATGTTGCACTGCGCGACTTTGTATTGTTGCTTAATTATTTTCCCAGCCTTCATCGTAGCCTGCTTCAGAAATTTTTGATTGAAACCTATCTGTATCTCGACAATCCTGCTTTCATGAAGGAAGTTCATGAACGGATCGCCCGGCAATTGAATGGTCGCAAACCTTGTATTGTGATTGCTCATTCTCTGGGCAGTGTGATTGCCTATAACTATCTCATCCAGCATCCTGAACTGAATGTACAGCGTTTTATTACTTTAGGATCGCCACTAGCCTTCCAGGTGATCCAGTCACATTTACCGCAACCCATTGTACGACCTACTGCAATTACAGGCGACTGGATAAATTTCTATTCAACTGATGATTTTCTTACCGCCTTTCCTCTTACACAACCGCCATTTCAGTTTCAACCCGCCATTATTAACCACGGCATTCGTACGCATATTCACCGCCCGCATGACATTACCGGCTATTTACTGCATCCGCAGGTGGTAGAAGCAATTCTGGAATTGCTTAAAAATCCGGCTTAAACCATGTAATTTTCAAGCATTCCCACAAGATTGTTTTAATTTTATGCACTCAATCCAGAAAATCATTTTTTTTATGGAAATGCGTTTGACACCCCCCTGTTTTCACCCTATTATACGCCCACCTCTGAAATGTCCCTATCGTCTAGAGGCCTAGGACATCGCCCTTTCACGGCGGTAACCGGGGTTCGAATCCCCGTAGGGACGCCAATTTTCAGAAGTACATTTTATTAAGTCCCTATCGTCTAGAGGCCTAGGACATCGCCCTTTCACGGCGGTAACCGGGGTTCGAATCCCCGTAGGGACGCCATTACTTCAAGCCGAAAGTAGCGGTTTTAAAATTTATCTTCTGTACTGTCCCTATCGTCTAGAGGCCTAGGACATCGCCCTTTCACGGCGGTAACCGGGGTTCGAATCCCCGTAGGGACGCCATATTCGAGATGGCAACATCTCAACAAAAAGCCCGAGCATTGCGACTCGGGCTTTTTTTATCTTGCAAATTTTATTTCTGAAAACTTTAAACCTTGTTTTTATCATTCGTTCAAATCTAGCTCTCTTTCTGGGGGCTGCCATCCCATTCTTAATTTTACAATTTGTATTGTTTTAACATTTCTATGCATAGAAATATCCGTTCATTTTCATTTAAAGCAATACACCAATAAATTAGAACAAAAATTCAACACCCTGCTTTTAGAGGGCACGTTAAGGTAAATCAAGAGAAATCTGCAAGGATCAGATTATGTTCGTCAGCACAGAGCTAAGTTTACCTTTATCGCCAAATAAAAATCATAATTATCAAATTAAAAGCTTTAAGGATTGGGTCGACTTTTTTCAAGATACTGAAATTTCGACATATACCAAAACTGAAAAAGCTGAATCTTATTTGAGCGATCTGATTAAAAATTTAAATATTGATACTCTCGGATGGTTAGATCGGCCCGCACAGGTTGAACAGCATCTTTTAGAACAACATCATCAAATCTGTGCCACTTTCCAGGCCTATGTCAATCGCCGTAAACAGCAGCAGCCTCGGGAATATTTTCCAACGGTTTCTCATGCTTTCGAATTCCTGGCGAAAGTTGCACCGGTCAAACTGGTCGATGGTGCCTGGTTATATTCGACCGTGCCAAACTGTAATCAGCCCGAGCTAAAAGATTTGATTTACATCTATCTCGAAGAGCTTGGTTTAGGGCATCCGCGTGCCAATCATGTCACCATGTATCAGGACCTGTTGAGTCATTATGAGCTGAACAGTTACGCCGAGCATTTGGATGACAGTTACTATGAACAGGCTGCCGTACAGTTGGCACTGGCTTATGCCCCGGCCAAATATTTACCTCTGGTCATTGGCTTTAATCTCGGTTATGAACAGTTACCGCTGCATCTGTTAATCACCAATTATGAACTGGCTGAACTGGGTATCGATCCGCATTATTTCAATGTGCACATTACTATTGATAATGCTCACAATGGTCATGCGCAGAAATCCCTGCAAGCGTTTATCCAGCATTTTAATCATGCAGAAAACCCGGAAACTTATCTGGAGCTAATTAAAAAAGGCCATGTTCTAAATGACATCGGCAAAAGTTCTTCTCAGATTATTAAGGAACTGGATATTGGGCAGATGGCTTTAAAAGTTTTTCAGAATAAAGCGCTGATTGGTCAATATATTCATAATCAGAAATGTCAGTTTAGTGGCAAGACCATCAATGATTGGTTATCCGATCCTGCCCAGATTAGCGAGTTTTTGCAGGTGATGATTGAAAAAGGCTGGATCGTGAAAGATGCGCCAGTAGAACAAAGTCGCTTCTGGAAAATGATCGATCATCCGGAAGGTAAAATGTTTGGGGTCTTTAATGCGACCGAAAAACAGATTATTAAAGACTGGATTCAGGGTGCAGGCTTGGCAACTCGCCTGTCCTCACGTAGTGCAGCCCCATCACAAGCAAAAATTGAACCTGCAATGAGCCGTATGGACCAGCAGCGCTTAAATCAGTTAAAAAGCCGCTTCATGCGCTGTGAGGGTGCTGAACAGAAAATTGATTTACTGATTCCTTATACTACACCGCATATGCATCATACCGAAATAGGCTTATGGGCGACTCGTCAGTTAAGTCAGTTATTATTTCCTTTTCAGACCCAAGCGATGCATTATTCCTAAAGCACTCCTAAATGCCAGAAATTAAAAAACCGGACATTTGCAGTGTCCGGTCTTTTTTAATATAAATTAAGCCGATTTTCGCGAGTTTAATTGTCCCTTGATCACCGCTTTGACATTGCCTTTCAGATACTGCAAAAAGACTTTTAGTGGTGACAGTTTCGGATTAGGCTGCTTGCCTTTGGCAATTTCCTTAAACTGCGCGGCATACCAGATGATTTCCATAATCGCCATTTTGTCGACCATTGGAATACCGGTTTTAATTTTCTCAACCGCATAACGTACATCCTGCCCCGCAACCAGACGATTACCCAAGTCAGGTTCTACCGCAAAGGGACGTGCAATCCCGACAAAATCACAGGCACCACTGTCGAGCGCGGCATTCATGCCTTCAACTGTTCGGAATCCACCAGTGACCATGATATGGCACTTCACTTCCTGACGGATTTTTTCGGCAAAATCGAGGAAATAGGCTTCACGGGCAATGGTCGAGGCCTTGCGCTTGTCTGCTTTCACGCCGGCCATCGCAGGTGCTTCATAGCTACCACCTGACACTTCAATGATATCAATGCCTGCAGTGTCCATCGCCTTAAAGACATAAATGACATCTTCTTCGCTAATACCACCGCGCTGGAAATCAGCTGAATTCAGCTTGACTGAAATAATAAAATTTTCCGAAGTCGCAGCACGAACAGCCTGATAGGTTTGCAGCAAGAAACGGGTGCGATTCTCAATACTACCACCCCATTGATCCTGACGCTTATTGGTCAGCGGTGACAGAAACTGGCTAATCAGATAACCATGTGCCCCATGCAACTGCACCCCCTCAAATCCTGCTTGTTCACAGATAGCAGCCGAAGTGGCAAAGCGCTGGATAATATCCAGGATTTCATCTTCACGCAGTTCCCGCGGGGTTCCAAAGCTCATTGCCAAAGCCGGACTAAATGGGACTGCGGACGGTGCAACCGTTTCTTGATTCAGGCCCTTGGGACACTGGCGGCCCGGATGCGACAACTGGACCAGTTGTACCATGCCATGCTGTTTGCCTACGTCGGCCCAGACTTTGAGCTGCGCCAGATCGCGTTCTGTTTCTACCACTACGACCCCCGGTTCATTCTTGGCACGATAATCCACCATGACATTACCCGTAATAGCACAACCCAAGCCACCTTCGGCCCATGCTTCATACAACTTGAAATGCGCCTGATTGGGCTGGCCGGCATCATTGGCCAGTGCTTCACTCATGGCACCTTTAATGATGCGATTTTTAAAAGTGGTATTACGAATTTGAATGGAATCGGCCAATTGAGTCATGATCTGTCCTGATACGTTACTATTATTTTGTATTCGTTTATAACGTAAGCCAGAACAATTGACAATCAGTCTTGTCAAATTTACACAATTTTTATCTGCTTATTTTTTTATGGTTAAAGATTTTTGTGATTTAGTTTCTTGGATCAAAAGCATCCCGTACTGCTTCTCCCATATAGATCAGCAAACTCAGTACAATCGCCAAACTAAAAAATCCAGACAATGCCAGCCACGGCGCATTTAAGTTGTTTTTGGCCTGAAGCAAGAGTTCCCCTAGGGATGCCGAATCGGGTGGCAAACCATACCCTAAAAAATCCAGCGCTGTCAGTGCAGTAATATTGGCGGTTAGCATAAAAGGTAACTGTGACAGGCTAGAACCTATCACATTGGGGAGAATATGTTTGAACATGATCCGTCCATCCCCGGCCCCAATACTTCTTGCTGCCCAGACGTATTCCAGATTTCTGGCGCGCAAAAACTCAGCGCGCACCATACTCACCAGTGTGGTCCAGCCAAATAACAGCATGATCAGAAATAGCCAGTAAATACTCGGGGTAAACAGACTGACCAGTACCATCACCATAAACAGCATCGGCAAACCGCTCCAGACTTCGAGTATGCGTTGCCCGATCAGGTCAATCCATCCACCATAATAACCCTGAATAGCCCCTGCTAAAATTCCCAGCGCCGCAGACAATAAAGTCAGTGCAAAACCAAACAGTAATGAAATCCTTAAGCCATATAGAATCAGTGCCAGAATATCACGGCCCTGGTCATCTGTTCCCAGCCAGTTTTGCACACTCGGGGGCGAAGGCACCGGTTCAGCCAGTTCAAAATTTGGCGTTTGATAGGAAAACGGAATGATGGGCCAGATCGCCCAGCCTTTTTCTGCAATCAGTTGCTGTACGGCAGGATCTTTATATTCTGCTTCTGTCTCAAATACTCCACCAAACGTGGTTTCCGGGTAGGATTTCAAGATGGGCAGATAAAAAGCATGATCATATTTCACCAACAGGGGCTTATCGTTAGCAATCAGTTCTGCACCCAAGGAAATGATGAAAATAGCACTGAAAATAATGAAACAGCTAAAACCCAACTTATGCTGCTTAAAACGTTGCCAGCGTGCTTGCATCAAGGAAGACATTATTGTGATCCTCGACGTGAACTGAAATGAATCCTTGGATCAATCAGTTGATAGAGCAAATCGCTCAGCAAGCGCAGCATCAGGCCGAGCAAGGTAAAGATAAACAAAGTACCGAAAATCACCGGATAGTCACGCTGGATAATCGCCTCAAAACCTAAAACACCTAACCCATCCAGATTAAAAATAATCTCGATAAACAGGTTGCCCACGAAAAACACCCCGATCAGAACTTCGGGCAAACCTGCGATAAGCACTAAAATGGCATTCCGGAATACATGCCGATACAGCACTGCATGTTCAGTTAAACCTTTGGCCCGCGCAGCCAGGACATATTGTTTGCTCAGCTCTTCCACAAAAGAAAATTTGACCAGATAGGTCAAACTGGCAAATCCGCCAAGCACCATGGCCAACAGCGGCAAGGCCATATGCCAGAAATAATCCTGAATTTTCGCAAAGAATGAGAGTTCAGCAAAATTTTCAGAGCGAATTCCCTGCAAGGGAAACCAGTGCAGATAAGACCCACCAGCAAAAAATATGATGAGTAAAATGGCAAAAATAAAGGCTGGAATGGCATAGCCTACTGCCAACACTAGAGAGGTAGTCTGATCAAACAGACTGCCATGTTTTCGGGCTTTTCTAATCCCTAAAGGAATGGAGACCAGATAAATCAGCAAGGTACTCCACAGGCCTAAAGAAAGCGATACTGGCAATTTTTCCCAGATGAGTTCAGTCACAGGTTTGTCTTTGAAAAAACTCTGCCCCAGATCAAACTGCGCATAACGCGTTAGCATTTCCCAAAATCGAATATGCAGCGGCTGGTCAAAGCCGTACTGGATATTAATCTGCTCAAGCATCTCCGGTGTGAGGCCTTGCTTTCCCTGATACTGCAATCCGGTATGCGCCAAACCATTGACCTGTTGCGCCTGATAAATCGCCTGCTCCACCGGACCACCGGGTGCCAGCTGGATCACCATGAAATTGATCAGCAAAATGATCAGCAAGGTTGGAATCATCAGCAACAGACGTTTGAGAATATAAGTGCTCATGGCACTCCCTGATAGGCTTGGAGCTTAATGCTGTTTGAAATAATCAGCCACATGTCTGGCCTTTGCCGCATCGACCCACCAGTAATCAATCCCGGCGGAGAGTTTAGGTTTTCGTTGCGGCTGCTGATACATATTCCAGTAAGCATACCAGTATTCACCTGTACCATAAGTCAGAATATGATAATAGCCTGCGCGCAGTAAACGGTCTAATGCTCGGGTACTATTCACCAGCTGTTCACGGTTTTGAGCCTGAGTCACCTGCTGAATTATGGCATCAATGACAGGATTTCGAATGCCGGCATAATTATAATTACCTGGCTGCGTGGCGGCCTGACTGCCCCAGAACTGTTTCTGCTCCTGCCCCGGTGTCAGGGATTGCGGCATGGTATCGACAATCATATCAAACTGATAATTCCGCAGCCGTTCATAATATTGCGCGGTTTCTACCATACGAATGCTGGCCTGAATGCCCAAGCGTTTTAAATGACGCAGATATGGCATCAGATCACGCTGCTGTTCCGCCTGATGTAACAGGAACTCAATCTGTACCGGTTGACCCGCAGCATTGACCAACTTCCCCTGTTGATAACGATAGCCTGCCTTTAATAGCAATTGACGGGCCTTTAACAGATTGTTCCGGTTAAAACCGGAGGCATCTGACTGAGGATATTTCCAGTCCTCAAGTACCGCCTGACGTTGAACCGGATCAAGCTGCTTTAAATGGGGTTTCAAAATGTGCAGTTCTTGAACACTTGGCCGTCCATGAGATGCCAGCTCGCTATTGGAAAAAAAGCTGTTCAGACGCTGATATTCACCATAGAACATGGCTTTATTCAGCCATTCAAAGTCATAGGCAAAACTCAAGGCTTGGCGGAAACGGATATCGGCAAAAGGCTGACGGCGGGTATTGAATATCAGACTCTGGGTCGGAATCGGGTTGTGATGCTGAAAGCGGTAACGCTGCACCTGTCCTTGCCGAACGGCGGGAAACTGGTAGTCTTTCACCCAGCGGTTGACCTGTTTTTCCTCATGCAAGGTAAATTGGCCCGACTTGAAAGCTTCAAACTTGATTTCAGGACTACGATAATAACGATACTTGATCCGGTCAAAATTATAACGCCCGCGGTTGACCATCAAGTCTTTTCCCCAGTATCCGGGATTACGTTTGTAGCTAATACTACGTCCAGCATCTATGTGTTCAATGACATAAGGCCCTGAACCCAGCATCGGTTTCAGCGTCAATTCTTTAAAATTACGCTTTTGCCATTCCTGTTTAGAATAAATGGGCATCTGCGCGACAATCATCGCCATTTCCGGATTATGTCCGGATTTAAAATGCATTTTGACCTGTAAAGGTGACAGGACTTCCAGCCGGTTTAAATCAGCCAAATACATCTGCAGGCCAAAATTGGACTGGGTCTGAAACAGTTCAAAACTGTATTTGACATCTTGTGCAGTTACCGGCTGGCCATTACTAAACCGTGCTTTCGGATTTAAATGAAAAATAATAAAGGCGGTTTTCTTGGGGTCAAAACTGACTTTTTCCGCCAGCAAGGGATAGTACACACCGGGCTCATCCAGTGACTTGGACAGCAAACTGTCAAAAATATAGTTGCCCCCTTCAGTGACATTGCCCTTGCCATTCATGCTGTTTAAATTATCGAAACTGCCATCAGCTGCTAGAATCAGCGTACCGCCTTTCGTTGCTTGCGGATTGGCATAAGGCAGGGATTTGGCCTGGGCATATTTCGGCTGGTTATATAGCGCGATATATGGGGTGGTGATCAGGGCTGCCCAACTGCTACTCACGAGCAGCGGGGCTAGCCAGATAAACCTGAAAGTTTTAAATAAATGAGCGAATCTCATGATCCATTCATTAATTCGGTACTTTAATCACATCGCCAATACGCAATTGCGTATTCGGTTTGAGATCATTCATTTCCGCCAGTTCATTGCTGTTCATACCATAGCGTGAAGCCAGACCGATTAAGGTATCACCGCGTTTGACTTTATAATCAGTCACCAGTTTTGGAATCTGAATGGTTTGACTGACCCTTAATCCTGCGCGTGGACTTAGATTATTTAATTGAGCCAAGTCGGTCACGCTTATGCCTAAACGGCTGGCGATTGCATTCAGGGATTCGCCTGATTTAACGGTATAGGATTCAGTTGCCTTAGAAGCTACAGGCTTAGTTGCCACTTTCACATCTTCAACTTTTTTATCTACCGGAAAGTCACCCTCAATTTTTAAACGCTGACCAATACGCACCGTACTATTGGTATTCAGGCCATTTAAATCTGCCAGATATTTCAGTTGTAAATGATACTGACGTGCAATAGAACTTAAGGTTTCACCTGACTTCACCACATGCGAATCCGATTTTGTATTCTTGACCGCAGTTTCCGCGACCACTTCACTTACCGGTTCTGTCACGTCACCACTCAGTTTCAGACGCTGCCCCACTCGCAAACCTGCATTACGTGACATGCCATTCAGGCTCGCCACCTGGTCCATTGACAAATTATATCTTGCGGCAATACCGGTCAGCGTATCACCCGATTGAACCGTATAGGTTTCAGGGATTTGACTGCCGGCTGGAATCTTGATGGTCTGACCTATACGTAAACCACTATTGGCAGACAACCCATTCAGTGCAGCCAGTTCAGAGACACTCAGCTTGCTTTGACTGGCAATGCTATACAGTGTTTCACCGCGTTTGACCTGATAGTTTTCAGTTGCAGTCTGATCGACTTTAACATTTTCAAACTTCTGTTCAGTTTTCTGGTTAGATGTTGTTAGCCCTTCAACTTCCTGAAGTGGTACATTGATTTTCTGTCCCACCATCAGACTGCTACCGGCAGTCAGACCCGACGTTAATGATGCCAGTTCGGTATTTGAAAGCCCGTAACGATCGGCAATCAGTTTCAGATATTCACCGCGTTTCACCGTATAAGATTTGGTCTGAACCTTGGCAGTTTCAGCTTTTTTAATCTCTTCAGCTTTAGATTTAGAGGCAACCGTTTCTTTCAGTGACAGCTTTTGCCCAACAAACAGACCGCTATTGGTACTCAGTCCATTAAAATCAGCCAGTTGTTTCACGCTAAAACCAAACTGATTCGCTACGCTAGTCAGAGAGTCATTGGCCTGAACCACATAAGTTTCCGGCTTTTCTTTGGCTTTGCTGGCTTCCTGTACCGGTTTGGCATCATACAGATAAATGGTGGTACCCACATACAGCGGAGAATTTGGATCAATCTGGTTCCATTTCGCCACATCACGCCAGTTCACGCCATTTTTAGCCGCAATCATTGCCAGATTATCACCTGGTAACACCTTATAGGTACTGCGTTTGCCTTTTGGAGCAACCACCACCACTTCAGAATCAGTCTTGACGTAATTTTTGCCCTGATTCAGCTGGGCTTCAACCGAATTCGCAGTGGTATTGTCAGCAACTTCTTTTGGATAAGAGAAGCCTTTTGTCAGTTCTTTACCTTGCTGCTCAGCCACAGACAGGCTGGTTTGAATGGCAGTCAGCTTGATTTTGCCATCATAAGGATCAACAATTTCTGTGCCAGCCGGCGCCAATGCTTTCAGCTCTTCAACCACTTGGGCCTGTTCTGCCGGTGTTGCGACAGGCTGCAGAATTTCATCTACAGTTTTCTGAATATCCTGTGCGATGACCGCCTGCTCAACTTGCTGACGCTCAGCTGCCGAAATCGGTGGTTCGACCTGAATCTGTTTCGCTGGCGCTGCAGGTGTTACAGCTACCGGAATACGCGGCGCACTTGGAATCGGCAAATCACTTTGTGCCGCAAAACTGGCCAAGGCAGATGAGCCTTTAGGCGTCGAAATCTTTTTCGTAGTCTGCGTTACAGTATTTGCCGTTGTCGCGGTACTTACCGCTGCTGTGACGACAGGTGGCGTACTTGCAGCTTTAGCCGGAGTCGTCGTTTTGGCAACAGTCGTTGCAGGCTGATTACTAACAACCGCTGGCGGAGTCTGTTTAGAAGGTGTAATCGTTTTGGTATTTAATTCTGGCGGTGCAGCTCTGGTGGGCACCACTGTCGTCGTATTTCGCGGCAAGCTGTTCGTGTTACTCGCCCATAAACCACCTGAACCGGATAATTTTTTCAGCTTTTCATCGACTGAAGGACTTAAATCAGCTGGAATCAGAATACGGCGCGGACTTGCAGGATCAATATGATCACCACGATGACCCGGGTTTAATTGATACAGTTCTGCACGGCTTAGACCAGTGATGGCTGCAATTTCATTTAAACTGGCAATGCCCACTGGCACTTCACGGAAATGCGGACGGTTGGCAATCGGTGGCAAGCTCACCCCATAGCTGCCGGGATTTTTAATAATTTGTGCAACCGCCAAGAAACGTGGCACGTAACTCATGGTTTCTTGTGGCAGTTTCAAGGACCAATAATCGGTGGGCAGACCTGCGGCTTTGTTACGGTTAATTGCCTGCTGGATACGGCCTGGGCCGGCATTATAAGAAGCGAGCGCCAATTCCCAGGAACCAAACTGGTTATACAGACTGCCTAAAAATTCATAGGCTGCACGGGTCGATTCCACTACATCACGGCGACCATCGTATAATGAGGTCTGCTTTAAACCATAAATACGGCCGGTACTTGGAATAAATTGCCATAAACCTGCCGCCGCCGCACTACTGGTCGCAGCCGGATCATAAGAACTTTCGATAATCGGTAACAGCGCCAACTCGGTCGGCATACCACGGCGTTCTGCTTCTTTTACCGTGTAATATAAATAACGTGATGCACGCGCACTTAAGCGATCCAGATAAGGCTGACGTGAAATAAACCAGCCACGCTGCGCATCAATCCGCGGATTCCAGACACTTAAGTCCATCTTGAAACCCACGGTCATGCGTTTCCAGACATCACCATGTTTCAGAATCTGTAAACGGTCACCTTCGACTGCACGCATATCCGTTGCAGAAAGTAAATCTTCGAGTCCATCCAGACTGCTGGCATCCAGATATTGTGATCCAACCTGCTTGCTTGATGCTGTTTGGGTCGCACTTTGTGTAGATGAACAGCCCGTCAGTCCTAGAGAAGCAAGCGCAGTTCCCAGTACAGAATATTTTAAAAATGTAGGTAATGTCGGCTGCCACAAAATTGCGGTTGGTTTATACATAAAGAAATCCAAACAACTCGTATATAAATTTATTTTTTAGATATGCCATTGTAGTGAAGCATGTCGAAGACTCAAGCCAATAATTTACCGCGATTTCACGTTAAATGTTACAAGAAATTAAAAAATCCTGGACATATAGATTGATCGACTGCATTTGCGCTATACAATAAGCCTTCCAGCTTGTTCTATTTTGATCGGATTTAATCTATGTCACACACTATCACACTTTATGTTGATGGCGCCTGTCGCGGCAACCCGGGTTTAGGCGGTTGGGGTGCGTACATTGTTAATGGCCAACAAGAACACAAAATCTGTGGCGGTGAAGATCATACTACTAACAACCGTATGGAGCTGACGGCTGCCATTGAAGGGATTCTGTTTTGTGACAAGCAAGACAAACTGGTGATCTATACCGATTCCAAGTATGTAAAACAAGGCATTACCGAATGGATTCACGGCTGGAAAAAGAAAAACTGGAAAGACGTCAAAAATCCGGATCTGTGGCAAAAACTTGATGAAGTCTGTCAAGGACGTGACATCGAATGGCACTGGGTCAAAGGTCATGCTGGACATCCGGGCAATGAAATGGCCGATCAGCTGGCCAATCTGGGTGCTGATGAAACCCTGAAAAAATCCAAGCAAAGCCCTTCAATGTCTGAAGATAAAAAAAAATCTGAACCCGACTGGTTGCTAGACGATCCTTTCGGTCTTGATCTGGCCGAGAGCGAAGAAGAAGAGCTGGAAGAAATCATCGAAGTGACTGTTGAAGAAATTGTACAGACTGAAGTTTTAGCAACAGACAGCAATGAAGATGCTTCATCTTCAGAATCATCTGCCTCGACTGAGCTACATCCGCAAATTGTCATTACACCAGCAAAGCTACAGCTGCATGGCCCACGACAACTGATTCTGGATACCGAAACCACCGGTTTTTATTATCAGGATGGTGACCGGATTATTGAAGTTGGCGCGCTAGAAATGATTAACCGCAAACTGACCGGCAGCTCGATTCATATCTATATCAATCCGAAAACACCGGTCGGTGATTCTGTCAATGTCCACGGGATCACCGACGAATTCCTGCAAGACAAACCGCTGTTTGAAGAAATTTCTCAAGTGCTGTTTGACTATTTACACGGCGCGGAAATTATTGCGCATAACGCGACCTTCGATATGAACTTTCTGGATATGGAATTCAAACGCGCAGGTTTTAAAACGCTCTCCGAAGTCTGTGACGTCACCGATACCCTGGCACTGGCCAAGTCCAAGCATCCCGGTCAGAAAAACTCGCTAGATGCCTTAGTGCGCCGTTACGAGATTCCACAACGCGACCGTACTTTCCACGGTGCCTTGCTTGATGCGGAAATCCTGTCGGATGTTTATCTGGCGATGACCGGTGGACAGGTGTCTTTTGATATCGATGCCCTGTCTCAGTCTGAAGACCAGAACAGCCGCTCAGGGATGGCCAGAGTTGAAATTGAATTACCGGTAATTCTTCCGTCAGAACAGGAACTGCAAGAACATGAGAATTGGGTCAAACAATTCGAAGAAAAACATGGAACTGCTTGCCTTTTCGCGAAATAAAATCTACATTTCCGGGATACTTTAGGTTTAAAACTATCGTTCTTCAGTTATAGTAAATACAAAGAGGCCCCGTAGTTTAAAGTGGGGCTCATATATAGATAATACTCCAGGAAAGGTGCAGATCATGTCTTACCAAACCTCTATACATTTTGATCCAACAGCTTTACTGATAATAAAAAATGAGGTTGATAACTCGATCAAGTTAGTCGAATCAGCAGTAAGCACCTTGGTAGAAGACCAGACTTTACCTTTTGGTATTGATGATGCATTAAATCAGTTCGAACAATGCGCCCAGGTTCTGGCACTCATCGACATGTCCAGTCTGGCAAAAGTCGCTCAATATTCAGCAGAACTGATGCGCAAGATTATGGGGAATCCGGCGCAGGTCAATACTCAAGAAGTGATCGCCTTGAGTGAAGGCACCACTATGCTGAAACGCTATATCGAATTTATCTGTCTGCGTGAAGTGAAAATTCCACAGTTTTTGCTGGATACCCTGAACCGTCTGGAACTGGCTTTGGGTAAGCCACTGACGACTGAAGGCCAGCATGTAGAAGGTTTATTGGATTGCGTCACCCCTGATTTTTCGTTGCCACAGGCACCAAGTCTGGAAAAATCCCAATATGTACATCGCCTGTATAAGCTGTCACTCAACAAGCTGATCAATCAGGAAGAAAGTGAACTGGATTTGCAAGCCATCAAACTGGTGGGGGCTTATCTGGCAGGACTTGCAGAACAACATGACAGCAAGCAGTACTGGAATCTGGTCTATGTTGCGTTGAACAATATTGAGCACCTGCTGATTAATGAACCACGTCTACGCACACTGGTGAGCATTGAACGCAACATGGCACAATATTTTAGCTCAGCAGACAGCTTCAAGGCTTCGTTGTCAGATTTAGCTAATATTCTTAGCCTGTGTATCAGTCAGGAAGATGAAACTGCGCAATCTATCCGTAGCCAGCTCAATGTGGGCGATGACCTACTGACCGATATGCAATTACAGGTCTTCAGTCGCCATCTGTATGGTCCAGACTTTGAAACCATGCATACCATCAGCGAATTGGTGACCACGGAAATGGCGCAAATTCGTAATGATATCGAGTTCAATTATCAGAATATGACGCCTGAAAAGACTCAGGAATTGCAGGCACAACTGAATAATCTGGCGAATATCTTCAAGGTATTGAACCTGAATGAAGCCTATCATGACCTGACCCGTCAGGCTGCTTCACTGAACCAACCGGAGATGATGCAGGATGCCAGCTTTGCCCAGCAGTTGATGAATGTGATTCTGTCTGCGATGAACTCGATTGGCGTACTGGAACGTCATCATACTTCGAGCCGCTTGCAGCTGCGTGTCAACAACATGAATATTTCTCTGGACCGTCTGGATGAAGCACACGCTGCTTTACTCACTGAAACTAAGGCTCTAATTGAGCTTTCCAGCCAGATTCTCAGCAATTACCTGCAAGATCATGACTTGACTGCACTCGAACCTGTTCCAGTACAGTTTTGCGAGATTGGCGGCGCGATGCTGTTCCTGAATGCAGAACATGTTCGTACTGCATTCACCACCACTGCAGAATTCATCAAGAACCGTATTGATCTGTCGATTGAATTAAGTCCGGAAGAAATTCATCGTGCTTTAGACACCCTGGCCAGTGCCGACATGATGATTGATAACTTAAAGAACAAACAGCCTGTATTACAGGCGATGTTTCAGGTAGCATTGGACAGTAGTGAGAAACTCAAAATAGTTGCCTAATGTCCAAATTATCACTTGCTTATATTTTTCAACAACAGCAACTGCTGGTCGATCAACACTTTCAACTTCCACGAGTTGAAGCCTTAGCAAGTGATTTGCTACTCCACACGGGTGATCAAGTGATTGCCCGTGATCTCCTTCCCGATGAGCCTATTCCTGGAGGCTTACAACTGGTTCCCATCCGTCAGCTGTTACAGTTCTGGAATACCCAGCAATTTGAACAGGCCAGTCGTGCGGTACAGCTTTTAGAATGGCGTCGTAACCATAAATTTTGCAGTCATTGCGGCACAGCGACTGAAGCGCATACTGTTGAATATGCTATGGTCTGCCCATCCTGCAACTACCGTCAGTATCCACGGGTACAGCCTTGCGTTATTACTGTTATTACCAAAGGTGAAGACGAGATTCTGCTGGCCAAAAATGCACGTAATACTAAAAGCCAGATGTATGGACTGATTGCCGGTTTCGTTGAAGTGGGTGAAACGCTGGAAGATGCAGTACGTCGTGAAACGCTAGAAGAAGTTGGCTTACAACTCAAGAATATTCAGTATCTGGCCAGCCAGCCCTGGCCTTTCCCAAGTAATCTGATGATTGCCTTCAAGGCAGAATATGCTGGCGGTGAGCTACAGCTGCAGGAAGAAGAAATTAGCGATGCGCAATTCTTTAAATTCGATCAGCTGCCTGAAATTCCGTTTAAAGGCAGTATTGCCCATGCCATGATCATGCATGTGACTCAAGGTACGCCCGTCGCAGACGACACCAAGACCTGGCTGTAAATCTGTATTTGAAAGATTTAGCCCAACGGCTCAAAAAAAGAATCCAGGGGAGATCATCCACTGGATTCTTTTTTATCTAGTGCTTGGTTAAACCAAATATCAGTCTCAGGATTTAAATGCATCCTCGAGCGCCCAGAGCACCTGAGACTTGGTCTGGAAAAAGCGGCTAAACAAACTGGAGAGCGAACCCACGATCGTAATATGGCCAAGTTTCGGAATGTGAATCAAATGGCTATGATTACCCTTCTCTTTCAGTACGCGGTCCAAATCCTGGCTATTGAAATGCCCAACAATCTTGTCTTTTTCGGCAATAAACAGATAATGCCGGGTTGAGCTATTTCTAACAAAATAATAAGGCATGACCTGCTGATAAGGCACCGCCTGATCAAATGCATCGGCACAGATGGGATCATTTTTATAATCAAAATGATAAGGTCCTGCCAGACCAATAATCGCCCGGATTTGACTGTGATCAATACTGGCAGATTGCGGATGATATAAGGCAGACATCACATTAAAGGCCCCGGCAGAATGTCCCATCAAGACCAGATTTTCTGCACAGATCTGCAACTGTCCAGCTGTCTGCTGCAAATGATTTAGCAACAGATGCAGATCATGAATATAGGTCGGGAAAATATGTTGTGGCGCCAAATGATAATTCATCAGCACCACGTCATAACCTTCTTTGGCAAAAGCCTCACCAATAAACTGATAATCCTTTTTATCGCCATGCAACCAGGCACCGCCATGTACAAACACAATCAGGGGACGATGAGGCAAAGGCTGCTGACTTCGAAACAGGTCAAAGCGTTGCCGGGATTTCAGACCATAGGCCAATTGTGTTTCGACCGTGTAGCCCTGTTTCGGGGTTAAACGATTTAAAGCATAACTGCCAAAATCGTATAACCGGAAATCTTGATAGTGCTGTTGAAACTGCAAAATACGCTGTGAGAGTTGGGTTTTAAACTGGCCGACCTTATGGTTCATAGGTCGGTTCAACCGTATCAGGATCAATGGCAACCGGCGTCTGTTCAATACCCGGCTGCGCATATGCCGGTGCGGCAAAGTTTTGGTTAGCCAGGCTTGAATATTGCTCAACATTATCAATCAAGGTCACAATTTTGGTGACATTACCCACCTGTTGTAGCACCTGATTCAGGTCAGCAATCTCGGCACCATTTAAACGCCCCATCACATACAATACGCCATCTTCAGTATGCACATGCACTTTACTATCCGCCACCACAGTCGCTTTCATGATCAAGCCACGAGTATTTGCAGTTACTGCAGTATCCTGCATGATGGTGCTATAGCTGATCTGATTGCCTACAGTAATAAAATTATGTACCGCTTTGACATCACTCATGGATTTGACATTGTCTTCAGCCAATTGCTTTAAATGAGCATCTGGCACTTGACCAGTCAACAAAACATTACCATGGAAACTTTCAATATTGACCCGGGCCTGCTTAAAGCGCGAATCCAATTTATAAAGATTAATTTTTGCAGTACGGACAATTGAGGAATCAATAAATACCTGCCCCAAGGTACGCGCCCCACTTTCAGTTCCGACAGGAGCCGTACCTGTGCCGCTGGAAATAAAACTTGCACAACCTGATAAACTTGCGACACACAGCATTGTTATTGCAATACGCTTAACCACTCAGCAAGACTCCTTCATTTTATTACGTCTTTTTCAATCTAATAATCTGTTTTCAAGCTCAGATCATGTCAATTCTGCTTGAACTTTACAATGATCTTGAAGCAAATATAAGCATCTTTAGACCTTATTTTGTTCAAAGGTTAATAAACTCTTGATCAAAAGTAAAAGCATTTTCAATCCATTCCAGATCATAAGGGTATTGCGAAAAGTCATGCTGTATGGTTTTTGCAAATTGCTGTTTAAAATCAAAACAAATCACGTCAAAACGATAGTAATAGTGTGCAAATTGTGGATTTTTCTGAATAAAGCACATTGCCGTCTTGAGCATCTTTACCTGTTTTGCTCTGGAAATCGACTCGATCGCTTGCGCATATCGGGTTTGCGCACGTGCTTTGACTTCCACAAAGACCAGTTCCTGATCACGCACCAGAATCAGATCCAGCTCGCCATAGCGACTGTGATAATTGGCTGCCAGGAACTGAAATCCATGATTTTGCATCAATTGGGCCGCTTGCTGCTCCGCCCATGCACCTAATTGCTGTCGTAGCATTCCTCTTTCGCTCATAGTAGCTTGACGCCTGTGCCACTATACTGAAAACATTGTGGACTACGCTGAATACTGTGGTCCGTGATTTCAATCCGGCCAGTTCTACCCTGAAATTCAATATGCTGCAAATGCGGTTGTGACAGGTACTGCTGGGTAATCTGCCAGGCATCGCCACCGAAGGCAATCAGGCGCTGATAGGACATATCCACCGGCTCTTTGGCATAGGCCTGTAGAACATCCGGCCAGTCAGCCAGATAAAGCACAGGTACATCACAGAACTTGATTCCTCGTGGCGGTTTATGCTGTTCGCTAATCGCATTGGCCACGGTATACATCCGTTTATGGCTTAATTCAGGTATGGCAGCCAGCCCTTCTGCATTGCCGAGGTATAACAGCCCTTGTTTTGGCATTAAAAAAATGGGCGTCTTGTTCACGATCTTGAATTTCAGATCACTTTGACTGAACAATAACATCAGCAACAGCTCATACTCGGCTTCACTGCCCGGCTGGCGTAAAATCAGCAGCTGTTGAATTCCATCTTTGTGCAATAAGGTTTTTAAGGCAGCGGCATCTTCTTTTTTGGACAGGCTGAATTGCCAGACTTGGGGTGATGACCCTGCTACATCATTCAGGCTGATGGTACGTACTTTAGGTTTGCTCTTGAGTAGTTGTTCCACATCGCTACGTGCCAATGGACCCACCACCATTTTGGTCTTTTTATTGACATGCTGTTTCAGTAGCTGGGAGATATTTTTCTGATTGGAATTGACCCATTTTAATGGAACTTTCTGCCCGGAAGTAGCATAAGCACTGAGAAAACCCTGTTTGATACTCGATGCAGCTCGCGCCAAAGGCCCGGATTCGGGTAGAATGATCAGCACTTCTGCTTGTACGCTGCTGATGTAGCTGACTAAACACAAGCCCAATATTTTATTTTTAATCTTCCATTTTTTATTATTCAATTTATTCCACATGGAGAAACCTATGAGTGCTCAGTTATTTGTTGTTGCGACTCCAATCGGGCACTTAGATGATATTAGTTATCGTGCACTTCAGGTGTTAAAGTCGGTGAGTCTTATTGCTGCCGAGGATACACGAACTTCAGCACAATTGCTTAAACACTTTAATATTCAAACACCTCTGACCGCTTGCCATGAGCATAATGAAAGCAACAAGATTGATCAGCTGATCCAGCGCCTGCTGAATGGCGAAGATATGGCCCTGATCAGTGATGCTGGTACGCCCCTGATCAGCGACCCTGGTTTTAAATTTGTCCGTGCTGCACAAGCTCATAATATTCGCGTGATTCCTGTACCTGGTGCTTGTGCTGCGATTGCCGCCTTAAGTGCAGTTGGCTTGCCAAGTGACCGTTTCAGTTTTGAAGGTTTTCTGCCATCCAGACAAAGTCAGCGCCTGCAGAATCTGGAAAAACTGAAAGATGAAACCCAGACCCTGATTTTCTATGAAGCACCGCACCGGATTCTAGATTGCGTTAAAGATATGGCCAGCGTATTCGGTGCAGATCGCCCGGTCGGTTTTGCGCGTGAAATTACCAAGACTTTTGAAACTATCAAGAAAATGACCTTGGGTGAGCTGGTCGAATTCATTGTCAATGATCACAATCAGGAAAAAGGCGAAATTGTTTTGGTGATTGGCGGTGCCACCGAAGAAAAAGATCTGGATCAGGAAAAGCTGGATAAATTATTGAATCGCCTATTACAGGACCTTTCGGTCAAAGCTGCTTCACAACTGGCTGCAGATTTAACAGGTATCAAAAAGAAAATCGCTTATCAACGTGCTTTAGAACTGACTTCAGCAAACGACTAATTGCTCTAGATATTTCTATCTCATTTTGGTTTACAAAAAAAACACCACAATTGATGTGGTGTTTTTTATAAGAGGCAAGTTAATCAATAACTTATTCTTTGGCTACTGATTCATCTGCCGGGACTTCAACAATACGACCACCATTGGCAAGGAAAGCCGCAATTTCGTCTTCAAGTGCCTGACGTTTCTTTAACTTTGCAGTGACGGTTAAGGTTTCAGCTTCTGCAAGATCGGTATCATTCACGACCTCTGTGCTATCTGCTGCGCCTTTTTCAGCTGCTTTTGCTTCATCATCGTCAACGATTGAATCTTCAACGTCGTCATCATAATCATTCATGTCTGTCATTTGCATCTCCCCAAAAATGGCGCTTGCTTGGTATTCCAAGCCAGGTGTCGAATTAAGTGAAATTTAGCAATCTCTTTGGGCTTCGCCTAGTACCAAACATCAAAAAATCGTATCTTTTTTAAACAAAATCGTTACTCTTTATTGGTGTTTGTTTAAAAAATTTACATTTCTGTCCTAAGCTGCGTAGCGTGTGTCTTTAAGTAAACTCAGACCATTGGCCTGCGCCATAAATGCATCTTTCAACATGGGCTGATTTTCTACCTGTTTCAGGCCGAAATTACGTGCCCAAACCATCGGGAAGAATAAAGTGGTTTCCATCCAGCCAATCGCAGACATGCTGTGCATCATGGCATCGTTCTGGCCTTTACGGCGATGCTCATAGCGTTTTAAGGTCTGCTCATGTGCCCATACGCCACGCGCTTGGTCATGTAACAATACATCACAAAGTACCGCAGCATCTAAACAGCCAATATTCACGCCTTGACCTGCCAGCGGATGAATCACATGTGCGGCATCTCCAATCAGGGCTAAACCCTCTTGAACATATTGTTGGGCAGCGCGGGCTTTTAAGGGGAAAGTGGCACGTGCTGTCACCTGCAATACCTCACCCAGCATATGCTGGCTTTCACGGGTCAAGAGTTGAGTAAATTCAGCATCTGAAAGTGCAGCATATTCTTCGGCATAATCCTCTGGCAAAGTCCAGACAATCGATTGCCAGTGTCCCTGCTCTTCCTGATTAAGGCTGGCCATAGGTAAAAAAGCCAATGGACCGGTTTCAAGAAAAATCTGACGTGCCATATGCTGATGAGGCTGTGCAGTTTTAATGGCACAACTGATGCCTGCCTGTTTATAGTCCAGTACATCAATATCGATGAACGCTTGCTCACGAACAAAGGAATTGGCACCGTCGGCGCCGATCACCAGCTTGGTTTTAAGCTGAGTACCATCGGCCAGATGAATAATCCACACACCGACGCCACGTTCAACGCGGCTGACTTTGACCTGTGTTCTATAATCTTGAACATCTTCAAGCATCTTTTGCTGAATGGCCAGATTCAGAATGCTGGGTTCCACCATCGAACCTAAAGCCTGTTCTAGCGAGGGTGTTTTTTCTGAAGGCTGGCCGAAATTGATTTCGCCATAGCCATTTTTATTCCAGACCTGCATGCCGGTATAAGGCTGCTGCCGTGCCAGGTTTTCCCAGACCCCCACCGTCTTTAACAAGTGAATGGTTGCCTGACTGAGAGCCAGGACACGCGGATTGGCCACCTTTAAGGTTTTATCTGCATCCAGAATTGGCGCTGCATCCAGAACTGTAGGCTGCATGCCACCTTGGGCTAACAGAAGCGCTGTAAGCCCACCCACCAATCCACCGCCAATAATGACGACGTCTAATATTTCGTTAGTTTGATTTAAGCTCATGCTTTTAACCCCATGGCATAATTTGCAACCAGTGGCTTGATGCCTGGAATCGTATCAAAAGCGATTAAACCTGTATTACGCATCAGCTTTAAAAATGGATTCTGGTTACTAAAGCCACGTACCACTGAATCACAGAACTTGATCACACGCTGCTGGTCACTGAGACGAGATTTTTCATAGTCTTGTAATATTCCAGCATCGCCCAAGTCTGCGCCTTGTACCTGCTGTTCTTTCAGGTAACGCACCAATACATGCGCATCACGCATACACAGGTTAAAACCCTGACCAGCGACCGGATGAATCGTATGGGCAGCATTGCCCATCAATACGACACGGCCAACAGCCTGTTTTTCGGCTAACACTTGAGACAATGGAAAACTGAACCGTTTTCCGGTTTTCTGGAATTTTCCGGCACGATCACCATACGTTTCCTGTAAGGCATCCAGAAAATGCTGGTCATTTTCATCCCCCAACCATTCTCCTTCAGTACCTTTTTTCACTGGCCAGACCACTGAACGACGATACTCACCCGGTAGTGGTAAAAGTGCCAAAGGCCCTAAATGGCTGAAACGCTCAAAGCCCACATGAGCATGTGGCTTTGAAGTTTGTACTGTGGTCACAATCGCAACCTGATCATAATCATGTTCTGACGCACCAATACCCAAGGCTTTACGGCAGAAAGAATCCCGCCCATCGGCGGCAATAACCAGTTTGGACTGTAATTTTAGTGACGATTCACCACGCTGAGCTTCGATATAAGCAAAGTCTGTATCTTGGATAAGGGATGTCACTTGAACACCATCAATCAGTTCAATCAATGGCTCTTTTTTGACTTGGGTCAGCAGTACACGACCGAGCCAGGCATTTTCAATGACCTGACCAAAGCTTTCGACTTTTTCCTGTTCGGCTTTCAGTCGAGCCTTACCAAAACTGCCCTGTTCGGTAATATTCACTTCCAGAATTGGGGTAGCATGTTCTTGCAAGGCATTCCAAAGTCCAAGCTCCTGATAGATCTGCACGCTACGGCGTGACAAGGCACTGTTACGTGCATCAAAACTGGAATGATATGGCGCAAGATTTTCATCATCATAATTTGGGTATTTAATGGCTTCCAACAGTTTGACTGCAATATTGATTTTCGCCAACATCAATGCGAGGCTTAAGCCGACCATACCACCACCGACAATGATGACTTCTTGTTGCATGCTTACTTCCTTATCTGTTTATTCGCATCTATGGCGAATTACATAAAACGTATACTGGTTTTATCTTACCTCAAGGCTTTAAATTTTTATAATGATTCGTTTTATTTAGGGTGTGTTGACACTTTTAGCTTAAAAAAATAGCAAAGTAGTAAAATCAAATCGCCAAACCCAATGTTACTATTCGCTATGCCTCGTACCATGCTGACAGATCAACACTGGCAAAAGTTGAAAGTTATTCTGCGTAATTTATCCATTCACCACAACT